>NZ_JBUXJL010000009.1:0-201169 GCF_056158125.1 Bacillus sp. EB V-12 | reverse complement strand
TAAAGAAAGTAAAGAACAAACAAAAATTACTGTAAAACAAGATCCGCAAACAGGTGAATCCCTTGAAGAGGAGAAGGTACTCCCGTTTAATAAACTTGTAAAAGGAAATCTGATTACTCCTGATCAAACAGATGTTTATACGTTTAATGTTACAGATCCAAAAGAAGTAGAGATTTCTGTGGTAAATGAACAAAATATTGGGATGACATGGGTACTTTATCATGAATCAGACATGCAAAATTACGTAGCTTGTGGTGAAGATGAAGGAAATACTATAAAGGGAAAATTCGTAGCGAAACCAGGGAAATATTATCTGAATGTGTATAAATTTGATGATAAAAATGGTGAATATTCACTATTAGTAAAATAAATTTATTTCCAATATGTATATAATCATTGTTTTTTTTAGAAGGGGTCTGTCACGATAGACTCCCCCTATTTTTTTATTTATAAGGATGAAACTAAGCTTCCAACCTGTGTTCCGATTGGGAGGCATACAGGTGACACTCCAGGATTTAGTACTTTTGCTGAAGTACACTTGACGGAGAACGCATGCTTGTTATCAGGTTTGAGTAATACGAAAAGCGCTAACAGTCAGGATTCTTCTTCCATTTGGTGAAAAAGAAAAAATTTCCACGGAACAATAATTTCTCAAGTAGAATATTTTGTTATGTGGAAAATAAAGTAAAATGAATATTTACGTTATAGAAGAAGTGCTGTAAAATATTGTTTATATTAAGATTTTTTGTATATTTCAATAATTAATTCTATTGGCTTTCATTCCAATCAAAAAACTGTCATAAAAAAAGAGGGGGGAAGACATTGTTTGCTAAAATTTGTTTGTAAAAGCTTTTAACCTGTTAAGAGCAATCCTAAGGTAGACTATTAATTTCTTTAATAATTTTTGCTTTCCTTTAGTACTTGGCATAATGCATTAAAAAGTTTAAATTTTGAAAGGAGAATTTGACATTTTATATATATAGTATTTTTTATTGTATTCCTAACCATTCAAAGAGAAGGGGATGTGATTAAGGTGAATAATACATATAATGAAAAGACGCATACATTGATTAAACAATTATTAAAAAAGTTTTCACCAAAAGCTCCTGGCTTTGCATATATTGCTAGTTTTGATAGCGGAGTAACGTATAAAGGTGCAGTTGGCTTAGCTTCTATAGAGGAAAATCTACCGATAACCACAAAGAGCGTTTTTAATATCGCCTCAGTTTCTAAACAATTTACAGCGTTTTCTATATTACTCTTAGAACAAGAGAGAAGATTGAGTTTAGATGATTCAATTGTAAAGTTTGTCCCTTCTATAGGAACATATGCTGAACCAGTAACATTGAGGCATCTAATTCATCATACTGGCGGACTAGTTGATTATATGGAATTGGCTCAAGCAGAAAATATTAAATTTACTGATATACTAACTGTGGAACAATCGCTAAAACACCTTAATGGTCATCAAATTGCAAGGTTCCCTGTTGGCACAAAATTTGAGTATAGCAATACAGGATATTTTTTATTGTCATTGGTGGTAGAGAAGGTAAGCGGGAAGTCTTTACGTCAGTTTGCAAAAGAACGTATTTTTGATTCTTTAAATATGAAAGACACAACAATTGTAGATTGCTACCCAACTACTATATCAATTGCTAGGGGGTATTCAAAGAATGAACAAGGAGCATATATGGTCTATGAAAGCCCTTGGGAACATACAGGTGATGGGGCAGTTCATGCAACAGTCGAAGACCTGGTAAAGTGGGGAGAAAATTTAACTACGGGTACCGTTGGCGGAAAAGAACTTGTTAAAAGAATGAGCGAAATAGGCCTGGAAATTTCTCCAACTGGGGAAACGATTATTGACAATGAAGATTATGCTTTTGGGCTAAGGCTTGCAGAAGGTTTTAACTGTCGATACTTGGAACATTCAGGTAGCTGGGCAGGTTATCGTTCATACTTCATGCGGTTTCTAAAAGAATATTTGACTGTTGTAGTACTAAGTAACTATGATGGATTTGACTCTAAAAAATATGCTAATGAAATAGCAGGAATTATTTTAGAAAAGTAAAAAATAGGGTGTAGAAGAGTATCTGGATTTGGTTAACCACACGTTGTTTTAGGTGTAATTGATTTTGGGAACGGAAGGCAGGCATATATTTATGCCTGCTTTTTTGTATTAAAATGAACATAGATATTAATTTTTTGTAAATATGGAACAATGTCATTACTTACAATGTCTATTAAGCGTTGAAACATTTTTTATTTAATAAATTAAGAAAGGAATAATGATTTTTAATTAAGGGAGAAGATTGAATTGAAAAAATTATGGATGCTGTTTTTCATTTGTTTCGCAGTTATGTTGGTAGGATGTAATAAAAACGAACCGCCAAAACAAGCATTTGAAGAATATATTAATTTATGGAATGATAAAAAGTTTGTAAATATGTATGATCATTTATCAGATCATGCCAAAAAATCGATTTCTAAAAAAGAATTCACAGAAAAATATCAAAAAATCTATGAGGGGATTGGAGCTAATAATTTAAAAGTTAAAATGAAAGGAGAGAATACGAAAGATAAAGAGCTTTTTCTTTTTGAAGTTAAGATGGATACGGATGTAGGACCAGTTTCATTCATCCATGAAGCAAAACTTGTGAAAGATAAAGAGTCTTGGAAAATAGATTGGACACCAGACTTCATCTTCCAAGGTATGAAAAAAGATTACAAAGTACGTATGCAAATAGAGCAAGGAAAACGCGGAGAAATATATGATCGAAATGGAAAAGGGCTTGCAACGAATGGTAAAGCGACTGAGGTTGGAATTATTCCAGAGAAACTAGGCGAAACAGCAGCGCAAACGAAAGAAATAGTAGCACAATTACTTGATATGTCTATAGAAGAGGTCGAACAAAAACTCACAGCAAAATGGATAAAACCAGACTCCTTTGTACCAATTGGTATTTTAAAAGAGGGAACCAGACAGAATGATTATATTGAATTAGAAGGAGTTTCATCTCGCCCAGTAAATATTCGTACGTATCCATTAGGTGAAGCAGCGGCACACTTAACTGGATATATAGGAAAGGTGAATGCGGAGGAGTTAAAATCACTTCAAAAACAAGGTTATCAGGCAGATGATTTAGTAGGTAAGACCGGTTTAGAGAAAGTGTTAGAAAATAAATTGCGTGGTGAAAAGGGTGGACGCGTATTTATAGAAGATGAGAATGGGAAAGAGATTAAAAACGTAGCAAAAAAAGAAGCAAAAGAAGGAGAAAATGTTACGTTAACAATTGATGCTGCAATTCAAGAAAAAATCTTTAATGAGATGAAAACTGAAGCAGGGTCTAGTGCAGCGATTAATCCTAAAACAGGTGAAACAATCGCACTTGTAAGTAGCCCTGCTTATAATCCAAATATAATAGTTAGAGGAGCATCGAAAGCCCAACGAGAAGCATGGAGTAACGACTCGAAACTACCAATGACGAATCGCTTTACACAAGCAATTGTACCAGGTTCCGTATTTAAAACGATCACAGGTGCAATTGGTTTGGAAACAAACACAATAAATCCGAAGGAAGAATTTAAAATTCAAGGATTGAAGTGGACAAAAGATTCATCTTGGGGAAATTACTATGTAACGCGTGTGAAGGATGCAAGTCCAATTGATTTTGATAAGGCAATGAAGTACTCTGATAATATTTATTTTGCTCAACAAGCTTTGAAAATAGGAAAAGATCAGTATGTAAATGAACTGAAGAAATACGGTTTTCATGAAAAATTACCAATCGAATACGAATTTCCTATTTCAATCATTGCAAGAGATGGGATAAGAAACGATATCCAACTAGCAGACACAGGCTATGGACAAGGACAAGTATTAATGACACCACTTCATTTAGCATTAACATATGCACCGATTGTGAATGAAGGGAATATTCCGTCGCCACATCTTTTAAAAGAAGCAAAAGTAGCGGGGAATTGGAAAGAAAATGTGGTTTCTAAAAAGAATCAAGACATATTAAAGAGTGCATTAATCAAAGTCATTAATGACCCTGATGGCGCAGGGAGAATTGCAAAGGTTGATGGTGTTACGCTTGCTGGTAAAACTGGTACAGCAGAACTGAAAGAGTCGAAAGAAGCAGAAGGAAAAGAACTGGGATGGTTCGCAGCTTTCGATGCAAATGCGCCAGACATGATTGTTACCATGATGATTGAAGATGTAAAAGGAAGAGGAGGAAGTAACGTTCCAGGTGAAAAAGTAAAACATGTATTTCAGAATTAATACTTAATTATAAGGTGAATTTTTTGACTACATTTATTACATGTTTGCTTAACTCAAAGGTATAAATTGGGGGGAATATAGAGCAATTAAATTTCAAAAAAGCATTCTTTCTAATCGAGAATGCTTTTTTGCTGCGACTCTAGAAAGTTAATACCTTATCTTAATTTTCATTTCTGAAAAGTTGGCATTGCTAATGGTAAATAGAAAGAGTATAGCAAGTTGAAATGGACAAGTGGAGTGTTACGTTAAATTCAAAAAACAGATTTTCATGAGTAGAATTTTATCATTGTATGCTTTACTTGTTTTTTAGTAGTATTATTCTGCTTGAAAAAAGATAAACAATGGAACAAATGAAACTTGTATCTTGTCTATATATTGAAACCATAATAAAAGTGAGGGTAGTTTTACGTTTATTCAAATAAGTTTGAGGTGTGGAAATGGAACAGACGTTTATTGAAAAGTATAATCATGATGAGCTGGACGATGTTATAAAAGACTATTGGCAAGATGTATGGAATTATTCATTTATTATTACGAAAGATCCACACTTATCAGATGATATTACGCAAGATGTATTTATAAAGGTATTTAAAAATTGGAATTCATTTCGAAAGGAGTCATCTATTAAAACGTGGATATTAAAAATCACAAGAAATACGGCAATAAACTATTTGAAATCATCTTATTTTAAAAGAATATCTTTAATAGGTTTTTTTAGTGACGATAAGCAATCCCAGTCGGCAGAACAAGAATTTTTTAAGCAAGAAGAAATGAATGATGTGTGGAAAGTTGTATTAAAGCTACCTAAAAAGCACCGTGAAATAATCATATTGGATGCAAAATATGAATTATCTTATGAAGAAATGGCTGAAACGTTAGGAGTATCCATTGGAACTGTAAAATCGAGATTAAGTAGAGCGAGAAGTAAGGTTTCAAAATTAATAGGGGAGGGTAGTAGTGATGAACAATAAACAAAATCCTGACTGGTATAGAAAAATAAAAAAAGGCCCAATGGAGAATCGTAAAGATGAAGAAGAATTTATTTCTAAAATAAAGCAGTCTATATACGAAAATAATGAAGTGGATTTTGTAAAACATAAAAGACCATTTCGTAAAAAAGCATTACCTATTGTAGTTGTTTTAGTTTGTACAATGTTATTTTTCATTGTTCAACAACCTTGGCTTGATGATAATAAATCACCAGTACAAAGTAGTACACAAATTAAGCCTAAAACAAAAGATGAGTCTGCTCAAGATCCATCATTAAAACAATTTATGAATGAACTATATCAAAGTACGAACTCAAAAAATGAAAATGACCTGTACAAAGCGTTAAATGATGAAGTTCTATTTAAAGGGAAGAGTTATAAGAAGGATGAACTGAAGTTTGATGAAGATATTTTTCATGAGTTGCAAGTCGCCCTTACAATGGGGGGAGAGTTTGCAAATGATACAAAGCAAATATATAAAGTACCAAGTGGATTGACGGAAAGTAACCAACGAAAGCAAGCACATTTTATATATGCAACTGTTACTGGAAATAAAACAAAAATTTTAGCAGAACCAAAGCGAGAATCACAAGTTTTATATGAAGTATCTAATGAAATGGTAAAAGCTTGGATTCCAGAAAAAGTGCAGAATGATGGATATATAAAAATATCGACAATTAACGGTAATACTGGATATGTACAGAAAGAGTACGTTTTAACTGATATTAAATATTCATTTATGTTCGAAAAGAATAATGAAGGTACATGGAAAATAATAAATATAGATTCTATATGGTAAAAGAGGAAGGTTCACTTTAATGAACCTTCCTCTTTGTTTTTATTCTCTTTTTGAAGAGTATTCCAGTACTCTAAAATTTCTGATGTAACGAGAGCGGCAATGTTTTTTTCGGAATTACTACCAGGAATAACGACAGAAATAGCAATTTGTGGATCTTCAGTAGGAGCATATGCAATGAAAAGAGAATGATTTATCATTCTTTCTTGCTCATTTGGAAAACCTGTAATACCTGTTTTACCTGCGACGTCAAAGGGCAACTTTTTAATTTCCTCTATATTTTGACTCATTCCACCTTGCACGACACTCCAAAAGTTCATCGGGTAACGATTTGAACTTTCTAAAATGGGTTTAAACTTTTTTGTTTCCTTACCATCTTGACCAATAATCGCACTTACGATTTGAGGTTTATATTTATCACCTTTACTTGCCAATGTTGCTGCATATTGAGCGAGTTGAAGAGGAGTATGCACTTCATTTCCTCCCCAAGAGGCATTTAATAAAGCAGAAATCCCATTTTCAAATTTATTAGATGGATGGAATTCATATTGTCCGTCTTCTTCAAAGGGCAAATCAATCCCGGTTTTAGAACGTAGGCCGAATTGCATTAAATAATCTGTCCATATATGTGCCACTTTTTCTATATTTCCATTATTTTGGTTGAATAAGGGCAGAGCTACTTTTGCTGTCATAAATGTGTTAGATGAATTAATGATAGCCTGCCTCGGTGTAATCTCACCTGTTGGTGTTCCAGGTGCATTCGTAATGTTATTTTGATTATCATACTGAAAAGTACCTTTATCTAAATAAGTATCTTCGGGTTGAAAAAGTTTTTCGTTTAATCCAATTAAAATAGTAAGTGGTTTTATAGTAGAAGCCATATTTACATAAGATTCACCATACTTTAATTTTTGAATCGCTTTATTTTGCGAAAGAGATTTAATATTTTCTTTTCGAGAAGATACATGTGTATTTAATATATTTGGATCAAAAACTGCCGAGTTGACCATAGTTAAAATCGCGCCAGTTTTTGCATCGCTCACTACAGCATAACCAGCTTTAGCATCAGGTGTTTTCTTAATTTGCGATCTTAATGCTTCTTCTGCCTTTTGCTGCAACTCAGAGTCTAAAGCTAGCCGTACATCTTTTCCTTTTTGTACTTTTTGAATGTTCCATAAGAACTTTTTATTTTTCAATTTAAAAATAAGAGTTTTACCTGGTTTTCCTTTTAAGTCATTTTCATATTGCAGCTCAATCCCGCTTTTTCCAACAGCCATATGCTTTGAATTCAGGGCATTTTCTACATACCCAATTACCTGTGAACCAATTTCGTGTTTAGGATAATATCGAATCCATTCATCTTTAATTATTACATTATTGGGTTTGTTTTTGTTTATAAATGCAAGTTCATTCTCAGTTATGTCAGAGTATAACGGTATACCATTCATAGTCTGCTTTTTACAAGATTGTTGTAATTGAGATTTTATGTTCTCTGTAGAAATATCATGTTGAAACTCGCTTGAAAATTGATTGAAAAAAGCTAATGTGCTTGATGTATCTTGTTTCGATAGCTTTTCATCATTAGAAGTGCAATATAGAGACTTAACTTTCTTATTTGTAGCTAGTATTGCACCATTTTGATCAAAAATCTTTCCTCTTTCAGCTGAAGAAGTTGCGATAGTAATTGAAATGAAGTTGATTTTTAATAAAATTAGTAAAATCAAACCTACAATAGAAAGAACCGCAAAAAATCTCCATCTTTTTGTATGTAACATATAACCCTCCCTTATGTAGCCTACTTCATCTTATATTTAATTATTTTTTTTGTAAATGTGGAACAACTGTATTGTTTAGGTTGTCTATTAAGTATTACAGCATGAAGAAAGGAATAATTAGCATGAAAAATTACTAGCACGTTTATATGTAAGTTTAATAAGAGTCATTATACAGTTTAGCACTTCTAATGCAAGCAGCAAAAAAATAGAGAGAAAACAGGAAGGGAGAGTTATTAATTCCGTAGCTAAACGAAAAGGAATGGATGCTTACAAGGATTAAGCTAAAAATTGAGGCGATATTTATAACCGATTATCGGTATCTAATATAGAAGGAATGCTTTTAGTATTTAAAGCAATTCCTGAAAGGATTAAATGGAGGATTTATGAAAGAACAAAAAGGCAAGAAGCAGAAGACATATATATCTATTCGATTAAATATAATGTTCCTTTGTATATTTGTACTATTCTCAGCTATTATTATGCAGCTAGGAAAAGTACAAATCGTTGAGGGAGAGGCTTATAAGAACCAAGTAGAAAGTAGTCAAAATGCAATAACTAGTATTCCAGTTCCGCGTGGACAAATTTTAGATCGAGAAGGGAAAACAGTCGTTAATAATAAATCTCTTCGCACAATTACGTATACAAGGGTAAAGGGGATTACGAATGAAGATATTTTAAAAACAGCAAAAGACTTGGCGAAAGTACTTGAAATGCCCAAACAAGATATAAATAAATTAACAGATATCGATAAAAAAGATTTTTGGATGCAGTTGAATTCGAAACGTGCGGAGACAAAGATTACTAAGAAAGATATAGAAAAGTTTAAAGAAAAGGGTATAGAGGGAAAAGAGTTAGATAAAAAAATAGAAGACTTAAGAAGAGGTCGTGTTACAGAGGTAGAATTAGCAGAATTAACAGCAGAAGATTTAAAGGTGTTAGCTATTAAAAGTAAAATGAGTTCAGGTTATCAACTAACACCACAAATCATTAAAAAAGATGTAACAGATGAAGAGTATGCGCGGATAAGCGAAAATCTTGCGAATTTTCCAGGAGTAGATGCAACTGTTGATTGGGAACGTAATTATGTAAACGGTAATTTATTTCGTTCTGTATTAGGAAATATTACGAGTAGTGAAGAAGGATTACCGAAAGAAAATTTAGATTCTTATTTAGTACGTGGATATAACCGTAATGATCGTGTTGGAAAAAGTTATATTGAACAACGATATGAAGATGTATTACACGGCACAAAAGAAGAAGTGAAAAATATTACTGATAAATCAGGAAACATTGTTAGCGCAGAAATAATCTCTAAAGGAAAAAGTGGTAATAGTTTAACATTAACGATTGATATGGAATTACAAAAGAAAGTTGAAGAAAGTATAGAGAAAAACTTGAGAGCTTTTAAGAGTTCAGAGCCACTGCTCGATCGAGCTTTTGTTGTCATGACGAATCCAAATAACGGACAAATTTTATCAATGGCAGGCAAAAAGATTGTAGAAAAAGAAGGGAAAATAGAGGTTGAGGATTTGGCATTAGGAAACATGACAACTTCGTATGAGCTAGGGTCAGCTGTAAAAGGTGCTACTTTATTAACTGGATATGAGACAGGGGCAATACATCCAGGAGATCAATTTTATGACGCGCCGATGAAATTTAAAGGTACACAAGCTAAGAAATCGTGGAATGTATCCGGATTTGGTAATATTAATGATTTACGGGCTTTACAAGTATCTTCGAATGTATACATGTTCCAGACAGCATTAAAAATTGCGGGAGTCAATTACGTACCAAATGGCTCATTGGATATTAAACAAGGAGCATTTGATACGATGCGCTATTATTTCAAGCAATTTGGTTTAGGTGTCCCAACAGGTATTGATTTACCGAATGAAATAATTGGACAAACGAGAAAAGTAGATAGTCAACCTGGGTTTTTACTAGATTTTTCTATCGGTCAGTATGATACGTATACGCCGTTGCAATTAGCGCAATATATTTCAACGATTGCGAATGGTGGTTATAGAATGCAACCTCAAATTGTACAAGAAATACGAGAACAATCAATAAAAGAAGAGGTTGGCAAAGTTATACGTTCCATAGAGCCTGTCGTATTAAATCGAATTGATATGAAGAAAGAACATATTGATCGGATAAAAGAAGGGTTTAGATGGGTATTCCAAGAAGGTGATGGAACTGGCGTGAAATATTTCAAAAACACGCCATATAAACCAGCAGGAAAGACAGGAACAGCCCAAACTGTATATGGTGGAGATGACCCGATTGGTAGAAATGCAAAAGGAGAACGTATGGAATGTTACAACTTAACGTTAGTTGGATATGCTCCATATGATAATCCAGAAGTAGCATTTTCCGTAGTAGTTCCATGGCTTCATGATGATAAAAATGGAATTAATTCTATAATCGGAAAGGAAGTATTAGATGTATACTTTGATTTAAAACAGCAACGTATACATGGTGAAGCTACTAGTACAGGTAGTTCTAAGCAAAATTAGAGTACTTTTCTCAGGGAAAGAACCTGTTCATATAAAGCCATTTATAAGTAAAAAATGAAATATGAAATAGGAGATAGAGGCGTCGTAGCTACTATCTCTTATTTTGTTAATAACTCTCATACTAGCTATAATTTTTTTAGTTTATGGAACAAATTTGGTTCGGTGATTGTCTATTATGTGTACGTATAAAAAGGTGCTAAAAATTTGGAAGGAATGATGATTTTGAAAAATAAGAGGATGCTAAAAATAGGAATATGCGTTGGTATATTAGGTTTAAGTATTACAAGCCTAGAAGCTTTTACAGGAGGGGCACTGCAAGTTGAAGCGAAAGAAAAGACTGGACAAGTGAAACATAAAAATCAGGCGACGCATAAAGAGTTCTCTCAACTTGAGAAAAAATTTGATGCTCGAGTAGGTGTATATGCGATTGATACTGGTACAAATCAAACAATTTCTTATCGATCTAACGAAAGATTTGCCTTCGCATCAACCTACAAGGCTTTAGCAGCAGGAGTATTACTACAGCAAAACTCAATTGATACATTAAATGAAGTAATCACCTATACGAAAGAAGACTTAGTGGATTATTCACCTGTTACAGAGAAACATGTAGATACTGGAATGAAACTAGGAGAAATTGCTGAGGCTGCTGTTCGTTCAAGTGATAATACTGCAGGGAACATTTTATTTAATAAAATAGGCGGACCTAAAGGATATGAAAAAGCGCTTAGAAAGATGGGGGATCGGGTTACTATGTCTGATCGCTTTGAAACAGAATTAAACGAAGCTATTCCAGGAGACATTCGTGACACTAGTACAGCGAAAGCAATTGCTACGAATCTTAAAGCTTTTACGGTCGGAAATGCACTTCCAGCTGAAAAACGTAAAATTCTTACAGAGTGGATGAAAGGAAATGCTACAGGAGACAAACTTATTCGTGCAGGCGTACCAACTGACTGGGTAGTTGGAGATAAATCAGGTGCTGGCAGTTACGGGACAAGAAATGATATTGCTATCGTTTGGCCTCCAAATAGAGCACCAATTATCATCGCAATTTTATCTAGTAAAGATGAGAAAGAGGCAACTTATGATAATCAACTCATTGCAGAGGCAACTAAAGTTATAGTTAAGGCTCTTAGGTAATAGTATTTTAGTTTTCGCATTTTTAACATGAAAGTATTAAAAGTATAAAGTTAGAAAACGACTCTTTTCGTGTGATAAGAGTCGTTTTTGTATTCTTATTATTAAAAAGGTAAAAGTAAAAATATAACGAATATATATGACATATCTCATATGAAATTTCATGTACTGTATTATTTTATTAATTTAAATAAATTTCAAGAAAGTATAATATAATTCAGTTAGCATATAGAAGTGTTTGATGAGAATGTAAAGGAGAAAATATGAAAAAGAAGATTAATAGAATTGTAATGATTATTTGTATATTAGTAGGTTTTACAATCTTTTTATATTTACAGAATAATTTAATAAGTATAACTGAGATTAAAATAACCTCTAGTAAAATACCATCCTCTTTTAAAGGGTATAAAATTCTACAAATTTCAGACTTACACAATAAAAAATTTGGTGATAATCAAGATGTGTTAATTCAAAAAATGAAAAGTATAGACCCAGATATTATTGCAATTACGGGTGATTTAATTGACAGTAAATCATACGATGCAGAAGTTAGTATGCAATTAATACGAGAAATGGTAAAGAAGTATCCTGTATATTTTGTGACAGGAAACCATGAACAATGGTCTGGAAAGTATAACAGTTTAGAAAAAGAGTTGAAGAAATATGGTGTCAATGTTTTAAGGAATGAACATGTAGGCATTCGAAAGGGTGAGCAAGAGATAAACTTGCTAGGTATTGATGATCCAGAGTTTGGTACTGGAAACCGTGATGAAGGAAATATTATAATAGATGAAATTAAAAAAGCAAAAATTGAAATGCAGTCAGATAGATATAATGTATTATTATTCCACAGGCCTGAATTTATAAAGGAATATACGAATGAGCGGTTGGATTTGGTTTTATCAGGACATGCTCATGGAGGGCAAGTTAGATTGCCATTTATCGGAGGATTAGTTGCGCCAAATCAAGGTGTTTTACCTAAATATACAGCGGGTTTATATGTAGAACAAAATACATCAATGGTAGTGAGTAGAGGATTAGGAAATAGTATCATTCCGCAAAGGATTTTGAATAGGCCAGAAATTGTAGTCGTGCAGCTAAATTAAGCTGTACGATTTTTTTTATACAAAAATGAGTAAAGGGGCTTTCTGTATTTTGCAGGAGTAAACATTACAATTTTGTTAAAAATTTTCTACGTTACATAAAGTAACAAAATTTGACCCTCAGTGTTTGTTATAGTGTAAATAATCAAAAAACTTAAAATTTGTCGAGTGAAAATTGTGATAAGTAATTCATATAAAAAACTTAAAGGGGTGTACACATGCATAAAGAATATGAAATTGAAGAATACACGGCGATTGAGGAACAAATCCATTATTATTGTAAATGTTTATTAGTAAGTCATCCTGATCAAATAATAAAGTATTTAGAAAAAAGGTTAGAAAAATATGCAGAAACATTACAATATGCACATTTATATCCTGACACAGTTATTTTACCGTTACAGCAATTAGTTATCGAATATTCTTTAGACGTTGCTAGAATTCGGAAGTATATGAATTTAAAAACGTAAAGTGAAATTTATAGTTTAAATGAAACAGAGTCGACTTTAGGAAATGAAATGCTAATGTCGACTCTGTTTCATTGTTTAATATCGGTGATTGAACATACATACTAATCAACGAAGTTTGACATATAATTAAGCAAGAGTAAAATAAAAGTGAGTACTCACTCATTTTTATTGGAAAAGGAGGATGAAACGTGCAACAACCTTCAATTATTTTACGGACTGTATCAAAAAGTTTTGGAAAAAAAGAAGTGTTACACAATCTTTCATTGCAAGTTGAAAAAGCAGAGATTTTTGGTTTTGTTGGACCTTCTGGATCGGGGAAAACAACGCTCATTAAAATGATTGCAGGTATTAATGAGGCAACGAAAGGTGAAGTGCTTGTTAATAATACTAATATGCCTAATTTAAATGAAATGAAACGAATTGGTTATATGGCCCAGGCGGATGCATTATATGAAGAATTGTCAGCATATGAAAATGCAGATTTTATAGCAACGATGTATGGATTAAAGGGAAAAAGTAAAAAGACAAGAATTGCAGAGGTTTTTGAACTTGTACAATTGTCACAGTATATGAAAAAGCAAGTACAACAATTTTCAGGTGGAATGAAAAAACGCTTATCATTAGCAATAGCACTCCTCCATGAACCAGAAATATTAATTTTAGATGAGCCTACAGTGGGGATAGATCCACTTCTTAGGAAAACGATTTGGGAAAAATTTTATCATCTTAAAAAGAAAGGCACAACGATTATTGTAACGACGCACATTATGGATGAAGCTGAATTTTGTGAGCGTCTAGGATTAATTAGAGAAGGGAAACTAGTTGCGGTTGGAACAACTGAAGAATTGAAAAAACGCGTGTCATCTGGACGGATTGAAGATGTCTTTTTGTTGGAAGAGGTGGTGTCATCATGAGAGTTACTGGTGTAATCATTCGTATTATTCGCCAATTTTTTCGAGATAAGCGTTCGTTAGCGATGATGTTTGGGGCACCAATGTTATTACTTTGGCTATTATCGCTAGTGTTTACACAAAAAGACTATATACCGCAAATTGCTGTTGTTGATATGCCCGCTCAAATAGTAAAAGTGATGAAAAATCAAGAAGCGTCAATTTATGAATACAGTAAAGAAAACGCGATTTCTGAGTTAGAAAAACAAAAGGTAGATGCAATACTTCGAATAGAGAATGGAAAAATGAAACTTCTGTTGGAAGGTAGTGATTCGTCAAAAAATCGTGCTGTACTTCAAGTATTGCAAAAAAGCACAGAGAAGAATGATGTATCGATTATGAAACCTGAAGTAAATTTTTTACATGGCTCTAAAGACTTTACGATGTTTGATGGGCTTGGTCCTGTATTAATTGGTTTCTTTACATTTTTCTTTGTATTTATATTATCAGGTGTATCCTTCGTAAGAGAACGTTTAAGTGGTACGCTAGAAAGGTTATTATCCACCCCAATAAGAAGATGGGAAATAGTCGCAGGTTATATTATTGGTTTTGGAATCTTTGCCTTTATACAATCCATAATTATCGTAAGTTTTTCCGTTTATATTTTAGATTTATACGTAGCTGGCTCTATATGGCTAACGCTACTTATTACATGTATGCTCTCTTTAACTGCACTAACATTAGGTACGTTTTTATCGGCATACGCAAATAATGAGTTTCAAATGATTCAATTTATACCGCTTGTTATTGTGCCACAAATCTTCTTTTCTGGATTGTTTCCAATGGAATCTATGAACAAGTGGCTACAAATGTTAGGGAAAGTATTTCCACTCACATACGGCGCTGACGCAATGAGACAAGTGATGATTCGGAATCAAGGGTTTACAGAGATTGCATTAGATCTTACTGTATTATTACTTTTTTCACTATTATTTGCAGTAGGAAATGTATTTGCTTTAAAGAAACATCGCAAAATATAATAATGACAAAAAGGAGCTTTATAAATGCAGAAGGATTGGCTGGAAGAATTAATAGCTGCAACTAATACGGATAAACGAAATGAACGTCAAATGCGAATATTAGAGGCGGCTGTTGATATGTTTGGAGAAAAAGGATACGCTTCAACTTCAACAAGTGAAATTGCAAAACGGGCTGGTGTAGCGGAAGGAACAATCTTCCGCTACTATAAGACGAAAAAAGATTTATTACTAGCGGTCGTAATGCCAACTTTAACTAAGTTCGCTGCACCATTTTTCGTACAAACCTTTGCAAAAGAAATATTTAAATCGGAGTATGAATCATATGAAAGACTTTTAAGGGTTGTAATTCATAATAGGTTTAAATTTGCTCAAAAACACTTTCCTATGATAAAAATATTAATTCAAGAGGTGCCATTCCAACCAGAACTGAAAAATGAAATACAGCAATTAGTAGAAACAGAACTGTTTTCACATTTCAAAAAGTTGATTGTGAAATTTCAAGAAGTAGGGGAAATTATTGAGATACCACCATCTTCCGTACTACGTCTTACTTTATCAGCTGTATTAGGTTTATTATTAACACGATTTTTATTATTGCCTGAAGAAAAATGGAATGATGAAGCGGAAATTGAAAATACCATTCAATTTATATTGTATGGATTAACTCCACGAATGTAAGCGTTGAAATGTGAATTACATACATTACTTTTAAGTAAAAATAAATCGCCTTTAAAAAGGCGATTTATTTTCATTATATATTTTTGATAAATAAGTACTTGTTTACTAAAAACATTCTAAATCAGCGTGTTTCTTTGTCTCTTTTTCTAAGACCTAATAATCCTGCTAGTCCTAATAAACCAAGCCAAGCCCAATTATTATTTCTATCACGATTATCATTTAAATCATTTGTTGTATTAACATTTCGAGTTCTTACATCATTATTAACTCTGTCTAAGTTATTGTCATTTACTCGAGTTGAAATATCAGTGTTATTAACTCTATTCATATTATTTCCATCGTATTCAGCTTGCGCAGATGTACCTAAAAACATAATAGATAGTGCTAAAACACTTAAAATAGATGATAATTTCTTTTTCATAACAATCCCTCCTTTCTTAATCATTAATTTCTCCGAAGCAAGTGTGTATTATTCATTTCACAATATCTAAACCCTCATTAATAAGGCGCACATTTATAGAAAATAGAGTTGAATGATTGTTAATATATCATTGGATATATATTTCTCATAAAAATAAATGAATCAAACTTTGCTTAAAATGTTAATCTTAGTACAATTTATATTATACGGGCTAGCACTAAGGAGGTAATAAGATGCGACAATTTGCAAAACCAACAATCGTCGTAAGTAAATGTTTAGAATTTGATGCTTGTCGTTATAATGGAGAGATGATTCCAGATGTAACAATACGAAATTTGCAGCCATTTGTTACATTTATACCTGTTTGTCCAGAAGTCGAGATTGGATTGGGGACTCCTCGTGAAACGATACGAATTGTAGAAGAAAATGGTGAGAATAGACTTGTGCAACCGTCGACACGAGAAGATGTAACTGAAAAAATGGAGCAGTTTTCAAATGACTTTTTACAAACGATACCGGATGTGGATGGTTTTATTTTAAAGAATCGTTCACCAAGTTGTGGTACGCGTGATGTGAAAATTTATTCTGGTTTTGAAAAAGCGCCAGCAAAGGGAAAAGGATCGGGCTTATTTGGCGGAGCAGTAGTAAAAAAATTTTCGCATCTTCCTATTGAAGAGGAAGGCAGATTGTCGAATTTTATTATTAGAGAGCATTTCTTTACAAGGCTATTTACAATCGCATATTACAAAATGATTAAACATAGTAAAAATATAAAAGACCTTGTATCGTTTCAGTCGGACAATAAATATTTATTTATGGCATATAATCAGGTGAAACAAAAGGAATTAGGACGTATAATTGCAAATCAAAAAAATGAAAAGATTGAAGTGGTATTTGAAAACTATGAGAAGACTTTATATGAATTATTTATGCGTGCGCCCCGTTATACATCGAATGTAAATGTATGCGAGCACATTTTTGGATATTTTAAAACAAAGTTAAAAAAACAAGAAAAAGATCATTTTATAGAACTGTTACAAAAGTATGCAGAAAAGAAAATACCACTTAGTAGTTTACTTACAATTTTAAAATCATGGGCTATTCGATTTGATGAAAAGTATTTATTAAGACAAACATATTTCGAACCATACCCTGAAGCATTAGTAGAAATTTCTGATTCCGGAAAAGGTAGAGATTATTAAACAATAAATTACATAATTCGACACAAAACCTCCTATGTTGTTGTAGAACAATGTAGGAATTTTTTTGTGCATTAGTACAGAATCTGTTTTAAAATTAAGTTATGACAGAATTGTAGCAATTGTCTAACTAATATTCCTGTCTTTTAAGTTGTTATGTTTGTAGTAGAAACTCGCACGCTGTCGAAACTCAATATTCGATAAGGGGTGTGTAGCGGAATGGAATTTACTCTAACTCGCGAAAAACAAATGATTAAAGAAATGGTACGTGACTTTGCTGAAAAGGAAATCGCACCGAAAGCTGTATATTATGACAAAACTGCAGAGTTTCCATATGAAACATTTCAAAAAATGGGCGAACTAGGATTATTAGGCATCCCATTCCCAGAAGAGTATGGAGGTTCAGGTGGTGATACGGTATCGTATGCGTTAGCAGTTGAAGAAATTGGTCGCGCTTGTGGTGGCACCGGTTTAAGCTATGCTGCAACAATTTCATTAGGTGCTTCTCCAATTTATTATTTCGGTACAGAAGAACAAAAACAAAAGTATTTAGTTCCAATGGCATCAGGTAAAACATTAGGTGCCTTCGGATTAACGGAGCCGAATGCTGGATCAGATGCAGGTGGTACTCAAACGAAAGCGGTATTAGATGGTGATGAGTATGTAATCAGTGGTGAGAAGTGTTGGATTACAAACGCAGAGTATGCAAATACAATTATTGTAACCGCTGTCAACGGTGTTGAAGAGAATGGTAGAAAACGTATTTCTGCATTTATCGTGCCTACTACGAGTGAAGGATTAACGATTTCAAGTCCTTACGATAAGATGGGTGTTCGTGCTTCTAATACTTGTGAAATCGTACTTGATGGTGTTCGTGTACCGAAAGAAAATATTCTTGGTGATGTAAATAAAGGTTTTAAACAATTTTTATATACACTTGATGGAGGGCGTATTTCAATCGCAGCATTGGCAGTTGGTATTGCGCAATCAGCCTTTGAACGTGCATTGCAATATGCGAAAGAACGTCAACAATTTGGAAAGTCAATCTCTAATTTCCAAGCGATTCAATTTAAATTAGCTGATATGGCGACTGAAGTAGAATTAGCTCGTAATTTAGTACATAAAGCAGCTTGGTTAAAAGATAACGATAAACCTTTCGGCAAAGAAGCGGCAATGGCAAAACTATTTGCATCGGAAGCGGCAAGCCGTATTGCAAATCAAGCAGTACAGATTCATGGTGGATATGGCTATATGCGTGAATATGAAGTTGAACGACATATTCGTGATGCGAAGCTATTAGAAATTGGTGAAGGAACTTCTGAAATTCAACGTCTCGTAATTGCTAGACATTTAGGATGTAGATAAAAGGGAGGAATCACTATGTTTCAAAAAATATTAATTGCGAATCGCGGGGAAATCGCTGTTCGTATTATGAAAACTTGTCAAAAACTTGGTATTCGCACTGTTGCTATTTATTCTGAAGCAGATGAAAATGCCCTTCATGTGAAAATGGCAAATGAAGCTTACTTAGTAGGTGGACCGCGTGTCCAAGAAAGCTATTTAAACCTTGAAAAAATTATTGAAATAGCTAAGAAGACAAATGCAGAAGCAATTCATCCGGGTTATGGTTTATTATCAGAGAATCCGTCTTTTCCGGTTCGCTGCAAAGAAGAAGGAATCGTATTTATCGGTCCTTCAGAAGAAATCATTACGAAGATGGGAAGTAAAATCGAATCACGTATCGCAATGCAAGCAGCAGATGTCCCAGTAGTCCCAGGTATTACTACAAATATTGAAACTGCTGAAGAAGCAATTGAAATTGCAAAACAAATTGGTTATCCATTAATGCTTAAGGCATCCGCAGGCGGCGGAGGCATTGGTATGCAGTTGATGGAAACTGAGCAAACGCTCACCAAAGCGTTTGAAAGTAATAAAACAAGAGCGCAAAACTTCTTTGGTAACGGAGAAATGTATTTAGAGCGATATATAGCAGATGCGCATCATATTGAAATTCAGCTTTTAGCAGATACACATGGTAACACAGTGTATTTATGGGAGCGTGAATGTTCGGTACAGCGCCGAAATCAAAAAGTAATCGAAGAAGCACCTTCACCATTTTTAGATGAAGGTACACGAAAGGCGATGGGAGAAGTTGCTGTACAAGCTGCAAAAGCACTTGGCTATACAAATGCAGGTACAGTTGAGTTTCTTGTAGATGATCAGAAAAATTTCTATTTCTTAGAAATGAATACGAGATTACAAGTAGAGCATCCAGTGACAGAAGAAATTACGGGATTAGACCTTGTAGAACAGCAACTCCTTATCGCAAGTGGAGAGAAACTATCATTTACTCAGGATGATGTAAAACGTAGTGGTCATGCCATTGAAGCTCGTATTTATGCAGAGGATCCGAAAACATTCTTCCCGTCACCTGGGAAAATTACAGATTTAACATTACCGTCAAATGTACGAATTGATCACTTCTTAGAAAATCATGTAACGATTACACCTTTCTATGATCCAATGATTGCGAAAGTCATTGCACATGGCGAGACTCGTGAAGAAGCAATTTCGAAATTACATGATGCTCTAGAAGAATTAAAAGTAGAAGGTATTAAAACGAATACGCCAATGCTACTGCAAGTTTTGGAAGACGAAGTGTTCAAAGCGGGTATTTATACAACGGGTTTTGTAACGAAACAACTCGTTAAAAAATAAGATTTAACAATATTAAGGGGGAAAAAATGATGACGAAAGTATACGCATCGATGGCAGGAAACGTTTGGAAGATTGTTGTAGGAGTAGGAGATACAGTAGAGGAAGAGCAGGATGTCGTCATTTTAGAATCTATGAAAATGGAAATCCCAATCATTTCAGAAGAAGCCGGCACAGTTATGAAAATTAATGTGCAAGAAGGCGATTTTGTAAATGAAGGAGATGTATTATTAGAAATTGAATAGGGAGATATAGGGGGAAGCGAATTGAAACTACCTAATTTTGCTGTCATTAAAGAAGTAGGACCACGTGATGGTTTACAAAATGAAAAAAAGATTGTTGGCACAAAAGATAAAGTAAAATGGATTCAACTACTTACAGAAGCAGGATTGTCGTATGTTGAAGTTTCCTCATTCGTTCACCCAAAATGGGTCCCAGCATTAGCGGATGCAAATGATGTGTTTTCTGAGCTGAAGAGGGATCCAAATGTTACATATGCTGCGCTTGTTCCGAACCAAAATGGTTTGGAACGAGCTTTTTTGCAAAATGTAGATGAGGTGAATGTTTTTTTATCAGCAAGTGAATCTCATAATAAAAGTAATATTAATAAATCGATTAAAGAAGCGTTAGTTGTAATCGAAGATATAACAAAACAGGCATTATTCGAAGGGAAAAAGGTAAGAGGCTATGTTTCTACTGTATTTGGATGTCCTTATGAAGGGGATATAAGTGTCACAGCAGTTGACGAATTATGTAATCAACTATTTTCATACGGCATTTATGAAGTTTCTCTTGGGGATACAATCGGTGTAGCGAATCCATTACAAGTAGAACAAGTATTAGAACATCTATTAAAGAAGTATGATGCTTCGCAGTTTGCCATGCATTTTCATAATACGTATGGAATGGCTCTAGCAAATGTAGTTAAATCATTAGAATACGGTATTACAACATTTGATAGTTCTTGTGGTGGACTCGGGGGCTGCCCTTATGCACCAGGAGCATCAGGTAATGTTGCTACTGATGACCTAGTACATATGCTCCATAAATTAGGAGTTCAAACGAATATAGACGAAGAAAAGTTATTGCGAGCTAGTCAATTTATTCAAAGTAAGCTAAATATCCAATTACCGAGTCATGTGTATAGAGCGCTTCAACATAAAACGATAAGTAGGTGAGAAGATGCTACAATTACAAAACATTTCAGTTGATTATGTAACACCTCACGTTGTAAAGATTTCGTTATATCGTGAAAGACAAGCAAACTCATTATCTTTAGCGTTATTAGAAGAGTTACAAAACATATTAACTCAAATAAGTGAAGAGTCCAATACGCGTGTAGTTATTCTAACAGGTGCTGGTGAAAAAGCATTTTGTGCTGGTGCTGATTTAAAAGAACGTGCTGGTATGAATGAGGAACAAGTTCGCCATGCTGTTAGTATGATTCGCACGACTATGGAGATGGTTGAACAATTACCACAGCCAGTTATTGCTGCTATAAATGGAATCGCACTTGGTGGTGGTACGGAATTAAGTTTAGCTTGTGATTTTAGAATTGCTGCTGAATCTGCAAGTCTTGGTCTTACTGAAACGACACTTGCAATTATACCAGGAGCGGGTGGTACACAGCGCTTACCGAGATTAATTGGTGTTGGTAGAGCGAAAGAATTAATTTATACAGGTAGACGTATTTCAGCGCAAGAAGCAAAAGAATATGGTTTAGTAGAATTTGTTGTACCAGCTAATTTACTTGAAGAGAAAGCGATTGAAATAGCAGAGAAAATTGCTAGTAATGGACCTATTGCTGTTCGATTAGCAAAAGAGGCAATTTCAAATGGTATTCAAGTTGATTTACATACCGGATTACAAATGGAAAAACAAGCGTATGAAGGTGTAATCCATACGAAAGATAGATTAGAAGGATTACAAGCATTCAAGGAAAAACGCACACCAACGTATAAGGGGGAGTAAATATGTTAGATCAAAAACAACAATCTAATTCATTTGAAGAACGAGTTGAAACGATTAAACAAGGCGGCGCACCAAAGTATCATGAACAAAATAAAGCAAAAGGAAAATTATTTGTTCGAGATCGTTTAGCGCTTCTATTTGATAATGGCGAATATGTAGAAGATGCATTATTTGCTAACTGTGAACAAACAGGCTTACCTGCGGACGGCGTTGTAACGGCAACGGGTAAAATACATGGTCGTACTGCGTGTGTAATGGCCAATGATTCTACTGTAAAAGCTGGATCATGGGGATCACGCACAGTTGAAAAGATTTTACGTATTCAAGAAACAGCTGAAAAACTACGTGTTCCGTTATTTTATTTAGTTGACTCTGCTGGAGCGCGTATTACAGATCAAGTAGAAATGTTCCCAGGACGCCGTGGTGCAGGAAGAATCTTCTATAATCAAGTGAAATTATCAGGTAAAGTTCCTCAAGTATGCTTATTATTTGGACCTTCTGCAGCTGGTGGTGCCTATATTCCAGCCTTTTGCGACGTTGTAATGATGGTAGAAGGAAATGCATCTATGTATTTAGGATCTCCTCGTATGGCTGAGATGGTTATCGGTGAGAAGGTAACTTTAGAAGAGATGGGCGGAGCTCGTATGCATTGCTCTGTATCAGGATGCGGAGATGTTTTATGTAAGACAGAAGAAGATGCGATTACACAAGCAAGACAATACATTTCATATTTTCCAAACAACTACTTAGAAAAGACTCCATTGGTTACACCTCAAGAACCGAAACAATTCGATAAAACGTTAGAACAAATCATTCCAGAAAATCAAAATGCTCCTTTCAATATGAAAGATCTCATTAATAGAGTTATTGATGAAGGTTCATTCTATGAAGTGAAAAAATTATTTGCTCAAGAGCTAATTACAGGCTTAGCACGTATTGATGGTAAGCCAGTTGGTATTATTGCAAATCAGCCGCGTATGAAGGGCGGCGTATTATTCCACGATTCAGCTGATAAAGCTGCTAAGTTTATTAATTTATGCGATGCATATCATATTCCATTAGTATTCCTTGCGGATGTACCAGGATTTATGATTGGTACAAAAGTAGAGCGTGCCGGTATTATTCGCCACGGTGCAAAAATGATTTCTGCAATGAGTGAAGCAACTGTACCGAAGATTTCTATCGTTGTTCGTAAAGCATATGGCGCTGGTTTATATGCGATGGCAGGTCCAGCATTTGAACCAGATTGCTGTCTGGCATTACCGACAGCCTCTATTGCGGTAATGGGTCCAGAAGCTGCGGTTAATGCTGTATATGCAAATAAAATTGCAGCTTTACCAGAAGAAGAGCGTGCTAGCTTCATTGCTGAAAAACGTGAAGAGTATAAGAAAGATATTGATATTTATCATTTAGCATCAGAGATGGTGATTGATGGTATTGTTCATCCAAACAATTTACGTGAAGAGTTAAAAGGACGTTTCGAAATGTATATGAGTAAATATCAAGTATTCACAGATCGTAAACATCCTGTATATCCAGTTTAAAAGCCCTATTTAGGGCTTTCTTGCTCAAAAAGTTAAGGAGGGGAAAACATTGAAACAAGCAGTTTGGTTTCCAACAGAAGAGTACAAGGAAAAAACACGTTTATATGGTTGGATGAAATCATTGGGATATGAAGACTATGAAACTTTTTATAATAAATCTATTGAGGAAACAGCTTGGTTTTGGGGAGAGGCAGAAAAAGCAGTAGGCTATCAATGGATGAAACCTTATACAGAAGTGTTAGACTTAGAAAATGGTACACCGTTTGCACAGTGGTATAATGGCGGAACATGTAACGTTGTAGAATCAGCTTTATCTCGCTGGCTTGCGGATGAAGAGACGAGAATACAGCCAGCACTTCAGTACGAAGGGGAAAATGGAACTTCAAAATCATTTACATATGAAGAGCTTGACAACTGGGTAAGCCGTGTTGCAAATGGTTTGAAACACGCGGGTATTGAAAAAGGTGATCGTGTAACAATTTATATGCCGATGATTCCAGAAACAGTTGTTGCGATGCTAGCTGTAATGAAAATCGGAGCAATTATTTCACCAATATTCTCAGGCTTTGCGTCTGATGCAGTCATGACACGTGTGCAAGCGGCAGGTTCAAAAATGATTATTACCGCAGATGGATTTTCACGCCGCGGTAAAATTGTTTCTTTAAAAGATGAAGTAGATAAAGCTTGTGAACATTGCCCAACTGTTGAAAAAGTTGTTATCGTTCGTCATGCAGGAAATGATTTTACACCACATAACTATGATTTTTCGTGGAGTACGCTAGAAAAAGAAAAACCATTCATACATGCCGAGGAAATGCAAAGTGATGATCCATTAATGCTCATTTATACATCAGGAACGACTGGTAAGCCGAAAGGAACAGTACACACGCATGCAGGATTTCCTTTGAAAGCAGCTTTTGATGCAGGATTTGGAATGAATATTAAACAAGGTGATCGTGTATTATGGGTAACTGATATGGGCTGGATGATGGGGCCGTTTCTATTATTCGGTTCACTCATTAATGGAGCAACGATGGTTATGTACGAAGGTGTTCCAGACTTCCCAGAAGCAGACCGGTTATGGGAGACAGTTGATAAATATGAGATTACTCATCTAGGTATTTCGCCAACGTTAATCCGAGCATTGATGGCAAAAGGTGATGAGTATGTCAATAAACATTCTTTAAAGAGTTTGGAAGTATTCGCATCAACAGGAGAACCTTGGAATCCTGATCCATGGATGTGGCTGTTTGAAACAGTTGGAAAAGGAAATGTCCCAATCTGTAACTACTCAGGTGGAACTGAAATCTCTGGTGGGATTTTCGGTAATGTTCTTATTAAGCCAATAGCACCGATTAGTTTTAACGCATCTTTACCAGGAATGGCAGCTGTCGTACTGGATGATCAAGGTAAACCAATTCGAGATGAAGTCGGAGAATTATGCTTAGAGAAACCTTGGGTAGGTATGACGAAAAGCTTCTGGGAAGATGATGAACGTTACGTAAACACATATTGGTCGCGTTTTGAAAATAAATGGGTCCACGGTGACTGGGTCATTTACGATGGTGAACAATATATCATCACAGGGCGTTCAGACGATACGTTAAATATTGCAGGTAAACGTATTGGACCTGCTGAATATGAATCTATTCTTGTGAAACATAACGATGTAATCGAAGCTGCTGCAATTGGTGTACCTGACGAAGTAAAAGGTGAAGTTTGTCATTGTTTTGTAGTGTTAAGAGACCATGTAACATTCACAGGAGAATTAAAGAAAGAATTAATGAGTTTAGTAAACTCTCATATTGGAAAAGCGTTGTGTCCTAAAGACATCCACGTTGTAGAAGATTTACCGAAAACACGTAATTCTAAAGTAATGCGCCGTGTTATTAAAGCAGCTTACTTAGGAAAAGAATTAGGTGATTTATCATCGCTTGTAAATCCTGAAGTAGTTCCGTTTATTCAGGGGTTACAGTCTAGTAAATTATAAAATTAGAAAGGAGCTCTATATAAATAGAGCTCCTTTTTTATGTTTATAAAAAGAGAAGAAGTGAAGTTGATGAAGAAGAAAAATTTTACTATTAGTGTTAGGTATGTCTGTTTTATAATTTTTATTAAAATACGATACTGTGGCATCTTTATTCATTAGAGTAATTAAATTTTGTTAAGGATGAAATTCAATAAAAGCGTTATTTTAATAGATTGTTACAAAATTTAATTTGAAAGGCACATCCAAATGATAAAAAAAGAGCACTATAAATCAGTGCTCTTTTTATTAGAAATTGCCTAGTTCTTAAAAATAAAATTATTACGGACAATTCACAATGGTAATAATGACGCTAGCCATTGTTCCAGGAGAATCAAGAAGTGAAGCAGTAACGGTTACTGTTCCAGGCCCATTAGCGGCTAGAAATACAGCGGTAAAGTTACCTGAGGCATTGGTAATGACAGCAAGAGGAACCATGAAAGCAAGAGATGGGTTACTAAATGAAAAACTGACCACTACCCCTGGAGTAGGACTACCGTTTACTAATACTTGACCCGAAAAAAATAAAGTATTATTTCCTTGAGTGGATACACATGCTGTGGTTTCGTTAGAAGTCAAGGTAATAGATGCAGGTCCAGCAGGAAGATTAAATCCAGTTGGCCCAGTTGGCCCAGTTGGCCCAGTTGATCCGGTTGATCCGGTTGGTCCGGTTGATCCAGTTGATCCAGTTGATCCGGTTGATCCAGTTGGTCCGGTTGATCCAGTTGATCCGGTTGGTCCGGTTGATCCAGTTGATCCGGTTGGTCCGGTTGATCCAGTTGGTCCGGTTAATCCGGTTGGCCCAGTCGGTCCAGTTGATCCGGTTAATCCAGTAGCTCCTGTAGAACCGGTGGGACCGGTAGGGAATTGAAAAGGTTGAACAGGTGGAAGTGTAGGTCCAATAGAACCCGGATTAAGTGCAGCAAAAGATAAAAACTCGTCCATTATTTATCACCTCTAAAAATCGTATTACTAATAGTAAATGTAATGATAGAGCAAAGTGAAACAGACAAGCGGTTTTATTTTAACAAATTAAACAAAGTAGTTATATGATAGAAAGAGAGATTAGTATGATTCCTTTAGAAATTAAATATAAAAAGGCGATTATCTTCAAATCGCCTTTTAGGTAATGCCGTGTAATTTTATTCAGTTATTTGAAATATAGTTTCATTCGGTTTGGAAAATCCATACAGTTTCCTTGCGAATTTTAAAATTTCTTCTTCACTACTTGTTAAAGCCTTGACATCCTTGTTAAGGGAATGACCATCCTTCTTTACAGAAGATAATTTTTGTTGTTCCGTATTAAGTGTGATTTGTTTTTCTTTAATCATTTCTTGTTGGTTATTCAGAGAATATTGAAGGACAAAAATTATAGGTAATATAAAAGCCAAAGTAGTTATAATACGGCGTCTTGTTTTTTTAATACTACCTTGTTGGGTATTAGGATTCACTTGCTGTGAGGGTATATTAGGATTTGATTGGTGTGATGATACTTTTGGGATGTTTCCCATTAAAATGCCTCCATTACTGATTGTCGAATTTAAACCGTTTAATAGTATTATAAATGTTCAATAAGGATTTTAGAAGATATTTTAATATAGGTGAGTTTTGTAAAGTTTAAACAAAATCTTTATTTAAATAAAAGAAACCCCGCTTGTCTCTCGGGTTTCTGAAGGCAATGAAAGTACTCGACTAATTAAAGATTCCATGAATTTTTTGGTGAAAATACTGGTGAATTCGTCTGAATTAATGAGGGCATCTAAAGCTTTATACGTACGTGAAGTAATATTTATAAGAGTTAGCTTGTTTTTTCTTAATAGCCCACCTAATCAGTAAATACATATGTCTGTTGAAATCTTTACGTGTTCATTGATAAAAAGCTGACTATATTCAGTCAGCTTTTTGTATAATACATTCTAGTATTTATCGGTTCCAAAAGACATATTCTTTCCTTTACGTTGACATTAAAAATATTACCAATTTTTTCTTTTACAATGGCAACAAATAAAGAAACATTTACAACGACACTTATTTCGTTTAGAACTCCAATCATCATCACGATGACACTTTTCTTTAGATTTCCACCAATCATCATTACAATGTTTTTCCTGAGAACTCCAATCGTCATCACAATGACACTTTTCTTTAGATTTCCACCAATCATCATTACAATGCTTTTTCTGAGAACTCCAATTATCATCACAATGATGCTTTTCTTTAGATTTCCACCAATCATCACAACAATGCTTTTTCTGAGAACTCCAGCAATCATTTTTCCAGGACATTTATTTCTACCTCCTTTCAATAGTGTTCATATTATTCTATGTTTTAATAAAAAAATGGCTTGTTTATTAACCTACTATTTTATCTTTATATGATAGAGTGTCTTCTACTCGATATAGAATTCATACAAACTATGCTAATTTTTAAGAG
The DNA here is from genome assembly GCF_056158125.1 of Bacillus sp. EB V-12. NCBI lineage: Bacteria > Bacillati > Bacillota > Bacilli > Caryophanales > Bacillaceae > Bacillus > Bacillus sp. EB V-12. Next base: position 173,178 of record NZ_JBUXJL010000009.1, on the reverse strand, counting down.
AAAGTGGAGAGAACTACTACTAGTTATGTTATTTTTCAATAAACACTTGTTGAAGAAAATGTTCTGATTACAAATAATATCTTATTTTCGAGTATGCTTTTTAAATGTATATTTCACAATGAAAAATGGGAAATCCACAAATAAAGTCTATGTATATGTGAGTTAATGGGAAAATCTAGTGTGTTTTTAAGGGGCGTCTTATTTAAAAGAAAAAAGGTTTGTTTTAGAAAGTGGTGTCTAAACATTAAATGGAGTAGGACTAAATTCACGGCCGCTCATTAAAAAGCTTTTAATTAGGAGAAGTCTGTTTTTATAATGAATAATGAAAAGAAAGTTTGGTACAATTGTTTGTTTTTTTCTTTTTATGTGTTTGCCTCGTACCCTTTTAAGCTAGTGGACATACTTTACTAATAGAAAGGATTAGGGGGTGAGGTATTGGGTTCTCGATTTAATAATTGTAAAAAGAAGTGTACATGTAAACAAGATGATTGTTGGGAAGTATTCGAAGAGTGTAAAAAAGAACAGCATGAGAAATGTGATAATTCTTGTGTACAAGGAATTAGAGATGAACTTAAGAAATTAATTAATCGAACAGTTCAAATTAATACAGAGGGACGTACTTATGTAGGTACTGTTTCGTCTGTAAGTTGTGATGTAGTTAGGCTTGCGGCTATTCCTGGATCGGTTGGAGTAATTATTTCCATTTGCAAAATTGAAGCAATTTTCCCACCGGTTACAACGGTTACTGCTGACTTTGATTTTAATGGTATTGATGTAGCAAACAAAGCATAATTATGCTGCTTTTTTGTAAAGCCATTCACATGAATGGCTTTATTTTAATTTTATATAAAAGGAGAATATATTCTTTATATAGAAATAAGTTTGAGGTTATAAAGCATGATGTACGAAAGGAGCAAGGAAGTGATTAAACTAGAAAGCTTTAAGAAATCTGATTTTAAACAATTAATAAATTGGATTAATTCCGAAGAATTTCTAATACAGTGGTCAGGAAATGCATTCACATTTCCTTTAGACGAACAGCAATTAGAGAAGTATATAGAAAGTGCAAATACACTCGCTTTCAAAGTGGTAGATGAAGAGACTTCAGACGTTATTGGACATATTTCGCTTGGGCAAATAGATAATATTAATAAGTCCGCTAGAATTGGAAAAGTATTAGTTGGTAATACGAAGATGAGAGGACGTTCTATAGGAAAACATATGATGAAAGCAGTACTTCATATTGCTTTTGACGAATTAAAACTACATAGAGTAACTCTTGGTGTGTATGATTTTAATACATCGGCCATTTCATGTTACGAAAAAATAGGGTTTGTAAAAGAAGGCTTATTAAGAGAGTCAAAAAGAGTAGGAGAAACGTATTGGAATTTATGGGAAATGAGTATGTTAGAATATGAATGGAAGAAGTAGCAACGATAGTAATTTATAATTATATTATGTTAACAAAGGGGTTTGGTGGGTATAGTGGATAATAAAACAAAAATAATTTCAATTGCAGCTGTTTCGGGAGGAGGTAAAACTACAATTACAGAAAGATTAAAGCATAAGTTTAAAAACTCAAAAGCTCTATATTTTGATAGTTATACATTTGATAACTCTCCTGCTGATATTTGTAAATGGATTGATGATGGGGCGAATTACGACGAGTGGGTATTAACACCATTAATTCATGATATTGAGCAACTTATACAAAATAATACCTTAGACTATATTATTGTAGATTATCCTTTTGCATACTTAAATAGTGAGATGCGAAAATTCATTGATGTAACTATATTTATTGATACGCCTTTAGATATTGCGATGGCTAGAAGGATTTTGCGAGATTTTAAGGAAGGTACAATAGATGAAATACATAATGATTTGGAACATTACATGACATATGCGAGAAAAGCTTATTTAGAGGCAATTCATACTGTTAAGCCGAATTCAGATATCATATTGGATGGTTCTTTATCTGTAAGTGAAATAATTAATCACGCTGTAGAGGAACTTGGCCGAAGAGAAGTGATTGTCAATGGTTAAATGTATAGAGGAATATATACAAGTTGCTGATTTTAAAATGTATACGAAAATATTCCAAGGAAAGAAGAAGCAGCCTGTTATTATATTGGAATCAGGCTATGGTGATTATTCGAAGGCATGGAATCAAACTGCTGAAGAACTGACGGAATATGGTACGGTACTTACATACGATCGGGCTGGATTAGGCAAAAGCGGGAAGAGTTCCAAGAAACGTATTAGTTCTGAAATGGTAAAAGATTTGAGAACATGCTTAAATCTTTTACAACTGAAGCCACCTTATATTTTTGTAGGACATTCTTTTGGTGGTATAAATGCACGTTTATTTACTGATTTTTATCCTGAAGATATGTTGGGAATAGTTTTGGTTGATTCGACACCAGAAAATTATAAAGAAGCATTTTTGCCAATCATGTCTCCAGAATTTCAAGAAGCTTACTATAAACAATTTGTACATGAAAGTTCTTATGAAGAGTTTATGTTTAGTCTGGGTGAAGCAGATAAATATTGTCAGTCGACGAGAGATATTCCACTCGTCGTGTTAGCTGCTGGTAAAAAAGCTTTTTATTCGCAAGATGCACAAATAAAATGGTTACAATTGCAAGAAGAATTATTAAGATTATCAAACAAAAATAAACTAATAATTGCAGAACAAAGTGGTCATTATATTCAAAAAGATGAACCACATTATATAACAGATGCTGTTAGGTGGATAATTGAAGTAAGGGAGAGAGAAATGTGTACACTTTATTTCAATATAATTGGCAAGTAAGAGATGATTGGTTTAAGTGGTGTGAACAACTTTGAGAGGAAGATTTACTTTGCAAACTGGGGGTATGTTAGAAACATGATTTCAAGTATAGTTGGATTAGTGCTCTTCAAGGAGAAGAAGATAGCGAACCGCAATTTAAAGATTATCAATCGATTCAAAAAGTGAAAGCGTTATCTGATTTATATAAACGAGAACTTGAAGTTTTTTTTGCAGTCATGATCATCTAGCCTAGAATGCTAGCACACTTAAAATAAGCCGTATAAAAAGTTAATCATTGGTGCTTTGATTATATAACGTCTGCGAAATAAATAGTGTGAAGGACAGCTATTCTAACAAGTATTTTATGTAACGTTCGTATATTTAAATTTTTTTGTAATTAATCGAATTCTAATTTTTTAGAAACGGATAATGAGGTATGGGTGGTGCTCTTTTTATTGAATAAAATGAGTTTATTTTTCGGAATTTCCTTACAATATAAAAATTAAAATTTTATTTGTTGTTAAGAAAATATATGAGGAAAATAAAAAAAGAGGGCTAATGCCCTCTTTTTCTTTTAATTTGGTAATTAATCACAGATTGGTATCCCAAGCACTCTTAGAGCTAATGCTACTTGAAGGGAAATCTCTAATCTAGCAATTTCAATACCAGCTACTGAAAGAACTAAAAAAGGTTGTCCGTTTACAAATACAACGCAACTATCCATAGTTAAGCCTCCTTTCTAGTAATCTACTATAGTATATGAGTAGAACTTTAAAGTGTAATAGTTCAATTGTTGGATTTAATAGAATTAATAGATTAACCCATTTAAACTAAACAAACGAACACAACGAAAGGAAACAGAGATGGATGTATGCCTCAAAAAACATAGGTTTTAAGACATGTAATGGGATATTAAATTTATCATATTGGTCAGCTATCTATATGGGCGAGAGAGTTAAGCTTGCAACCAGTTTCAGCAAATTTGCTTGGAAGAGGATGATAGAATTAAAAACCGACTTGCATCTCAAGCGCAAGTCGGTTTTATATATATAAGAAGATTTCTTAATTGAAATCCTCGGATTTTTTCTGACGTATATGTAAAAACATTAAGGTGGTAATGATTAAAAAAATCATTATAGTTTGTATAATTAAATTTTTAAACTGAAGCAATATTGTCCAAGATGTAAGGGCGTCTTTAAAAGCTTGGAGTGCAGAGTACGAGGAAGGATCAAAACCATACTGGAGCAACTTTTTTGTTTCAATAAATGAAATGTTTTCTTCATCTGCATCTAATATTACTGAAATTAGTCTAGTATCTCCAAGTTTTGCTGTACTGACAAAACTATAATTACCGTTAGTTGAAAAACTAGTTTGTAAGCCATCAACACCTTGAAGTTTAATGTTTTCATTAAGGGAATATATCATTTTATTCGTATTGAAAACCTGGGAATCTTTGAAGGTAAATTGGTAAGAGGTTAGTTTCGTAATATTCAATACATCTGGAAAATCTTTTACTAATCGTGCTGCTAGTTTAGCTGAGTCTATCGCTGTTGTAGTTGATTGTTTATTTGTATTATTATTAATTCCAGTAGAGTTTAGAAATGGAGATGGTTGTAATAACTTTAGTTCTTTTGCTTTTTTATTCATTAATACTGTAAAGTTATCTTCATTTCCAGCAATGTGTTCTGCTAGGGCGAGTGCAGAACGATTATTCCCTGCCAGTAGCAATGCATGAAGTAAATCACGAACCGTTGTTTTATCATTCGATGTTACTTGTATAGGGCTTGTTTCTACTCGGAAAACTTCGTTACTTATTTGTACGAAGTCATCTAACTGTATTTTTCTATCATTTAGTTGCTCCAATACGATATATTCTGTCATTAATTTAGATAAAGCAGCTGATTGTACTGGAGTTTCTTCATTTTTTTTATAAACAATTTCACCTGAATTAGCATTTATTAAAATAGCTGATTTAGCTTGAATAATCGGACCATTTACATAAAGATAAAAATATAAAACGATAAGTGCAGTAATAAAAAAAGATAATAATAAAATAGCGAATTTCTTTAAGAATTGCATAAGCGATCCTCCTATTATGACATCAATAATAGTATTGTAAAAAGGAATGCTTAATTAGGAAGAAAGAAAAGGTAAAGAATTTCTAAAGAATTATAAAGGATTATTAAATTGAGGGTAATTATGGAAAAAGTTCAATTTCTTATATGGTAAGAAATTGAACTTTTTATTTGTAATATTAACATTTGTATGGGAGTAGTTTTACAGTGAATGTTGTTTTTTCGTCATCACTATATACTTCAATTGTTCCTTTATGCAATTCGACTATACTTTTTGCAATTGCTAATCCAAGTCCAGATCCACCAGTGTTTGTAGAGCGAGATTTCTCAACGCGATAAAAACGTTCAAAAATATGAGGTAAATCCGTACTAGGAATAGGTTGTCCGTAATTTGTTATATCAATTGTAATCATATTATTGCTTTCATAAGCAGTAAGGTCAATATAGCGACCTTCGCTTCCATAAGCGATAGCGTTTATAATAAGATTTTCAAACACACGCACTAATTTGTCACCATCAGCTAATACCATGAGCTTTTGAGACGGGAAAGAAGGCCGACATTCTATATTAGCTTCTTGAAATTGTATACGGAATTGAACAGTTAATTGTCCAAGTAACTCTACAATATCAATAGGAACAGAATACAAGCTTAATTCTTTATTTTGAACACGTGTATATTCGAACAAGTCATTCATTAATGCATTAAGACGAGTTACCTTATCGTAAATGACTTGAATATAGTATCGCAATTCCACTTCATCTCTATAATTATCATGATGGATTAAATTTACGTATCCAACTATAGAGGTAAGGGGAGTGCGTAAGTCATGTGATACATTTGTAATAAGTTCACTTTTTGCTTGTTCAGCTTGTCTTTCTTCATCAATGGAGACTTTTAATTGTTCAACAATTTCATTGACCCCGATTGCTAATTCTTCTAGATAATTATGATTTACAATAGAAACTTTATGATTGAAGTTTCCATTTGCAATATAACGAATTTCTTCTATCATTTTTTTTATACAAGTTTCATAATAAAGTTTTTTCTCGTGACGATAAAAAATGTAAAGATAGGATGAAAAAATAGAAAATAAAAACAAATAAGATACAATCATCATCCATAAAGACTCTTTAATCCCTTTATACTTTTCATAACCAAAAATTCGAATGAATTCTTTACCGAGTTCGGTTAGAGTAAGTGAACTTTCAATTACACTCGTAACGAGGCGATAAATAATTAATTCAGTAATAGGAGTGAGTGTGATAGCTAATAAAAGCCAAAAAATAAGTTTCCATTTAGGAATATCTTTTAATATATCAAATGCTTCATTTCTCAATTTTATAGCCAACTCCCCAAACAGTATGAATAAATTTTTCTCCATTTATTACTGTTTCAAGTTTATCTCGTAAGTTGCTAATATGGACCATTACCGTCTTATTTGAACCATAACCATCTTCATTCCAAACGCGTTCGAAAATTTCTTCTGAACTAAATACTCTTCCTGTATTACTCGCAAGTAAATATAAAATATCGAATTCAATAGAGGTTAGTTTAATGTACTCTCCATTTACTTTAACTGTATGATTATGTTTGTGTATTTCAACAGAGCGAATACGAATAATACCATCTTCATTCTTTTGCGAAGTAGCATTTTGGAAAGAGGATCTTCGTAATAAAGCTTTCACTCTAGCTACTAATTCTAATGGATTGAATGGTTTGATCATATAATCATCGGCACCTGTCATAAGGCCTAATATTTTATCCATATCTTCTGCTTTTGCACTAAGCATTAGAATTGGTACAGTATTATTTTCACGCACTTCCTGACAAACTTCTAATCCGTTTCGTTTTGGCATCATAATATCCAAAATCATAAGGTCAACTTCATATGTAGAAACCTTTTGCAATGCTTCATCGCCATCATAAGCTTTATAAATGTTATAGCCTTCATTTCGCAAATAAACAGCAAGTAATTCAACAATTTCTTTATCATCATCAATAATTAATATGTTTTTATTCATTGTGTAGTTCCTTTCCTTACAAATCATCAACATTACTATAATATCAAACATTTATGTACTTGTAGCGATGATTCTGTATAAAATTTCATGTAACGTATTAAAAAGGAGTAAAAAGATTAATATCGAATATAAAATAACAAAGATATTTAGATTCTACATTATAATGAAAGGTAGTTATAAGGGGGATTTTCTATGTTATGTAATGATAAATATTCATTTACTCCAACTGGAAAAATAGAAAATGATATTAAAGCTTTTCTACTAAAATATAATAAAGAGTTTACATATAAACATTCAATTCGTGTGGCAAATGAGGCAAAAAAGATTGCAGAAAAGTTTCACGTAGATAAAGAAAAAGCAGCAATTGCAGGATATTTACATGATATTAGTGGCATTTTTCCAAACGAGGAGCGGATTGCAGTTGCTGAAGAATTTGGTGTAGAAATAGTGGAAGCGGAAAGAAAGTTTCCTATGATTATTCATCAAAAATTATCGAGGGTAATCGCAAAAGAAATATTTAAAGTCGAAGATGAAGAGATTTTAAATGCAATTTGTTGCCATACAACGTTGCGTAAACATGCAACGAAGATGGATTTAGTATTATTTGTTGCAGATAAAATAGAATGGGATCAAAAAGGGACACCACCATATTTAATAGAAATAAAAAAAGGATTGGGAAAATCTTTGGAAAAAGCAGCTTTTGTATATATTTCATATTTGTGGGAAAGGAAAGATACATTGAAAGTTATACACCCGTGGCTAGAAGAAGCATATTGGGATTTAAAAAGAATTGTACAGTAGAAAGGACAAGGAAATGCAATTAAAAGAATATATGAATCAAACATTTCCAGAAGTTACATTAGGACCCTACTTATTATCTCAGTGGGAAAATCATTTGCATTTTGATTTCGGAAAAGATAAATATCAAATTGTAGAAGGAACCAACGATTTAAATATGGAATACTTTTCTCAACTATATACATATAATAAATTCTTATTTGAAGACATATTTTCAAAAGAAGATGTAGTGTTTGTAGTGACAAATGTTTATAGATTTAAAAAGGAAAACATAAAAACTCCACAGAAAATAAATGTATACAATAAATATATTAAGAAAAGAGATTTAAGATTTCATATAAGACAAGAAACATTACCGTTTCTATTTGAAGATGAAGAAGCAGATTTATATTGTACATATCAATTTTCTTTAAAATGTCTCGTAGAAGATATTAAGTATGAATCGCTTATACAAGCTGCTAATCATGAGGATTTTTCTGATTTGTATCCTCGATTTGGACGAAAAAAAGAAATTTTTTATCCAGATGTATTTCTCATTAATGCAACGAAAGATATTGTCATGTTTATGTATGATGATAGAGGATGTGAAGTAATTGCGAAGAATAAAGAAATAATACGAGATTTATATAAGAAATACAAAGAATGGATTCCAGATTATGAACGAGAAAGTATAGATAACATATTTAAATGACAATAGGGGAAGTGAAGCGTGTAATGAAACGTATTGCAATAGTATCTGCATGGGAACCAGAACTGACGTATTTGCATCAACATTATCCGAGTGAACGTGTTGAAAAAAGAGCAGCTTGGGAATTTCATTTTCATACTATTAATGAGCTGGAAATTATATCAGTTGTTACTGGTGTCGGTAAAGTAAGCTGCGCTAGTTGTGTACAATTGTTAATTAGTGAGTTTCAGCCAGATGAGTTGTTTATGACAGGAATATGCGGAAGTTTATCAAACAAGGTGAAAAACGGTCATATTGTAGTCGCACTAAACGCAATACAACATGATGTTACTGCTGCTGGTTCAGGGGAAGATGTTTTTAATTTATATAACGGTAGAACAGCACCTATTGAAACAACAAAATCACTTGTAAGAAGAATAAAAAAAATACGATCGTATGATCCGATACATTTCGGTACATTTTTATCAGGAGATCAACGTATTCGTAGTTCGGAAATGAGATATTTACTCCATACTGTATATGGAGCATTGGCAGTTGATCAAGAAGTAGCAGCTTTCGCCTATGTATGCCAAATAAATAAAAAACCATTTCTCTGTTTAAAAGCTGCTTCAGATCAAGCAAATGATAAAACGAAAGAAGAACAAAAAATCTTTAAAATGCTAGCATGTGAAAGAGCATGTGAGCATTTAATTGCTTTTTTACGTGTTTATGAGGTTAATGTAGTAAATAATAGATAGTTTGTTATAAAACAAATCAATAGTGAGTTATATGTAGGGAAATGTCCGCTTATTTCAAATTAAGAGCTGAAATTTATAATAGATGGAATATATTATATGGGTACACGTTGAGTTTAATATAAGCAGTTGGAGGGCAATTTTATATGATTCAATATAAAAGGTGTAGTGAAGTAAATATTGATTTAGTATATGAAGCTTTTAAAGATGGATTTTCAGATTACATTATTAAGATGGAGGTTTCAAAAGAGGATTTTATACAACGTTTTTTGGGACCAGAAGGTAATTTGCTAGAACATTCTTTTCTTGCTTTAGAAGAAGGCAAACCTGTTGGCGTAATACTAGGTGGTATAAAGGATTATGAAAGTATAAAGACTATGCACTGTGGAACATTAGCGGTTCATCCTAATTACCGCGGTATTGGTGTAAGTCAAAAATTATTTGAACTGCATAAAGAAGAGGCGATTCAACATGGATGTAAGCAACTTTTTCTCGAAGTCATTGTAGGAAATGACCGAGCGATTCATTTTTATAATAAGTTGGGCTATGAAAAAGTGTACGATCTTTCTTATTATAATTTAAATGATTTGACTAAAATAATGAATAAAGATTGTAAGGATAGTGAAGTAAAACAATTAGAATTTCCAATTTTTAAAGATGAAATTCAGAAATGGTTAAACTTCCATATAAATTGGCAAAATGATATTGATTATATCAAAAAAACAAATAATGTATTTTATGGTGCATATGTCGATAATGACTTAAAAGGCTCTCTATGTGTAAATAAACAAGGTAAAATTAGTTTTATTTTCGTAGACAAAGATTATAGAAATATTGGTGTTGGGATGAAATTATTACAAGTAGCAAGAGAAGAATTAAATTTATCAAGTTTATCAATTGGGTTTCCTAACAATAATTTACTGGAAGGTTTTCTTAAGAAATGTGGATTTGAAAAGAATTCTTTAGCGCAATATGAAATGTATTTATTACTCTAAGAGCGGAAAGATTTATTCTTTTCGCTTTTTATTTTGCTGTTATGTTGGTAAATGCTCCGCAACTATAATTTATAATGAGAGGGATTTTGTTTATCCTTAAGTTATTTTTTAAATTGTCAATTTCATGCTAATAATTTTCTTTGTATAATATTCTAATTTTATGTAGAATAGATACGATGGGAGGGGATGAAATGAATAATGGATTAAAGTTTAAGATTTTTGAATTGCATTGTCTCGTTCAAAAGACTTATTCTGATATTAAAATAGCGTGTAATATTGCTATTTATCAAGAAAACACTTCTAAATATTTAATTTCATTAGGATTTTTAAATAAATCATATATGACTTATATAGAAGTAAAAAGATTCTATCGCGAAAATGAAGAGCTTGTAAGTGTAGAATTTGATAATTTCTTTGATATGTATGATAAATTAGAAAACGAATTAAAACAAGTTATTTCAACTGAAGATAAAAATCCTTCATTGCTACATAGCAGACTTGATCAGTTTCAACAGAAAGTTGAAAATATAAATGACCTAATAAAAGTATTGCAAAATGCTCGTTAATGAATGCTTTTTTCTTTTTTGTATAGAAATTATGTATTAAAAACATTTTAGGGATATTACATATTAAAGAGGTGGCTTTTGTTGATTACAAAAGTCATCTTTTTATGTTAGGAATAGATTGTATACATTTTAGCAGTTTTATATAAATAATAGAAATTTATACGAGGTAAATATCATGGGAAATAAAAAAGAAATAGCTATAGTTGCATTAACTACAGGATTCGTTTTAACAAGTGTAACACTATATGGAGTAGGTCATGCAGAGGAACCTGGTCAAATGCAAGTTGAAATTCAAGATGATTCGTTCCGTACAGGTAATCTGACACAACCATCAAAAAAGGCACCAGAGAATGTAGTGAAAGATGCACTTAAGGAAAATACGGAGCATGCTTTGTCTCCAAAACAAGTTAGTGCAGAAACAGGAGTAGATTACAAAGTTCTTCAAAAACGTGGTTCTTATGATGGAACTACACTTGTGCGCATGCAACAAATATATGAAGGAAAAGAAGTATATGGCCACCAGTTGACTGCTCACGTAGATAAAAAAGGTATTATTAAAAGCATTTCAGGAGCTAGCGCACAAAATTTAACACAAGAAGATTTAAAGAAACCTATTAATTTATCAAAAGAAGAAGCAAAACAATATATTTATAAAAAGTACGGAAACGATACTAAATTTATTTCTGAGCCAGAAGTTAAGGCAGTTATTTTTGTTGATGAAAATCATGGGGAGGCTAGCAATGCATATCAAGTTACATTTGCTGCTACAACACCAAATTATGTATCTGGAACTTATTTAGTGAATGCTCATAATGGTGAAATGTTAAAAGATATGGTACAAGAATCAAGTTTGAAAATAAGTGAAGAGTATGTTGAATCCGTTAAGGAAAATAAAACTAGCAATTTCACATCATTAACTGGAACAGGAAAAGATGATTTAGGCGTAACTCGTACATTTGGTATTTCTAAACAGACCAGTGGGAATTATGCACTTGCTGATTACACAAGAGGACAAGGAATTGAGACATATGATGTAAATTATAGAGATATTACAAATGAAGAAAGTTATTATCCTGGTATACTAGCAACTAGTGTTTCAACAACATTTAATGATCCAAAGGCGGTAAGCGCTCATTTCTTAGCAACAAAGGTATACGATTTTTATAAAGAAAAATATAAGCGTAATAGTTTTGATAATAAAGGAAAAAAAGTAGTTTCAGTTGTACATGCATGGGATTCTGGAGGAACAAATGATCCTGAAAATTGGGAGAATGCATTTAGTACTAATATTAATAACATTAGTATGCTTTTATATGGAGATCCTATGGTAAAAGCGTTCGATATAGCCGGTCATGAATTTACACATGCAGTTACATCAAGTGAATCTAACCTTGAATTTTCAGGAGAATCTGGGGCAATTAACGAGGCATTATCGGATATTATGGGAACGGCTATAGAGAAATACATAAATAATGGGGAATTTAACTGGACAATAGGAGAACAAACTGGATCGACTTTTCGTAATATGAAAAATCCAACTGCAATTAATTTTTCAGAAGGACTACCGTATCCTGATGATTATAGTAAATATAATGATTTAAATGGAGAGGATTATGGAGGCGTTCATTTTAACTCAAGTATTATTAATAAAGTTGCGTATTTAATTGCACAAGGTGGTACTCATAACGGTGTAAATGTAAATGGTATTGGTGAAGATAGAATGTTTGATATTTTCTATTATGCAAATACTGATGAATTAAATATGACTTCTAATTTCTCTGAATTGAAATTGGCATGCCTTAAAGTGGCAACTAATAAATATGGAGCGAACTCAATTGAAGTTCAAGCAGTCCAAAATGCTTTTGATGCGGCAAAAATTACAGGAACGGTGAAAGAAAACGAAAAAACAGCAGAAAACCAAGCTCCAGAGTTAACTGTACCGTTTACGATTACACTACGTGTAGGTGATACGTTTGATCCAATGAGAAATGTAAAAGCTGTTGATAAAGAAGAGGGTGATTTAACAAATAAAGTAAAGCATAAAGGCGATGTAGATACTTCAAAACCAGGTACATACATTGTGGAATACTTGGTCGTTGATTCCCAAGGGAGAAATACAACGGCTAGACAGACTGTAATTGTAGAGGGAAATGGAGAAACATCAGATTTAGAACCTAAATTAACAGTGCCTGTTGGAGCGACAATTCATGTAGGAGATTCATTTGTTCCAATGGCAGAAGTATTAGCTATCGATAAAGAAGACGGTGATCTCACTTCTAAAATCAAAGTTGATGGTGAAGTAGATACAACTAAAGCCGGTACTTACGTATTAACGTACACGGTTACAGATTCTAAAGGTCATGAAGTAACGGCGAAGCAAACTGTAACGGTCAAAGTTAGAGAAGAAGTTAAAAATGATAAACCAATACTAAAAGTACCTGCTACAACTTCAATTACTGAGGGTGATCAATTTGATCCATTGGTAGGGGTATCAGCTACTGATAAAGAGGACGGTGACCTTATTTCTAAAGTAGCGTATGAAGGAACTATAGATACAACTAAAGCTGGTACTTATGAAATAATATATAGTGTTAGAGATTCCGTGGGTAATGAGGTAAATGCAATACAAAAAGTATTAGTGAAAGATAAAGAAACTAGCAAAGCTAATGGCCTTGCTAATAAGGAAAATAAGAGTAATATCTCAAACAACAGTAATAGCGATAAAAAAGAATATACATATAAGGAGCTTCCAAAGACGGGTGTAAGTACAACTAACAGTGCAGCAATCGGCATATTGATGATTATTACAGGCACAGTACTCACTTTTGTTCGCAAATTTAGAAAGATACAAAAATAATAGTAGGGATCATTCGTTTGAAGAAAAGAGTTCATTATTCAAAAGAAATAAAGTAGAAAGTAAGTAAAACAAAATATGGATTTTTTACTTAATAAGATTTTAGTAGTTAAGCGGTGCATTTGGCTTCTATAAAAATTTGTAGTTGGATCATGTTCTGTCTACAAAACTACATTACATAAAAAACACGTTACTATTCTCATTAAAATAAAAGAATAGTAACGTGTTTTTTGGTTTGGAAAAAGCATAAATCCTATAGTTCATGAATCTGGGAGTGCTTCTAATCTGTCATTGATGAGTTACTGAAAACATTTTGTTTTAATGGAAGTTTCACTCTAAATAACAACATGAGATTTTCGATATTTACCAGGTGTTTCATTGGTGAATTTTTTAAAAATTTTAGTGAAATAACTTTGATCGCTAAAATTAAGCGAAGCGCATATGTCTGATAAAGGATAGGTGGTGAAAGTTAATAATTTCTTTGCTTCTTCGATTCGTTCACGTTGAATGTACTCAATTAATGAAATACCGACTTCTTTTTTAAATAATATAGATAAATAATCTGAATTCACATTTGCAAATTTAGCAAGTTGTTTAACAGATATTGGATTGTAAATATTTTTAAAAATGTAGTTTTTACAAATAGCAATAGTCTGTGAATATTGCTGTGTTTTTTGTGCCTTTACACGGTCTGCAAAGGTACAAAAAGCATTTTTTAATAAATCCCAAACAGATTCTTTGTCTTTTGAATCTTCTGTTCTTTGAATATGTAAATCATAAATTTTGTAAGCAATCCCAGATGGAAGTCCCCCTTTTATCGCATATCTAGTAGCGAGCGTGATGGATGAAATACAAATGTTTTTATGACGTCTTAATTGATGGAATGAAGATAAAGATGAAAGAGTCTCTTGTTGGAATTCGTAATAATATTTGAGTACGGTTTCTTTATCCCCTTCTTCTATAGAACTAAGTAGTTGCTGCTCTATATATAAATTATGATAAATAGATTCGTCTTTTTGCATTGAAATATATACATCTTCGTTTAAGATGCTGCTATGACTTATATGAAGTGAGTCACTGTTATTTGAAAAGGTGCTTACATCTGAATTTTTTTTATAGAGAATGTTATAGAACAATATCGCTATATTTACAAAGAAATTTTGATCTTTGACTGACAATGAAAAATAATGGTCTCTTGTTCTTTTATAATTTGGAATAAAATTAAGGTTACTATCCGCTTTATTTGTAGAAAAATTTACATGTGTCAAGGGCCCAATAATAACAGTACCGTTCACCATATAATCGCTCTTTATGTGAATTAAAATAAAGTGCCCTAGATATTCGTGAGTTCTGAAGATGGGGGAATTATATGTATCATTTCTCTGAAAAAGCATATGTAACTGTTCTATTTTTGATGTATATAACGAATGTGAATCATTTTTTGATTTAAATTCTAAAAGAATATTTTTGTTACAATCTAAAAAATAAACTGGAATTTCTAAAGATTGAAAAAACATATTGCAAATGTACTCTATCTCAACTAGACTGAGTTTTTTAGTCATATTCTTCCTCCTTACAGTTATGCGTAATAGTTAAATAAACATATATTCCTTTTTCATAAGTAGATACGGAAAACCTTTATCAATAAAAAATATAAATAAAAGTTATAAACTTCTAAGAATAATACCATAATTTAACATGGATAGCACATATTATTTGAATATACAGGTAATAGTTTTGGACGGTAACGTAAAATATGAATCGTCACACTTATTTGTTGGTTATTACTTATATGTATTAAAAAATGATTAAGATTGGATTTTAAATAGGGATAGGAAGTGAGAAATGAATAGATTGACAGTAAGTGACTAGTCGAAATTAGCAGTGAA
Organism: Bacillus sp. EB V-12; assembly: GCF_056158125.1. Classification (NCBI taxonomy): domain Bacteria; kingdom Bacillati; phylum Bacillota; class Bacilli; order Caryophanales; family Bacillaceae; genus Bacillus; species Bacillus sp. EB V-12. The sequence continues at coordinate 157,763 of NZ_JBUXJL010000009.1, read as the reverse complement.
AGCTATTATGTAACAAATGTAATGATTCTTGAAATAGGGATATACGTGTAATTTAGGGGAGAAAATTACATATATCATGTGGAGAGACAACGTAATAATAGAAGATAAGAAAAGTGAATAAGTGATTGTAAACAATGGATTGTTGGACGACTATGTTTTATGTTATTCGTTTAAATCTGATACTTGGCACACTATTGCTTTTAAGAAGGTAATAGTAATAAAGAAATTTTTAAAATGATAGAAGTAGTAAAGGGGATAAGAGAAATGAAAAAAATATTTAGTGTGCTTTTAGTGTTATTCTTAACATTTTCTACATGGTCTAGTGTATTAGTAAAGGCAGATTCACCATCTAAAGGTACTTTAACGATTCATAAGTATGAACAAGAAAAAGATGGAGCGCAGGGACTAGAAGGTGACGGTTCTGCAAATCAAGAGGTGCCAAAAGATGTGAAACCATTAAAAGGTGTAACGTTTGAAGTGAAAAGGGTTGCTTCTTTTGAAAAAATTTCAAACGATGGGAAAATCGTAAAAGAAGACGTGAAACCTGTAATGGGAGCCACTCCAAATCAAGTAGTAACAGATGATAACGGACAAGCTGTATTAAAAGATCTTCCGCTAGGACGTTATGAGGTGAAAGAAGTGGCAGGACCTCCACATGTTAATCTAAATCCCAATACGTATACAGTGGATATCCCATTAACGAATAAAGAGGGTAAGGTGCTAAACTATGATGTTCACATGTATCCCAAAAATGAGATTAAACGTGGTGCAGTGGATTTAATAAAAACTGGTGTAAATGAAAAAGCATTAGCAGGTGCAGTATTCTCTTTATTTAAAAAAGACGGTACAGAAGTGAAAAAAGAGTTAGCAACAGATGCTAATGGCCATATCCGAGTGCAAGGATTGGAGTATGGAGAATACTATTTCCAAGAAACAAAAGCTCCGAAAGGCTATGTAATAGATCCAACTAAACGTGAGTTTTTTGTTAAGAACTCCGGAACAATTAATGAAGATGGAACTATTACTTCTGGTACAGTAGTTAAAATAGAAGTGAAAAACTATGAAGAACCAACAATTGATAAAAAAATTAACGGAAAATTGGAAGCGTTACCAATAAATCCGTTAACTAATTATAATTATGATATTAAAACATTAATTCCAGAAGACATTAAGGAATACAAAAAATATGTGGTAACAGATACTTTGGATAATCGTTTAGTGATTCAAGGAAAGCCAATCGTGAAAATTGATGGAGCAGAAGTAAATGCAAACGTTGTTGAGGTAGCTATAGAAGGTCAAAAAGTAACAGCTACAGTAAAAGATTTCACAAAATTAGATGGTAAAAAAGAATTTCATTTGCAAATTAAATCCCAAGTAAAAGAAGGAGTACCATCTGGTTCGGAAATTTTAAATACAGCAAAAATACATTTTACAAATAAAAATGATGTAATTGGAGAAAAGGAATCTAAACCTGTAGTTGTTATTCCGACAACTGGAATAATTGAGTTAACAAAAATTGATAGTGCTAATAAGAATAAATTAAAAGGTGCAGAGTTTGTACTTAAAGATAATAATGGAAAAATAGTTGTCGTAGCAGGAAAAGAAGTAACAGGTGTATCAGATGAAAATGGTGTTATTAAATGGTCTAACATTCCATATGGAGACTATCAAATTTTTGAAACGAAAGCACCAACATATACAAAAGAAGATGGTACAAAAGCATCTTATCAATTATTAAAAGACCCCATTGATGTAAAGATTAGTGAAAATAATCAAACGGTTAAATTGACGATTGAAAATAATAAAAGTGGATGGATTCTTCCGGTAACGGGTGGCATAGGAACGACTCTTTTTACTGTAATAGGCCTTACGTTAATGCTTACAGCGGCATTTGTTTTCTTTAGAAAAAAGTTTGCTAGAAATTAAGATTTTAGGAACATGTAACTATGGGAAAAGGGGAGAAGCAAAATGCTTCCCTCTTTTCGATATTTAAGCATATACAGAGGTGGAAATATGAAACGAAATCTTGTTTTGGTGGGTATTTTTTTATTTGGATTAGGTATTTTTTTATATCCTACTATTAGTAATTGGTTGGCGACTCGTGCACATTATTCTGAGATTAGCTCTTACGATAAGAAGATCAAAGCGCTACAAAAGAAAGAAGTCGAACGTAGGGAAAAAGAAGCAGCCGAATATAATAAACAAGTTCAAACTTCTGCGAAAACATTTACAGATCCATTTTCTGAAAAAAAAAGTAATTATCAAGCGTATGCTGATGTGTTAAATTTAGGAGATGTAATGGGGTATATTGAAATATCGAAAATTAATATAAAACTGCCAATCTATCAAGGGACCTCTGAGGAAGTATTGGGTCGCGGGATAGGTCATTTAGATTTTTCTTCGCTCCCGGTAGGTGGAGAAAGTACGCATACTATTTTAACAGGGCATCGTGGTTTACCATCAGCAAAATTATTTACAGATTTAGATAAGTTGAGCAAAGGAGATCTTTTTTATATTCATTCTTTAGACAAAGTTCTTGCTTATAAAGTAGATCAAATTAAAGTAGTGTTACCACACGAAACGGACGATCTACAAATTGTACAAAAAAAAGATTATACAACTTTAATTACGTGTACGCCTTATGGAGTAAACACCAATAGATTGCTAGTTCGAGGTGTGCGTGTGGAGTTAAACGAGAAAGAAAAACAAAAAGTGAGTACAGAGATATTTATATTTAATAAGTGGACTGTAATAGTTCCAATCCTATTGTTATGTGTGTTTCTAGTCGTAATTTATAAGAAAAGGTTAACTAGATAGAATGTATTTATTTATTTATTTATTTATTTATTTATTTATCCTGCATTAATGGGAAGTGGGACCGGAAATTCAGAGATAAGTAAAGAAGGTATATAGGGGATTGAAGTAAATCATCATTAATAAAAATTTCATTTTATTCGACTATAGAAAAAATACGGTAAAGGTGGGAACAAAGGAATTGAGGCTACGATTAAAGCTGGTAAGTATTCATTTTATTGTTTTGTTAATGTTAAGTGTAAGTTTTGTCGTATATGTACCAAAAGAAGCATATGGATCCACGATAAACCTAGAAAGTCTAGGTGATATATCGCGTTATAATGCTGTTGTTTTTGGTAACCATAAAGCAGTAGGTGGCGACATTGAAGGGGCAATTGCAGTTCAAGGTGACATGGATGCATCGGGGTATACGATTGTAGGTGCTGCAGCGGGAACATCTAATATAGTAGGTGAAAAATGGGTTGATGAGGGATATCCGTCTTTGTTATTGTCTGGAAAATTTAAGAAATCAAGAGAAGAATCTTTTATCATTCAAAACGGAATAGTTGTAATGACAAAAGAGAGTGATCCAGATCGCATCATACAATCTTCTTATGATCGTATCGTTTATAAAGAAAAACTAGAAATTGACGCGAAATTTAATGAATTTCGCAATATAGTGAACCAAGTCAGTAAAAATGCAGGTCAATATAAAACGAATACCCCTATTCCAAATATGAGTCATGGAATCGGAAAAGATATAAACAATCCTAATATTTATGTTTCATCAGAATTGACAGGGAAAATCAATTTAGATATAAGAGATGTATTTTTACCGAGTGCTAAGGACAAAGATTTTATTGTTATGTATTCGGATGCGATAGAGGTTACATTTAAAAATGGGGCTATTCTATATGACAAGAACAATATTGGAAGGGCTACGGATATAATTCCCACATCACAACCCTATTCTCCTAATTCACCATTTACTGAGCTATACAGTAAAATGATTTGGGTTTTTCCTAATGCGAAAAAGATCACAACAGAAGGATATGGTGTTGTTGGAAGTGTGTTTGCTCCCAATGCTGTATTAGAAACAAAAGGCGGTTCGATTAATGGACAAGCATTTGTCGGTGCGGTACAACAAACTGGTGGATTTGAGTTTCACAATTTCAAATTTAACTGGAAACATTGGAACAAGCCTAGTACAGGAAAAGTAAAAATAAAAAAGGTTGATAGTAATAATGATAATAAAAAATTGGTGGGAGCAAAGTTTAAAATTGAAGATTTAAATGGGAAAATAGTTGGAGAACTAGTAACAAATGAAGAAGGAGAAGCGATATCAAAAGACTTATCAATAGGAAACTATACTTTAGTGGAAAAAGAAGCACCTAAAGGTTACGAATTATTAAAAGATAAAATAGCTGTAAAAGTAGAGAAAGATGCAGTAGTAGAAATTAAAATAGGAAATAAGAAATTGCCAGATCCAATGGGGAAAATGAAGCTTGTGAAAGTAGACATAAGTGATAAAAATAAAAAGCTAGCAGGAGCAAAGTTTAAAATTGAAGATTCAAAAGGAAAAATAGTTGGAGAACTAGTAACAAATGAAGAAGGAGAAGCGATATCAAAAGACTTACCAACAGGAAACTATACCGTAGTGGAAGTAGAAGCACCTAAAGGTTACGAATTATTAAAAGATAACATAACTGTAAAAATAGAAAAAGATGCAGTAGTAGAAATTAAAATAGGAAATAAGAAATTGCCAGATCCAATGGGGAAAATGAAGCTTGTGAAAGTAGACATAAGTGATAAAAATAAAAAACTAGCAGGGGCAAAGTTTCATATAGAAGATTTAAATAAAAAAGTAGTTGGAGAACTAGTAACAAATGAAGAAGGAGAAGTAATATCAAAAGACTTACCAATAGGAAACTATACCGTAGTGGAAATAGAGGCGCCTAAAGGTTATGAATTATTAAAAGATAAAATAGCTGTAAAAATAGAAAAAGATACAGTAGTAGAAATTAAAATAGGAAATAAGAAATTGCCAGATCCGAATGGGCAATTTGAAATTGAAAAAGTTGATGATACGGATAGTGAATTAAAGCTAAAAGGCGCTGTATTTCAAGTGTTAGATAAAGAAGGGAAAGAAGTTAGTAGATTAATAACGGATGAAAAAGGAAAGGTAATTTCCAACCAATTAGCAATTGGAAAGTATACGATTAAAGAAATAAAAGCACCGAACGGATACATGTTACTTAGAGATCCAATAGAAATAGAAATTACAGAAGCAGTAAAGACACAAAAAATAACAGTGAAAAATGCGAAGAATAATTGGGTAATTCCTAATACTGGTGGGAGCGGAACAACAATTTTTTACGTGATTGGTATTATGCTAATGTTTGGTGTGCTATATTTCTGTAAGAAAAATCGTATATTATGAACTAATTTTATAGAGTTAGACAGATTGTTGCGTTAGAGAGTTTTTAGGGCATGAGTTCGGTATTGTACTGGACTCATGTTACTAAATTTGTTGAAGGAGGAAGCATAATAGTAAACATAGAATATATTAATGAATTAAAATATTTAAGAGGTGAAAATGGTGGTAATAAAACAAGACGAAATTAAAGTAGTTGTCGGAGCTGGAGTGTTTAATAATAATCCAGGCTGGATTCAAACACAAGAAGATGAACTTAACTTACTAGATAAAGCTACGTGGGAAGAAAGATTTGAATACAACTCTATTTCAGCTATTTTAGCTGAGCATGTATGGGAACACCTTACTTTTGAAGAAGGTGTAAGAGCAGCTGAAATTTGTTATGAATTTTTAAAACCATCTGGTCATATTCGGTGCGGAGTCCCTGATGCATTCTTTCAGGATGAGGCATATCAAAATATAGTTCAAATAGGGGGCCCCGGTCCGAAAGATCATCCAGCAGCAAGTCATAAAATCGTTCATAATTATAAAACATTAACGAAAATGTTTGAAACTGCTGGATTCGAGGTAGTTTTACTTGAATATTGTGATGAAAATGGTCGGTTTTATTACAACGAATGGGATGCAAACGACGGTGTTATTTTCCGTTCGAAAAGGTATGATTCTAGAAATAAAGGCGATAAACTTGGTTTTCCATCGCTAATTGTCGATGCGATTAAGCGCTAATCATTCAACAAAAAAAGGAGTTAATCCTATGATTTCATAAGTCGCAAATGCGGCTTTTTTATTTGTACGTAAATCTATATTTAATTTTCAATACTATATAACTCGATTTAGAAAATATTTAAGTTTTTCTCAGCGTCATTCGCTTTAAATTAACACTTCGTTGACATAAATATTTATTTTATATTTATATTCGTGTAAAATGAAATAAGAACATATATTCTATATAAGGAGGCAATCAAAATGATAGCTGAAATTGGGAAACTAACTGATGGATATATTGTAAAATTTGAACGTGAATTTCCATATACGGTAGAGGAAGTTTGGTCTGTATTAACAGAAAACAGTAAGCTGAAAAAATGGATGTCCAATTTACAGATTGAAAGCCTTAAAACTGGTGGAATAATAAAGTTCGACATGATGGACGGTTCATTCATAAATATTGATATTTTAGAGTGTCAACTAAACTCAGTACTTGAATTTACTTGGGATAAAGACCGTGTCCGATTTGAAATACATAAAGAGGAAAATGGTACTCTTTTACTTCTTAAAGAGTACATTCATGAATTAACAGATCATACACCGAGAGATGTAGCTGGTTGGCATATTTGTTTAAATCTTTTTTCTTGCGTTTTAGAAGGAGAAGAGAAAGAATTTTCTAAAGATGAATGGCAACAATGGTTTGAAATATACAAGGGTAAGATTCATGAAGTTAGAGGATAATTACATAATAGGTAATATTCATTATGTAATTATTATATTATAAAAATGCTTTTATGGATAAATAAGAATAGAGGTTAATATGAAAGTAAATCAATTAATTGCTAATAACATAAATAAATTAGATGCAACTATACCGTTTAATAAATCGTTTGGAATTGCTGGGTTATCTGGATCGGGTAAAACAACTTTTTGCCAAACAATTGGTGAAGAGTCAAAAAAACGATTAGTTTCTTTATTACCAAAGGCTGAATATCAATATTTATTTCCTAACATTATGGAAACAAATTTTAGTGCTATTAAGATGGAAGAAATGCCATTAGTACTTTTTTTAGGGAAATCATCGATTTCGTCTAATCCACGTTCAACGATTGGTACTCATACTGGTGTTTTTACAGAGGTTCGGGAAAAACTTGCTGAAGTATTTAATCTTTCTCCAGAGGTCTTTTCATTTAATAATCAATTAGGCTGGTGTACTGGTTGTAAAGGCCGTGGTACTACAAAAAATGTTGAGTGTAAAAAATGTAAGGGAAAACGTTATAGTGAAGAAATTGAAAAACATGAAATTGATTTGTTGGCCAAGCCACATTCAATTTCAAATATTAATGATTTAAGTGTTGAATCTATTCTTTCAATAGCAAAAGAATTAAATATTAGTGAAGAAAAACAGCATATACTGCAAAATATTATTAATATGAACATTGGTTATTTAACATTAAATCGAATTATGGGTACGTTGTCAGGTGGAGAGTTAACACGACTTTATTTGGCTGAATTCATGGCAGTAAGTGAAAATGCTGTAATTATTATTGATGAGATTTCAGTTGGACTTGATCATGAAACATTATTGAAAATTTTGGAAGAGATTAAACGATTAGGGTGTAAAAATCAAATTTGGCTTATTGATCATTCAGATACGGTACTAGATACAACTGATGAGCAATTGTTCTTTGGACCTGGTAGCGGAAAATATGGCGGGAAAATTGTGAAAGAATCACCAAGACCAAAGTCAATACTGTGGGATCGAAATAAAGAAATACCAACAGAATATTATACATTCTATGATTTATATTGCCGTAATATCCAAATGGAGGAGTTTCAAATTCCTAAAAACAGGCTTGTAACGGTTACAGGAGAATCAGGATGTGGGAAATCTACACTTGTCAATGAATGTCTAGCTACAGATTTCTTGAAAAGATATCCAAAAGATAAATTAGTTATGGTGGGACAAGACCGAAATCAATCAATTACAAGTCGATCAACTGTAGCAACTTTCCTAGATATTAAAAAGAAACTAACAAAGTATAGTGAAGACATTGATGATATTTTTGAGCGCTCGATTGAGGATATTATTGATGAACTTCCAAATGAAGATATCGCTTATAAACGTTTGAGCCTACTAATTAAATTAGGACTTGGCTATTTAACATTAGAGAGAAAAACACAAACATTATCGACAGGTGAGTTTCAATGTGTTCATTTAGTTTCGGAATTATTTGCAAACACTAGAAATCCACATACATTATTCATTTTTGATGAGCCTTCAAAAGGTTTATCACAAAATATTTTAAATCAATTTATCGATAGTATTAGAGGTATTCTGCAAGATGAATCAGTTTCTATCATTATGATTGAGCATAATCGTTACATGTTAGAAAGCTCTGATTATATAGTTGATTTTGGAAAAAGGCAGAATGAATCTGTAGAGCATTTGGATGTTGTTAATCATGAGGATTACTATCGTCAAAAAAGTAATGTGAATAGCACAGAGAAAATAAATATCTCTTCAATGCTTAAGCAGAAAAAAGGAGTTCACTATTTAGAAGAAAATCATATTAACTATTTTAAAAATGCTGAAAATGTTTATAAGGGCGGTATTTTAAAAAGTTTATCATCAATGGCTAGGTTAATTTATGGTGAATATGAATCTGATACAATCGCACCTGTTATTGCTATTGATCTTGAAAGACATTTATATAGTCAATATAGTTTCTTATATGAGATTGGTGGATTAATTAATCATATTGTAGCTGCTCATCCAATTAATAAAGATACGAGAAGTTTTGATTTCTATTCACAGGACAATCATTGTCCATCCTGTTCTGGACGTCTTCAGATTGAAGTTTTTGATAAAGATATTGCCATTCAAGATAAAAGTGTTCCATTTTGGGATGGGCTATTCGATCCAGAAATCATGAAGGTATTAAAATTTTATCAGCATGAAAAAATAGAATTTCTATTCGAAGAAATAAAAAATGAGATTGGTCACGATTTGTCAAAGAGCTATAATGATATGTCAGAAGAAGAAAAGCATACGTTTTGGTACGGATATTTTGAAAAATCATTTTATGATAAAAAAGGAAAGACACGCAGAACATGGGTAGGGTTTAATACAATTATTGGTGGATATATTGTTATTTCAAAAGCACCTATTAAAGAAGAAATTAAGAGTTCAAAAAAAATGATGAAATGTCCAATTTGTGAGGGGACGGTTTTAAATCATCATAAACCACTTAAATTTGGTAACGTAGATATTCGTGAAATAATCAATCAGCCTATTAATAAAGTATTGAAAACAGTTGGTGATTTACCGGCACTTGTTAAATTGAAGTCTATTGTTGGTGGCGATATGGTATTGACGGAAGATGTTTCTTTATTGCCAAGAAAAGCACAAGTTGCATTGAAAATGTTTGAATTAGAACAAGCAAGCTTTTCAAACTATGAAATGGTGTTACAAAATGTCTTACCATTCTGGGGCGAAATAAAAGGAAATATCGAATCCATTAGTGTTAATAATCAAGTAACTGTTTGTGATTTCCCTAATGTTTATGAAACGAGAGAAACCATTATAGATAAGTATTTCACAAATGGTAAATATAAAAAACTTACGTATGTATACGAAGCATTTGGATACAAAAAATTAGTTACCCAAATTAATAAAATTAAAAAAAGTAATCCATGTCCATTTTGTAAAGGTAAGAAAGTGATAACCGAAGATAATCTACATGATGGTGTCTTTAAACTAACAATTCCATGTGTAACTTGTAATGCAAGTGGTATTAATGACGAAGGGTTAAAAGAAGTTGTCGAGGGCGTGGATGTACAAACGTGGTTAACTGGAAAAGCAAGTGATGTTGTGAATGAAAGCTTATTAACAGAAGCTGTTGGAAAAATACCAATTTTTAATCGCATACGTGAGTTGGATAAACGAGATATGATGGCGGTTTATGAATGTTTAGAGAAAAATAACTAATGATGGATTTGTCAATTGTAGTAGTCATAAAATAGGAATATAGATTTTTAATTATGTAAATATAACATGTTAAATTATCGTTTAAATCGTCAAAAAAAACGATTGACCCTCACACAATGTCATTGTTTAAGATAAAGTTGAGCTTCAAAGTAGATGTAACTTATAGGAGGAAATCATGTTTAAAATAGGGGATTTTTCAAAACTATCTTCCATTAGTATACGAATGTTGAGACACTACGATAAAGTGGAATTACTACAACCAGTAAAAGTCGATGAGCAGAGTGGATATCGATTTTATTCAGCAGACCAATTAAAAAAAGTAAATCAAATTCAAACGTTAAAAGCTATGGGGTTTAATATTGCTACCATCAAAGAAATAATAGAATGCGATAATATAGATACCATAAAAGAGCAATTTTTAAATCGTAGTGCTCAAATTAAAGAAGACATGAATAACCTCCAAAAACAATTACGTCTCCTTGAAGACTCAATGAAAACGATGAGAGAGGATGTTGTTGAGATGAATTATCATGTTTCAATAAAAGAAATTCCAGAAAGAACTGTAGCTAGTGTTAGAAAGATTATTCCATCGTATAATTGCGAAGGTGATTTATGGAGTGTATTAATGCAAGAAATTCAAATGAAAAATATTAGTATTGCCCAACCGAGTTATAGTATTGCGGTTTTCCATGATCGTGAATACAAAGAAAATGATGTAGATATAGAAATACAGCTAAGTATTCTAGGTAAGCACGAAAATACAAAAGACGTTACATTTAAAAATATGGAATCGACTAATGTAGCTTCTATAACAGTTAATGGAAGTTATGGACAGATGACAGCTGTAAATGAGGCTGCGGCAAAATGGATTGAGACAGAGGGTTACAAATTAGCAGGCCCGATGTTTAATATTTATCATGTGAGCCCAGCGATGGAATCCGATCCTAATAAGTGGGTTACAGAAGTTTGTTATCCAATAAACAAATAAGTAATAAAAAAAGGCATGTTTTATGCCTTTTTTTATTTTATTAATATCTCAAAATATATAATTTTTCCTCTTTACAGTTTTCGTATCGGACTACATAAGGCAATAAAGACTTCAATTATTTTAGTAAAAACAGCTAAAGCAAATATAAATACAGGATTGTAGGCTGAAATAATTCCACCTACTAATGCCCCCAATGGCATAGATAATCGTGTAAGTACACGAGAAAAACCTAAAACACGTCCTTGCAAATTGGATGGAACAGTTTCCTGCCGAATTGATGTAACAATCGTATTCCATGTGATATTACATGTCATCGCGATACCGAAAGCAATTCCGGGAGCAAGCCAATATGTACTCCATAAAGCAAATGTTAATCCAAGCGCTCCACAAAATAGGAGTAAAGGAATAAGTATACCACGTCGAAATTTCTTTTCTAAAGGAACGGCAATTAAGCTTCCTAAAAGCCCACCTATTCCTATTAAAGTATAATTATAACCACTTTGTGCGGAGGTAAGATTTAATGTCGATAATAAATAATACATAAGTAGACCTAAAACAGCACTTGCTCCAAAGTTACCTACCATAGCTTGAAGTGACAAAGCTATATTTAACCGATCATTTTTGAGCCATTTAAATCCATCAAACAAATCATTTAGTACATTTTGCAATATTTTTTTATCAGTATTCTTTTTATTTAAGTTTTTCATAGAAGGTAATATAATCACAGCAATTAATGTAGCAATAAATGAAAGAGCATTAATCCAAAGTACTTGAAAGCCGCCAATAAAAGATATGAAAAGCCCAGCTATGATTGGACCAAACAAACTAGCCAATTGATTAACCATTTGATATAAAGAATTAGCCTTCGTTAATGATGCACCTGCGATGTGTGGAATGACTGTAACTGTTGTTACATCAAAAAGCATGGACATAACTGCTAAGATAAAAGTAATTACGTATAAATGCCAGACTTCTAATAGATGTAATGCATGTAGAATTGGTACGAGACTTACTAAAATAATATTGATAATATCCGCCATCCAAAGTAACTTTTTTCGATCATATCGATCAACTAGTACACCAACTAAAGGGCCAAATAAAACGATTGGCAATACGTTAACAGCAAATAAAGAACTCATAATTACAGCTGAACCAGTTAATTGATAGGCAATCCAAGGCATTGCAAAAGTATATAGTGAATCCCCGATTCGTGAAATGAGTAAACCAAAAATAAAAATCTTGTATTCTTTTGAAAAAGTTGTCTTGCCAGTTAATCTTCGTTCTTGTACAAATTTCACAATTGTATGAACCACCTTTAGTAAAGAGGAATTTGAAAATAATCCGTCCAATACGTATTAAATATAGAATTCTGTAAGAAGTTGTTGAATCCTACCTTTATAAGGTTAATTTTATATAAAAGTGTAGGGAATAGAAATTAGGGCGGCTTTTATTGGATGAGGCGGTATGATTCGAGAACAAAAGGGGTTGCTGGATAAAGAGTTAATCTTATGACCTTTTCCGCAATTATTGTTGTTAGCAGAACTTTTGAAAGAAGATCCTACATTAATATATCCCTTTTTTAGTTAATAATAGCCTCCTTAATACTAGTTAATACAAGGAGGCATTAAATTTTTAATAATTAATGATATGTGTACCCTCCATCAGGAAATAATACATTACCCGTAGTAAAACTATTTTGCATTAAATATAGGACAGTATGTGCAATTTCATCATTATATCCAGCTCGTTGTACAAGTGAAAGAGATTTATAAGCTTCGTAAGCAACTAGTCTATTTTCATTTTGTTCATTTTCTCTTTGTATTGTTCCAGGAGAAACCACATTAACTCTAATAGGAGCTAATTCCACAGCTAAGGCCTTCCCTAAACTTTCAATAGCACCATTGCAAGCTCCATAAGCAGGCGCACCTTTAAGTGGTCTTTGACTAAAGGCACCGGACATTAACACGATCGATCCAGAGTTTGAAAGAAAAGGAATTGCATATTTTACGGCATAATATTGAGGCCAAAACTTTCCGATGAAGCTACTTTCAGCAATTTCCTCTGTAGAGGTAATTGGTCCAAGTGTATAAGAGGCTCCCGGTGTGAATAAATGATCAAAGTTCCCAACTGTCTTGAAAAAATTTTGTAATTGCTCTTTATTTTGATTATCCAATATATAAGTTTGAAGATGATTGTTATTTATTACTTCTCGAGCAACTTTTAATTTTTCTTCCGAGCGTCCGGTAATAATAACATGTGCGCCTTGTTTAATTGCTTGAGTTGCTGTTGCTAATCCAATACCAGAACTCCCGCCAATGATAACAATACGGCTATTTTCTAATGTAGTAATAGACATATTTTAGCCACTCCTTTAATAAAAAACTTTAGAATATAACTGTGCTATGCTTTTATTATTCGCTAAAAGGGAGCAAGTGAAAAGTACGCACTTTATATGTACATAGTCGCAAATTTCGTACTAATTGCTATTTATGCGGATAAGTAATACGAAAAATTTCTACATATTGTTTATCCCGCATTAACGGGCAGTAAAACTCTCACCTCAAAGTTAGGAAAATGCAAGGAAGTTAGGTAAGAGATCAACTGCCCGTAAAAGCCCGATTGGTTCAACTAATAATCAGTGTGGGATGAACAAAACCCCCACTGATTAAAGTTTCACTTTATGATATCTGAGGAGAGGTGAGAAAAATGGATTTACAAGAACCGAAGTTAAAAGGGGTAATAGCAACATTACAAATAATCGGTGGGAAATGGAAGCCGCTCATTTTATTTATTTTGCTAACAGATGGAACGAAACGTTTTGGTGAATTAAAGAGATTAATACCAGATATATCTCAAGGGACGTTAGCAAAGCAATTACGTGAATTAGAGCAAGATCAACTAATAAAACGCGAAATTTATCAAGAAATACCACCTAAAGTAGAATATAGCTTAACTGAACATGGAAAAACAGTCAGTACTGTTTTGGATAGTATGTGTAGTTGGGGAAGAGGGCATTTAGAATATATAGATAAAGATAAACCATAAAAATATTATGTAAACTTATTGTAGTTTGAAGGGAAATGTTGTTTTAATAATTTGTATTTTATAATATATAATTAAGGAGTGTCGTAGGTTATTATACATATTTAATTTATTTTTACAAAGGGGAAGTAATAAGATGAACGAATTAGAGTATAAAAGCTTCTATGATAAAGTAGGAAGATTAAATGGATGGGATTTTAGTAAAATAAAATGTGAAACTGTAGGAGATACATGGGACTTTTATAGTGAGGTAAAAGAAAGGTGTAAACCATCACATATTTTACTTGATGTTGGTACAGGCGGAGGAGAAAATGTACTTAACATAGCATCATCAGCTAAAGTGTTGATTGGAATTGATAATTCTAACGGCATGATTGAAACGGCACATTCCAACTTGAAAAAATCAGGTGTACAAAATGTTGAGTTTCTTCAAATGGGTTCTGAAGCGTTAACGTTTCAGAATGCCCATTTTGATATCGCTTCAAGTTGTCACGCACCGTTTATAGCATCTGAGTTAGCGAAAGTAATGAAACGAGGTGCTTTTTTCTTAACGCAACAAGTAAGTGAGAATGATAAATTAAACCTGAAAGAAGCATTTGGCAGAGGACAATGCTTAGATGAACGAGATGGCACTTTAAAAGAAAAGTATATGGATGAACTTATTAGTGCAGGATTTGATCTCGTGCAAGTACGTGAATATGATGTTACTGATTATTACAGTACGTCTGAAGATCTCATTTTCTTATTAAAACATACGCCTATTATTCCTAGATTTGGAGAAGAGGAAGAAGATTTTACTATTTTACAAAAGTTCATTGAAACGAATAGTTCTGAAAAAGGGATTCGTACGAATTCAAAAAGATTTATGATTATCGCTGTTAAATTATAATATATTTTAGTGTAAAAGCTGCTTTTCTTTAAATGAAAAGCAGCTTTTTGTGTGGAAAAGAATACAGGAAATACTTGAAAATAATAGAAATAAATAAAGTATAAATTAAAAAATCAAAATATGGAGGATAAATGTTTTGAAACGTTACTATATTAGCAATGAAAAAATAAATGTACATATTACTGAATGGGGGAATAATGACAAGCCCGTTATCTTTTGTTTACATGGATTAGGTAGTACGAGTTTAAGTTTTATAGAAATTGCTGAAGAATTAAAAGAAGAGTATAGATTTATCTCCGTTGATGCACCTGGACACGGTAAAACCCCGCCATTTGAAAGAACAGAAGATTATGAGATGCAAAATTTAGCAAATTGGTTAAATGAAATAATAAATGAATTGAGAATCGAACACTTCTATTTTCTATCACATTCATGGGGAAGTTTTGTAGCGTTATTTTATTTGTTAAATCATCCAGAAAAAGTACAAGGAAGTATTCTTATTGATGGTGGATATCAAACAAAAAGGCTTCAAGAAGAAGCGTTGGAAGAAGAAATTGCTTATTATGAAAAAGACTTTGATGAATACGTTTTTAATAATTGGGACGAATTTTTCAAAAGTGAAAAAGAAGCTTATACTAGGTGGTCTTCATTGTTAGAAGTTGCTGTAAAGGATCTAGGGATCGAAATGGATAATAAAGTATGGTGGCATGCCAGGGGAAATACAGCTAGTAATATAATAAGAGATATGCATAAAGATGAAACAATAGATATATATGAGAAGCTACCGGCTAATATTGTATTACTTCGAGCTAAAGTCCCACAAGTTTGGGCGGATTATAGAGATAAGACAGCAAATGTTTTTAAAGAGAAAACGGACAGTATAGTAAAAGTAATTCCTGATACTACACACATGTTGCACTGGGATAAACCAGAAATTGTTATAGCGGAAATAAAAAATAATTGGAGCTAACATATTCATACTAAAGTTGTAGTTTCTATATGAAAAATCCATCCTTCCGTTTGATTTTATCTATTTATAAGTGTAATACAATACGAATAGATAATAAGAAATGAGGGGGAATGTAAAATGATTACACATATATCAGATATAAAACTACAAACGGTTTCCATAGAAGGGGTAAAACAAGTTTATAAGGACATATTATCTTTTCCAATAAAAAAAGAAACAGCATCCTTCATTCAATTTGAAGTAACACCTTATACAACAATTAGTTTTCAAGAAGTGTATGAACCAATCGCACCTGCACATTTTGCTTTTGAAATCCTATATTCAAAATTCCATGAAACAGCAAAATGGTTAAAGGACTCTGGATTACTCATTGTAAAATGGCAAAATGGAAATGTAATTGGTGAAGAGAATGGTCTATTCAATTTATACTTTAAAGACGGAGATGGAAATCTACTCGAAATTATCGCACATAGTTATGTTAAAGAGGATGTATTAGTACCACACTCACCTTTAAACATTTTATACGTAAGGGAAATTGGTCTTCCTGTTAAAAGTGTACCTGTTTTTACGGAATGGTTAAAATCAAATCTAAATATGAAAACGATGGAAGATGGGGATATTTTTAACTTTGTTATAGGTGGCACTGCATATATCGTCGCGACTTGGTGGCAGCGACCTTGGATTCCAATCGCGATGAAAGCTCTATCACCGAAAGTATACGTTTCTTTCGGAACACCAGACGTCGCATTTTTACAGCGAATCCAAAATAACTTTAAGAAAAATAGTGTATCATTTGAATGTAAACGTAATGAAGTATCATTTATTGAGCAAGGATATACATTTTCAATCGTGCATACATCAGAGTTTCATTCTGATATTCCTAAACAATTAAACTTACCGCTTTCTATTTAAGGATGAAAAGCGGTAAGTTTTTTGTATATTCGTGAAGAAGGTTTTAGCTAGGGTTACAGTGAATTTAAAGAGAAGTACAAGGTGTTATTTTAATTTATGTTAAGGGGAGAAATGAAGTGGTTTTAGGTAATCCAATTGCAAAAGGGAATACTGCAGAAATTTATTTAACTGATGATAAGGTTGTAAAATTATTTAAAGATTACCTCCCAGATACAGAGTCTATGAATGAAGCAAAAAAACAAAAATATGCGTATTCATGCGGGCTGCCAGTTCCAAACGTATTTGAAGTAATAAAGATACAAAATAGACAGGCAATTATTATGGAACATGTAAAAGGGGACAACATTGGTGATCTTCTGCTTAATAATTTAAATGAGGCAGAGCGTTATATCGGCCTTTGTGTTAATGAGCAAAAAAAAATCCATGCTATACATGTAAATACAGATGAAATGGAGTTAATGAGGGAAAGGTTAGAGAGTCAAATTAAATCTGTACATAAATTGGATGAAAACAAAAAGAAAAACATATTACTAAAATTAGATTCTATTACATTTGATTTTAGGCTATGTCATGGAGATTTCCATCCATTTAATTTAATTTTGAGTAAGGAAGAGAAAGTGAAAGTTATAGACTGGGTAGATGCTAGTTCAGGGGATATTCGCGCAGATGTATTTCGAACATATTTGTTGTACTCACAATCTTCGGTAGAATTAGCTGAGATGTATTTACATATATATTGCAGTCGTACCGGCTTATCAAGAGATGAAGTTTTTCAATGGGCTCCTATAATTATTGCAGCTAGATTTTCTGAAAAAGTATCACCGCAAAATGAAGTGTATTTGAGAAGATTATTGAATCAGTATTTATAAGTCATAAAAAAGGTTGTCAGCTAATTAATAAATGCTGTTGTTTAACCAAAGTTTCCTTGCAGTTAAACAACGGCATTCTTAAATATTGATATAGGTATTCTTATTTTCGATCTTCATCCTATAAAGGTTCATAATCCGTACTTGTTCCTCCGTTAATTCTTCTTTATCCCAATACATATGCATTAAGCTATATTCAAAAATCTCCTTTAATTTAATAAATAACGGAAACTTGTCTTTCATCTCTTTTGGTAGCTCATTTTCCTCTTGGTAGCCTTCAAATAGTGCTTTTGTAATAGAATACTCATAGTCAACGATATTCCCATTTCCAGCAAATGAATATTCTATCGCACTATAAATAGGAACGGCTAAATCGAATATGTAAAAATGTTTTTGGAATGAATCCAAGAGAATACCAACTTAACAAAATGCCTATTCAATCATTTGTTAAACTAAATTTAAATAAAGAAGGGGCGTTTAAAATGAATATTTCTAGAAAAATAGAGGTTGAACAGTTACGAGATAGGAAGAGTGAGCTATTTGATAAAGAGGTACTTAACATATTAAATGGTCAAGTTATGTATGAAGAATTTAAAAACGAAAAGCTAATGGGTGATTCTGATTATGCACCATTTAATGAGGCAATGTGTGTGAACTCGGCTACTACTCAAGTTTTTAATGAAGAGTTTATTAAAACAAGAGCGAAAGGACATAACAGTTCAGTAGAAAGTTATATAAAAAAGGTTATAGATCCGTTAGAAAACCTTTTTACGAAAAAGTATAAATGTATTGTTCTATGGTTTGGTGAAGATATGTTTTGCCAAATGAACCTACTTACCATACTTTCTCACCTTGAACAGTCTGCTTATGAAGGGAAGGTATACTTAAATAGCTTTAGAGAGGATGAATTTAAAGTAAATCAAATTGAACTTGAATTGGGGAATTATTCTTCTATATACAATGAAGTATTAGTAAACCATAAAAAGACCTCTCATAAGGTACCACCTGTAATGTATCAGGCTATAGACTTATTTTTAGAAATGTTAACAGAAGATAATGCAGTAATGAAATTCATCTCTAAAAATAAAGATTTATCAACTCGTGAATTATTAATAAAGTTGTTTTATCTTTTTCCAACAATCGGATATGGAGATACTCAGTACATAGAGCTGATTAATAAAATAAAGAAGAAAGCTACACCAAAAATATAGGTGCAGCTTTCTTCTTATAATTGCTCAAGTAATTCTAATTCTTTTTCTACAAATAGCATTAGTTCTTTAATTGTTTCACCAGAAAAATCAAAACGAATACCGGCTGCATCATACACTTCTTTTATAGATTGCGAGCTTCCTAGTGATAATGCCTTTTTATAATTTTCTAGCGCTTGCTTAGGATCCTCTTTATATTGTTTATACATTTGTAATGCACCAAGTTGGGCGATCGCATATTCAATATAATAAAATGGTACTTCAAAAATATGGAGTACAGGTAACCAACTCGTTGCTATCCAGTTTTCGTAGCCATCAATATGTATGACGCTAGACTGATAATGTTTTTGAAGTTGTAAGTATTTTTCATTTCTTTCTTCAGAAGTATGACTTGGATTTTCATACAGCCAGTGTTGAAATTGATCGACAATAAGCATAATAGGTAAATATGAAATAACATCTTTAAAGAAGTTAATTTTTGCTTGTTTTAAATCTTTTTTGTCTGTATAGAAGGTATCCCAATAATTAAGCGAGAATAACTCCATTGTCATACTGGCTAGCTCAGCTGTTTCAGCTGGAATTTCTATATACTGTCGTAATTTTAATGGTTTTATGAGTTCGTTATGAATACTATGACCCATTTCATGTATAAAAGTGACAATATCATCTTGTGTATAATTTAAGTTCATAAAAATATAAGATAATTGTGAAGCTGGTAAGTACTCACAAAAGCCACCAGCTGCTTTTCCTTTGCGGCTTGTTAAATCAAGACAATTGTGTTTATACATTCGGTTTAAAAGTGCTGAAAATTCAACATCTAGTTTATTAAAGATATGAGTGCTCTTTTCAATTAAATCATTTTCATTTGCAATAGGTTTAAGTACTTTTTGATCTGGAGTTACAGCTGATACATCCCACGGGCAAAGCGTATCCAATTGCAGTTTATCTTTTTTCTCTAACAATATTTTATCTTTAAGAGGCACAACATACTTACGTATGGATTCAGCTAGTTCATAGCAATCTATCGCTGAATAATCAAAACGCTCGTATTTTTTGAACATATAATCGCGATAATTCTCTAGTTGAATATTTTTTGCTTTTTGATGGCGAATTTCAATTAATTGATTTAATATGTTTTGGAGTTCTTTTTCAACAGATAAAAATTGTTCAGAAATAATGGTTTTTGCCTTTTTACGGGTGTCACGATTCGAATCTTGTAAATAGGATTGTAATTCTGTTATCGTTTTTTCTTCTCCGTCCCAAATTCCACTTAATCCTCCAGTGATTTCAAAGTACTCTGTGACTAATTTGTCTTCCTGTATTTCTAATTCGATATTTTCCTCACAAAATAACTTTTGAGCATTTTTTATTTTTGTATCTAATAAACCATATACATTAGAATCTAATTCCATTCGAAAAGGTGACTCTAAATATTTATTATCCAATAAATTTTGGTACCGCTTTAAAAGTGGCTTTACAAATTGTTGATCATGTTCAAAAGTATCTTTTATTTCTTCATCATCCGTATTACATTGAAAGGCGATATAATGTGATCTTAATTGTTCTTCGATTTCCCAAATCACTTTTGACTGCTCTTTTAACCAATTTTCAAGGTCTAGTTTTGAAGAAATCATTTTGTTTAATAAAGACGAAAGAGTTTTTTCTAATTGTAGTACATTACTAATATCAATCGTATGTACACGTTGCATTATATATCCCTCACTTTTTATTTATTCATAGAGATATTCTATTTATTAATTGTAATTCCCTTGTTAAGTGGGGTAAATGTGAAATAATGTTAAATTTAATAATTAAAGAAGGTATTTATATGTCAAAGTAAAAAGTTTATCGTAAATGAAAATATATGGAGGGGTGCTGCATGAGAAAGGGAAAGAAGTTACTTGTATTTTTATTTCCACTTGCTTTATTATGTGCCTGTGAGAATGACATTGAAGATGCTAAAAGTGAAGAGTCTATAGTGATGGATATTGCTACAGCCGCGGTAAAGGAGGAATCTTTTTTAGTGCTGCTATAAGAGATAAAAAAGAAAGAATATTAGATTTAGAGATTGCTGATAGCGAAGATAGTAACGAAATAAAAAATGATATTAATAAAAGATTGGTGATACAAGGTGTAACGTCTTACAAAATCAATATAACTCAAAGAAATAGAGAAGTTGTAAAGGCAGAGAGTAGATGGAATCAAGTTTTTGGACATATATTTGATGACGTATTCAGAAAAAATGGATATGAAGGGTTTGGTATTCAGCAAATAAATTATAAAAAGAATCAACCTGTTACCATTGATATAAAAACTAAGATTAGCGATGATGAAGTAGGGGCGAGAGAACTTGGACAGAAAATAGAAAAAGAAGTTGAAGGGGTACTTAAAACAGAAGCAGTAAAGAAATGGATTGAAAATGATTCATATGCTATTGGGATTTACGATATAGATGATCGGAAAATTAACTAATTGAGGAATGAATGCTATATGAATGAAAAATCGATATAATTAAATATAGAATTACTGAAGGAGGTGTAAGATGTATAAGTATTTACATATTTTAAATGACATAGAAAATATGATTCAAAATGGAGAAATAAGAGAAGGAAAGAAATTACCGTCTATACGGTCACTCGTTACGCAATACGAATGTAATAAGGCAACAGTTATACGTGCTCTTCATGAATTAGAAAAGCGTCACATTATATATTCTGTCCCTCAAAGTGGATACTACGTTGTTAAAAAATCAGAGAGTACTATAGAAAATAACGAGATAATTGATTTTGCCTCCTCAGCACCAGATCCAGATGTTTTTCCGTATTTAGATTTTCAACATTGTATTAATAAGGCTATTGATACGTATAAAAATGATTTGTTTGTATATGGAACGCCGAAAGGCTTACCATCTTTAATACCAGTTATTCAAAAACAACTAGCAAATTATCAAGTCTTTACAAAAGAAGAAAATATTTTTATAACATCAGGTGTTCAGCAGGCACTTGCTATATTAACTTCTATACCATTTCCGAATGGAAATGAAACTGTATTAATTGAACAACCAACATATCATCTATATATTGATTATCTAGAAATAAATAAAGTTCCTGTAATCGGTATTAAACGTACGAATGAAGGTATCGATTTGAATGAATTGGAGCAAATATTTCAAACCGGAAAAATAAAATTCTTCTATACGATACCGAGATATCATCATCCGCTTGGAACGTCTTATTCTAAAGATGAGAAAGAAAAAATCACACTATTGGCTAAGAAATACAATGTATTTATAGTGGAAGATGATTATTTAGCAGATTTAGAAACTGATTCAAAAGCAGATCCATTATATAGCTTGGATAATTGTAGTCATGTCATATATTTGAAAAGTTATTCGAAGATTATTTTTCCAGGTTTACGGGTTGGAGTTGCGGTCATTCCACCATCCATTGCAAATGCGTTCTATACATACAAAAAGATACTAGATATTGATAGTCCGATGATTTCTCAAGCGGCTTTAGAAATTTATATAAAGAGCGGTATGTTTGAACGTCATAAAAGTAAAATTAATTCTTCCTACTATAATAGATCAATAAAACTAGCAGAAACATTAGAAAAAGTGCAAAATGAAGATCCATCATTATTTACATATAATAGACAAAACACATTTGGAATACACACTTGTTTAGAAATGCAGAAAAACACAGTTACAGAAACACTTATACAAAAATTAGGTGACAGGCAAATAAGTGTCGATACTATTGATAAGAATTATATGAGGAATTTTCCTAAAGAAAAACTGTTAAAGTTAAATGTTTCGAATGTAAAAGAAGATAAGATTGAAGAAGGTATTCGTAAAGTAATTGAGGAAATCAAGCAATTAAGACAGTTTAATTTTCAGTTTAGAAAAGAATAATTTGAATTAGGAGGTTCGTTGTGAGGCGCAAAATCATTCTCTTGTTTGTATGTAGCGCTATAGTGGCAGGTGCAATTGTTGTGATTACATATTATAAAAAAGAGGATCAATGCATAGCAGTTGCAAAGTATTCAAGAGGTATTATCGTAGATTAAAATAACGAACCTATAACTAATGTGAAAATTTATGAAGATTCAATTGAAAGTAAGATGCGTAGTATTTCAAATGCACAAGGTGAATTTGAAATACCACATGGAGTTTGTGGTGAAATTGCATTAAAATTAGTTACTCAGAATGGGGAAGTCTATACGAGAAAATATGATAAGAATCATGTGTAAGAAGAAAACTAAAGGTGAATAAAATGAAACCATTACAGAGAAAAGTAGCAGTTGTGGACGGAGCAACTATATATGTAACTGAATAACTATATGTTTTTTAAGAGCGCTCTTAGAAAAGAGTGCTCTTTTTCATTAATGTAAATATTTACTTAGCATCTTTTTAAAATGATTTTTATCATAATTTACATATTGCGTAGCTGTATTTCGTATTGGATCTCCGGCATAAAATCTTTCATACAATTCGTGTCTAGATCCTAATGGACTTCCAATGATATCCCAGGCTAACTTAAATAATTTTGTGCGTTGTTCGGCATCTATATTCGTTCCTTTAAAGTGCTTTTTCAATAAATTAGCTATCGGACTTTGGAAGTCATTCGAGCTCGAAGGAAGTTGAATGAACCCACCTGCTCCAATTAATTGTAAAATTTCTATTGCACGGGGATAATATTTGGAACCAAGATTCCTTGCAGTTTCGATATATTTAAAATTCGGCAAATAAGTTTTCGTTTCATTTGTAGTACCTTCAACTTCTGCAGCAATTAAAAGTGCGCGAATTGTTTCGATTTGCATAATTAATTCCCCAAGCTTCTCTTGAACATGCAAATAAGTAGTAGCACCGATCGCTTCAGCAATTTCACAAGCAATTGCAGTTATAAATTCTAGCTTTACTACTAATCGTACAATTGCTTGGTGATAAGCTAAACTACTAGAAGCTACATCTGACTTTATTGCCCATAACGCTTCAGGGTTGTTATATAGTAAGACTCGTTCCCATGGTACAAATACATTATCAAAGATTAATAGTGCATCCATTTCATCGTACTGTGAGCTAAGAGGGGAATCAACTGTAATTGAATGTGTATTCGCAAATGGTTCTCTACAAACCATATGTAATCCAGGGGAATTGGCTGCCACGATGAGAAAGTGAGCTAAATCTTTTTGAGTATCAGTCAGTTTTGCTAATGGATAGATTAATAAATCATTTGAATAAGGAGAAGCAGTACCAATCATTTTAGCACCACTTAAATAAATTCCATCAGAAGTTTTTTTCGTAACTCTTAGTAATCCTAAGTCGTTTGTATTCAACATTGATTCTGTAGATCGATTTATTTGTGGATCACGTTGAACTACGCTTAAGAATAAGTGATTATCTCTTGCTTCTTCATAATAAGATGTAATTTTATCTGGAAACTGTGCATCGAATTTTTTATAAAAATATTTTGATACGTACCAGCCAGTAAGTCTCGATCTTGCGTAATCAGATAGTCTACTCATTACACCGTCTGTAGCATAACTCCACGTTTCAAAAGCGGTTCTCCTCATTAATAATTCGTTATAGGAATTCGGAACTAAAAAGGCTGTATGGACAAATTCTTTCGTTTTTGGACTAACATATCCAACAGAATTTCTTCGTATTGGATCATCAAACAATGTAAATAAATTAGAAATGGTACTTAATGTTCCTGCAAAATGTTTGTCTGTAGTTACATCTACTTTTTGTCCATAGAGCCAAACGTTACGACCATCTTGTAAGCTCTTTATATAGTAATCTTTCAAATTTTGCATATTTCCTCCTTCTAAAGACTATTCATATATTTGGACATCTTTTAATGGTGGGGAATATACGTGGAAAGTTATTACTGCTGAATCTGTAGCATTATACATTTTATGCACAGTATCTTTTTTTACTGTGAAAATATTTCCCTCTGTAAACTCTTCAATCCACTCGCTATTATTTTCGTACGTTATATTTTGTAACGTACCATTGACTATTAGTATACATCCTACAGATATTCCATGATCGTGCACAAAGGTCTTTGCTTTGCTGGGGAAATTTAATACTAAAATCTCTACAAATTCAGACTGATAGATAACGTTCCTTCCGTATTCAAGATTAACTGGTGAAGTAATAAAAGGAGCTATTTTATGAAGTGAAATATTTAATGATTGAATAGTGTGTATTAAATTGAACGTATCGTAGTTACATAGGTTATTAAATGCCTTTCTTATGTTATGAATCAATTGCATGTACAACTTCCTCCTAAGCATTTGCAGTGAAAGAAAGTAATCTCCTATTATATCGTGTGTAGTCGATTACATAACATTGTATTGAATAAATTCAAAAAGGTGACTGGTTTTAATTGGGTAATATTTGCTCTGGACTACATGGTAATTAATTCCTTTTTTATGGTATGCTTGAACTATAGCCCGCTTTCTATTGGAAAGGTGATGAAATAAATGGCAGTTCTTTTAGTGGATAATCTATATCAAATGTCTATTGTTTTACTGATCTTATGTTCATTTTGTTTTTATAGATATTTAAAGAAAATAAAAAGGGAAAGAAAGCTTACAGGTTTTGAAATTACGATGTATATCGTGACGCAACTTGCGTATTTCATTTGGGCGGCAACGACTTTTCTTAAAATGTTATCAGAATAGTAATCTTAAAGTATTAGACGCTGAACAGAAAGGTACAGGAGCATTAAAGGTATAAACGTGGGCAAGGGTAATTTATCATCTATTAGGTAAATAAATTTAGTCGAAATCTAGATGGATAACAATATTACTTATAACATCTTTATAAAAAGAGAGGATATAAATGGAACAATATAAGTTAATTGTAAAAGGGCCTAAACAACTTGAGTGGGAAACAAATGAAATTAAGGATATACAGGACGATGAAATTATCGTTAAAACAATCGCAGGAGCGATAAGCATTGGGGCCGAGTTACCACAGTATAATGGATCCGATATTACGGAAACGAATCCTTCTTATCCAAGAAAAACTGGATATGAAAGTTATGGTGAAGTAATTCAAATTGGTAATCAAGTAACACATGTAAACGTAGGTGATAAAGTAGTTTCTTTTTATGGACATGAAACGATAGGGATAGTTAAGGTACATAAAGTAATTCGAGTGCCTAGTTCTATAACAACCTAAAGTTGCTTTATTATCCATTCTTTCATGTGATGCTGCTAAAGGAGTATTGAAACTAAACCCGCGACATGATGAAAAAGTACTTATAACTGGAATGGGAGTTATTGGTTTGTTCGCTTGTTATTTCTTAAAATACTATGTAGGCATTGAGCACGTGGATGTTGTTGAGCCTAATAAAAATAGAAGAGATTTTGCAAAGAAGTTTGGTCCGAAAAACATATATGATTCAGAAGAGAAAATAATAGAAACATATAATTATGGTTTCGAATGTTCTGCTACAAATAGTGGGTTCCATACTTTGCAAAAAGCTCTTAAAACTAATGGTAAAATATGTATACTATCTGATGGTAATATAGAAGAACTAACATTAACTGCTAACTTTTATCAGAAAGAATTGCAAATCATTGGATCAAGTGATGGATACGATTATCAAAAGCATGCAGATTGGTTTTTTGAAGAAATAGGAAAAACACCATTTATAGAAGAGATCTTTCAACATGAAATACATTATACTTCACTCATACAATGCTTTGATGAATTGAGTTTAGGGATAATTAAACCATTAAAAGTATATGTTTCATATGAATAACGAAAAAAATGAGCAAATATTTGTCACATACCTTACAAATGTTTCGTCACATTTATGATTACTAAATGAGGAGGAACATATATGAAAATATTTGTAGCAGGTGCAACGGGTGTAATAGGACGTTCTTTATTGCCAATGTTAATAAAAAATGGGCATACAGTTTTTGCGATGATCCGTAATACTTCGCAAGTAGAAGCAATGAAAAAGGTTGGTGCCATACCAGTAATAGCTGATGTATTTAATAGAAAGGCTGTATTTTCTGTATTAGAAGAAACAAATCCCGATGTAGTTATTCATCAATTAACGTCATTATCTTCATGGGATTTTGAGGATAATGCAAAAATTAGAACAAAAGGCACTCGTAACCTTGTCGATGCAGCTAAAAATGTAGGGGTACAGAAAATAATCGCTCAAAGTATTTCATGGGCGTATGAACCAGGGGATACATTTGCGACTGAAAAAGATTCACTACATATTACTGCTTCCATGCCTCGACAAGTCACTGTTAATGGCATATTGAAATTAGAAGAAGCTGTTACTGAGTTACCTGAATCGGTAATACTTCGTTATGGCACATTATACGGACCAGGAACATGGTATGCGGAAAACGGATTAATAGCAAATCAAGTTCGTAATAATGAGATTATTGCATCAGATGGGATAATCTCGTTTATACATGTCGAAGATGCTGCAAGAGCTACTATGCTAGCCCTTAATTGGCCTTCAGGAATCGTAAATATTGTAGATAATTATCCAGCAACTAGTAAAGAATGGTTACCAATATATGCAGCAGCGATAGGGGCACCTAAGCCTAAAGTTCAAGATGGGAAAGATAGTTGGGAAAGAGGAGCTTCTAATAATAAGGCGCGTAAAGAGTATGGTTGGATACCTTTATTTCCATCATGGTCTGAAGGGTTTAACAACTTAATAGGTAAGTAAAACACAACTTTAATGGGAATGATAGTAAAATACACCATTAAAGGATTGGGTTATTATGAATATAATTTTGGAAAGTATTATATTAACTTTTACTGGAATAATTGTTTTGAAAATGACAGGTAGTGCATCTGTCAGCCAAATGACAAGAGCTGAAATCATTATAGTTGTATCAATCGGCCGTATTATTGTGGAACCTGTATTAAGTAGAAAAGTAGTCCCATCTATATTTGCGGCTATCATATTTGCAAGCATACTACTTATCATTCATTTCTTTGAATTGAAATCAAGGAAGGTGGAACAATTTCTAAATGGAAGTAGCATTATAATTGTTGAAAACGGAGAGATTGTAAAAGAGAATTTGATGCAGGCAAAAATGTCGGAGCAACAACTATATATGCAATTAAGAGAAAAAGGAATCCATGATGTAAAGAGTTTACAGCAAGTTACAGCGGAACCGAATGGTCGTATTGGTTATCAATTAATAAAAGAAGCACAACCAATAACTTTAGAAATGTTAGAAAAAGTATTAGATCGGTACAATATAAAAAGATAATTTCTCGTGAGAAAAAGCCAATACTATAACGGAAGTATTGGCTTTTTTATTTTTCTACAAATGTAAGGATTAATAAAATAGGGTGGATTTTAAACCAATCATTATAATAGATATAGGCTTATAATTGTGCTATATTCAATGGACTTATAGTGAATGTGGTAAAAAATTAATTTGGCATAGGTAGACGCAGCGTTAAAATTTATAAGTTTTTAATGTGATACTAAAAATGGATTGAAAATAAGGAGATAGATACATAATGGAATTTTGGGAATCAAGTTTTATCGAAAAACAAACGATGTGGGGATTTGAATCTACAGAATCTGCAATTTTGACAAAAGATTTTTTTCTTGAAAAGAACGTTAAAGACATATTAATTCCGGGTATTGGATATGGAAGAAATGCAAAGGTTTTTATCGATAATGGTATAAATGTAACAGGTATTGAAATTTCAAAAACAGCCATTGATTTAGCAAAGCAAAATGGACTAGAAGATATTAGTATCTATCACGGTTCGGTAAATGAGATGCCTTTTAATAACGAACTGTATGATGGGATATTTAGTCATGCACTTCTTCATTTGTTGAATGAACAGGAAAGAGAGAAATTTATTGAAGATTGTTATAATCAGTTAAAACCAGGCGGATATATGGTTTTTACAACTGTTTCTCAAAAAGCCCCAATGTACGGAAAAGGAAAACAGCTGGAGCAAGACTATTATGAAATAATGGAAGGCGTAAAAATGTTCTTCTATGATTCTGAATCTATAAAACGAGATTTTAATCAATATGGATTAGTACAAGTTTCGGAAATTGATGAACCAAATAAGAACGTGGTAAATAAACCTTCAATCAATTTTTTTACGATAAAATGTAAGAGAGAACTATAATTAAAAGTTATTAAGAATGATTAAAGATGTTTATATATTGATTATGCACAAATAAAAAGGACAAGCATATAATAGAAGTACCTATTAACTTTAAGTAACCTTAACTTTCTTTAATAGGATATCTCAAAATCCCCAAAAAGAGCACTTGCGGAAACAAGTGCTCTTTTATTTTTTGTTTCATAAATATTTATAGTTGCAAATTTCGTGCAATAAAAATAAATCTGAGAGAAATAATCATATCTTTATTATACGATTATTTTTGAACTACAAACGTTATAGCATTTGTTTTTAATTGAATGTGTCTTTCATTACGAACTATATTATAAGCTAATTCTTTTATTTCAACTTTTACTTCTTTCCATCCTTTATAAATGCTTTTTAATAGACGTATTATTTCTTCGGTTGGGAGATTAATTTCAATTAAAGCTTCTAATTCTTCATTCGTTTTTAAATCAATTTCTTGTATGTTAGAGTTAATAATCAAACAATTAATACCGCCGTTTTTTGTCCCTTTTTTCATAGAATGAAGCACGTTTTTAAAATCTTCTTCTGATTTGACATGTTCTAAACTTGATACTGCAACGATATAATCATAAGCGTTAGAGTCAATATGATAGTTTTCAATTGCTGCTTCTTCTGTTTTTATAACCTCGAATACATCATGTTCTTTGCTATAAATTTGTAGTTTTGTTAAAGCGGAATTAAGTAAATCAACACATGTAACAGTGCCGCTAGTATTTTTTATTTTTTTTGCAATTGGAATGCTATTTCTCCCAACGCCAGAGCCAAGATCAAGTACTTGCAAATTGTTTTGTCCTTCAAAGTGATCCATCAAGTCCATAACTGTTTTAACCGGTTTGTACAGCCAAGAGCCAATTTCAAATAGTTTATATTGTTCATAGCAAAGGTCGTGATATTTCTTTTCTTCTTGTCTTATGTAATCGATACGGTTCACATTGTTTCAGCTCCAATATTTTTATTACAAAATGAATAGGTGGGACAGCCTTTAACATTTGTTTGAATTCGAAAAATACCACCAGCATGTGGATACTCTTTTAATTCGTCATCCGTCATTCTTGTTCTGGCTGTTGTAACATATAAATCAGTTAAGTTAGGCCCACCAAATGTACATGATGTTACATATAACGCAGGAATTGGAATACTTAATATTTGTTCTCCAGTAGAGGGATTCCATCTAGTTATTTTTGAACCTCCCCAATGTGCAATCCATAAACAACCTTCTTCGTCAATTGTCATACCATCAGGTAGACCATCATTTTCAGAGAAAATGATTACATCACTTGGATTATGAATTTCTCCAGTACGTATATTATATTGATAGCGAACCACTTTTTTAGTAGGTGTATCTATAAAGTAAAGGTATGTATGATCAGGTGACCAAGCGATTCCGTTTGAAGTATTTACATGTGAAACTTTTTTCTCTACACTCAAATTATGATGTAAACAATATAAGGAACCTGCAGCATTCATACCGTATGTATCTGTAGAACCTGCCCAGAAACGACCAGCTGGATCACATTTTCCATCATTGAAACGATTTTCTATTAAATGTGGTTCAGGGTCAAAAATATGTGTCAGTTTTTCGGTATTTACATTAATAGAATAAAAGCCTTTTTCCATAGCTAAGAGTAGTACATCCTCTAAATATGGAACAACACAGCCAATTTGTTGATTGAGAGCAATTACTCGGTTCGTATTAGCGGTAGGATTGTATATGCATAATTTTCTCTCCATAATATCAACCCAATATAAAAGTTGCTTTTTTCCATTCCAACATGGTCCTTCAGCTAAACTTGCTTTAGCATCTAAAACTAATTCTATATTACTGAACAAGATGTTCACCTCGCGTTATAAGATATTAATATAATTCGATAAGAATAGAGGTAAACCTTTTAGTCAAAGGATATTAAAATTTATACTGTAGAAAAATGACCTTCTCACAAGTGATTAAAAAAGTGTATAAACAAGGAGAGGAAAATGCATATGATGTTTTATGAGATTGTTTGCTTTTCTTGTAAGAATATATTTCGTGTTTACGAAGGCAGTGAAAAATATAAGCGATTTAAAGAGAAACCAAACGGGGTATATTGTTGTGATGAGTGTAGTCATAAAATTCAATTAGAAGCGATAAAGAATTTTTTTAGGTAATTAAACTAAAATTCCGGAAATCATAATTTAATTTTTATTTTAGAAGATTTTTTAAGAATAATGTCTAAATATAGAATGTAAATAAAGATGAAGTATACACAAAACAATTCGTTTAATCGATAAGTATATATTATGAAAATTGAGTTAGAAATAAAAACGGCAAGCTAGAATTCGCTTGCCGTTTTTTTTATAGTTTTGTATGTATTTGTATACCTTTTGCTTTTTCTTTTTCGTTCTTTACGCGTACAATTAAATTATAAGATCCAGATTTTGGTGCTTCAAAAGAAAGTAAACCTTCTTTTTGAGAAGTGACTTCTTCTTCGTAAATGACCTTATCGTCTTTAGTGATTTGTAATAAAATTGTACCCTCTTCAACGGTTGCATCAAAAGGAAATTGTACATTTCCTTGTTCAGTTTTGATCGTTTGTACATCGTAATACCCTTTCAGGGAGCCAATGTTTAAAGTTGTTTCGCCGTTTTTTTGAACCTTGGTGACTTTTACTGCTGTATTACCACATGCGCTTAATAATACAACAAGAGTTAGAATGAGAAATAAACGTAGTAATTTCATAGTGATCCCCTTTTTATCATTATAAAATTTTTCCAATGCGTAAATTAGTTTATCATTTTTTTATAAACAAATATATACATTAAAACTAAAAGTTGTTATTTAGTGATAATCTCTTATATACCATTTGGTTTCTATTAGTCTAAGAAACTTCAGTACATGTTGAATATTCGATTAATAAAATGTTATAGGAGTTAAATATTTTATCTTACTATTAGATTACTTGAATAAAAAGAAAACACCGAAAGTATATATAAAAGCAGGTACTTTCGGTGTTTTCTTTTTTACTATCGTGAATACATTTTTGGACATTCATCACCACTTGGCTCATAAAAACAATGGCTTTTAAACTGTCCTACAAATGGCTGATTATACCATTCAGGTGGACAAGCTCCGACTGGACGGAAATACCAAAGAGCCCATCGTGCAGGCCAGCGCCATTCACCTTGTAAAACTTTTCGTGCGATTTCTTTTTCTGATTCACGAGCGCGTTGGTAAAAATATCCATATTGTACTGCTTCAAATCCGCCGGGGCTTTGATATACAGCGTCGCGTACGGTACGGAGTTGTTTAAAATCTAAGCAATCACAAAATACACGGTTTACTACAACGCATCCAACTAACTCCTCACCTTGGCGACCTTCGCCTTCAGCTTCAGCACGAATTAAACGAGCTAGTAAATCAACATCACTTTCGTTGTATGGAATAAGGGGCATAGTGATACCACCTTTCTGTTATAGTAAAGAGTGTATGTTATAAAACAATCTGCGTGCTTTTTTACATAAAAATAACATTTAATTTTAAGAGGAGCTTGTATAAAAAGAGCTAATTAGTAATAGTAGATAAATATAAAAGGGAGAGGTATTATGTATCGAATTCATAAAGACCATATCATTTACTCAATGTCACCAGAAAATAAGCCTTGTATGGAAGTGGAAATTGGGAGCAGTCTTGTATTTGAAACATATGATTGCTTTGAAAATCAAATCGATTCTGAAGATGTTGTGTTTCAAGAATTAGATTGGAACCGAATTAATCCAGCCACTGGACCTGTATATGTTAAAGGAGCAGAACCTGGCGATATATTAGCCGTAACGATTGAAAAGATTAAAATTGCAGAGCAGGGCGTTTTGACTACAGGTGCAAACCTTGGTGTAATAGGTGATGAGTTAAATGAAAATACAGTGAAAATTGTCCCAATACATAATGAACATGTTTTGTTTTCAAGTGAACTACAAATCCCGATTAATCCAATGATTGGGGTAATTGGTACTGCACCGAAAGAAGAGAGCATTTCATGTGGCACACCGCATGATCACGGCGGGAATATGGACTGTAAAGAGATTAAAGAAGGAACAACATTACTACTACCAGTTAATGTCCCAGGAGCACTATTAGCGTTAGGTGATTTACACGCAGCGATGGGTGATGGTGAAATTGGTGTTAGTGGTGTAGAGGTTGCTGGTGAGGTAACGGTGACAGTTCAAATTATAAAAGAAAAGAAATGGCCGTTACCAATGGCTATTCAAAAAGGAAAAATGATGACGATTGCTTCAGAGAAATTGTTAGATGATGCAGCAAGTCGTGCTGTACATAATATGGTAACATTTTTACATGAAGAATTAGCAGTGTCTAAAGCTGATGCAACTCTTTTATTATCGGCAGCAGGTAATTTAAAAGTTTGCCAAGTTGTGGATCCGTTGAAAACGGCGCGTATGGAATTAGGGATGGATTATGTGGAGAAACTAGGATTTACTTTTAGTAAATTTCATATTAAATAGATAAGGGACGAAAAAGGATACTTTTGTATAAAAGCATCCTTTTTTTAATTTACGGATTTTGTGAAAAGAGGTAGTATTTATTTTATATAAGTATATTTGAGATTGTGGATTAAAAAGGAGTTCAATAATGGTCAAAATTATGATTGTAGAAGACGATATGAAAATTGCAGAACTATTATCAACATATGTTGCGAAATATGGTTATCAAGGAGTTATTGTATCGGACTTTCAAAATGTATTAGACATTTTTTTAGATGAACAACCAGAGTTAGTTTTATTAGATATTAATTTACCGAGTTTTGATGGTTACTTTTGGTGTCGTCAAATTCGTGGTGTTTCTACATGTCCGATACTATTCATTTCGGCTCGTGAAGGTACGATGGATCAAGTTATGGCGTTAGAAAACGGTGGCGATGATTTTATTCCGAAGCCTTTTCATTATGAAGTTGTAGTGGCGAAAATTCGTAGTCATTTAAGACGTGCATATGGAGATTATGCACCGAAACTAGAAGAGCGAATGATTGAGCAACAAGGCCTTTGTTTATATCCTGAAAGACTTGTATTGAAACTTAGAAACGAAGAGATTGATATAACGAGAAATGAAGCTATTTTATTAGAGACATTAATGAAAAATTATCCGCGTGTTGTGAGTAGGGAAGTGTTGTTAAATAAATTATGGGATAGCGAATCTTATGTTGATGATAATACATTAAGTGTAAATACAACACGTGTGCGTAAAAAGTTACAAACGTTACATATAGAAGGTGCGATTGAAACGATTCGTAGTGTTGGATATAGATTGCATATTACTTGGGATACTGGTATAGAAAAATGATAAGGTTGTTTATACGTGATCATATACCACTTATTTGCTTTACTATAATTCAACTACTAGCTATATTTCTCGTATATTGGTTTGATGGGCATAATCATATTACAACGGCGTTATATGCAATGTTTCTAGGTGTTTTCTTTATGGGAAGTTATTTAGTGTTTCGTTATTTTACACATCGTTCTTTTTATGAGCGCTTAGCAAACCCGATGCAATCTTTGGATGAATCTGTTCAAAAATCTGATTTTGCAGCTGTATCGGCTGCTCTTCAAGAACTACTTGAGGTGCAATATCGACATTATCAAAATCAGCTGCAAATGCAAGAGAGAAAAAATAATGACCATTTAACCTTTATGAATCAGTGGATTCATCAAATGAAAACACCTTTATCTGTAATAGAATTAATTACACAGGATGAAGTAGATTCACGTTTTGAAAGTATAAATGAGGAAACTGATCGATTAAAAAAGGGATTAGAAATGGCTCTGTATGTCGCACGTTTAGAAGCATTTACACAAGATTTTTATGTAGAAAGAGTACAACTATATAAAATAGTGAATGATTCGGTACATGAGCATAAACGGTTCTTTATCCGGAATTTTGTATATCCAGAGCTTGAAATTGATAAGGACATTACAGTAGAAAGTGATGCGAAATGGTTACAATTTTTAATTGGACAAATACTATCGAATGCGATTAAATATTCATCTGGTAGTAGAGAGAAGATTAAAGTGAAAGCTTGTAAGGAAGGTAATAATGTTATACTTGAAATTGCTGATAATGGTGTAGGAATACCGAAGCAAGATTTACCAAGAGTGTTTAAACCTTTCTTTACAGGAGAAAATGGTAGAGATTTTAAAGAATCAACTGGAATGGGGCTATATCTCGTACATGAAATTACGAAGCAATTAGGACATAGTGTAGAAATCCATTCAGAAGTTGGTAAAGGTACCGTTGTACGTATTAAATTTTAAATGTGTAAAAATGACTCAGGCTAAAGAACTTTTGAAATAAGTTTTTTAGCCTTACTTTATATGGATTAAATAAAATGATATAAAAGACTGGTATGATCCTAATAAAAGGTCGTGTAAGTATGTGTAATGACACAATAATAAATAAGGCTGTTAAATGAGAGGTTTTTAATAATTTATTAATATTTAAATAGTTTTTTGTAAGAAAAAAGCTCGCCCTTTGAAAGAGCTAGCTTCATGAATTTTAATTAAGTAAACAAACTTAATAATTTATATCCAATTAATCCTAAAATAGTGATAGGAACCATCATTAAGAAAGAAGAAATTCGATTAGCATTAGAGCGTTCTAATACAAGAATCAAGATAATCCCGACTATGACTTCGGTATATCCAACAGGTAACATGTGACTATAGTCTTCAAAATTTAAAAGAATGTGAAGTCCATCCGTTACAAAAACGCCACTAATAAGCGCGCTTCCGAATTTATGAAGTGGATCCGTAGTATCTTTCCATAGAAAACCTGCAACTCCAAAGATAGTTCCTCCTATACATGCACATACAATCCATACGGATATAAAATAAATAGAGTGAGCTACATTTTTAATAACTATTGCATAACCATAGTAGCCTAATACCATACCGAGTAGTGCAAGGATACCAGAAAGTATAGCTGTACGCTTAGAATAACTAAAGCTAGCCACAAAAAAGGATGGAACTAACCAAACGCTTCCTAGATTAGCTAATGAATTCCAATGTCCAGGAAGTATACCTTGCCCCAATTTAGTTAGTATACCAACAATTATCCCTACTATAATCGGGACGAGAAAAATCCTTAAAAACATATTTAACTTTGTGATTTTTAATGTCCTGTCCATAAATTCAATCCTTACATTAATATTTTCTGTAAAGATATAATAGCTTATTACAAGGGAGTAATCAATAAAAATTTATCGAAAAACAATAAGTTGTTATTGGATAATGAATAACATTTTGTTTTTATACAAAATTTATCCCGCTTTAATGGGCAGTAAGACCCCCACCTCAAAATTCAGCGAAAGCAAAGAAGTTAGGTGGGGGTCGGGCTGCCCATTAAAGTCCGATTGATTCAACTAATAATCAGTGGGGATGAAGAAAACCCCCACTGATTAAAGTTTCACTTTATATAATAGAGAGTGCTTAGAAGTTTACTACTGGGGAAATCTAAAGGACGTATTACAATCAATGTAACTTGTGCTTATTCAACATGAAGTTAAGGAATGATAAATAAACCTAAAAGAAAGCAATCTTTTTAACAGCACATATAATTGCATTTACTCATACAGTACTAGTATGGTACAATATGGTTATTAACGACGGAAAGGAATGATGGGTGGACGATGATTAACTAATCTTATTTTTAAATGTTGAAATTCAATAAATTTCAATTTCTAAAAAATAGGATTAGTCTGCCCAATTTCCATACAACGGTATTGCTATTTATATTGCGCAATAGCTTATTTGGGTATAAATAATGTAATGACTAATCCTGCCAAATTTATTTGGGAGGATTTTTTATTCTCCCTTAATGAAAGGGATCGGTATTTATGAAAGAACTATTAAAATTAAATGATGTTTATGTTGAAATAAAAGAAAATATGTTGTTAGAGAAAATGAATGTGACAGTAAAACAAGGGGATGTTATCGGATTAATCGGTAAAAATGGTGCTGGTAAATCAACGTTACTTCAATTAATAAATGGGAAGATTGAACCTTCAAAAGGTACTGTTGAATGGATGCAAATGAATATGACAACAGCATATGTTGAGCAAGAAATAGAATCTTTTATTAGTAATGATGTAATTGCAAAAGAAGCAGAACTTCTTGCGAAATGGGGTGTGCCAACGAACGATTTTCATACTTTAAGTGGTGGTGAAAAGCTGAAAATTCGATTAGCAAAAGGATTTGCTGAAAATCCTAATGTCTTAATATTAGACGAACCGACAAATCATTTAGATGAGATCAGTACGGGATTTCTCATTAAACAAATAAAAAACATGAAAGGTACAGTTATCGTTGTATCGCATGATCGATATCTTTTAGATGTTGTCGCAACAAAAATATGGTCAATTGAGGACAAAAAATTAATTGAGCATAGTGGTAATTATACGAGCTACATGAAAGCACGTGAGCAAAAAAGAAAGTCGCAGCAGCGTGAATATGAAAAGCAGCAAAAAAAGATAGAACAAGTAGAAACACATATAAAAGAATTGAGTTCATGGTCACAAAAGGCACACGCGCAGTCTACAAAACAAGAAGGTGTGAAAGAATTCTATCGTGTAAAAGCGAAGCGAATGGATGCACAAGTGAAGTCAAAACGAAAACGACTTGAAAAAGAGCTGGAGAAAGCGAAAGTAGAACGTGTGAAAGAAGAGTATTCAGTTGAGTTTTCTATTCAAGCGAACAAAAAAGTAGGAAAACGTTTTTTAGAAGTGAAGCAATTAAAAAAAGACTTTCATGGGAAAGTATTATTTGAAAACGTTAATTTTACAATTCAGCACGGTGAGAAAGTTGCGATTGTTGGACCAAACGGTAGTGGGAAAACAACATTACTGAAGATGATTATGGGAACGGAAACTGCTGAAGGAGAAATATGGATTTCACCATCTGCGAACATCGGCTATTTAACACAAGAAGTTTTTGATTTACCGCTTGATAAAACACCAGAAAATTTATTTTTTAAAGAGACGTTTGAAGAAAGAGGAAAAGTCCAAAATTTAATGAAACATTTAGGGTTCCAAGCTTCTCAATGGAAAGAGCCGATTGAGCATATGAGTATGGGAGAAAGAGTAAAATGTAAGCTAATGGCTTATATTTTAGATGAAAAAGATGTACTCATTTTAGACGAACCGACGAATCACTTGGATCTACCTTCACGTGAACAACTTGAAAATACATTAGCTGAGTATAACGGAACATTAGTAATTGTATCTCACGATCGATATTTTTTGGAGAAAACAACTAACACAAAACTCGTGTTTTCAAACAATACGATACAAAAGCAGCTAGAAGAACCTACGAAAACAAGAGATGATATTGAAGAGCTACGTTTAACGTTAGAAACAGAGAGACAAGAAGTATTAGGGAAATTAAGCTTTTTAACTTCTAACGACAAAGAATATAAAGCACTGGATGAACGGTTTATGGAACTTACGAAGCAGATTAAGGCACTATAATGTATTTGTAAGCGTGATTAAGGGGGATGGTTACATTCCCATCAAGCTAATCAAGTAAATTACTAGATACGAAATGCTTCTTGTTTCAAAACTAGTAAGTGATAAAAAAGTAGGCATGCTAAAGAAGCCTATTAAAAAGTGATTTTTCGCTAGGCAGCTTGTCTATGCTTCACCGTCGTGTTATACACAATCCCTAGAATATCAAAGACGGTCATATTCTTATGTCTATGACATTTACGACCGTTCTTTTTGAGCAGTTGATAAAGGCGATGCAGAATTTTTAAAAGTTCTTCTGTGCCAACCGCTATCGCTTGAAACAGTAAAGGAAAGTAATCTTTAATCATATAAATCGCTTTGTATTCACTCAGTTCCTGCTTTTTCTTTTCAAGCAGAAACTGTCGCATTTGAAACATTGTAGAAGAACAAAGGAGAATGCCTATGAGTTGCCCATATAAATGACACTCTAGGTGTTCTCTTTTTATATTTTTACATTCATCAATTTCAAAGAATGACTTCCGCGTTTTAAACAAAATTTCAATCTGCCAACGAAGTGAATATAATGAATGCACGTAGTTCGTCGGTACTTCTTCTAGCGACGTGTTCGTGATATATACATTCATGCATGCTCATTAAACGTTTACTTTTATCCTTCATGACAATGCCTTTCTTCTTTTAACGTATTTCTTGGTTTTTCAGACGTATTTGCGTTTGATCATCGGTTAAACGATGGATAATAACACGTGCTGGAAGTTTCTGATTTTGACCAATGTGTATGCCTCGGGGATTTCCATCGTTTCACCAGGGATTAGACCAGACAGCATTTGTGTCATATCAAGCTGGATGTATTCCGTTTGCTTTTTTAACGTACCATTGTTGTAATATTGGCTTAGGTTAAGCTTGTGAAAAAAATATATTCATGTATAATACAATTGATGTATGATACATTAGTTGTAGGAGGGTGACCTATTTGAAAAGAGAAGATGCCTTAAAACTAAGAACAGATATTAAGAAAATGATTATAATAACTGGGGTTTTTGAATCTCAAAATTTGCCCAATGGGCCATTTGAAAAACCTTTACCAACTTCTCAAATGATGGCGTTAGAGGAACTAGAGGTGGAAAAA
Source organism: Bacillus sp. EB V-12 (assembly GCF_056158125.1). Taxonomy (NCBI): domain Bacteria; kingdom Bacillati; phylum Bacillota; class Bacilli; order Caryophanales; family Bacillaceae; genus Bacillus; species Bacillus sp. EB V-12. The sequence continues at coordinate 118,153 of NZ_JBUXJL010000009.1, read as the reverse complement.
TTAACTGTTTGGCAACTATCCAATAAACTTAGATTAGAGACTTCAACTGTAAGTAGATTGGTAGATAAGTTAGTAAAAAAGGGGCTTATTTATCGTGAAGTAAATGAAAAAAATAGAAGAGAACTTTTTCTGCACCTCACAGAAAAAGGTCACATAACTGTTAATTGCTTAAGAGAGCAATCCATTACATTTTATCAAAGTATTCTCAATAATTTATCAGAATCAGAACAAAAAATAGTTGTGGATGGTTTTGAATTATTTATTGATTCTATTTCTAAGTCTTTTGATTAGAGTGAGGTAAATCATAACATTTGGAGGGTAAAATGAGTTTGGATTTTGAACGTCCTATTATTGAATTAAAAGAGAAATTTGATGAATTAAAGAAAATTATGAAAGAAAATAATGTAGATTTATCGCCAGAAATTCATGTATTAGAAAAACGTTTAAATAAAATGCAAGATAAAATTCATTCTAATATTACACCTTTTCAACGAGTTCAAATTGCAAGGCTACGTAACCGGCCCACGACATTGGACTATATACCTTTATTGTTTACAAACTTTCTCGAACTTCATGGTGATCGATTATATGGTGATGATAAAGCAATGATAGGTGGTATTGCAAAATTTAAAGGGATGCCCGTTACGGTTATTGGTCATCAAAGAGGTAGAAATACAAAGGAAAATATAGAAAGAAATTTTGGAATGGCACATCCAGAAGGTTATAGAAAAGCGCTAAGACTTATGAAACAAGCTGATAAATTTAATCGCCCTATTATTACATTTATTGATACAATAGGCGCCTATCCAGGGAAAGGGTCTGAAGAACGTGGAATTTCTGAAGCGATAGCTCGAAATCTATTTGAAATGGCTACACTTAAAGTGCCAATTGTTTGTATTGTAATTGGAGAGGCATCAAGTGGTGGAGCTCTTGGCATTAGTGTCGGTAACCATATCCATATGTTAGAGTATTCATGGTACTCGGTAATTTCGCCAGAAGGAGCAGCATCTATCCTATGGAAGGACGCTAAGTATGCTCCAGAAGCTGCTGAACATATGAAAATTTCAGCAAAAGATTTAAAACATTTAGGAATTATTGATGAAATCATTCCTGAAATTAAAGGTGGAGCACAAAATGATATAAAATCACAGGCAAAAGTGATTGAATCTGTAATCGAATCATCTCTGAAAAAATTGATACTATTATCCTCGGAAGAGCTTATACAACAGCGGTATGAAAAGTATAGACAAATAGAGAATTATAAATGAAAATATTTAAAGTCCGTATTACATTTCGGAGGATTCTCGCGAAAAAATTCTAAATATTTCGTAATCAGCTTCTTAAACTGGGATATGCTGATACTATTACTCTACAAAAGGTGTGTGATCGGTATGGAAAAGGAAAATTTGTTCAAATGGATGCATTATCACATACCCATCAACTTAAGAAATTGATTGTTCCCGAAAACGAAAAAATGAGCTGAATTCTCATAAATAACTGTAAAAAGGTGAAAATTTCGGTATGGGGGTATCTCAAAAGCTTAGGTTGATGGCAATGGGGGATGGTCATGGAAATAGAAAATTCCGCTAAGTTATTTAGGCTAGATTGTGGTGAAATTTACTTACAAGAGTTTTCCACTAAAGATGCAGAGAGTATTTATAACATATCCAATCAACCGGAAATAGAAAAGTTTTTACCGGACTGGAAATCGACGAAAGAACAAAGGGTTAATTGGGTTGTAAATTATGAAATACCAGAAAATAAAGCGTTTCTTCATGCAGTGAGAACTACGACTAACATAGATGATCACATATTAAGACTAGGAATATTTAAGAAAACCACAAATGAATTTATTGGATGGTGCTGCACAGGTATGAAAGAAGAACTCCCTTCACCAAACAGAGAGATAATGTATGCTATCTCAAATGAACATCAAAATCATGGCTATGCTACAAAAGCGACTAAAGGTTTAATTGACTTTTTGTTTAAAGAAACAAATTTAAATGTCCTTAACGCAATTGCTTTAATTAACAATGTAGCATCAAATAAAGTTATTGAAAAATGTGGGTTTATTTATAAGAGCCAACAGAGGATAGAAAATCAAATATATAATCATTATATATTGAGAAGATCTGAGTGGATAAAAATATAACGTTGGGTAGTAAAAGACCGATAAAGCAATCGGTCTTTTCTCATTTATATAATAAAGGTTTCATATACTTTGTATTTCCTGCTACTATACAATTATTATAAGATAGTTATGCGTTAATTTCAGTTAAAAAAAAGTTTTATTATCAGTTTTTTTAGAAATCTTACAAGCGTGTAAGATAAATGAAAGACGAATCAATATGAGCTGTAAGACAATTCATTTACACTCTGTTATGAGACGTGCAAATGAAGGGAGAATATACATGGAAATTTTACATGCAAAAAGTATTAGTAAAGTATATAAAGGGAAAGTACCTTATAAAGCATTAGTTGATATTGATTTATCAATTCAAGAAGGTGAATTTGTAGGGATTATGGGGCCATCTGGTAGTGGAAAAACAACGTTATTAAATATGGTATCTACTATTGATTCTCCATCATCGGGAGAAATTTTAATAAATGGCACAAATCCTTTCCAATTATCATCAGAAGATTTAGCGTTATTCCGCAGAAAACAATTAGGATTTGTTTTTCAATCATTTAATCTTCTTAGCACACTTACTGTAAAAGAAAACATCGTATTGCCGATGACTTTAGATGGTGTTTCCGTGCAAGAAATGAACAAGCGATTGGAAGAGATTGCAGAGAAGTTAAATATTACAGATATCTTGAATAAAAGAACATTTGAAATATCAGGGGGACAAGCTCAAAGAACAGCAATCGCTCGTGCGATCGTTCATAAGCCGCAATTATTACTTGCAGATGAACCAACAGGGAACTTGGACTCTAAATCTTCAAATGATGTAATGGAGATGCTTGATACTCTAAATAAAGAAGAAAAAGCAACGATGATGTTAGTTACACATGATCCGTATGCAGCGAGCTTTTGCAGCCGAGTAATCTTTATTAAAGATGGTCAACTATATAACGAAATTTATTGTGGTGAAAGTAGGCAAACTTTTTATCAAAAGATTATGGATGTCCTTTCTTTGTTAGGAGGAAAAAGGCATGACTTTTCGTCAGTTCGCATTTAATAATATTTTTCGCAATAAGCGTACATATGCTGCTCATTTTTTAAGTAGTGCATTTTCTATTATGATTTTCTTTACGTATGCTCTTTTATTATTTCATCCTGATTTACAAGGTGAGTTGAAATCGACAAGTGCAACAATAAGTGCATTTGGTACATTGGGATTTTCAGTTTCGCAAGGATTGATTTTTGTATTTTCATTTTTCTTCATTTTATATTCAGTTAGTTCGTTTTTAAAAACGCGTAAGAAAGAATTTGGCGTTTTAATGATGCAAGGTATGTCAATGAGACAGCTTAAAAAGTTATTGTTAATTGAAAATATGTTAATTGGTTTTGGTTCAATATGTATAGGTATTCTTATTGGACTCATATTTTCTAAACTAGTTTTATTAATAAGCGCAAGTGTATTAATGATTAGTAACGGCTTGCCTTTTTATATACCAGTACAGGCTGTATTATTAACAATCATTACATTTCTGTTCTTATTTTTAATTGTTTCGCTAGTAACATTTAAAATGATAAAAGTTACAGAGCTTGTGGAACTGATTCAAGCAGGAGAAAAGCCAAAACCTGAACCAAAATCGTCAATTTTATTATCAATTTTTTCTTTATTTAGTATAGGGTATGGCTATATTTTAGTATTTCGCTTTATCCCAAATCATAGTTTTATTGTGCTAGGAATAGGAGTATTCCTGGTGATTATTGGAACGTACTTTTTATATACACAGTGTAGCGTTTATATATTGCATCTTGCTAAAAGGAGAGAAACTTTCTTTTTAAAGAGAACAAATATACTAACATTTTCAGAATTAATTTATCGTATGAAAGATAATGCAACAATGTTTTTTATAGTATCTATTATATCAGCAGTTGCTTTTACAGCAATTGGCACGACAGCTGCTCTTGGAAATAAAGATTTAGTAAGGATGACGAATCCGTATACATTACTATACATGGCTCCTGAAAACAACAAAATAGCGGATAAACATCTCTCTATTATAAAAAACCATCTGGCTGATGCTAATATTCCGTATCGAATGGCTTCATCTTCATATATATATACAGAAAGTAATGTATATGTAATGAAATTAAGTGAATATAACGAACTTGCGAGAGCGCTAGGGTATCAACAAGAAACGATTGAAAAAGAAGATGAAATGTTATTAATTCCTGGAATGGTATCACAAAAACAAGAATTTAAAAATGGTGATTATAAGAAGAATATTGAAGTCATTCAAGGCGATTGGACAAAGACATTTCATGTGAAAAAAACTGTCGATAATTTAGTTTTGCCACATGATACGAAAGGGATATATATTGCTATTCAAGATCATGTATATGATGGAATTCCACTTAATAGTGGTCCAGATAATGAAGATATTATTCAATATCGTACTTACGGATTTGTTGTAGATGATTGGATAAAAACGAAAGAGGTTTCAAACCAATTAAATAATATATTTGATCAAGAACCTAGAGATATACATTTTGAATTTAGAGCACTAACAATAGAGTTGTTAAGTGCAAAACAAACGAATGGGTTATTACTTATGGCTAGTGTTTTAGTCGGAATCGTTTTCTTCACATTTGCTGCTAGTTTTATTTATTTCCGATTATATACTGATTTGAATCGTGATCAACAGCAGTATAAAATGATTTCGAAAATGGGGTTAAGTAAACGGGAGCTAAAGAAAGTTGTAACGAGACAGTTATTATTAATGTTTTTCTTACCAATTGTCGTTGCAGTAATACACACTGTAGTCGCTTATATGGCATTACAACAATTAGTCGATTTTTCTATTCTAAATAGCTCTATCGTCATTTTAATTTCATTTATATGTATACAAGTTTTATATTTCTTTATAACTCGTTGGCGTTATTTACAAAAGCTTCATAAGACAATGGAACAATAGAGAAAATCAGCAAGTAAGATTGCAGAAAAGCATGTAAAAAAACAATTTGAAGTTATGGAAGGAACTGTGATGAAAAAACAATTATCTATTTTCATATTAAGTATATTATTGTTATTAAGTGTAAGTGCATGCTCTAAAAACGAAAACAGATTTCCAGTTAACGGTGTGTTAATCATTGGAGATGAGAATCATACTGGAGCAATTATGAATCGTTATAAGGAAAACACGAAAGAACAGGAAGCTTTTGCAGTGAAAACAGGTAGATTTGACCAAAAAAGGGTTCTGATAATAAATGAATCTACTGCACAAGCGATGATGAATGCAAAGCTTTTTCGTAAACGTGATCAAGCATCCCTTTCTAAAACGTTAGATACGTTGCCGAACTTTCCAAAAGAAAGTTCCCTATTATTTATAAATGAAGAAGAAAAGAATATAAAAAGTATTGAAATAGAAGGAAACAAGATACCTGTTACATATGGTAGTGATGCTTGGCTTGGCAATAAACGTGACTATGGAGCACTATGGTATATCGTTGTGGCGAAAAATAGTGTGTATAAAGAAATAAAAGCAAATGAAACGAATATGCAACTTCTACACTTGAAAAAGTCATTAGGTGATGAAAACCCTAAAATATCGACAGATAATACGTTGATTAATGAAAAAGTAAAAGTAAGAAAGTTAATTGAAGGTTATAGAGATGAGGTATCAATTCAGTTTGTAACGATTGGAGAAAAATCTTAAAAAAGAGCTCGAGGTTGATGGATACTTTATCAACCTCGAGCTCTTTTTAATACCGTTTAAATAACTTACATTACTTCATTTAATCGAGTCTCACTCGTTTCTTCAATCGCATTTGAATTTTGAACTGAATTATTTTGTGCTTCTTTTTCTTTACGAGCCTTTTGTAGCATTTCAAGGATGATCCATAAGGGAACACCTTTATCCTTTAACATCTTCCATAAATCTAATTCATTAAATTTATGCTCAGGCTGTTTCATTTCTTTTTCAGATAAACGAATATCAAACTTGATAGGATCATTTATTTTCTTACTTTCAAGTTTAGTAGAAGAGATAGTATTATGCTCAAGAGTAGATGGAGTTATTTTAGTAGGTTGAGACAATGTATGAATATTTGATCCGATTTGCATGATTTTTCCTCCTTTTCAAGCAATGAGATTAGTTTTCTTATGGTTTTTAAATCTTTTTAACATGAGGAAACTATATCTAATTATAAATCTAAATAAATAGATTTACAAGTTATATTGTAAAAAGTAAATACTCACTTGAATTAATATTTATCAACATTTTTATATGTTTTCTATATATACAACGTATATAAAATACTTTACATTATGTTTAAGTTGTTAAATTATTCTGTTAATTTCTTAAAAAGAAAAATGTAAACGTTTTATTAGGGGGAGAAAGTATGGGGAAGTTATTTTTAAAAATATGTTTTTTTGCATTAGTGACCGTATGTTCATTCGCAGCGAAAATATCATACGCTGAAGAGAGGCAACAAAATAATTATCCTATCATATTGGTGAATGGATTTGCTGGATGGGGTAGAGAAGAAATGCTTGGCGTAAAATATTGGGGTGGTGTTCATGATATACAGGAAGATTTGAAACGAAATGGTTATACGGTACATACCGCAGCTGTTGGACCTGTTTCTAGTAACTGGGATCGTGCATGTGAATTGTATGCACAAATTAGCGGTGGGACAGTAGACTATGGTGCAGTCCATGCTGAGAAACATGGACATAATCGTTTTGGCAGAACTTATAGTGGTTTTGCGCCGAATTGGAGTGAAACAAATAAAGTTCATTTAGTTGGACATAGCATGGGTGGACAAACGATTAGAACATTAGTACAGCTATTAAAAGAAGGTAGTTTTGAAGAAAAGAATTATGTGAAAAATCACCCAGACACCAAAATATCACCACTATTTGAAGGCGGAAAATCATATGTTCATAGTGTTACAACATTAGCAACCCCTCACAACGGTACAACACTTGCGGATGGGAGTCTTCTACTGCCGTTCGTTAAAGATTTACTCATTACAGCTGCAAGCTTTGGAGGAAACAATAATTTATCATTATATGATTTTAAATTGGATCAATGGGGTATAAAGAAGAATGCTGGAGAGTCCTTTTTCCAATATAGTAATCGTATTCTAAATAGTTCACTTTGGAAAAATACAAAAGATATAAGTCAGTGGGATTTAAGTACAGATGGTGCAAAGGAGTTAAATAATTGGGTAAAGACGCAACCAGATGTGTATTATTTATCCTATAGTGGACATGCATCACAAGCAGCACCTATAACAGGTTTACATTTGCCTCATATAACGATGAATAAAGTGTTAATGGGAAATGCATTTTTCTTAGGTTCTTATGCGAGATATGAAGAAAACCGTCCGCTAGTTGATACTTCTTGGTGGCAAAATGATGGTGTAGTAAATACAAATTCCATGATTGCACCATCTTCTAATGTTGCTGTAAATAATAATGAGTCATTACAGGTTGGAAAATGGAATCATATCGAAACGAAAGCGAATTGGGACCATCTCGACATGGTAGGGTTAAGTGTTTCAGACTCGTTAGGTTTTTCTAGCATTCAAGAGTTTTATAGAACAATTGCTGAAAAGCTATCACGTTTACCGAAATAGGTAATAATAAAGCGCTCTCGATGGAATTCGAGAGCGCTTTATATTATATTGAAAGAGGGATTTGGTAGAAAAATATGGGGGGATATTATGAAAATTCAAGTTGTATTATCAGGATACGGAACAGTAGGCAGAGAGTTTATAAAATTATTAAATGAAAAATATTCATATATATATGAAACATATGGGATTCAATTAGTTGTAAGTGGCGTATTAGGGAGAAATATTGCAATACATAATGAAGAAGGCTTATCTCTTCATCATTTATTGATGTATGGTGGCGGTACCGCTGCAATTGAAAAATATTTAGAGTATCATCCGAAGGAACGTGCAACAACTAGCATAAGTGGTACTGTATTGGTAGAATCAACGGTTACAAATCTTAAAGATGGAAATCCAGGGAAACAATATATGAAACAAGCGATTGAGAAACAGATGGATATAGTAGCAATTTCTAAAGGTGCGCTCGTTACAAACTGGAGAGAAATAAATGAAGCAGCAAGAGGCGCAAATGTACGAATTCGATATAGCGGTGCAACAGCCGCTGCACTACCGACACTAGATATTGGACAATTTAGTTTAGCCGGTTGCAGTATTGATAAAATAGAAGGAATATTAAATGGAACAACTAATTATATTCTTACGAAAATGTATGAGGAAGATATGACATTTGAAGAAGCGCTGAAAGAAGCACAAAATAAAGGGATTGCTGAGACAAACCCTATATTAGATATAAGTGGTTCAGATAGTGCGTGTAAATTGTTACTTTTGACTAACAGCTTAATGGAAACAGAGAAAACACTTACTGATATACATATAAAAGGAATCGAGCACGTTACAAAACAGCAAATACAAAATGCTAAGAAACAACATAAAATTATTAAATTAATAGCATCAATATATAAGGATGAGGGTGGCAATGTGAATTTAAGTGTTGAACCGTGCGAAATAGAAAAAGATCATCCGTTAGCAAATGTAAATGGGACCGAAAAAGGAATTACATTCTTTACAGATACGATGGGACAAGTTACTACAATTGGTGGGGCTTCTAATCCACGAGGCGCTGCAGCTGCAGCTTTAAAAGATGTAATAAACTTATATCGAAAAGATTTGTAAGACCGTACCGCCCTTTATAAAAAATACATATGCCGTGGACCTTTTGAGAATGAAATAAATATGCAAAAATGATTGCAGGGGGTAAGAAATTGTTTAAGGATTTTAAAGTTGTTAAAGAACGTCCCGTTTATATTCAGTTGAAAGATTATTTGAAGAAGATGATTATGAAAGGGCATTTGCTCGGGGATCAAAAAATCCCATCAACAAGGGAACTAAGTGAATTATTAAGTGTGAGTAGAAACACTGTACTCGCTGCTTATGCAGATTTAGAGCAAGAAGGACTCATTTATGCAGTTAAAGGAAAAGGGAACTTTGTTGCGAAGGTGGATATATCTAACACTTCGTCTGTTGAAATAGATTGGAAAAAGAAACTTAATACAGTGACCGCATTAGCGGATGAATTAGATTTAATGAAACATGGTGTTCGTTGGGAAAAGGGAATGATTGTTTTTAATAGTATAGCCCCGGATGAGAAGCTATTTGATGTTGAAAATTTCAAAAGAGCTTTTCTTACTCGTATGTCCATTGAAGGAGACATCGTATTGAACTACGGATATGCAAAGGGATATAGACCGTTAATGAATTATTTACTTCATTACATGGAAATGAAAGGTGTAGACATTTCCAATAAAGATATTCTAATTACAAATGGATTTACAGAAGGATTGGATATTGTACTCTCTTCTTTATCAAAAAAATCCGGTCGTGTCATTTGTGAGAATCCAACTCACCACGCTGCACTTAAGCTTTTCCGTTTACATGGACTTGAAGTTCATGGGATTGATATGCATGAGGATGGTATTGATACGAATGAAGTTGAAAAAAGTTTGCGTGAAAAAGATTTTGATTTTGCTTATTTAATTCCTTCTTATCATAATCCAACCGGTATTGTTACGAGTTCAGAGAAAAGAACGGAATTGATGAGGTTATTCTCAAAATACAAGGTTCCTATTATAGAGGACGGATTTAATGAAGAATTACGTTATTCAGGTTCACATTTAGCTCCATTATTAACTTTTGCTGGAGCTGGCAATAATGTGATTTATATTAGTAGCTTTTCAAAGGTACTTTTCCCTGGTTTACGTGTAGGCTGGATTATTGCAGATAAAGAGCTGATTCATTATTTAGAAAGCGTAAAAAGAGCAAGAACGATCCACACATCTACGTTAGATCAAGCTGTTCTGTTTCAATATTTACATGAGGGATATTTTGAGAAATATTTAAAAAAGGCAAGATCTGTTTATAAGAAAAAATATGAGTTAGCTGTCGGGGCATGTAACCAGTACATTCCTTTTAAAAGAATGACTGGAGATGGTGGACTGCATTTATTTATAGAGCTAGAAGAGCATATGAATGCCCGCACACTTTTACAAAAGTGTTATGAGAAAGGCGTTACGTTTTCACCTGGAGATGTTTTTTACTCTGATGGAGAAGGAGCGAACACTTTCCGATTAGGGTTTTCGCGCTTGAAAGAAGAAGAAATAGTTCGGGGAATTAAAATAATTGGTGATACATTAAAAAATGAAATTTGGAGTTGAGAAAATGAAAATCGGTGTTATTATGGGCGGGGTATCGTCTGAAAAACAAGTTTCAATTATGACGGGGAATGAAATGATTGCTCATTTAGATAAAAATAAGTATGAAATAGTTCCAATTACATTAAATGAAAAAGTGGATTTAATTGAAAAAGCGAAAGACATTGACTTTGCGTTGCTCGCATTACACGGAAAATACGGAGAAGATGGGACAGTTCAAGGAACACTGGAGAGTTTAGGGATTCCTTATAGCGGAAGTAATATGTTATCTAGCAGTATATGTATGGATAAAAATATTTCGAAAAAGATTTTACGTTATGAAGGTGTAGAAACACCAGATTGGATTGAACTTACAAAAATGGAGGATCTAAATCTTGATGAGTTAGATAAGTTAGGATTTCCATTAGTAGTAAAACCAAACTCTGGCGGATCGAGTGTCGGAGTGAAAATCGTTTATAATAAAAATGAATTGATCTCAATGCTAGAAACTGTATTCGAATGGGATTCTGAAGTAGTAATTGAGAAGTATATAAAAGGTGATGAAATTACATGTTCAATTCTGAATGGAAAACAGTTACCTATAGTTTCAATTCGACATGCAGCCGAGTTCTTTGACTACAATGCAAAATATGATGATACTAGTACAGTTGAGGAAGTTATCGAACTTCCAGCAGAAATTAAGGAACGTGTAAATAAAGCGTCACTTGCTTGTTATAAAGCATTAAAATGTAGTGTTTATGCAAGAGTTGATATGATGGTGAAGGACGGAATTCCATATGTAATGGAAATTAATACATTACCAGGGATGACACAATCAAGTTTATTGCCAAAAAGTGCAGAAGCAGCGGGGATTAGTTATAGCAAACTATTAGATATGATTATTGAAACATCATTAAAAGTTAGAAAAGAAGAAGGGTTTTAAGGGAATTATATAACGAATTTTTTTGACAGTTTCACGAAGTATGCTATGATGAATACATTATAAAAACAAAATATTTATCCACTAGGGGGGCCTCTTATAGGCTGAGATCAAATGTGATTTTGAGACTCTTAGTACCTGATCTGGTTAATGCCAGCGTAGGGAAGTGGGAAAGACGTTGCTATTTAATGAGTAAATAAATACTGTCGATTTCACTTTCTTTACGCCTGTAAAGAAAGTTTTTTTATTTTACAGCTTTAATAATTGTGGATAAATACTTATATTTTATACATTATTGGAGGGATTTAAATGACTTTTTCACAATCATTACGTAAAGAAGTAGATTCAATTTGGGAAGCGAGTTTTAACCATCCTTTTGTAAAAAAACTTGGTGAAGGAACGTTAGATTTAGCTAGTTTTCGCTATTATGTGCTTCAAGATTCATATTATTTGAGTCATTTTGCTAGAGTACAAACATTAGGAGCTGCAAAAGCTCTTGAATTAGAAACGACAGCTCGTATGGCACACCATGCCCAAAATACATATGAGGCGGAATTATCATTACATGAGAATTTTGCGAAGAAATTAGGGATAACAAAAGAAGAAAAAGATAATTTTATCCCTGCTCCAACTGCATACGCATATACTTCACATATGTATCGTGCTGCGTACGAAGGACATTTAGGCGATATCATTGCAGCAATTTTACCTTGCTATTGGTTGTATTATGAAATTGGCGAACGCTTAAAAGAGTGCCAGCCGGAAGAGCAAATTTATGACGAATGGATTTTTGCTTATGGATCTGATTGGTTCCGTACGCTAGTTGAAGAGCAAATTACACGTTTAGATACTATCGCTGAAAAAGTAACAGAGGCAGACCGCAAACGTATGAAACAGCATTTTATTATTAGCAGTCAATATGAATATTCATTTTGGGAAATGGCTTATACATTAGAAAAGTGGCCAGTGGATACAGACGTAAAAGACGTAATTGGATAAAGAATAGAAGTAATGTTATAGATAGGTATGGATCATACCTATCTATATATTTTTTCTTGTCAAATTTGCGTAAAGTCATTAGTGCTACGGATATGGCGAAATAGAATATCGATAATTTAGCTCATTTACTTGTCTACGCATTAACTGGATAAACTTCTGTCACATTTATTTTACAATCAAAGAACGTAAATGTTGGTGGTATGAAGTTAAATAAGAAAAGAAACCCGAGCTGTTAGCTGTAACGGAGTTGTTTTTTCTTTGCAGGAATTTCTAAATTATCATGGAGTGTTGTTAATACGATATGCAAATATGCATATCGTATTTTTTTTGAGCTCTTTATGTGTTAAAATCAGATATAGAGATATGGAAATATAAAGAAGCAAAAGCAGGAATATCCAATGAATTTTGAGAGGTGTTATATGTTTACAAATAAGAAATTAATTCGATTTGGTTTATCGTTATTTGTATTTTTAGGGATAATTAATTTTACAATCAGCTATTTCCAAACATATCTTGAAACAGCAGCAGATATTAAATGGATAATTCCAGAAATTTGGAAAACCATTTTGCTAGATGTTCCTCAAGGGATACTTGTTCTTTTAGGCGCAATTGCTTTATATGATTTCACAAAAGAGGCATCACAAAAAGACGCATCAATCTAAGTGTGTCTTTTTTCTATTAGGAATTTCATAGAGAGTTTTACTGGAGAAATAGAATGAAAAGCCCTAATTAGGGCTTTTTTTGTTGGAATTTCTTATCCGTCATAGAAACCGGTCACTTGGAGGTGTTATAGCGAAAGCCATTTACAGTACAGAAAAATCTAAGCAGCAGACGGAAATATATAGGATATGGCATCATAATTATTGAGAAATTAATTGAACTTAGTAAGTATGAAGATATGACGCTAGAATTCATATTTTTTAATTTTTATTTATCCCGCTATTTGCCGGGCAGTAAGCCCCCCCCTCAAAATTCAGCGGAAGCAAAGAAGTTAGGTAGGGGATGAACAAAACCCCACTGATTAAAGTTTCACTTTATAAAAATGAGCCCATAGTAAAAATAGGTATATGAACAAGGTGCATCATCTAGTGATAAGTCATACTTTGTTGGTGTACGTATTGAACTTAGTTTATAGCGCTATTTCTACTTAGATGTAACGAACAGGAATATAGGGAAGTATCGATGAGGTTGTATTTTATAAACGGAGGTTATGAAAATGAATCAGTTTCAACAAGAACTACAAGCGTTAAGCCTTAATGATTACCGGTCTGGAAATATTGTCTATTGGGACCAGCAAAACCAATATCCATATTACTATATTGAAGATGCTGCTCGTCGCTGTGGCGGTTGTGGTCGTTGTGGCGGTTGTGGTGGAGGTCGTTGTGGCGGCTTCCGTTGTGGTGGCTTCCGTTGTATTGGTTGCTTCGGTTGTTTTGGTTGCGGAGGCTGTGGCGGTTGTGGCGGCTGTGGTGGTTGCTCTAACTGTTTTGATGGTTTTACTGATACTACCGGTACTATTGTAACGTATGAATATTGATAACATCTATCTTGCTAGTTGCGGGCAGTAACATCCCCAAAAAAATTCAGCGAGAGCAAAGAGAAGTTAGGTGGCGGACTGCCCATAAAAGCCCGATTGGTGAGAGCTGATTAAAGTTTCACTTTATCAATAAAAAAACATTAGTTATATGTACGTGCCGACAAAGAATATAGCCATTTTTAATGGATATATTCAATCATTCAAGTGAAAGAGTAACAATAAGATATATAGATGTAATCAAGATGTGATGGATAAAGCAATGACTAGATTTAAAATCTAATCATTGTTTTTTTCTTATGGTTTTGTCATTAAATATCTGTCTAGTTTAGGCATTGCTTCCTTCTAGCTAATGATTTTATTACAACCGTGTAAGGTTAATGTAATGTTAATCGATAGTAAATGAAGTTGCTTAAGTGTATTTTAAATAAGATTAAAAAGTACTGTTTATCTACAAAATAATAGGGTAAATACTATGTAATTAGGAAGTGTATGAATATGGTTGAACTAAAATCTATTTTCCATTCGTATAAACTAAAGAGAAAAATAGCTAAAGATTTATACGGAAAAAGAGATGAATTATCACTGTTATTAAATGAATTTAATAATATGAAATGTACAGTAACATCTGAAAAGAAGAAAAATAATATATTATCTCGTTTGCAACTAATTTATCAAAATATGAAATTAGATAAGCAGTATCCTCTATCAGTTGCTTTTGATAGTAAATTATTGGAGCGATTAGAAAAAGAACCTCTACATACTATTGAGGATGGTGTAACATGTTTACATCTAATGTTAGATGTGAATTATGAGAAAATAAAACAATATGGTTCGAGTACAAGTAGGTCATTTGTTCCATTATCGCAGTCTTCTATTTGTCTTGCTGATTGTATTTGTTTAACAGGAGTTGTAGTAGGTTTACTAGGAGCAATTTCATTTGGGGGATTACTGTTATCTATATGTTCAATTACATAAAGGTTGATATTTGTAAAAAGGGCACCGAATTAAGGTGTTCTTTTTTGGTTTTTTTGTAAAGATATTGTAAATGATAAGTACAATGCATTAAGTGTAATGTATAATTCGAATGTATCAAAATTAAAATATAGTAGAGGTGTTATACATGATAATTACTTTGAATTTTTAAAAGAGTTGGTTTGATAATAATTTATGTAGATAAACAGTTTTTACGTTTCTTTTAAATACTTGGTTTAAATGGATTAGATTAAGTAACTATTGTTCTAGCTTTTTGATAATCAAGACAACTGAAGAAAGGAAGGAATCATTTTATGAAAAAATTAAGGCTGCTAACATTTGAAAATATAGTAGAACCCCTTTTAAATGAAAAGGTATCATTTATATACTTTCCTATTGAATGGCTGGACATCGTAGAGATACATTATAAGACATTTTTATTAACGAGTAAGTTGAAACGTTTGAATGAAAGATTGTATGATATGTTTTCGGATATATTGTTTATTCAGCATAACCCATACGTATTAAATGAAAATACACCATGGATTGTATCGAAAGAACCTATTAGACAAGAGCAGCTCGATTATATTTTTCAAAGTTGGTATGAGATTATTCATGATTGGAAACCAAATAGATTAGTAGAACCACCAAAATATGAATGGCAATCCGATTTGATTTCTAATTTGCCAGTACTACATGATAATGAAACGTATTCTAAGTGGGTGCCCGCTTTAATCTCACATATTTTTTGTGAGCGTCCTATATATTTAAAAAATACAAATGAAGAAGAAATCTATTTTTCCCCTCTTAGATCACAAAATATTTGTGAGGCGATGTCAGGGCCGATAAAAGATGAAAAAACACAAGATTTTTTCTCCTATGTATATCGATTCGAATGCATAACCCGCGGTGGTGAGAACGCTCCATTATTAAATATTTCAATAGGGATTCGGAGATTTTATCAAGAATATAAGATGTTAGGTCAAACAAACCTTGATATGACAACGTTTGTTTGGCTTTTTTTGATAAAATGCAAACATTTTGCAAACATAGGTTATCCAAAGATACTTTTACCGAAGTTTTTAACAGCTTCTTCCTGCATATTCGGTAAAACATGAGAATAGACACTTAATGTCATTGAAATATCTGTATGACCTAATCGCTCACTGATGATTTTAGGGTTAACTCCTTGTTTCAATAGTAGAGTGGCGTGTGTATGTCTTAAATCATGGAATTTAATTTCTTTTATACCTACTTTGTGTGTCATCCTAATGAAACTTTTTCTGAAATGTGCTCTTTTTATTATTCTTCCAAACTCATTACAATTTATTAAATCTTGATCTAGATAAGCAGAACCAAACCTTAATTTCTCTTTATTGATTAAAATTTTATGCCTTTTTAAGGCTGCTATTGTTTCATTTGGTACAGGAATTGTACGTTTTGATGAATTTGTTTTTGCCGTTTTTTTGATTTTATTGTCATGACCGGATGTTTGATTTATTGTAACAGTATGTTTTTCAAAATCAATATCCTGCCATCGTAACCCTAGAACTTCTCCCAGACGCATACCTGTAGTTATTGCAAGTAGATACCCAATGTGATATCGTGATTCTTGTGAATGAGCTAAAAACTTTTTTACTTCTTCCTCTGTCCAAGTCTGGATAGGGGTTTTTTCTTTTTTAGGTATCTCAGCAAAATCTGTTGGATTTCGAGAAATAATATTTTGTTTTACGGCTAGGTTTAAAGCGCTCTTTAAAATTCTATGCATAAGCAGAATAGAATTGTTTGCAATCCCTTTATCTATCGCAGTCTTATAACATTTTTGAATGTGTATAACATTTAGTTTATGGAGCGCAACCATTCCTATACTAGGTATAACATGTTGGTTGATAAATGCCTTATAGCCAGCAAAGGTACTCTTTTCTATGCTCATACTTTTAATTTCTAGCCAATGATTTAGATAATCTTTTAACGTAACTTTAGATGGTTCTATAAAAGTTCCTTCATTCAACTCGGTAATCTTCTTTGCCACATCAGCCTGTGCTTCTTTTTTTGTCTTATATCCAGAAAACCACTTCTGTCTTCTTTTTCCTGTCTCTGGATCAGGACCGATATCAATAACGATACAGTATTTATTTCCTCTTTTTCGAATATGTCCTTTCACTTAAAACACTCCTTCATTTGTTTTGAATCATGTTGTATAAGTCTAGTTGTAATTTTGCTGCTATGAAAATTACATGTTTGGACATATCAGCGATGGATATATTTTACCATATATGAACAGAATTGATTATTTAATATATTTGTTGTTTTTTACAAAAATTAATTTTATAAAAGAATTTTGTATATTTAAGGAAATATTTTCATTTAGAATATTTTATTTGGAATAGTACATCTTATATATATCATATTTTGTACAATTAATATTTTCTTAATTGAGAAATGATTTTTATTTGGAGTGAGATATATGGAGAGGAAAAAAAAATGGGAAGGATTAAACTCTAAAAATCTATCTGCTAGTTCAATGGATTCGAGTTTAATAGGACCGACATTGCCACCGATTTCCTCATTTACTCTACCAACGGGAGCAACAGGTCCAACAGGTCCAACGGGAGCAAGTGGAGCAACAGGTCCAACAGGTCCAACGGGAACAAGTGGAGCAACAGGTCCAACGGGAACATGTGGAGCAACAGGTCCGACAGGCCCAACGGGAGCAACTGGAATAACAGGTCCAACAGGAGCAACTGGAGCAACTGGAATAACAGGCCCAACAGGTCCAACGGGAGCAACTGGAATAACAGGTCCAACAGGAGCAACTGGAGCAACTGGAATAACAGGCCCAACAGGTCCAACGGGAGCAACTGGAATAACAGGCTCAACAGGTCCAACGGGGGTAACCGGAATAACAGGCCCGACAGGTCCAACGGGAGTAACAGGAGTAACAGGTCCTTCAGGAGGCCCGGCAGGTCCAACAGGTCCAACAGGTCCAACAGGTCCTTCAGGAGGTCCAATAGGTCCAACGGGAGCAACTGGAATAACAGGCCCAACAGGTCCAACGGGAGCAACTGGAATAACAGGCCCAACAGGTCCAACGGGGGCAACTGGAATAACAGGCCCAACAGGTCCAACGGGAGCAACTGGAATAACAGGCCCAACAGGTCCAACGGGAGCAACTGGAATAACAGGCTCAACAGGTCCAACGGGAGTAACCGGAATAACAGGCCCGACAGGTCCAACGGGGGTAACCGGAATAACAGGCCCAACAGGTCCAACGGGATTTGAATCTGCATTCAGAGCTTTCAAATCTACTGATCAGTCCGTTACTGCTAATACACTGTCTATAGTAACATTTGAAACTACACAATTCGATTTAAATGGTGAATATGATGGTGTATCAACATTTATACCGCAACAAGATGGAGTATATTTAATTATTACTACTATAATTTTTAGTCCTACTGATGATACTCTAAATTATGTGACGGAAGTATTTATAACAGTTAACAGTGCTTTAATAGCAGGAGATGATAGCTTTTTTGGTGGAAATACTGGGCTTTTAAATGCGGTAACAGTTTCTACCATTGTACAATTGAATGCAGGGGATATGGTGCAAGTCCAAGCCGGTAGTACCATAGATGGCGTTATTGCATCTCCGCTTCTTACAAATTTTCAAGCTGCGAGGTTTCCATCACCAGTTCCAAATACACTTTTCTTGTTAAATAATGTATCTGCAGATTGGAGTAAAAGGCCGTTTAGCAGAAAATCATAATTATGTTCATTTTAAAAATAGCGTGAAGAAAATGATGAATTTAAATTAATATTGTTTATTAAGAATAAGAAAAGCCACTTAGGTGAGTGGCTTTTCTTATTTTTAAATTATGGGATATACATGTAAAACTAAGCAATCCTCTACATATAAAGTTTGAGTTAAAAGAAAAATGTAATTAGTGTGGTTACAACGAAAAGGATTATCAAATGCAATATTGCATAATTTATTTGAAAGGGTAAAAAACTAGGTGTTTATAACTATATTTAACTTTCTCAAGTTTTTTCAGAATATGAGAGAATAGCTGTTTGGGTTATTTGTGATAGAATATTCTTAATAATATAATTTGATGGAACGAAAAAGACCCATAGCGTGTGTAATTGTGCTGGGAACACTTTTACACCGTTTGCCCTAATTGTAGTAGGGAAAACATTTGCCATGAGCCTTTCAGTTACGACTATACGTAACATATACGGCTAGTATAACACAACTTTTAGATGTAATTCATCATTGAGGTGCGTTTTCAAGATAGGGAAGTGTGTCTTGTTCCAATAAGGGGGACAAAACATGTGGAAAGCTCTAAATCAAATTGAAAAAGAGTTATGTGCAGCTGGAATAAGGAAAAATAAACTAGCAGATTATTGGGGAGTTAAGCCTAGTACTGTTACAAAAATTTTTAAAGGTAACACAGACATGAGTTTTGGCTTTCTTTCCAAGACCATCATCCTATTAAACAAAGGCATACAGGTTCAAGAAAATTTATTAACAGATTATATACATATAACGAAACCAAAATCAGAAAACTTACGTGAGGCAATGGAGGATTTAGCTTTAAGAGGAAAGTTTAATCTATTAATTAATATTATAAATAGTGAATCACAATCAAAGGTAGCAGAAAATAGAGAATTCGCTAATGTGTATCGAATTATATATAGACGATATATAGGTGAAATTGATGCTACACAGTATCATAAGGCATTAAGCTTGGAAAGTAAATCAATAAAAACTTCAGAGATGGAGGTGTTAATTGAAATTTTATTATGCCAAGCGCAATATCAATCGGGTAACTTTACTTCTTTAAATGAGCGGTTAAAATCTCTTGAAATGAAAATAAATACAATAAGTAATAGGTACATTCGAGAATGTTATAAATTACGATATAAAGAGGCCATTGCCGTTACTTCGTTGCAGGGTGGTGAAGTCATTGAAGCAAGGCATGTTAGTAAGGAACTATTAGATGATCTTGAATGGGATAACTTTTTTTCTTTTCCAAAAGTAAATGCATATTTAAAGTTAGGAGAATCGTATATTTTTTCAGCGAATGAATATGAAAGGGCGAAATATTATTTGGAAAAGACCTTAGAAGTGATAGGGGATAGTAAGACTAATGGAATTGAGAGAAAAAGAAAAATGGTGCAACATACATTATCATTTCTAAAGATTCATCATGATAAAGAAATTAGTAGCTTAGATGTTGTTCATTCAGGTGAACTAGCATATTTAAGGATTAAACAAGGTAAGAAGATGGAAGCGAGAAAACTTTTGGATCAATTAAAAGAGAAGAATGGAAGATTAACAGACATACAGACTGCATATTTAGGTTTAACATATGAAGGTACTAAAAAAGAAGAGTTAATGAAACGATCTCTTTTGATGTGTCAAAAATCAGGTAATATATTTTATTCGAATTTACCAAAAATACACTTGGGTTTAATTTGAATAATTGGTATAATTGTCTTTGGAAAGAGGTGAAATAATGAAAAAAATAATTACAATCCTTCCTGCACTATTAATAGCTGCTACATTATTCATTAACACTGATTCTATTAAAGAAAAACCTAGTACAAATGATTTAAAACCTACAGTCCAACACATGATGGTTGACCCTGGTGGCGGTTGGTAAAATACATAATAAAGGTTTATATATATTACAAATGGCATCGTCTTAATTGACGGTGTCATTTGTAGTTTTAGGAGAAATTTCTTTTTTTGCTAAAAGAAGAAAAAAGAAATTTTTGTAAAAAAATACAAAAATACAAAGAGGGAGATCGTAGAAGATGAAGAGCAAAGAAGGGGAAGTTAATCTAATTAAACGAGCTTTATTACTTTTAAAAGAAGAGGATAATCCGAAAGAGAAATTATTTTCTATCTGTTTGAGTGAACCAAAAAAAGAAAAAATTATGTAAAAAAGACTATCTAACTTTTGGATAGTCTTTTTACACTACATATTTCCTTTAGATTTCTCGTAGTTCACAAACATCTCTAATTGTTCTAATGCTTTTTTTCGTTGTTCTTCAGGTAAGTCATTAATGATTTGAAGAATTTCGTGTGCTTCTTTTGTTAACTGTATATCCTCGCCGGCTGTTAAATCTGGTGAATCAGATAAATCTAACAAATAATCCGTTGTTACTTTTAAATAATTTGCTATCTTCTGAAGTGTACGTGTACCGGGTGCTTTTTTCCCCTCGACATAATTATAAACAGAAACGTGACTAACACCAATTGCATCAGCTAACTGTTGTTGGGTAATGCTCTTCTTTTCAATTAATGATTTCAACCTCTTATGACTAAACATAATAAAAAACACCCCAAGTTTATTTTATATGAAATTATTGTTTCTTAATTACTATTATGGTGTCACACTGTCATTATATATTAACTATCAGTTAAGTGGAAAGGTAATTTTTTTGGAAAAAGATTTGGGAAACACTTGAACTTAACCTTAGGTTAAGTTATTATGTAATTAACAACAAAAACGGAAGAGAGGAGTTGTTTATGAAAACTCTAAAGCAGCTACGTGTAGAGCAGGGGTATACATGTAGGGAAGTAGCTGAAGCCGTGGGTATTACTGAAGTTTATTATTGGTATATAGAAAACGGGAAGCGTCGACCTTATTATGATTTAATTGTGAAAATTGCTGAGTTTTTTAAAGTGAAGCTAGATGCAATTAAAATTTTTTGTCCTTAACTTAACTTAAAGTTAAGTTAAGGTTAGTTAAGTAAATAAGAAAGGAGCAAAACAAAATGGGATTAGATCAAATCATTAAAGAGTCAATCCGCGAAGTTGTTCGCGAAGAAATTCAAGCAGCTTTAGCGTCATTCCAACAACAATCACAACCAAACAAGGTAATGCGAGTGAAGGAAGCAGCAGCTTTCTTAAACATAGCGGTTTGTAGAATGTATGAATTAGCAAATCATCCTAAGTTTCCAGTAATAAGAGAAGGGCGTAAACTACTTTTTTTACAAAAGGATTTAGAAGCCTGGCTTGAAGCACAAAAGGAGGTGATTTAGTGGAAGATACAACATCATTAGCTATATTAGCGATATTAATTGCATGTGGTTCATTTTTATTTTACATAACTTATGAGCCAATAAAACAATGGGCTTGGAGTGATGTGAAGCAAAGTAAAAAGACCCATGGCAGTGGGTCCTTTTCAAAAAACAAGTTGTTATAAGTATACCACGGAAAGTAGGAAAATAGCACATTGGTTTTATTGAAAGGAGTGAAAGCTATGAACAACAAGGTATTACAAATAGGGCAAATAAATTTTCGTGGAAATGTTATAGATCATGGATGGTTTAAAACACTTACATTAGGTAATGGTAAACCTAATATTGTTGCAATTACTGTCTTAGGAGAAATTGTTTATTGGTATAAACCTACTGAAGTAAGAAGTGAAGAATCTAGTCAAGTTCAATATAAACAAAAGTTTAAGGCAGACACGCTTCAAAAGAGTTATCAACAATTAGCAGATTCATTTGGATTTACAAAAAGACAAGTAAAAGAAGCATGTGACTTTCTGAAAGAACGTGGACTTATAAAAATTGAATTTAGGACGATTCTTGTTAACGGAACTAGGTGTAATAACGTTATGTATGTTGAACCTGTACCTGAAATGATTCAGAAAATATCTATTATGTATTGGGGAAATGCTAACCCTCCTACAATGAAAAGTAATAGTCCTATTACTTTAGAAAGCAAGAGTGTCTTACATTCTAAAGCAATACCCTCCTACGATAAAACGGAAGAGTCTCTTACACTAGAACGTAAGACAAATACAGAGATTACTACAAATATTACTACAAAGATAAATGATGATGATGCTACTTCATCTCAGAAATTAATTGATCAAGAATTTAAAACTAGTTACAACTTTTTACTTGAAAAGGGGATTCCGTTAAGTGAAATTGCAATTCAAGAATTAGGTGAGTTTTGCGATAGATTCGGTAATGAATTAGTTATTCACGCTGTTAATAAAGCAATTGATGAAAATGTGCCAAAGTGGAGATATATTCGCAGTATTTTAAGTAGTTGGGAAAAGGAAAAAGTAAAAACATTAAATGATGTTGCTGCTTTAGATACTCGATTTGAAATGAGTAAGAAAAACAACAAACGTACTGGTAAAGGTTATTCCAAACGAACGGAAGTTGTACCAGATTGGTTACGTAAACAAGAAGAACAAGAGCCAATACAGCAGCCACACCAAACTCAAAGTGATGATCTTAAAGATAATAAGAAACGTTTGGATGAGATTCTAAATAAATATAAAAATACTAAAGGAGAGTAAGGTATGAAAAACACAGGCGTTGCAAGAAAAGTGGACGAGCTAGGTCGTGTAGTAATTCCAGTAGAGTTACGCAGAACTTTAGGGATTGTCGAAGGTACGGCACTAGATTTTCATGTCGATGGGGAAAACATTGTTCTAAGAAAATATGAAAAGTCATGCTTTGTAACGGGTGAAGTTTCTGAAACCAACATAGAGTTGCTAGGTGGCCGAATGTTTTTAAGCAAGGAAGGGGCAATTGAATTACTGGATCTTATTCAGAAGAGTGGGATGGCATATGCCTAAGCAACTAAACATTTTCGATGTAGAGCCAGCAATTTGTGAGTTCGATGTAATGAAGGCAAATGTGAAAAGAGGTACAGGACGCACTACATATGCTGATGTACGCGTCCAGGTTCCAACGAATGCAAAGTGTACGGATGAATTACCACGCACAACTAAACAAGATGATCGCTATGATATTTTTGAACAGTATGTAATGGCAATATGGAGATTTCAAAGAGCTGTAGATAAGTTTTTCAATTGGGATACAGCTGAAGAATTGTGTAAGGCAGCAAGGGATAAAAAAGAAATAATTCCGGTACGGGTTTATTTAGGAAGTGGTTTTAAACCTGATGTTGTCGAGTACATGCGGTAGTAAAAAGGAGAGGGACATATGAAAAAAATAGAAATCGATGTTAGTAGCAACAAACTTTTAATAGTGAAGGACGGAAATGTAACAGCAGTAAATCCGCCAATGAGTGGATTCGGTGAGCAAGTTGCGGTTTGGGTAAACGGTAAAGTTGATCGTGTAGATACTAAGTTTACTGAAAAGATAAAATAATTTTTTACTAGAAAGTAGGTTCGCTTATGAGTGTAGCGAGAAACCATGAAGTGATGAAGGAATCACGGTTAAAGGTATACATCGCTTTAGAAGAAGCTAACTTCATTTGGGATGAAAGAGATGTAATTCGTTTTCGTGAAATGTGGAGTCAGGGCATGAGCTTGCCAAAGATGGCAAAAACGTTAAGAAGGCATCAAGCGGAAGTTGCACTCCTTGTAATAGATCAGGCTGATAAGTATTTAATTGAAAATCGTCCGATAGGATTAGGGATTTGTTAAATAGGAAGGGGAAAATAAAATGAACACTATGGAAAACGGTGTATATGAAACAACTAAATTAGTTAGTGAATCAATGGAAGTACAAGTTGTAATGAATATCAATCAAATTTGTGAATTAGATCAATATCAAGAAGCGGCATTACGTACATGGAATACAAATAACGATTTTGGTGGACGTGTTTTAAATGCAGCATTAGGGCTTACGGGAGAAGCTGGTGAGGTTGCTGATGTTGTAAAAAAAGCAATTTTTCATGGTCATGGATTTGATCCAGCTCATTGTCCAGGAGAAGAAGAAGGAAATACACATAAAATCGCTTTAGAGCTAGGGGACATCTTGTACTACATTTCAATCATGTCTCATGAAATGGGATATACCCTAGAAGATATTGCTCAAATGAATATATCTAAATTGGCAACAAGATACCCAGACGGATTTAGCCGAGAAGCTAGTCAAAATCGTGTAGATATGAAATGAAAATTGTAATAAAAAAGAGCCATGAGTGGAAAGGCTCATAGCTCTTTTTATAAGGGTAATGATTTTATATATAAATATTATCATATAATCCCAAAAAATTCAATGTCAGTCAATTAATTGGTGTAAAATTTGAAAATTCTAGTAAAATGATAATTTATAAATACAAGGGGACTTTTGTTTATATAAAAAGTTTTAAAATATTTTTTGATGTATTAATGGTTAGGAAAACATAAATCAGGAAATAAAACCTGATATTCCTGGTTTAATCGCAGGTCAGTAGTTGAGTTTGTAAAGTGTATATAATTTTTTTCTAATGTATCTAGTGTTACCAGGTGATAAGTACCTAATCCATGCTGGATGCTATGTTTTGAAAGAGTAGGACCAATTTGTAATTTTCTATTTTTCATAGCTGTATTCCAGGGGCTGTAAAAGAATTTTAAAACGAAAGCGGGATACATGTAAATCATAAATGGATGCGGTGACCAATGTCGTCCTGCCCAATAACTACCATGAAAATAATTGTGGACTAATCTACCGCCATAGTATGGGGCAGGTGGATTAGGGGTGAGTATTTTCCCATGATAACGTTGTTTGACAAGGGGAATTCCGTATCTCGGATTGGTATAACCGTGAGTAGGATCATCTACCATTAGAATAGTCCTAATTGCGTACATGTTTTTCCCTAAAGTAGCAAGAGATGAGAAAAAGGCATGCTTATCAACACAGCAAAGAAATTCAGTGGTATTTAACACCATTTTCCATCCCGTAATTTCTTTCTCTATGTTCATTACTTCTTGATCAACTAATATGGCATCAAATTCTAATACTTTTGAATCGCGGATTTCCCAATTAGGTGCAAATAATTTGCATATTTCAACTGAACGATCAGTAGACCCACGATTAATAAGAATGCCGTGATCAAATAATTTTGTGTGGTGCATTAACCACCAAGGGAGCAGATACTCTTCATTATAGAAATGGGAAATTAAAGTTGCACTAATGAAAACCCCTCCTTTTAGACAAGGATAAAATACATCTTGCTCTAATATATTATGATGCTTATCCTTAAAAGCCTTTGTTAAAAATAACATAGAAAAAAAGGCACTATAAAATAGCGCCCACATTCAATTTGCAGAAGTATTATGAGGAAACTTAAGTAGGTGGCTTAAGTTTCTCTGTAATAAATATGAACCTATGATTATAAAAATGCCTATATTTTAGAGGGGGGTTAAGGAGTATTTGTATACAGTGAAATCCTTTTTGAAAATATCTTCAACTAATTGAATAGTTTCGGAGTCATAAAAACTTTCATATGTTGGGAGTCGTGGGAATAGAGGGTCAGTAATATCAGCATCTGCATAGTTACCTTTAAAAATGGTGATCCCACTTTGATGATGCCATGACTTAGTTAATATATCTAATGGGGACTTTTTTAAGTCATATATATTCTCTAAATTTGAGATTTCAGAGGAGAAATTTTCAAGGTGAATATAGTTTGTAACAAACTTTTCTTCATCTTGGACATATTGTTGCACATAGTGGGGGTTCACATCATCTAAATTATTCATATGTGCTTTTAAGTAATATAAAAAAAGTTTAAAGGAGATTTTTTTATTGCAGTTTTTATCATGATATAAAAAATGTCTAATTGGTTGCCATTCGGGATGTTCAATATTTGGTGGAGCGATTAGTGAGAGAAATGAACTTACTGCTCTTTTATAGGGGTTTCTTACAAGTTTATATGTCGGTTTTTCATTTGCGGATAATGCATTAGCAAGTCCAGTAAAGTAGTAAACTGAATTTTTGTAAATGTCGAATTCATAATTATGGATGAATGGGTTATATTTAATGGCTTCCTTAAACAAGTTGATTTGATAAAAAAACCAATGAGCAAGTGATGTACATCCGCTTTTTTGACTCCAAAATAATATTATTGGGAATTCTTGATGAAAATGGGGTCCTCGGGCGTATTTCATGATGAAGTCGTAAATATTTGAGTTAGTCATATGTTACCTCCCAGCATATTCTAGAAATCTCATCTTTGTATACGGTATGGAGAAAATTCTATATATATGATAAAAGGCTTGCAGGGCTATCAATTACTTTATAAAAGCGTTATTTTATAGTGATGCAAAAAGAGTACATATCGAATATGTACTCTTGAAAAAAGGAAGTGTATATAAGTGATGAAACACTATATTACAACATATGCTTGTCTCATTTAAAAGTGCAAGGAATATAACAAAATAGTTATTTTAATAAAAAGCGGGGAAATGAGGGGAGTGAAAGGAAAAGAACCCTTTATATAAAGAGTTCTTACGGTGATTTAATCTATTAGTTGCACTCGTGGTAATATTCATCACATGAATCGTTATTATTGTTACAGCAGATACAAAATGTTTTTTGAACAAATAAACTAACTGCACTAGCAGGACCTTCTTGCTTTGTAAGAGTAAGACTTTGAAAATCTTCAACTTGAAATATTTTTGTTTGAACGGGTTGTAATGTAGTAGTAATTGGTATGCTAGATCTTCTTGTTAGAATAGTTACTTGAACGGGTGCACTCATACCGACAACGAATAACTGAATTAATGTTTTATTGTGATTGTTGGTGAAATCTTCAAATACTGTTTGTGGAGTGGTATTTAGGAGGTCAATAGATATAGGTATATTTCCATTTAAATTTTCTCCTGAACCACTAATTGTATGAGTCTCAACAAAACAGTTATTTTTTTGGTGGTCCGTATGCGATTGGTTTTTATAATACTTTTTACCATCTTTATAAAAGTAATCAGCCATATGAATTTAAAGCTCCCTTCTTTTAGATGTCTATATAGTCTATTTAATAAAGCGAAGTAGTGCTTGTACAACATAATAAAATCCGCTCTCGTAATTATTTGAAAATTAAAGAGCGCCATTCAAGGCGCTCTCGGATAAAAAATATTGAAAAAGAATACCACATTATATTTTATGCATGTTCTGAATAAATGTGCAGTTTTTTAACAAAATTCTTATTGTATGAGCAAAAATAAAAGAACCCGTTTGTTATAAACGGATTCTTCCCACAAGGTGTGCAAGAAATTCAAGGTAACTGGACCAGAGCCACCTGTGGAATTCCTTGTGATAATACTGTATGCAAAGGAATCAATAAGGTTAATGAAATTTAAACAAAATCCTTATTTAATTAAAAAATATGTCTTGTCTGCTCTTTGCATTTTATGTTTATTATATGTAAAACATAATCCATCCAAATAAATTAAAAGAGCACTTTTAAAAGTGCTCTCTGACTAGAACTAATGTTGAAAAAGAATACCCAATATATTGTATGTATGTTTTTTAGATAGGTGTAATTAAAAATAAAATCTTTATTTAAATAAAAAGAGCGCTAATCGTGAGCGCTCCTTATACCTCATTATAACGACAGTGACGAACTCACATTATATAGAAAGGCACTATTATTGTATGTCAAAGTATGAGATTAGTGAATGGATTTAGATAAAATCTTTATTTAAAAATTAAAGAGCGGTTTTTAAGGGGCTCTCTGACTAAGAGTTATTTTAAATTTTTTATGGCTTTGAAGTATTTAAGCAATAATTTTGTTTAAGACTAAGATAATTTCTCATTAGTAATACCGATTTGCTTCAGTAGACATGGCAATCGCTTTTGTTTCATGAACTGTACCATAGGGATGCTCTGGAGGTGCATATATAGAGTAAATTTTAAGTGGTTTATTCCCCATATTGATTACATTATGCCATTTTCCAGCAGGTATCATAATTGCATAGTCATCATAGACCATTTCTTGAAAATCTAATTTATCTTTGTTATCACCCATTTGAACGAGTCCTTGGCCCTCTTCAATACGTATGAATTGATCAGTTGTAGGGTGTACTTCTAAACCTATGTCATCTCCAACATTAATACTCATTAAAGTTACTTGTAAGTTTTTTCCTGTCCAGATAGCGGTGCGATAAGTATTGTTTTGTTTAGTGGCTTGGTTAATATTCAATACAAATGGTCTAGCTCCATAATCTGTTAATCTAACATTTTCACAACAAGGATTCCGGTTGTGGTCCCAAGCATTATTGTTGTAACTGTAATAATAAGGATTCCAACCGTAAATCCAATTATTGTTATTCCAGATGTTATCCATTGAGCTTTGACATTGATAATAACGTGGATTATATTGCATATCCAAGCTCCTCTCATGATTTTATCATTTCCTGTTTATCCTATGCTGTTGTCTATTTATAGGAATGCAGAATAAGAGGAAATGGGCAGTAATAAAGGATGTACAATTTGTATAAAAAACTTAATAAAATCGTTATTTGATTAAAAAGAAAAAAGAGCACATGTTGATATGTACTCTAAGATAATCATTTTAATATCTATTCAATTGTTTCTTTTGTATCAGGTGTATCAAATTTATCAATCAGCTTAAATATTACTTCTAAAAGAATTGTAGATAAAATTGCAAAGGTTAATACAGCATGTGGTGATAATTGCACTGCTGTGAAATTAAGTTTTGCTAGCCAAAAATATCCGACATACATTGACAGGAATGTACTAACAATTGAAATTGTAAATCCTAAGAAACCTAATTCTTTTAGCTTTTCTTCAGATAGTTTAAATACGCGTAATAAGAAAGAGAAGATGATTCCAACTATGAAAAATCCAATACATAAAGTCAATAGTGACATTATACTTGGGTATTCAACGTCATCAGGCATCCATTGTTTCATTCCTACAATTATGGCTGTAGGTAGTACGATAGGCATTAATAGTGGTGATACTATTAGAAAAATTGCCAATACTCTATTGATGTTGTTTGTTTCATTGTTGTTTTGATTATTCATAAAGCCTCCAAAAATAATTTCAAAATAATATCCTAGTGGATTCTAGCACAAAAGTGTTAGTAAAGCCACAGTTAAAAAAGTGGATTTAAACAAAAACGCTATTTGGTATGTAAATGTAAGAGCACTTTGTAAAGTGCCCTTCTGTAACGACTATCCACTCTAAAAAGAAATGATGCAATATATCGTATGAAATTATGTAGATTGAGTTATGTGTATTTTGTATAAAAATTTCATTTTGTAGAAAAATGCCAAAGTAAAACGAGCACTTGTTCCAGAGTGCTCGCTTAAAAAGCATTCCATGTATTGGGGTTATGTTTGTAAGTCATGAAACAGTAAATGACTGAAAAATAAGGTTCAAGATAGTTTATTCATTTTAGAGTAAATGGGTACCTATACGAAAAAAAGAGCAGCTAGCAAAAGCTAACTGCTCCATTCCTAAAAAAGGTTCCGGGCTGCAAACACTGTTAAGAAAGCAGCTTATCAGTAGTATGTACAGAATTGTGAAGATTATTAGGATGAAAAAAAGAGCGCCTTCGAACAGCGCTATTCCTCAGAGTGTTTAGTACATGATATTTCATGAAGGTTTTTAAGAAATAAAATGAATGAGCTCACAACCGAAAAGATGCGACTACACAATAACATATGAAAATTCCGTAGTAGGGGTGAAAATAAAATTTAAAATACAAAGAGCAGCTAGCAAAAGCTAACTGCTCGGTCCTCCAAGGGGGAACAAGGAGAAAGTAACTTAATGGGTTGTCTACAGTATTAACGGAATATTGAGTTTTATTCAGGGGAGGAAAAAAGAAATGGGTAGTGCATGTCACATAGACAAAAATAAGTGTTTGTGGCGTAAAACTGGAGTTTATTGCAGCACGTTCGGATCAGAAAAATCTCGAGGAGCTTCAATGAATTTTCCTGACGGTAGAGTAATTAGGTTCCATACATCAAACATGGAAGAAGCTCATAATTTAGCGGATATGTTAGGTAATGTTGTAATTGGGATCGGAATGGAGAAAAAGAATGCTGAAAATCAGGCTTGGTATTGAAAAAGATGCATGGGGCGTTATGTTTGGGTATTACGCACCAGAAAGAACGTTAGGCATTTTAAATTAATGTGGAAAATACCATATGTAACCTAAAATAATTAAGCAAGAAATTCCAAGTGTAATTAATAAATATTTAAGGGTTGTGAGTACTGTTTTCATTGAATACCGCCTAAATTTTTAATTATTTTAGGCATTTAGTCCGGTATTTATGTATATAAAAATTTTATTTTGTAGAAAAGAGGAAGCTAAAAAAGAGCACTATCTATAGGTGCTCTTTTCGAGAGTGAGTATAAATTCCTATCATTCAAAACTAGTATATGCACTGTGTTATGTAGTTGCTACTAAAATTAATATCAGTTTTTTAAAATTAGGGGTTTCTTTTAATGAAACCCCTAAAAAGACAACTAAATTTACGTTATTGTAAATTCAATTGCGATAGGAGTACCTCCATCTAGTACGGCACCTCCTACAATAGTAGCAGCTGTAGTAGTCACACCAGTAATAGTATCACCTGTTTGAATAACACCATTAATATAAAGCGTTAAAAAAGCATAAGAAGCAGGGAAGGTTGTTACAGCACCAGTATCATCGGTGAAGTCTGTGTTAGCAAAAGTTAAATCCGCTCCAGCGACAGTCCCTGTAGCTGCTGTACTTACAAATCGTCTTCCAGCTATAAAAGGCTTAACGATAGGCATTTATGTTCACCCCTTTTTGAGAATAAACTTAGACAAGTTTTTTGAAAGTCTTGTCCTGTATTGTATTCTATGTTGTGATTCTTTTAAAAGATACGGCTTGTATACTAGTAAAAAAGTATAATTCGTATGTGTTTATAAGATGTAGTATAAATTTAAACAAAATAATCCTTTTGAAATTATATAGGTAAAACTTCCATTTGAGCAGTTTTTTGAATGTAATAAGGTATTAAAGTAATGAAAACGCCCCAAAATGGACAAAACTGTTTTACAAGAAGGAGTGAGAGGGTTGAATAATTTAAAGAAAAAGAAACTAAAAAAAGCAATTGCTCGTCGTACAAAGGTTATACAAAAATATGAGAAAGATAGAATAGATAAAGCTTGGAGGAATCTGTTTATACAGACAAGTATCATGAAATAAATATAGTCCGGCTAGAAAACTAGAGGACACCAATTCATTAAAGCAGCAATTAAGGCTGTTTTACGAATAGGTGTCCTTTTTATTTTGAAAAGGGAGATGGGGAAATGAAGGTGTTAAAGGATCAATTACTTGAATGGAAAAAGAAATCCAAGCAAGGAAAGAAGAAAAACAAGAAAAAACAAAAAGAGAAATTAAGCACTCGTGATATTGAAGATTTAATGGGGATGCATAGACCTTGCTATGAACGAAGACGTGGAGCAATAAGACAAAAGTAATTTAAAAATAAAAAGGAGTGGTCTTACATGACTAAACAATTATCTTTCTTATCAAAAATTGACAGAACGGCGACACAAGCGGAATTAGAAGGTGTGTTGGAAAGCATACGTATACATAGACAATTCGGGATGATGCGTAAAGAAATGAAAGTCACTCCTTCTTATGAAATACGTGAGCATGGTCCTACACATACAGTTGGAAAACCATTAGAAGATGTTGCTGTAGTAAATATTCAGCAAAGCAAAAGAGAAGAGTGGCTTGAAAAAATGTCATTACGTATTGATCAGTTTCTAAATCGATTAGGAAACGGACGTGCAGGAAGTATTCAAAGAGATATTATTTATAAACGTTATTTAGAAGAAGAGGATGTGTGTGACTACATGGTTTATAACGAGATAGGGATGTCAGAGCGCACTTATCGACGTTGGAAGTCTAAAGCGTTTTATAAACTTGCTTTTGCACTAGGATTAGAAGTTTATGAGACAGTAGAAACTGGAGGTAATAAATAATGAATTTTGTTCAACCGATACGTGATCCAGAGCAAATACAACAAATTAAAGAGTATTTAAAAGAAAAGAGTGAACGTAATTATATCTTGTTTGTAATGGGAATCAATACGGGCTTACGTATAAGTGACATTCTAAAATTGAAGGTTGGAGATTTAAAGGGAAGTCATATTTCCATGCGTGAAATGAAGACGGGGAAGCAGAAACGTATTCAGATTACTGCAGCATTAAGAAGAGAATTAAAGTGGTACATTGAAGATATGGAAGACCATGAGTATTTAATTAAGAGCAGGCAAGGAAAGAATCGACCAATTGGAAGAAGCATGGCGTATAAAATACTTAGTAGTACAGCAACAGAGTTTGGCATAGACGAGATTGGAACGCATACATTACGTAAGACGTTCGGTTATCATATGTACATGCAGACAAAGAACATAGCCTTGCTAATGGAGATATTCAATCATTCAAGTGAACGCGTAACTTTGAGATATATAGGAGTAAACCAAGATGCAATGGATAAAGCGATGAATAGGTTTAAAATCTAATCATTGCTTTTTTTATTCAAGGATAACAACACATGCTTATCGACTTAAGAACCGAAACTTACGCTTGAACATAAAATCAAATTTAGATGAGCAAAGCTATTTCAAGTGAATAGAATCCACTCTTTAAGAATACATAAAAAATATATATACAAGCGTAGTCTAATCACTACATCATTGGCGAAAGTAGAATTCTATAAATTTTGGAGGAAGAGATATGCAAAAAAAGGTTCTCCTGTTTACAGATTTAGGGATTGATGATGCATTTGCTATACTCTACACCTTTTTTCGTAAAGACATTCAACTTGTAGGAATCGTGGCCGATTATGGAAATGTATCAAGAGAAAATGTAATAAGAAATATTAACTATTTAAAGTACATTGCGGGAAGAGAAGAAATACCTGTATTCCTGGGTGCTTCTGTACCATTGACAGGTATATTGACTCAGTATTTCCCTGAGGTACATGGAAAAGTTGGATTAGGACCTATTATTCCACCTGAAATTTCATATCCAGTTTATCCTTTAAATGATATTTATCAAATTATAGAATCGAATTTAGAAGAACTTACAATTATCAATTTAGGAAGACTTTCTTCACTAGCTACAACTTTTGTATTGAATTTAGAAACAATGCGAAATGTAAGAGAATGCATTTGCATGGGGGGAGCTTTTTTCTATCCGGGTAACGTAACTGCTGTGGCTGAAGCTAATTTTTACGCAGACCCTTATGCAGCAAACTTAATTCTGCAACATGCAAAGAACTTGACAATTATTCCTTTAAATGTGACCCAACATGCGATTGTTACACCCGAAATGGTCCAGCAAATTGATGCATTTCATCGGAATACACAGGATCTTGCAGGGCTTATCATTAAACCTATGTTAGATTATTATTATAATTTTTACTCCAAGTCTAATCCAGGTATAAGTGGAAGTCCTATGCATGATTTTGTAACAGTGTGGTATTTGTTAAATAGGGAGGCTGTTAGCCTTTCGAGAGTACCCATTAAAGTAATTCCTGATCAAGGGGAAGGGTTTGGTCAAAGCATTGCAGACTTTCGTTTTGTTACTAATCCAGGCTATAAAACGCATAATGTAGCTTTTCAGTTTGATTATGAAAGGTTCAGGAAGGATATTATGGAAACGTTCTTAAAGAAGAGAGTGTAAAAGACTTTATTCATTTTATTTAACTCATAGGAATCCAACTTTTTAGGTTGAAATTCTCTTAGCATACAAAATTTTTGGAATTCTGGCAGTATTTCACCACTATCAAGCTAATAAAATAAAAATTCACTGACTATTTAAAGTAATTAAATGCAGTGGATTTTTATTTTTGGAGTACATTAAAATTTTAAATTGGTGGCCATGTTATTCTACCCCATTCTATACAGTTACTCATTTTTATTGTGTTGTGTAACTCAAAAGAGGAAGTGTTATGAAGCTATGGATATCAAAGGCTGTAGCATTTAGATTAGTTACACAAAATATAAGATATGGGTAAGTGAAGAGGAGAATTAAGTGAATATTCTTTCTAATGTGGTAAAATAGATATGAGAATATTAAAATATGGGAGTGATTAAAGTGATTATTTCAAATCAAGAAAGATTTAATGCAATGGACGTGATTTTCACAAAGGCTAGGAGTTTCATTGTAAATAAAGTGAAAGAAACATCGACCTATAAAGAATATGATCTGTTAACAATTAAAAATAATGAAAAAGAATTACATCTACTATTTGAGGAAATAAATGAACAATTAAGAAATAATGACAATACATTAGAACTTATGAAAAATCCTCATTATAATGACTTAATAAATAAAGCTGATAACTTGTCCAAGGAACAAATCTGTTTTGGAAAGATTAAAGCAGAAATGAATTTAGTAACAAATGAGATTGAAGTACTAGTAGAAACGGCAAAGGAAAATAAAATTTTTATCTATGATGAGCAAAGGTATATGGATGACTTAGTTCAATATATGGATGAAATTAATAGAATCGCTCAAAATGTATGGGATGAAAACAATTAATAAAAGTGTGGCAGAGTCGTGACCGCTTTTTGGCAGGAAATGTGCCGGTTGTTTTGGAATCAACGTGATATAGTTGTATTGTGAGAAGTGGCGGAAAACATAACTCATAAATTCCTTTATAAACTATATGTTGTCTAAACGGTTTCATAATGACGGCACATAAAATCCGAAACCAGCAGATGGTAATGATTGAATGATACTGTTATTAGGGAGAGCTTTTGCTCTTCTTCCAGTAACTTAATAACGTTGTGATAGTTAAACACAAACAAAATTAGGTGGTTGGAAGAAGAATAAAACTTCATTTACCGAATGTATAGTAATAACATAACAAATTGACGAAAGGGCAACTGATGCATGGTTACTCTTTTATTATGCGTTATATAAATAAATTTGATATTGGATAGATATGTGTAACTTTCTTATAGTATAATATTACAATGAATAGGAGGGATTAAAAGATGAATAAAGTGAAACTATTTGATTGTCCAAAGACATCGACATTAGAAGAAGAAATAAACAATTTTTTAGCAACAGAAGGAAAATCATCTTCATTCGAATTAATTGATATTAAATTTAACAGTTATACATACGGAGAAGATAGAACTGATTTCCATTCGGCTATGGTTATTTACAAGATTTAATACGTAATTGTCAAAGCATTCCTTAGGGAGTGCTTTTTATTTTGGAGGAGGAGTGAGAACAAATGAAACTAAGTAAACAAGAACAAACAGCTATTATAGGTAATTTAATAAATCATGCTATTGGTTTAAGGTTAGTAAAAGAACATATTGCACCTCAGAAATTAGAAAAAGCTGTAGATTTGTATAATGAGGCGAGTGATAATATGACACCAAAACAAACAAGAATATCGCTTATTAGTGCACTAGATAAAACGATTGATGAGTTTCTAAAACAGTAAACATAAAAAAGGAAAAGCAACTCGCATTGGGGTGCGAATCACTTTTCCTGATGGCAATGTTAACCTTATTATAACAACTTGTATTTATTTGGTAAATATATAATTGGAATATTCTTTTAAAAGAGGTGAGGATAATTGGATAGCGTTTTAAACGGTAAGATTGCTGCACTTGGTCTTATGTCTATTGATAAGAAAGCATATATCAAATATCTTAAGCCACATGAGAAAGCATATAAGAAGTCTGGGATTGATGTTAATCGATTCAAGTATTACAAACTGTATGGACAGAAGCCTATGTTTTATTCTGTAGAATATCTCATGCAAACACCAATAAAAGATTTATTGGAGAGGGATAAAGGTAATAAGGATTGTTTGGTAAAGACGAATGAAAGAGTATAAAACGAAACAACAGAAGCGTAAGTTCTATGATAGTGGTGAATGGAAACAGATACGAGAACAAGTAAAGAAGAGAGACAACTATGAATGCCAAGAGTGTAAGCGCAATGGTAGTGTTCGTGTGGACACCAATGAATACAGTGAGAGTGCAAAGCGTAAGAAGATTCAGCTCGTTGTCCATCATATAAAAGAACTAGAACATCATCCAGAGCTTGCATTAGAAATAGATAACTTAGAAACAGTCTGTGTGGATTGTCATAATAAAGAACACGGTAGAGTGTTCTTTAAGAAGGTAAACAAATGGCAAGACGATGAGAGGTGGTAACGTTGGATACTTATGAACAAGATGTAGCTCTATTAGTTAAAGCTTATAGACTTGAAGGTTATGTCATTACAAATGAACAGGCTGAAGATATTTGGTCAGAGTATTCGAATGAGTTATATGCTTCTTGGATGATGATGGGTAATAAAACGGATGGTTTATATGAAACAACTAAAAAGATTGCTGAGAAATTAAAAATAATACCCCCCCTTAAATAATTTCAACAAAATTGCTCTAAGGGGCACCGGAGGAGGGGGTCGATTTTTCAAATTTAGAACCAAATTCGCGCGTTATATCAAATTGGAAAACGATGTAAATCAGAAGGGAGGGATATTGTGGCTAGAGTGAAGCGTGAAACAATGAGAAAAAGGATTGAAAAGGATCTAACAAATCAATTAAAAGAAAAAAAGATTGTAGGTAATCATTATACTGACTTAATTCAAGACTATTTATCGTTGTGGGATTTAAAGTGTGTTCTTGTTGATGATATTGAAGAAACAGGAATAAAAGTATCTGGCATGCATGGTCCGAAATCCAATCCTTCTATTAATGATTTACATAAAACAAATGATCGAATGATAAAGATTTTAGATGCACTTGGATTAGAAGCATCGGCAGAAGAAAAGAAAGTTCCTTCAAAACCTGTGCGCTCAGTTAAAGATTTAACATGATTCAAAATAATTATGTCACTGAATATATTGAGATGTATCGCGCAGGGAAAATTAAGCTGAATAAAGAGCGCATAATGCTAATTGAGTACCTGGAGAAATACATTTTAATACGCGATGATTTGTATTTCGATAATGAAATGCATGAGGACTATATAAAATTCACTGAGAAATGGTACTTTGAATTGCAAGCATTTCAAAAGTTCCTAACAGCATTCGTTTTTCTTTTCTATAAAGAAGATGATTCTGTTTTTTACGAGCAATTTTTAATTATGATGGCTCGTGGTGGTGGTAAAAACGGTTTAATTTCATCATTATGCCATTTCTTTATTAGTCCGCTGCACGGAATAGATCGATACAATGTTTCAATTGTGGCGAACAACGAGAAACAGGCCAAAGTTTCTTTTCGTGAAGTCTATGATGCTATTAAAGGAAAAAAAATACTAGAAGATATGTTTTATCGAACCAAGGTAGAGATACTGAGTAACGATACGCAAAGCATTATTCAATATCATACATCTAATGCTGGTTCTAAGGATGGACTTCGTGACGGTTGTGTTATTTACGATGAAATACATCGATATGAAAACTTTGATGTAGTAAATGTATTTTCTAGTGGACTTGGAAAAGTGCCAAATGCTAGAGAATTTTTTATTGGTACAGATGGCTTTGTCCGCGATGGATTCCTGGACAAAACAAAAGAGCGGGCGATGAATATTCTAAAGGGGAAAGATTTAGAAGATCCATTATTTCCTTTCATTTGCAAGATAGATAATCCAGAAGAAATTGATAATCCTGATGTATGGGAAAAAGCGAATCCGATGTTTAGCGAGCCGAGAAGTTCTTATGCTAAACAATTATTTAAAAAGGTATTAACTCAATATAAACAATTAGAAAATAATCCTTCAAACCGTGAAGAATTCATAACAAAACGTATGAATTATCCTGAAACAGATTTAACAAAGTCTGTAGCTTCATGGGAAGAAATCATGCGTACTGGTTTTGAAGAAGATGGGGAAACGCTCAGAGAGGTTCCAGATTTAAAACATAAAGTAGCTGTAGGCGGACTCGACTTCGCCAGCATTAAAGACTTTGCTGCGGTTGGTCTACTCTTTAAACATGGTGAAGATTATATATGGAAAGGTCATTCATTTGTACGTAAAGGATTTTTGGACAAGGTGAAATTAAAAGCACCTATATATGAATGGGCTGAAAATGGCTTACTAACTATTGTGGATGAACCAGTTATTAATATCTCTCACATTGTAGATTGGTTTGTAAAAATGCGTGAGTTATACGGTGTTAATACGATTGTAGCCGATACATTCCGCCTTGATCTTGTCAAAACGGCACTTGAAGCTGAAGGATTTATATTGTTATATATCCGTAATCCAAAGGCAATACATTCTCTTTTAGCACCAAGAGTTGAAACGTTGTTTGCAAACAATCGCATTATTTTTGGAGATAATCCATTGATGCGTTGGTACACTAACAATGTCTACGTCCACATCAAAAAAGACGGCAACAAAGAGTATCTGAAAAAAGATGAATTTAAGCGTAAAACAGATGGATTTCAAGCTTTTATTCATGCGCTATGGCAAGCGGATAACATTCTTGTGGATGAATTCGACTTTATGCTAGATGGTATTAAATTCTAATAAAGGGGGTGATAATCATTGGATGGCTAGATGCAGTATTTAAAAGAAATAGTGAAGTAGGATTTATGTTTGATGTGGAAATGTTTATTGAGAAAGCCAATAGAGTACACATGAAGCGACTGGCGATTGATACCTGTATATCCTTTTTAGGGAGAACAATTAGTCAGTCAGAATTTAGAGTGAAAAATGGTGAAGAATTTGAAAAGGATGAGCTTTACTATCGATTAAATGTCAGACCGAATAAGAATATGACAGCAAGTACCTTTTGGGAGAGTTTCATTTACAAACTTATTTATGATAATGAAGCTTTGATTATACAAGCGGATGATGGTGATTTACTTATTGCTGATGACTTTGAACATAATGAATATGCTGTGTTTGAAGATACTTTTACAAATGTCACCGTAAAAGATTATCAGTTTAAGAGAAGTTTTAAACAAAGTGAAGTCATTCATTTAAGATACAGGAATGATAAGTTATCACCTCTTATCGATGGTTTGTTTACTGATTATGGTGATTTATTCGGTAGAATATTAAGTTCTCAAAAACGTAAGAATCAAATTCGCGGAACAGTTGATATGGATATGCTTGCTGCAAAGAGTGAAAAACATCAAGCCAAACTTCAAGAATTCATTGATAACATGTATAAAGCAATTGGAGAAAAAGACGTTGCTATTATTCCACAACAACCAGGTTTTAAGTATGCTGAAACATCTGGCGGAGGGAATTCTGGTCAGAGTGTGGAGGAAATCAATAAAGTAACGAATGGCTTCTTAAATCAAGTAGCAATGGCTTTTGGTATTCCAACTGCTTTGATATATGGCGAGATGGCTGATGTGGAGAAGCAAACGAAAAATTATATGCTTTTCACAGTGAAACCTTTATTAAAAAAGATTTCTGATGAAGCAAACGTTAAATTTTTTGAAGAAGAAGAGTATCTTTCAGGTCAAAAAATTGAAGTTAAAGCTGTTTCTTATCAAAGTATATTTGATCTTGCGACAAGCATCGATAAACTCATTTCTTCAAGTGCATTTACAGGGAATGAGATTCGATTAGAAGTAGGATATGAAGTTTCTGATGATCCTAACTTAAATACACATCATATTACGAAAAACTATACGAAACTAACTGAATCTGAAGGAGGTGAGAATACAAATGACGGTGAAAATTGACGTTAAAGGACCAATTATTTCGAATGATGAAGCTTGGATTTATGATTGGTTTGAAATGGATGCTACAAGCCCAGGTAAGATTACAAAACAACTGGATAACGCAAATAGTGAGGATTTAATTGTATCAATCAATAGTCCTGGTGGTTATGTAGATGAGGGTTCGGAAATTTACACAGCATTAAAAAATTATCCTGGTCATGTAGAAGTTCAAATTGTTGGTTTGGCAGCAAGTGCAGCTTCTGTAATTGCGATGGCTGGTGATAAAGTTCGAATTTCTCCAACAGCAAAAATCATGATTCACAACGCTGCTAAGTGGCATGGTGGAGATCATCGTGACATGGAAAAGGCAGCCGAGATGTTAAAAATAACAGATCGAGCAATTGTAAATGCCTATGTCATTAAAAGTGGTAAATCTGAGGAAGAACTACTTAACATGATGGCTGAAGAAACTTGGATGGGTCCGCAACAAGCATTAGAAAACAATTTCGCGGATGAAATCATGTTTATGGAGAATCCAGTTAAAATGACGGCTTCAACGGCTACTGCTGCCATGCTTCCGCAGAAAGTAATCGATGGCTTTAGAAATGGAACCATGAACAAAGGCCAAGGAATTACAAAAGAAGATTTAAATGCAGCATTATCAGGATTGAAAAATGAAATTCTGAATGATTTACAAAACAATATAGAAGAACAACCAAAGGAGCCGAATCCTAAACCTGTAAAAAACAGTGGGATTAAAGGGCTCCTTTTAAAATTATAAAAAACGGAGGAAACACATAATGGTTATTAAATTTAATAAATCTGAAGCATTTAATAAGGCAAAAGCAAAATTGACGGATACTTTAACTAACGCGGAAAGTACAGAACAAGAACAAACGTCAGCGTTTGAAGGTTTCTTTGATGCACTACAAACAGATGTAGCAAATACAGTTCGTGAACAAGTAAATAACGATATGCTTGATCGTTCAATTTTACAGCAACGTGGTCAAAATGTTTTAACTTCATCAGAAACAAAATTCTTTAATGCAGTTGTTAAAGAAGGTGGATTTACAGATGGCTCAATCCTTCCTGTAACGACGCAAGAGCGTGTGTTTGAAGATTTAGTTACAGAACATCCCTTATTAGCTGAAATTGGTTTGCAAGACTTAGGAGCAGTTACGAAGTTTATTTACTCTGATGCAACGAAGGCGTATGTATGGGGCGAATTATTCGGGGAAATCCGTGGGCAAATTGATGCTATCTTCAAACAAGAAAAAATTGGTCAACTTAAATTAACTGCATTTGCAGCAATTCCGAATGATATGAAGGAACTTGGGCCGGAATGGATTGAACGCTATGTTCGAACTGTTTTAGTAGAAACATATTCTGTTGGTCTAGAATTTGGTTTTATTAATGGTGGAGGATCTGTAGCACATCAACCAGTCGGTTTAATGAAAGATGTAAATCCAGAAACAGGCGCTGTTACTGATAAAAAATCTTCTGGCAAATTAACATTTGCTCCGTCTGATAAAGGGGAAATTGTAGCAGGCGAACTTTATGAAGTAGTAAAAGCATTATCTGTTGATGCGAAAGGGAAATCCAGAAAAGTATTAAATAAAATTGTAATGGTAGTTAACCCGATTGATGCGATTGGCGTACAAGCACGTAATACAATCCAGACCTTAACAGGTCAATGGGTAATGGCATTGCCTTATAACATTAAACCTGTAGAGTGTGAGGAAGTTCCTGTTGGTAAAGCATTATTCTTTGTAAAAGGACAATATATTGCTGCAATCGCAGGTGGATACAAGCTAAAAGAATTTGATCAAACATTAGCTTTCGAAGATGCTACTCTTTATACAATTAAACAATTTGCTAATGGGAAACCGAAAGATAATAAAGCGGCTCTTGTTTTCGATTTAGAAATTTCATTTACACCACCAACTCCACCAGCAACTAAATAAGGAATGATGTAAATGGAAACAGTAATTTCAAATGAAATATTACAGGAATTTAAAGATAGGATGCACTTAGGGGATGAGGAAGATGATAACCTAAAGCGCATCCTTTCTACGTCTAACAAGGCATTAATTAGGGTTTGTGGGAATTATGATATAAATAAAGACGAGGAGTTCAAAGAATTAGTCTTTGAACGTTCTCGTTATGTTTATAACGATGCATTAGAGTATTTTGACAAGAATTTTTTAAGTCAGATTAATAGTTTAGGTATCGATAAAGCATTAGAAGAAATTAAATTGGACGGTGATTAATATGCGTCCTTTTCAGTACAAGAAACCACTAAATACAGGTGATTGTAGAAATCGAATTATCATTGAGCAACCTGAAGTAATAAAAGATGATTTGAATCAAGAAGTTGAAACAGGTAATTGGCAAGAAGTAAAAAAAGCATGGGCAATGATAAAAACGGTAAAAGGTTCAGAGTACATTGAAGCTTCGGCTTCACAGTCTACACGAATTTATCGGCTTGTAATTCCCTATACAACAGGAATTACAGAATTAATGCGAATTAAAATGAAGGATCGTATCTTTGACATTATCGAACCGCCAATGAATGATGATGAATTGTATCAAACATTGACTATTATCGCAAAGGAGCATGTTTAATATGAATGATTTTGCGAGCGAACTTGCTAGAGAATTGCAAAGATATGCAAATGTTGTGAAAGAAGAATTACTGACAGCGCAGGAAGAAGTTGCTGATGTTGCTGTAGAAAAATTAAAGCAGAAAAGTCCTAAAAAAACAGGTGCATATCGTAAAGGTTGGCGTAAGAAAAAAGAAGGCAATGGTGTTGTTATCTATAATACTCAAGGACAATTAACACATCTTTTAGAAAAAGGACATGCGAAAGTTGGAGGGGGGCGTGTTCCGGCACAGGTGCATATCCGTCCAGTTGAAGAGTATGTCATTGATGAATTGCCAAGACGTATCGAAAGGGCGGTTCAACAATGACATTAGGTGAATTAACGAAATTTCTTGAAGCTACAGGTTACCCTGTGGCTTATTCGCATTTCGTAGCAACGCCAGGTAATCCTGTACCAAGTCCTCCGTATATTTGTTTTCTTGCAGATGGATCATCAAACCTAATGGCAGACAACAAAGTGTATCACAAAATAAATGATGTAATTATTGAACTTTACACAACAAGAAAAAACTTAGTTGCAGAAGCCAAACTTGAAAAAGTCCTAGACGATCATGAGATTCCTTATGACTCACCGATTGAAGGGATTATTGAATCAGAAAATATGTACCAGAAAATATACGAAATGAGGTTGATATAAATGAGTAAAGAAAATAAAGTTACGTTTGGTTTGAAGAATGTACATTATGTCCCATTTGATATTCAAGATTTTTTAGTAAAGTTTGCGACACCGATTCCATTACCTGGTGGGGTTGAACTAACATTTGAACCACGTGGTGATTTAATTGAATTCTATGCAGATGACATGCTTTATTACGCAGCAAGTAATAACCAAGGTTACGATGGAACATTGAACATCGCTACTATTCCAGAACAATTTGCCATTGACGCATTGGGTGAGCAGTTAGATGAAACCGACGGTGTATTAAATGAATTAGCTGATGCGAAAGGGAAACCATTTGCATTACTATTTGAATTCGATGGCGATGTAAACGCTACTCGACATGTTATGTATAACTGTGCAGCGAGTCGTCCAACAATTGCATCTAAAACAAAAACAAATTCAGCCGAACCAAATACAAATGAACTGAAGTTTGTTTCTAGTCCAATCGTTTTAGCTCCTGGTGGAAGACCAATGGTTAAAACAAAAACAACATCTAAAACAACTCAAGCAATTTATGATAATTGGTACAAAGAAGTATACGTTAAAAAACCAGCAGCACCAAAAGGAGCGTAATAGTAAATGGAAAAGACAATTACAGTAGATGGCCAAGACATTCGTTTAAAAAGTACAGGAGGGACACCAGTCCGATTTAAAGCGCAATTTGGAAAGGATTATTTCGCACAACTTCTCAAGTTAGCACCACTTGGAAAAATCGATATGGAAAATCTAGACCCAAGTAAGTTAGATAGTGTGGATTTCGAAGTATTCTATAATCTTGTTTGGACTATGGCAAAAACGGCCGATCCAAAGATACCAGAGCCAATGGTCTGGCTAGATTCATTTGATGAGTTTCCAATCATCGAAATCTTAGAAGATATTCAAGATATGATAGCTTCCACAATTCAATCTAAAAAAAAGTTGTAGATAGCAATAATAATAGTCAACAAGGAGCGAATCAGGGTGATGTGTTCACCACTGAGACGTTCCTTGTTTTGTGTTATAAATGCAAACTTACAAAAGCAGATTTAGAAGATATGACAATTGGTATGTGCCTTGATTATATCGATGAATATTTAGAAATGCAGAAGCCACCGCAAGAAAAAACGCGTAAAGCAACGCAAGCAGACTTTAATAGTTTCTAAAGAAGAGAGGTGAGAAAATGGCAGGAAAAATTAAAGGAATTACGATAGAAATTGGCGGGAATACAGAGCCGTTACAAAATGCTTTAAAAGATGTAAATAAACGAAGTAATGATTTAACCAAAGAATTAAAAGATGTTGAGCGTCTTTTAAAATTCAACCCTGGTAATGTCGAAGCGTTGGCTCAAAAGCAACAATTACTTACACAAGCAATTGAAAATACAACCCAAAAGCTAGATAAATTGAAAGCAGCAGA
Organism: Bacillus sp. EB V-12; assembly: GCF_056158125.1. Classification (NCBI taxonomy): domain Bacteria; kingdom Bacillati; phylum Bacillota; class Bacilli; order Caryophanales; family Bacillaceae; genus Bacillus; species Bacillus sp. EB V-12. Next base: position 73,212 of record NZ_JBUXJL010000009.1, on the reverse strand, counting down.
ACAACAAGTGCAAGCTCAGTTTCAAAATGGAAAGATTTCTGAGGAACAATATCGTGCGTTTAGGCGTGAAATTGAATTTACAGAAGGGTCACTTAATGGTCTGAAAAATAAGCTTGGAAATATGAAAGCTGAACAAGACAACGTAGCGAGTTCAACAAGGCAATTAGAAACATTATTTAGAGCTACAGGGAAAAGTGTTGATGATTTTGCAGGAGCGTTAGGAAATCGTCTTGTGAATGCAATTAAAAGTGGTACGGCTACCAGTAGACAGTTAGATCAAGCGATTGGTCTTATTGGTCGTGAAGCATTGGGAGCAGAAGCTGATATTGAAAAGTTACAACGTGCGCTTCGTTCTGTTGATGATGGTAATTCAATACAACAAGTTCGAAATGATTTAAGGGACCTTTCACGTGAAGCTGAAAGAGCAGGGAAAAGCTTCAAAGAATTAGATATCGGTTTAGAAAATATGTTAGGCGGAGCAATGGCGGCTGGTGGTATCTCAGGTGTAGCTGAAAAAGCACTTGAAACTTCGAAATTAAAAACGAAAATTGATGTAACTTTTGAAGTCCCAGCATCATCTAAAAAATCAGTTGAACAAGCTGTTCGAGGAATCGAAGCGTATGGTGTAGATGTGGAAGAAGCACTGGAGGGTACACGTAGACAATGGGCTTTAAATAAAACCGTAAGCGATACAGCTAACACTTCGATTGTAAAAGGTGCAGCGGCTATTTCAACGGCTTATGCTGGTATTGATTTTACAGAATTAATTCAAGAATCAAATGAGATTGGGAATGAGTTAGGAGTAACTAACGAAAGTGCTCTAGCATTAACAAATTCTCTTTTAAAAATGGGTTTTCCACCGGAACAATTAGATATTATCGCCGAATATGGTGGTCAGCTGACGCGAGCAGGCTACAATGCTGAAGAGGTCCAAGCAATCATGGCAGCTGGTGTTGAAACTGGAACATGGAATTAGATTATAGTTCCCTTGTATGGCGACATACATTGAAAAACTCCTTTAATTCAGTGAAACTCTCAAATGAGACAATACTGAGCGAAGCCTTTTAATTAAGGAACGTGCAACGACTAGTCGGAAGACGTAGAGTGTAAGCAAATGACACTCGAAACGGGGAGCAACTCAAGTAGTTGAAGATATAGTCTAATCTATGCGGTGACGTATAGCAGTTCATAAGAGAACGGGCGTGACGTTGCGAATCACGTTGAATGTAAATGATTGATAATCTCTTAGATGGTTTAAAAGAAGGGCGTGTCAAAGCGGCTGAATTCGGCCAAGGTGTCGATAAAGCTATGAAAGAATCCCTTGAAGGCACAAAAATTTCAGCAGAACAAGTTGAAAAATGGGGTCAGGCAGTAGCTAAAGGTGGTAAAGATGGATCGGCAGCTATGACTGAAATTGCACAGGCTTTATCAGAAGTTGAGGATGAAACAAAGCGTAATGAATTAGGTGTGAAATTTTTCGGTAGATGATAAATTGTGCCGAAGTAAAATCGCGGTATAAAGCAAGAAGGGTGAGATTCCTAATTTGAACCGAAGGCTATACAAAGTATAGTCAGGGGCAGAGCATAGAGGGTGAAAAGATATAATCCCTCCACGAGACCGCGACACTTATTAGTGAAAACGTATGCCGAACTTACAGGAAATGAACTGTAAGAAGTAGAGGATAAAAAGCCTTTACGATAACAAAATGACAATGTATGAAGATCAAGGGCAAAACATTATAAATACTTTACTAGGCGCTAAAGATAAAGTTGTTGATCTAAATGTAAGCCAAGAACAACTCAACGAAATGATCAAAAAAATGGATGCGAGTCCAGCTGTGAAGTTCCAAAAAGCAATGGGAGATTTGAAAATGGCACTTGAGCCACTTTTAGGCATAGTAGCCAACATTATTGGAGCATTTGCAAGTTGGGTTTCAGCACACCCGGCATTAGCCGCAGCATTAACCACAATTACGGTTGCATTAGGAATATTAATCGGAGCTTGCATGGCTTTAGCCCCGGTATTTGTCACCTTATCCAGTATAGCTGGAATAGTAGGTGTAAGTATTGGGGCTGTTGCTGGTCCAGTTGCATTAGTGGTAGGAGGATTTATAGCCGCCACCGCAGCGATAGTAGGATTGGTAATCGGAATAAAAAATTTGTGGCAAACAAATGAAGGCTTTAAAAATAGTATTACTGGTGTGATAAGTGGAATACAAAGTTTTATCGATATCTTAGTATCATTAGGTAAATATCTATTCTATACGGCTGTTGATGGGGATTATTTAAATGATTGGATTACACACTTACCAAAAGGGTTTCAAGATGCAGCTGAAATGATAGGATTGGCAGTAAGTAAAATACGTGAAGCGTGTCTTCAACTTTTTGATGCTGTAAAAGCTGTTTTTTCAGGAGATTTTAGCCAATTAGGAGAGATTTTTAAGACAATTGGTCCTTCTATAGCAGGGGCGATTATTGGTGGGCTTCCCGGTGTACTTATCTCGGTATCACGTTATTTGCCAGCGATAGCAGAGTATTTGAATGCAAACTCAGGAATTATTCTTGAGACAATTACAAACATCTTTACTAATATAGCTAATTTTGTAACAACAGCTTTACCACAATTTCTTGAAGTGGGATCTCAAATGATTTCAAGTTTTGTGAATGGTTTGGTTGTAGCGGCTCCAATTATCCTTGAGGCCATTGTTGGAATCATTAATACAATTTCACAAATGATTGCAACTTATCTTCCTATGATTGTTCAAACGGGAATCCAAATTATTCAAACCTTAATTTCCGGAATTGTACAGGTCTTACCTACTCTTATCGAGACAGGACTTCAATTGATTATGACTTTAATTAATGGAATTATGCAGATGATTCCGCAATTAATACCAATAGCTGTAACGATTATAGAAACCATTATTAATGGAATTATGTCATTTTTACCACAGTTAATTGAAATAGGAATAAATTTATTAGTTTCGCTAATCACAGGTATTACACAAGCTTTACCTATGATCGGTTTAGCAATTATTACAGTCATTACAACTTTGATCGAAGCAATTACGTCAAATCTACCAATGATTATTGAAGCTGGTGTTAAAGTTTTAATTAGCTTAATAGATGGAATCATTAAAATGCTACCGCAATTAATCGATTTAGCGATAAATCTTATAACGAAAATAGCGGATACATTACTAGCAAACTTACCTAAAATAATTGAATCCGGTATAAAAATTCTAATGGCTATTATCGATGGGATTGTAAAAGTCTTACCGCAACTTATTAATGCAGCCTTAGATTTAATTGTTAAAATAGCATCCACATTAATTGCGAATTTACCAAAGATACTTGAAGCAGGTATCAAAATTTTGCTTATGTTAATTGCAGGGATTGTCAAAGTCTTACCACAGTTAGTAGGGGCAGCACTTAATCTTATTATCACGTTAGCAGGGGAATTAATTAAGAATTTACCTAAAATCCTTGAAGCTGGTGTTCAATTAATTTGGGCATTAATAAAAGGTATTGTAAGTATGGTGGGACAGTTAGGTTCTACAATTGTGACTGATATTATACCGAAGATTGTTGATACTTTAAGAAAAATCGACTTATTTAAGATAGGTAAAGATATAATAAGTGGATTGATAGACGGTTTAGGAAGTATGGCCGGAAAAGTGTTAGATAAGGTGAAATCCATCGGTAGCAGTATTTTAGATGGTTTTACTGGATTCTTTGACATTCACAGTCCATCAAGATTAATGAGAGATCAAGTTGGTAAGCATATTGGAGCTGGTCTTGCGATTGGTATGGAAAACTCAATCGGCATAATAAACCGTGCATCACAAGCAATGAGCGAAGCAGCAGTACCAACAGTTAATGTTGGAAATATAGGATTACAGGCTAACGGATTATACCAGGGGCAAGGTGTAAATGGTGAATTTGCAGTCCCAGGTGGTGGGCTAGCAATTGAAGTGCCTGTAATTTTAGAAGGAAGAGAAGTTGCACGGGGTACTTATCGATATACAACCGAGTATCAAGATAGAGAAGCAAAAAGAAACTCAGACTTTTAAGTTTGGGTTTCTTTTATTTTATAAAGAAATGAGGTGTCAAAATGAGCTCTTTCAAATTTAACAATGAACGTAAAAATTATATCCAAATTGCAAAAGGTTGGAAAAGACCAACTTGGGCACCATTGAAACGGAATTTTCTAAGTACTCCAGGATATCCAGGGGCAAGATTATTAAATACACAAACAGAAATGCGTGTTTTATCAATTCCTGTAGGGATTATAGTTCCTGATGATGCTGATTTAGAAATGTTAAAAGAAGAAATTGCAAGTTGGTTAATAACAGATCAACCAGTAGAGCTTATTTTTGATGTAGAACCCAATAGAACATATTTAGCAGTTGTGGATGACAGTTTTGATCCAGATGAGTTTGTAACACTTGGAATAGGTACACTTAAGTTCATTTGTCCAATGCCATATAAATTAGGTCCTGTACAAAGTAAAACGCTTGCTATTGAGAACGGTGACTTAAAGTCTAACTTTATTAATAAAGGATCTGTAGAGTCTAATCCAACTATTGATATAACTGTAGGGGCAAAGAGTCCTTTTCTGGATGTATGGAATGGGCTAGAATACTTCAGACTTGGGTATCCAGTACCGGTACAGACGGTTGTAGTGTCTAGAGAGGAACGTATTTTATGGGACGAAATGACTGACTTAACTAAATGGACACCGTACACTCAAAAAATCGGTTATATTCAGCCCGCAGGTAGTTTTAAAGTATGGCAAGGTTACGCATTCTATGCTGAAGATTATGGTAATGGTACCGCATGGCATGGGCCTGTAATGACTAGAGCAATTCCTCAAGATACTACTGATTTTATTTTAGATTGCCAATTTACAATACGTTCTAATAGAGTTGGTCAGATGGGTTCTGTAGCTGTATTCCTTCTAGGAGATAATGATGAAGTTATGACCATGCTAGATTTAACAGATTACTACAATACTATGCAGAACATTAATGCTAGAGTTGGTGTAGGTTGGATGGAATCCGAAGTCAATAAAGATAACTATAGAATTATCGAATCTACAGGTGGTATTCGTGAAGGATCGTTCAATGATTTTAGAGGTCATTTGTCAATGAAGCGCGAGGGCAACAAGTGGTTTGCTAAAGCATCTAAATACAGAACGAATACAGAGATTGATAACGATACTGAATTAGATTACTGGATAGACATAAGCAACACATCTAAATATACAAGTATGAAGCCCAAAAAAATTGCTGTAGCAGTTACTAAATACGGAAATAATGATGCGATGGAAGTCGCATTTATTGAAGATGTTAAGTTTTACAAGATTAATCATTTCGATAAAGATGTAACACCTTATATTTTTGATATAGGAGATAAAATTCAAATAGACACAGAAAGATCATTAGTAACAATCAATGGAACAAATGCAATTGCACTAAAAGATATATTTAGTTCATTCCCTGTTATAAAAAGAGGGAAAAATGAAGTTATAATACGTCCAGCAAATGTAGGAATAGCAAAGTTAACGTATAGGGAGCGATTTAGATGAGTGCACCAAGTGGAGACTTACATGTTGTTGATTTTAAAACAAATCAAATCGTTTCAGCTATACAACCTAAAGACTATTGGGATGACAAACGACATTGGGAAATTAAAAATAATATCGATACATTAGAATTTAGGGTATTCGAAAATACAGATCATGCAGCAACACTTGTACAGCAAAATTTAGTATTAAAAGAAGTACGTGGCGGTAGAATCGTTCCTTATGTCATTACAGAAACGGAAAAAGATTCTAAAGATAGATCATTAATGGTTTATGCATCTGGTGAATGGATTCAGCTTGCTAAAGCAGGAATTATCGAGCCGCAAAAAATAGAAAGTAAAACATTGAAACAATGTATGGAAATAGCTCTTAAAGGGACGAAGTGGAAAATAGGTAAAACCGAACATGATGGAGCGCATTCAATGGTAATTGAAGAATTTACTGATCCATTGGATTTACTTAAGAAAATTGCGGCTTCATTTGAATTAGAAATTCAATATCGTGCTGAAGTTGTTGGTTCTAAAATCGTTGGACGCTATGTGGATATGGTTCAGAAACGAGGAAGAGATACAAGAAAAGAAATAACCTTTGGTAAAGATTTAATAGGAATTAAACGTATTGAGAACTCTCAAAGTATTTGTACAGCCTTATTAGGTTTTGTAAAAAAAGAAAACGGAGAATTCATTACAATCTCATCCATAAATAAGGGAGTTCCTTATCTTGTAGATGATGCAGCTTATCAACGCTGGAATGAGAACGGAAAACATAAATTCGCTTTCTACACTCCACAAACAGACGACCAAAATATGTCTCCAGAGAGACTGTTGACTCTAATGAAAACAGAAATGGGTAAGCTTGTGAATGCTTCCGTTTCTTATGGAGTCGATGCGCAAAATATAGCAAGAATACCTGGTTTATCACATGAGGAAATCAATGAGGGAGATACAATTCGAATTATAGATGAAGGGTTTACACCTAAGCTGTATATTGAAGCGCGAGCTATTGCTGGTGATGAATCTTTTAAAGATCCTACACTAGATAACTATGTATTTGGTGATTATCGTGAAATCGTTGATCAAAATGATGAGTTGCGAAGGTTGTATCAAAAGATACTAAGCTCGTTGTATGACAAGGTTCCGCAAGAGTTATTTGATCAATTAAAAGATAAAGTAAAAGAACAAAACAAAGACATCATTGATGCTAAAGATAAAGCTGATCAGGCACAAAAAGAAAGTCAAACAGCAAAAGATTTAGCGGAAACAACACAGAAATATATAGAGCAGAACATGGTTGATATTATCGAACAACCAACAGCTCCTACTGAGAATTTACGTGATGGAAAAACTTTGTGGATAGATAGTTCTGATCCTGAAAATAAGGTCCAGAAACTTTGGAAAGGTGGTCAATGGCAAAGGGTTACTCCAGATACAGGCCCATTAAAGCAAAGTATTAAAGATGTTAAGGAAGATATTGAAACAGCAAAAACAGAATTGAATCAAAAGGTTCAAGAAGCACAAAATCAGGCGACAGGACAATTCAACGAAGTAAAGGAAAGTTTACAAGGTGTTAGTCGCACAATTTCTAATATCGAAAATAAACAAGGTGAAATTGATAAGAAAGTAACTAAGTTTGAACAGGATTCTAATGGATTTAAAACTTCTATTGAATCGTTAACAAAAAAAGATACTGAAATCAGTAATAAATTAAATACAGTCGAACAAACCGTAGAAGGCACAAAAAAGACGATTTCTGATGTGCAGCAAACAACAAGTGAGCTTAAGAAAATAACAACTGAAATTAAAGAAGAGGCTGGGAAAATCAGTGAGAAGTTAACGAGTGTAGAGACCAAAGTAAATAACACTAAAATAGGTGGACGAAATGTTGTTCTCGGCACATCAATTCCAGCTAGTTTAATTGGTAATAATACAGCGAATCAAACTTTAAGTATTTATAATTTTGCAGGTGGGGATTCTAGTTCAATTCTAAATAAGGAAATTTGTGTTTCTTTTGATTGGAAAGTTGAAGGTACAACGACACCATCGGGTTCTATGTATATGCAAGGGAGCAATCCGTGGCCTCTTATTGCATCCAAAATTACATTTTCCCCTCAAAATTTAAGCGGCAAATATTTGGGTGTAATAACGATTAGTGGTAGTGCTTTTAAGGCTGTAAACATGAGATTAGATAATTTCACAACTGGAGCAAAAATTACAGTATATAATTTTCAAATTGAAATAGGCAATAAAGCTACCGAATGGACACCAGCTCCAGAAGATCAAGTAACAACCGATGAATTCACCAAGAAAACAACAGAGATTGAAAAAAGTGTGGAGGGTGTTACAACTAAAATCTCAACCGTTCAAAAAGATCAAAATACAATGCAATCCACCTTGAATCAAGTTAAACAAACAACAGATTCTAATTCTCAAACCATTACAACGTTATCTCAAACGCAAGGTAAACAGGGAGAGGTTATTCAACAAAATACGAATGATATCACACAGTTGAATAATCAAATGAAATCTAAAGTGTCTGATACACAAATGCAGGAATATGTAGGTGGCTTAGGAAGCACGAACTTACTATTTAATGCTGCATTTGAAGACCGAGTAATAAACGCTTCCACAGGAGCTGTAACAAATACAACCCCAAGTACAACGAAATGGAGCATTGTAGGTACAGGTTCAGGGATTACTATAGTTCCTGAGAGTGCTAGGCATCATGAAGGTTACAATTCTGTCAAAATTACAGCTACAGGGCAAACTGCTAGTAAGTGGTCTGGTATCATGCAGCGTGTTCCAGCTGTACAAAATGGCGGTGATCATGTATTCTCCGCTTGGATATACGTCCAGGATAAGAATACACTTGATAATGGTGGAGCGATTAAACTTCAATTCTTTAATGGGGCAAATGCAGTTTCAACATTTGTACAAACCGAGTTTAAAGATTTATTAGTCAACAATTCTTGGGTACTAGTATCTGTTAAAATTACTTCTCCTAACGTAGCGGTAACGCATTTACAAGGTGACATATGGGTTAGACAGAACGGTACAATTTGGGTATCTCAACCCCAATTACAACAAGGATCTACTCGTTCTACATTCATGGAGAATCCAAAAGATTACGCCAACTATGACCAGCTTGTTGGTGAGATTGCTAAAAAAGTAGCTACTAGTGATTTCAATAATAAATTCACTCAAATGGAGACTACGATCAATCAGCAATCTCACCGAATTGACTTAAAGGCAGAAGCTACAAATGTTTACACGAAAATAGAAGCAGACGGTACATTTGGAAGCAAAGCTATTGTAGAATCTCATAGTTCTCAGTTATCTGTAATGAGTAATGAAATTAGCACAAGAATTAAAGCTGGTGAAATAGCTTCCGCAATTAACCAAACAGCTCAAGCTGTATTGATTCAGGCTAGGAAAATTTATCTTGACGGATACATTGAAGCAAAACACTTAAGAGCACAAGAATTAGTAGGAGTTACTATCAAAACAGCACCACAGGGTTCTAATAGTAACCACATCCGCTTAAATGCACAGGACATGACTTTATATGGAAGTGGCGCTAATCGTGCTTATCTTGGGTTTATGGAGACAACAGATGGAAGTATTCAACCTTCACTCGTCCTTGGTTCTGACAATATTAAATACAGGGGTGCAGGAGCTTTCTATATGTATCAAGCGACTCCGCGAATCAATGGATTCGAACAACCTTCTAAAGCTTGGGCTAAATTTGGAATCTCTAAAGGAGAAAACGCTGAAGGGAACAATATATGGTCATCATATATTCAAATGCAAAATGATGGTGGTCATATGGACATATATGCAGATGGGAAGTTACGTTTAAAATGTTTGAATAATATTGAGATAGAATCTGAAGGATGGACATCTGGAGCTGGTTCCTTCAGCGTGACCACAACGGAGCCTCATGCTTTTACAAATAACTGGGGACAGTTTACTTTCAAAAGAAAAGGCAGTGACTATAAAATACATTTCTTAAACGGCGCCACCGATCATGATTTAATCATGGGTAATGCAATGATAAGGTCAAGTTTTGTACAAGGTTATAACAATGGCTTGCAGATTAAAGATATGATGGGTCAGGGATGGAAAGATATAGAATTAAGAACGCTATATGCGCAAGAGGATGCGATAGCTACTCAAAATATGTGGGCAAAAGCCTTTAAGACTACATCGGCTAGAAATATGAAAGAAAATATAAAAGATATTCCTTTCTCAGCTCTTGATAAAATCATGAGTTTGGCTATAAAACAATACAACTTTAAAGACGATATGTATGATCTGTATCAAATGCGCGTGAACAAACCAGAGGAACAAACAGAACCATATACAACAAAAGAAATTGAAACCTATTTTGGTATGATTGCAGACGATACGGATGCTATTTTTACAGATAAAGAGAAGCGGGCCATTAATTTATATAATACTGTTTCTATTCTTATTGCAGCTTTCCAACAGCAGTATCATGAATTTAACGAAGGATTAACTACTGTTAAAGGTGAGAATAAACAACTAAAAGAGCAGGTTGCGACACTAACAAACGATGTGTCTACATTAACAGAATTAGTACAAAAATTAATAAACGGGAAACCAGAGCAGCTATAAGCTGGTCTTTTTTTATTATCTAAAAAAGGAGAGGAAAAGATGGATCGTATTGATGTATTATTAAAAACCTTTATCGCCACTTTTGGTGGCTTCTGTGGGTATTTCTTGGGAGGATGGGATGCAACATTGAAAGTCCTAGTAATCATGGCAACTATCGACTATATCACAGGAGTAGTCGCAGCGGGATATAACGGAGAGTTAAAAAGTAAAGTTGGTTTCAAAGGCATCGCCAAAAAGGTGGTGCTTTTTCTTTTGGTTGGAGCAGCTGCTCAACTAGATTCAGCACTTGGAAGTAACAGCGCAATTCGTGAAGCAACTATTTTCTTCTTCATGGGCAATGAGTTACTTTCACTGTTAGAAAACGCTGGTCGTATGGGAATCCCCTTACCTTCAGCATTAACAAATGCAGTTGAAATTTTAGGTGGAAAACAAAAACAAGAAGAGAAAAAGGGAGATGTTCAATAATGGAAATCAGAAAAAAATTAGTTGACCCAAGTAAATATGGTATAAAGTGTCCGTATACAATGAATCCAGAATTCATTACAGTTCACAATACTTATAATGATGCTACAGCAGAAAATGAAGTATCTTATATGATTCGCAATGATAACCAAGTATCGTTTCATATTGCGGTAGATGATAAAGAAGCTGTACAAGGAATTCCTTTAGAGCGTAACGCTTGGCATTGCGGTGATGGTGGTGGTAATGGTAATAGAAAGTCTATCGGAGTTGAGATTTGCTACTCTTTAAACGGTGGAAATCTATATTATAAAGCAGAAGGTAATGCAGCTATCGTTGTAGCCCAACTCATGAAACAGTACAATATTCCAATTAGTAAAGTTCGCACACACCAATCATGGAGTGGAAAGTACTGTCCTCATCGTATGTTAGCAGAAGGACGTTGGAATAGCTTTATTGAAAGAGTCCAAAATGCATACAATGGAGGTGGTAAAGTAACTCCTACACCTATTCCGCCGTCAACTAACGGGACAGGTATTGCGTATATTGAAGGGAATGGCGTTAACCTTCGTAAAGGTCCAGGTACTGGATACGGGATTATTCGTCAATTAGGTAAAGGTGAGTCCTACGAAGTATGGGGACAATCAAACGGATGGTTAAACCTTGGTGGCAATCAGTGGATTTATAATGATCCATCATACATTCGTTATACAGGAGGGGATGCACCGGCAACTTCTAAATCTACAAATGATGGTATTGGTGTAGTGACCATTACAGCTGATGTATTACGTGTTCGTACTGGTCCTGGAACTAACTATGGAGTCGTGAAAAATGTGTACCAAGGTGAAAAATATCAATCGTGGGGATATAGAGACGGTTGGTATAATGTTGGCGGCGACCAATGGATTTCTGGTGAATATGTGAAGTTTGAAAAGTAAAACATACTATGTAACAGCAAATGAAGCCTATGTTTATGTAAAGTAATTAAAAAGCTGAAAATAATTAGTCAGCTTTTTAATTACTATAATCTAGTATTTATCAGTCCAAAAGACAGGTTCTTTGCCTTTAAGTTGGCACTGAAAATCTTACCAATGTTTCTTGTTACAATGGCAACAAATAAAGAAACATTTACAACGACACTTATTTCGATTGAACTTCCAATCGTCATCACAATGGTGCTTGTTTTTAGATTTCCACCAATCGTCATCACAATGGTGCTTGTCTTTAGATTTCCACCAATCATCACAACAATGATTTTTCTTAGAACTCCAGCAATCATTATTCCAGGACATTCTTTTATACCTCCCTTCAATTAGGGTTAGTATTATTCTATGTTTTAGCAAAAAAACTGCTTGTTTATTAACCTATTATTATACTTTTATATGATAGAGAGCTTTCTAATAGATATAGAATTCATAAAAACTATGCTAATTTTCAAGGGAGAGTGGATAGAATTACTGATTATGAAATTAATCAACACACACTTATCAAAGAAAACATTCTAATTTAAAATAATTTCTTATTTGGGAGTATACTGTCTTGAATGTATATCTCAAAATTGAATAGGTAAAAGATTTTATGTAACAACAAATAAAACTTCAGTATATGTAAAGCGATTTTTTACGAATATATAGTTTGATAAAAAATAAAAATCTTTATTTGGTAACCGTGTTCATATCTTGATATCCAAAATTTAATTCAAGATAATCCATGTAATAAGGACTTCATAATTTTATCGAATTTGCGAGATACGTTGAAAACAGATAGTGTATCTCTATAAAAATGTTAATTTTCTGAATTTTCAATAAAAATGATTAGATTATACTAACTTAATGATAATGATTAAAAAGGCTACTATAGAACCCAAACGTTAATGGAAGAAAGACATATACAAGTATTATGAGTTTGAAATTTTAATAAACTCTAAAATCTTATAAAAAGAGGAGCATAAAACATGAGCGAACAATGTCCAATTAATGTACCATGTCAGGTAGCGGGGCAAACCCAAACACCATTAAGTGATGAGACTGCAACACCAATTGTTACTCCAGGAGCACCCATTGTAAAGATTCCAGTTGTATTAGCTGAAAGAACGCTTCAAATTGTTGTAGAGTCCGATATTTCATTAGAGCCTCCAGCAGTCGAAATTAAACGCATCTTAAAAAACGTATTTTTAACACAATGTAAGTTAGTGCCTGTAGCATTCGTACCAGTACCAGGTACACCTTACCGACGAGTTACAAGAGCCAAATTATTTGTACAAGGCTATATTCGTAAAAATATTGAATATGCAAATGAGGAGTGTAATGGAGTTCTATATGATCGTATTGCAAATGTTCCATTCTCTGGCTTTGCAGATCTGACAGAAGGTGATTTTCTATCATTAGCTTTAGTAGCTTCTTCTTCGGACACTACTTCTCATTTTATAAATCCTAAAAACGGTGATTTACCACGTCTAGACAAATATTTCTTTGAAAATGCAGTTTTTTATAACGAACAACCATATTGTGAATTAGTAAGCGCTCAATTTTTTGAATTAGACTTTTCACCTTGTCCTACAGACCTAAACGAACCATTTGATACGCTTCGTGAAAAAATTGTACTAGATCTTACTTTAAAAGTTTTACAAGTACAACAAGTACAAGTAGCACTATAAAAATAAAAAGAAATTGTCTTTGTTAAAAAGACAATTTCTTTTTTATTTTTATACAACATATATAATGATGAAATGGTCACATACAAAAATAAATTTTTTGAATTTCATTAGACGGGGGGATGGTGATGAAAAATCCATGGATTGGTAAGGGAAAATGGGATGAAATTTACAAGTATAAAAAACTGAATATACAAGATAATTCACACGAAAAAAGAGGGGGAAAAGAAGAAGTACCACCTGAATTAAAGGGAGAAGATGTAGCATCAAAATTAGAGAAAGAAGGTAAAGCGTCTGGATCACAAATAGGGCCTTTAATACGCTCACTGGTGGTCAAAACTCCATTTTCTATTTTTTCAGAAGTAACTAGTTTTAAAATATATCCAAAAATAAATGTGAAAAATCAAGAAGCATTTGTATTTAGGAATGAAAAAGGTATAGAAGGGCGTGAATTAGATTGTAAGTTATTAACTACAGTGCAACAATATTATTCGGATAGTTATTGTAAATTAGTTTCTTTAAATCTTCATGAGAAGAGAATTCATTTTGAATTATATAACCAAAAAAATAAAGGGAATAAAGAAGAGAATAAGGTAGAGGCATCTTCATGGATTCCTATTCACAGTATAATATTAGAGAGTGAAAATGGGGAAGACGTAAATAATTTTATTACAGCGAAACTACCAATAGAAATAGGAAGATATAAAGGTGAAATTAGTTTACGAGAAAAGGTTGTATTTAAAGAAAAAGTCATAGGAATAAAAGAGGTTGAACAGGAGATTATTTTGACAAAAACCGAATTTTTAATACCAAAGGTAAAAAAGAATGAGCAAAATACACTTACAGTTGAAAAAGGGAGCTTATTGGTAGAAGGGTATATATATCAATGTATTGAATACATATCAGAACAAAGTAAACTTCATGATAATGAGCATCAGTTAATACAAAATATTGTATTGGAGTTAATCATTCAAGTAATACAAGAACAAGAAGTACAAGTGCGAATTAATTAAAAATAATTATATTCCCTCGATTAGCTGACTATTTTTATTCGTAGTGTATCGATGGGTATTCTTTTGTAAATCATTCAGTGCTGCAAACTATTTGTTAAATTGTTTATCCTTAATAAATTCAATTTTACATTCTTACTAAATTGTATGAATCTCCTCTGGTTTATGTTTAAAAAAAGTGCTAACAAGTTTGCAAACAATCTTGCTAACACTTATACAGAATAGACATAAATTATCGCTGATATGTCGTTTTTAAAAATAGTCTTAATCAGTTAAATCACACTTATACGAAATGCTCATAAAAACCGTCTTAATATCAAGAATATAATCACCCAGATATTCCTTTACTTTTAAGACGGAAACGAGGCATGATATTGATTTCTACCTCAGAGTTTGCGTCAAATAATAAAAAAATACGGTTTGTAAAACTAAAAATACAACAAGCTACAACCGGCATGAAATGGATTAAGATATTTAGAAATTTAAAAGATGATTTTCAAATAGGGGGAGAGGTGGATTTAGACCATATTCTCCAATATCCGAAAGATTATATTGTAGGGGAAAATAAAAGGGTGTTATTTCCATACAATGAGAGAATTTATAAAGTTCGAGGTACTAAAATAGAACCGGGTATAACAGTAAAGGAAAGAGAGTATTTATTTAAAGAATTTCAGCGTAAATTCTCTTATTTCACAATACTTCCAGAATGTAAAAAGGTAGCAACAAATAACAAAAATGAATTATTTCCTTTATTTGCACCAAAAGGATTAGAGACATTAACATTAGAAGTTTGGTCTGAAAATATAGCGCTGGAAATAGAACAAGCATTACTTGATAGCAAAATTGTTTTGACTAAAGTTGGTGAAAATTCTTATGTATTGAATACAGATTTTCCGGTGTTATTAAAGATTGTGAGATACAATATTGAAAAGGTGTTACAAAATCCATATAAAATGCAATATTGCCAAAAATATAAAACAAATCTTGTAGATGATGTTAAGAAAGCTGTCTATGCTACCGCGGGTGAGCGCAGTGATGCGACATTAGCATTAATCGCAATGAAAAATTGTGATGGACGCGAAAAAATTGATCCAAAACAAATCATTAGAGAGGGATTTGCAAGAACAAACCGTATTTCAACATTTATTAATTTATTTATAGGACAAAATGTATCTCGTAAAACAATTGTAAATAGTGTTTTTAGTCTATTAGAACAAAAAGGATTTTTGAAGCGTAGTTGGAATAAGATAAATTTACCTTGTACATATGTTAGTTTATCAATTGAACGAATATCGAAATTCGATTTCTTACCTATTTTTTCAAAAATAAAAGGAAAAGAAATTTTATATAAATTATATGGGAGTACAGAGTGGCAAACGATTGATTACGTATTATTAAATATAAATAAACATAATGCATTTTTACCACAACCATCAAAGAGAAATGATATGGGGGCTCTTTTTAAACAATATGTTTTCGAAACATTAATGGAAATTGTACAATATGCAAAAGAACAAAATGAACAAGTTTACTTCATTGTAGATGCAAATTTGAGAAAATATTGGATAAAAGAGTTACAAAATAAAGAAATTAATATAGATATTTTACCTGATATTGTTCCAGAGGTCTTAAAGGTTCCAAATTTAAATATTATTAGAATAAATACAGGTTTTGATGTACCAAGTTACGGTGTAATAGAGCGGGATGATGCTCTAGATAGCATTGGCTTATATGCAGATCAAAAAGGGATGTATTATAGCACTGGTGAATATTCACTTAATTGTAGTGGGATTTTTCAGCGATATATACTTGAAATTTTACCATTGGGTGTAAAACCTGTAGAAAGGGATTATATCGCTAAAATGATACATTACATGTGCTGTAATTCTAGTATGCTTTCGAAAAAGAATGTACACATGACATATTCCGTACATATGGAAAAAGTAATGAAGACTTATATTACTGACATAGATGCAAGAGAGTTTAAAGAATTTGATGATGAATTGGATGTAGATGTAGTAAAGGTAGAAAAGAAAGATTCAATTACTCTACTTTAAATACTAGTAAACAAATCCTGCTCGTTATATCGATCAGGATTTGTCATTTTTTTATGTAAATAAGGATATCCTTTGTCAAGTATCTTTTCGTTTACATATTTACTTTATGTGCAGACAGGATTAATATGTTTTTTAGAAATACAAAAACTATATCATATGGAAAAAGATTTTTATTAATTGAAAAAATTTGAAAGGAATGGGGAATTGTGAAGAAATTAGATGTGCTCTTAATGCTATTGAGCGGCCTCTTTCCAATTGCAGGACTTACAAAGCAAATCCCTCTAGAACAATCTATATATATTGGAGGGCTTTTATTTTTTACTAGTTTCGGTAGTTATTTTGCTAAAAAGATGTATTCACGTATATGCAGCTGGATAGCGTATGCGCCATTTATAACATTACTGTTAGTTATTTGGCATCAGGATATTTCAACAAGTTCAATCATAACAAATGCAAAAATTGCTGCATGTGTCGCGTTAATTCCATGTTTATTCCGTTTTCGTACATATGGACTTACTTTGGGCTTATTCTCATTATGGGCCGCTTTACTATGGGATATAAAAGAAGTACAGTCGTTAGTCATACTTGAACGCATAACGAGTTTAATGACAAGCCATTATGTATATATATTACTATTAATTGGAGGACTTGTATTAGGAGGATTACTTGCGATGTTCATTCACCGCAAAGAGAAAGATAATAATAAAGAAAATATAAATCTACTTGGACCAAAAAAGAAACGCAAAAGATTATCAATTAAGATTAGACTTCCAAGATTGCCGAAATTAAAGATGAAACTATTTAAGTTTGGTGGGAAAGAATCTAAAAGTAAAATGGCAGAAAAGAACCATGAGTATAAGTACGAAGAACCAGTTGCAACATATGAAATGACAGAGCAAATAGATCCATACAAAGAAAATGCAGTTCAAGGTCAAACAAGGATGGAACGCCGAAGAAATAGGTATAATGCATAATGAAGTTTAATAACCCCGTAATGACTTATCTTAATATTGATAAATCATTACGGTTTTTTTATGTAATGAAATGAAGGTTGCTATTGCGGAGGGGAACAGCATATTTTATAGGTAGGAACCAAAATGAAATAAGGGGAGGATAAAATGCTTATCATTACATATATATCTGCTTGTATATTATTCTTAGTTAGCTTTTTACATGTATATTGGGCTTTCGGAGGTAATTGGGGGACAAATAGTGTTATTCCAACTAAATCAGGGGAAAAGGCGTTTACACCTCGCGCCGGAATGACATTGTTCATTGCATTATTATTAAGTATGGCAGCAATAATTTTGTTGCAACAAGCAAATATTGTTCATTTTGCAGTTCCTAATGTTATTATTCAAGTCGGTTCCTGGATTTGTATGATCGTCTTTTCTATTAGAGTAATTGGTGAATTTAACTATTTTGGTATCTTTAAACGCCAAAAAGATACGCACTTTGCAAGAATGGATACCGGTTTATATATTCCACTTTGTGCATTTTTATCTTTATCTTTTTTATTAGCAATAATTTTGTGAGTGAATAATAGTAGTTTCCGTTCTCAAAATATATGTAAACGTGAGAAATCTAAGAGTAAATAAAAAGGATGTAAGCGCCTTCTTGTCGAAAGGTAAATTATTATGAAAGGCGGTGACACTATGAAGTATGTAAAAGTTAGTATGAATGGTGGAAGTGAACATAAATTCTCAATGACTTTAGATCGGTTTGAAGAACTTATTACTACAGAGAATGGGATATTAGAAAATAAATTAGTATGTATTGAAAATGTAATGATTAATCCTACTAATATATCTTCTGTAGTTGAAAAAATTGGTGTACCGGCTAAGTTTATGGAAGCTTAAAATCGTTAGATAAAAAACATCCATTGAGGATGTTTTTTAATTTATAAATATGAAATTGTACAGTGAATATTTGAGTAGATTTTTTAGCAATGACTATGCATATATTAAGTACCTGAACATGGTGCTTAATACATGCACGAAATAATAAGTACAAGCATATATTATGTAGTAGGACAAGATCTTCGTGTCCTACTTAATACTCAGAAAAAACCTCTAATCACATAAGAGCAGCCAATTGCAGGGTGCTCTTATTTTTTATGAAAATCTACTATGAGCCTTATTTTATAGTAGGATGCAATAATAAAGGGCTATTTTGAAATAGTGTTTTTTAGCCTTTAATTTTAAATTTATCTTTAACGTTAATAAATATTAAAAATAATATGATAGCAGAAATTAAGTTAGATAAGTAGAAATTTTGATGAAACAGTAGTTCAAAGATGACATCGAAAGTAACGAATAAGGCAATAGCAGGTAGTATGCAAATAAATATAAATCTCCAATTTTTTAAGTAATGTTTATAATTTGTAAGTACTTTATCCATAAATATAGCTCCTATATTTTTGTTTTTATATAATTATACATTTAGATACAAGGATTTTCAAAGTAAAAATATTTAGCAATTCAAAAATATAAGGAGAGCTTTTGTTGAAAATCCAGATTGCTGTAGTAATCTGAATTTGACTTTAAAGAACTATACTAAAATGATACACTATAATCTACGTTATTTTTGAAATGAATAGAGGGATTTGTGTGATAGATAAAATTAAAAATGCTGTAGAGGATATGTACGAAGATGAGGCTAAAGGTTTACTTCAAAGTATTCTCATACAGTTAAACTTATTAAAAGAAAACTATAATGAAGATACAATTAAAAATTTGATGGATATTCCGAAACAATTAACAAGTAATCCTACTTATAAAAGGAATGTAAAAGAAAGTACGCACGTACATATTGCTTTTGATGATTCAACGGCTGGTTGCTTGAAATATATGTTAAGTCAAGAAGAATTATTTGAAGAGAGTGTTGTTGCTTTTTCGGAATTCTTTTCAATTGGACCGATATATAAGTTGCATACGAATGAGGGGCAACTAGCAAGACAGAAGTGGTTAATAAATAACTTAACTGCATATGATAGTTATTTTGAAGAAGAATATTTATTAAGATTTATAGCAACTATAGAAGAACTACATACTATTCCTGTTGAAACGCCTATTACAATTTGGAGGGCTGATAATGCACATGAACATGTAGGTCTAAGTTTTGTAATAGCACAATTAAAGGATAAGAAAAACATTCGAATAATTAATACGTCTGAAGCAAGCAGAGAAATATTAAAACAAGAGTATGATATTCGTGGAACGGGAGAATTACCACCTGAAAGTTTAGCTCTATTCCAAAAAAGTTTTATAAAGTTACCTTATTTAACTGAAGAGAAGCGCATGAAGTTTGAACATGAGTGGAATAGATTATCGGAAAGCATAGAATGTTTAAGAGTGTGGAAAGAAAATGAAGTGCATTCTGTACAGGAAGATTATTTTGATCAATTTATAATTGAATGCGCGAAAAGTGTGGGTGCTGATCGAGAGTTCCTCAAAGCTCCTAGAGTAATTGGTGAAGCACTTGGTCTTGTTGAACAATTGGTTGGAGATACTTTCTTAGAATATCGCTTGAAACAATTAATTAAACAAGAAGTATTTGAATTTGAAGGTTCGTTAGATGAAATGCGTTTTTATAGTGTGAAGTTAAGGAGATGATAAAAATATTCTATTTTTAAAAAACTCGTATTTTTAATAATACGAGTTTTTTAAGTTGAATTTGGGCTATACATAAGCTTCCCAGAGAGGGCATATCACATATGAATGATAAAGGTAATGAATGAAAAGAAGGTGATTTGTTAATATGTATAACCAACAAAATTATCCATATGATCAAGCGATGTATTATAATCCACATGACTACGGGTATGAACCTACAAATGAAGTGAGAGATATTGAACAAGAAGATTACAGACCAGATGATGCGGAGGATGCTCCAACGTCACCACCACCGTCACAAGCGCCATCGTTACCGTCTACATTTGCTTCTCCAGCACAACCAGGCAATATGAAATCATGGATGTGTAACTGTTTAGGAAGATGGGGCTATTTACGTTTACATCGTCCTGGACCTTTTGGAAGGGATTTATGGTTCTTTCCGACTGAAGTGAGAAGAAACGGAGTATCAGGTTACACTTGGCAAGGTGGTCGTCGTCGTAAAGTAAGTTATCGCTATCAACAAATTAGTAATTTTATGTGCTTCGCATAAAGAGAGGTGGGAGAGTAAAACGATTGTACTCTCTCACTTTTTTATTTTTCAATATACGAAGTAAGATTTTGATTAAAAATTTACAATTTTCACGTTTTTATTAGAGTATAATGCATATGTTGGTTGGTTTTCAAAAACAAATGAGAGTGAGGGAATACAATGTCAATGAAAAACAAAGTTGGGTTAAGCATAGAGGATGGCATTAATTTAGCTTCAGCTCAGTTTAAAGAAGATGCGTATGAAATTTATAAAGAATCGCGAAAAAAACAACCTATATTATTTGTAAACCAAGTTGAAATCGGTAAAGAATGGCTCATTACTAGATATGAAGATGCTCTGCCACTTTTAAAAGATAATCGTTTAAAAAAAGATTGGACAAATGTGTTTTCTCAAGATATAAAGAACATGTATCTTTCCGTTGATAATAGTGACCACTTAACAACACATATGCTAAATTCAGATCCACCTAACCACAGTCGTTTACGATCTTTAGTTCAAAAAGCTTTTACACCGAAGATGATTGCACAATTAGACGGAAGAATTCAGAGAATAGCAGATGATTTGATAAGTAATATAGAGCGAAAAGGTACATTAAATCTTGTGGATGATTATTCGTTTCCGTTACCAATTATTGTAATAAGTGAGATGCTCGGTATTCCAAAAGAAGATCAAGCGAAATTTAGAATTTGGTCTCATGCTGTTATTGCATCACCAGAAACACCTGAAGAAATAAAAGAGACCGAAAAACAACTATCTGAGTTTATTACATATCTTCAATATTTAGTTGATATTAAAAGAAAAGAGCCAAAAGAAGACTTGGTGAGTGCTTTAATACTTGCAGAGAGTGAAGGGCATAAACTTAGCGCTCGGGAACTATATTCAATGATAATGCTATTAATTGTCGCAGGACATGAGACGACAGTGAATTTAATTACAAATACGGTATTAGCACTTCTTGAAAATCCAAATCAATTACAGTTATTAAAAGATAATCCAAAACTAATTGATTCGGCTATTGAGGAAGGATTGCGTTATTATTCTCCAGTTGAGGTTACAACTGCAAGATGGGCAGCGGAACCTTTTCAAATTCACCATCAAACAATACAGAAAGGAGATATGGTTATTATTGCATTGGCTTCAGCGAACCGTGATGAAACAGTATTTGAAAATCCAGAAATATTTGATATTACACGGGAGAACAACCGTCACATTGCCTTTGGTCATGGTAGTCATTTCTGCTTAGGAGCTCCACTTGCGAGGTTAGAAGCAAAGATTGCTATTACTACTTTGTTTAATCGAATGCCTGAACTACAAATAAAAGGGAATCGTGAAGAAATTAAATGGCAAGGTAACTATTTAATGCGTTCTTTAGAGGAATTACCTTTAACTTTCTAGAATAGTTAAAAGGAGACATGCATACATCGAAAATGATTTACATAGAGTATGTATGTGTTATTTAAATTCGAAACGGAAGGGTGAAAACATCCCAATGATCAACTAATTCTATTTGTAAGAGATCTTCGTTAAAAAACGAAATATTCTTCTGAATAGGGTTAGTCTGTACATTTATAGAAAAGGGATGTATTTCGCTCTGCGAATATATAGTCTTTTTATATGATTTGTGCTGCCTCCTGTTCAGAACATGAAATAGGAGGCTTTTTTATGTCGACAAATGTAGTAACGAAACAAAACAATGGGGTATCACAAGTATTAAAAAATCGGTTTGTTCAAGGGATTTTAGCATCAGCATTATTTTTACAAATAGGAATATGGGTTCGAAACTTTGCGGTATTACTATATGTAATGGAAATGACAAAAGGTGATGCTTTTGCTATTTCGATGATTTCAGTTGCTGAATTCGCTCCAATTTTTATTTTTTCATTTATTGGCGGTACTTTTGCTGATAGGTGGAAGCCAAAGAAGACAATGATATGGTGTGAAACGTTAAGTTCCATTTCAGTATTCGCTGTATTAATTACGCTTATGTTTGGAACGTGGAAAATTGTGTTTTTTGTGACACTCATCTCTGCAATCCTTTCACAGTTTTCACAACCATCTGGAATGAAATTGTTTAAACAACATTTATCAACGGAACAAATTCAATTAGCAATGTCTATATATCAAACGATATTTGCAATATTTATGGTATTAGGACCAATACTAGGGACATTTATCTTTCATAGTTTTGGAATTTATATTTCAATCATCATAACAGGTATCTCGTTTTTACTTGCGGCAGTTGTATTGTTATTTCTTCCGAAAGATCTTGAAAACGACGTAGAAAAGAAGGATATCACTCTGTTGCAAGAGATGAAGGATGGTATTAAGTATGTCAAAAAGAAAAAAGCATTAACTTTGCTAGGGCTTTGTTTTATGGCTGCAGGACTAGGTATAGGATTAATTCAGCCATTAGGTATATTTATTGTGACTGAGCAGTTAGGATTATCAAAAGAGAGTTTACAGTGGCTACTAACAGTAAATGGTGCGGGAATGATTGTTGGCGGAGCATTAGCAATGGTATTTGCGAAAAATGTTGCTCCGCAAAAGATGTTAATTATCGGTATGCTTGGTCAAGCAATTGGTATTGGCATTATAGGATATTCTACAAATTTATGGGTGACACTTACAGCGCAGCTTTTTAGTGGTTTAGCTCTTCCTTGTATCCAAATTGGTATAAATACACTTATTATTCAAAATAGCGATACCGATTTTATAGGTCGTGTAAATGGTATTTTAAGTCCGCTTTTTACCGGTTCAATGGTAGTAACGATGAGTATAGCTGGCTCATTAAAAGAGATGTTTTCATTAAGTATGATGTATGAAGGAACGGCTTTACTTTTTATAATTGGATTATTGTTTATTTTACCTATATACAATTTAAAGCCAGTAATAGCGGTAGAAAGTGAAATAAGTGGTAAAGGAAGTGCCGTACAAAATGAATCCTAATCCAAATGTTAAATACCCTATTGAAGGAAATCAAAACGTTCAATTTATAAAAAATATAATAACAAAACCTAATATACTTGTTGGTGACTATTCTTATTATGATGCGAAAGATGGAGAAACATTTGAAGATCGAGTATTACATCATTATGAATTTCTTGGAGATCGCCTTATTATTGGAAAGTTTTGTTGTATTGCATCTGGAGTTAACTTTATTATGAACGGAGCCAATCATCGGATGGATGGATTTTCGGCATATCCATTTAATATATTTGGAAATGGGTGGGAGAAGTATACACCTAGTTTGTCTGATTTACCTTATAAAGGTGATACAGTTATAGGAAATGACGTTTGGATTGGTATGGATACAACAATTATGCCCGGAATAAAAATAGGGGATGGTGCAATCATTGCAGCTAAATCTGTTGTGACTAGAGACGTCGCACCATATACAATTGTTGGTGGAAACCCTACAAATAAAATAAAAGAGAGATTTTCAAATGAAATAATTCAAGAATTATTGCAAATTCAATGGTGGCATTTTGATATTGAAAAAATAACTGGAAATATTGATGCTATTGTACGCGGAGATATTGAACCATTAAGAAAGCTAAAAAGGGAATGAAAAATGGATGACAAATAGTATCATACCTCCGAATTTTGTTAATGATAATAGAACAAGGAGGTGTGATACTATGGCACAAGACGTTTTATGTGAAGTAAACAACTGTAAATTTTGGGCGAACGGTAATAAATGTAGTGCAGAGGCAATTTACGTAGTAAGTCATAAAGGTAAACATGCATCTACAACGGAAGAAACAGATTGCAAAACATTCGATCCAGAAGTGTAAATTTTTTAAGGGTAGCCAAATCGTGGTTGCCCTTTTATTAATGATAGTATTGATAATAAATATCATTTTCATTCATTGTTTTTAACTTTTCTTGTTATTTTTTCATATTTTCTTCATAAGTGATGTAATCCAACTCAATTCATGTTCAATTCGTGATTTACTAAATTCAATGACTTCAGTAATAAAGGGTGAGGTAACCTCTAGAGACTGAATAGCGGTAAGTTGATTATGTAGTACGTTTTGACGTACAGTCAAAATCTCTTTTCTAGCTTCATATTCAAGTTTTTCAAATAGCGCGATACGAACAAGAAATTCTGCATTATTTGTCGCAAGTTTTTCGGGAAACTCTCGTAACATTTCAGAAAAAATTTCTTCTCCTGTTTCTGTTATATCGTACATATTTCGGTTTGGTTTTCCAACTTGTTTATGTATTTTTTTCGTTATAGCACCCATATTTTCAAAGCGCCGAAGGGCAGGATAAAGCATGTTGTGATTTAACTCAAAATTCTCACCTAAACGATTTTGAACATTTTTTTTGATTTCATATCCATGTTTTGGTCCTGTCGTTAATTCTGCTAGCAGTAAAATGTCAACGTACATAAAAATCCCCCTTATATATTTCTCAAGTTCTCTAATGAAAAATCTCCTTTTGTATATGTTAAAATAACATATGATAGTTTATACAACTTTGAACTGCCGACCTATCACTTTTATTGTAAAAGAAAAGGGAGGAAAGAACTATGGCTTCACCTGAAAATGTTATTTTAGTTCATGAAATTTCAAAGCTGAAAACAAAAGAAGAATTATGGAATCCATATGAATGGTATCGTTTGATGAGGGATAATCACCCAGTTCATTATGATGAAGAGCAGGATGTATGGAATGTTTTTTTATATGATGATGTAAATCGTGTTTTATCAGATTATCGCTTATTTTCAAGTAGAAGGGAGCGCAGACAATTCTCAATCCCTCCTTTAGAAACTAGAATAAATATAAACTCTACAGATCCACCAGAACATCGCAATGTACGTTCCATTGTTTCTAAGGCATTTACTCCAAGAAGTTTAGAACAGTGGAAACCTCGAATACAGGCTATCGCAGATGAACTTGTACAACATATCGAAAAATGTAGTGAAGTTAATATCGTTGAACAGTTTGCTGCACCTTTACCTGTTACCGTTATTTCTGATTTATTAGGAGTCCCAACAACAGATCGTAAAAAAATTAAAGAATGGTCTGATATTTTATTTATGCCGTATAGTAAAGAAAAGTTTAATGATCTGGATGCCGAGAAAGGGATAGCATTAAATGAATTCAAAGCATACCTTTTACCGATTGTTCAGGAAAAGAGATATCATTTAACCGATGATATCATATCTGATTTAATTCGAGCTGAATATGAAGGCGAAAGATTAACCGATGAGGAAATTGTAACCTTTTCATTAGGTTTACTAGCGGCTGGGAATGAAACCACTACAAATTTAATTATTAATAGCTTTTATTGCTTTTTAGTAGATTCACCTGGAATTTATGAAGAGTTAAGAAAAGAACCTAACTTAATTTCAAAAGCGATTGAGGAAGTATTACGCTATCGCTTTCCTGTTACATTGGCCCGGAGGATTACAGAGGATACAAATATATTTGGTCCTTTAATGAAAAAGGATCAGATGATTGTTGCGTGGGTTAGTGCAGCGAATTTAGACGAGAAAAAATTTTCACAAGCCTCTCAATTTAATGTACATCGAACAGGAAATGAAAAGCATTTAACCTTTGGGAAAGGTCCTCACTTTTGCTTAGGAGCACCACTTGCACGTTTAGAGGCTGAGATTGCATTAACTACCTTTATAAATACTTTTGAAAAAATAGAGCTATCTCCATCTTTCTGTTTAGAAAAATGTATATTGGAAAATGAACAAACATTAAAATACTTACCTATTCGTTTGAAAGCTAAATAAAAATCTTAACAAGGTGCATACATTTGCATCTTGTTTTTTGTTTCTCAATTGTGAGTTTTCGGTAATTACCTTAATATGGAATTGTATAAAACGTAGAGGAGGATTCTTATGTTGACTTGTAATGGAAGTAAATCATTTCAAAAGTTTATTAAAGGTGTTACAGATCTTATGGAAAACGGTTTATTTGAAGAAGAAATAGTGTGTGGCATTGAAAAGTTACTAGAAGAACTTTTAGAAAAGAAAACATGGCTTCCGTTAGATAAACAGAAGGCCAATTTGACTCAATATGCACGACATTTATTGTATGAAGATCCGCTCAAACGTTTTGAAGTACTAGCTCTCGTATGGAAAGATGGACAATCTACACCTTTACATGATCATGACGGCACATGGGGAGTAGAAGGCGTTTTTTCAGGAAGGATTATGGTGCAGAACTTTATACAAACGAAACAACTTGGAAATTCACTTGTTTATTTAACACATACAGGAAATCTTTATTTGGGAGAAGGAGAAACAGATAAAGTAATTCCACCAGCGGATTGTCATATTCTTGAAATTAGCAAAAATGAAAGCGTTATTACGATTCATGTCTATGGAAAACGGTTAGAAAAGTTTAAAGTATATATCCCAACTGAAGAAAAAAATGTGTACATGTGTGAGACGAAATACATTAGTTATAATTCATAGTTTAAAATCCAAAGCTTTTTTAAAAAGAAAAGCTTTGGATTTTATTTTTAATTATTTCTTGACCTGAAACGCTTTTCATAAATTATAAATAAGAAGTACCTCACGAGGATTGTATGAAAACGATACCTAATAATTAATTAGAACTCGTGTATTTATAGAAAGTGGTGAAGAAATAATGAAATTAATTGCAATTGATTTAGATGGAACTCTTCTTTCGGGGAATAAAATGATAAGTAAAGAAAATGCAGAAGCAATTCGAACATGTCAAGAAGCTGGCCATGTTGTAGCAATTTGTACAGGACGTTCTATTGTTGACATTGAGCGATTATTGTTAGAAGTTGATTTAGAGTGTCCAATCATTGCGGAAAATGGTGCTCTTATATATAAAGATAAAAAAATGATGAAGAGATATCCAATTCAAAATATGCAGGCACTTGAAATTGTAGAATATCTTGAAGAGAATGGTTTATATTATCAGCTCTATACTGATAAAGGTGTGTATGTACCGGATTATGGAGTAGAGAGTGTACGTAATGAAATTGAGCATGTGAAGAATTCAAAAGAAAATTTCGACTTGAAAGAGTTAGAAACAATCGCAGCATTATATCTTGAGCATACAGCGTTTCATAGTGCGGAAAGTTGTAAACCAATTGTAGAAACAGATATACATGTGCATAAATTATTACCATTTTCTTATGAAATTGAGAAATTAAAAAAACTCAAAGAAACATTTCTTCATAATACAGATTTAGCAATTACATCTTCATATTGGCACAATTTAGAGATTAATCATCGAGATGCTCAAAAAGGGAATGGATTATATACTTTAGCAGAACATCTTAATATTCCGGTTGAAAACACTGTAGCGATAGGTGATGGGCTAAACGATGTTTCTATGATGGAAAAAGCGAACATATCAATTGCAATGGGGAATGCAGTAGAAGAAATAAAAGCAATGTGTAAATACGAAACGTTATCAAATGAAGAACATGGTGTGGCACATGCTTTATATAAATATGTAATGTAATTAAAAAAGAAAAAAGAATCCAAATGGATTCTTTTTTCTTTTTTATTAGGGGTAAGGTATTCTATGAGATTCATAGAAGCCTTATTACATTTTATTATATAGAATATATTGGAATAAATGTTTATATTTTTCATAAAAATTGTGAATATTTTATGAACTTTATACTTATTGCATGTTTATACCGCTATTAGTAACGTGTATGACTCTCAAGTGAAAATTCAGTGAATGTAAGGAGGAATTCAAGTTACTAGACAATAAGTGAGGAATCAACGAAATATATACTAATTAAAGGTATATTCAGTATATATATTCTTTTCTTATTTTAATTGAAAAATAAAATTTGTTCGAATAATTATTCTACAGCTATATACCTACACTAGCTTTCTTCGTATAATGGAGAAGTATGAATTTTAGATTTGTATTAATTTTACATATTGAGGTGAAAAAGGAATGAATTCGCGGCTAATGGAACTTATTGATGTGAGTACAATAGAAACCATGGCAGAACAATTTTATAAATTAACTAATATATCACATCAACTTCTTGATGCTGAAAAAGAATGTGTTTTTTCATTCGGAATGAATGAGATAAAAAAGAGTAAACTTCCAAAGATTGAAATCCCCATTTTCTTATACAATCAACATTTAGGATCTTTTGTTGTATGGTCCAAAAAAAGTGAAATTTTCAGTTGTCAAAAATACTTTGAAATGCTCTCAAGTTTAATTTTAGATAGCGCAATAAAAGTATTTCAAAGTAAAAATACAACGTTGCTTTCTCAGAAAGAGGAGGAACTACATACGATTTTACAAAACATGCCTGTTATGGTCGATGCGCTTGATTATAATGGAGATTTTGTTTTGTGGAATCGAGAATGCGAAATTGTAACAGGTTATACCGCTGAAGAAATAATTGGAAATCCCAATGCACTGCAATTATTGTATCCTGATCATAATTATCGCCATCAAATACAAAAGAAATTTTTAACTTGTGGAAAAAATTTCAGAGATTGGGAAATGCACTTAACATGTAAAAATGGTGAAATCAAAACAATAATGTGGTCGAATATATCAGAACAGTTTCCTGTAACAGGATATAGTTATTGGGCTGTTGGTGTAGATATTACACATTTAAAAGCGATAGAAGAGCAGTTAAAACAACAAACATCTGAACTGGAATTAATTTTTAAAGCTTTACCAGATTTATGTTTTTTAACAGAAGATGATGGCACAATTATAGATTACAAGGCAGGATCTCCTACAAAGTTTTACGTACCCGCAGAAGCTTTTATGGGAAAAAAGTTTTACGAAGTATTACCATCTTCAGTAGCACAGCAGTTTCAGGAAGCCATTAATCAAGTGAAGGAAAAAGGAACGAATGTAATTGTAGAATATCCACTCACACTTAATGGAAGTATTGATTTCTTTGAGGCTAGGTGCTTACCATTATTACATGATAAAATTATGATTATTGTACGCGACATTACAGAGCGAAAAAAGACAGAAGAATTGCTAAATAAATCAGATACGCTTGCAGCAATTGGTCAATTAGCAGCTGGCGTGGCTCATGAAGTAAGAAATCCTTTAACTGTAATTAAAGGTTTTATACAGTTATTTCAAATTAATAAAGAAGATCAAGAAAAATATTTTGATCTTATGCTCTCTGAAATTGAAAGGATAGAAGCAATCCTGCAAGAATTTCTGGCAATTGCTAAAACAGATGAGATAAATACAGAAAAGAAAAATATTTATCAAATTTTTAAAAATGTCGTATCGTTAATGAATACAAAAGCAATTATGACAAATATTCAAGTTGAACTATTTACGGATGACAAAGATATAGTTATTGAATGCTCAGAAAATCAATTGAAACAAGTATTTATTAATATTTTGCAAAATTCAATCGAAGCTATGCCAAATGGTGGGGGAATTTCAATTCACATAAAAGAAATAAATGATGATGGTGTCATCATTCATGTAATAGATGAAGGAATAGGAATACCTGAAGAAAGAATTAAGAGATTAGGTGAACCTTTTTATAGTACGAAAGAAAAAGGGACTGGTATTGGATTAATGTTAAGTTATAAAATTATTGAAAGTCATCAAGGGACAATTAGTATCATGAGCGAGGTTGGTGTCGGGACAACAGTAACTATTTACTTACCGAAAGTACTAAGTAAACAATCTCTTTCTAATTGTGACGACAAATGTATAGCAATACGCACTAGTAGTAATTCTTAAATCAATTAATACCCAATAACAAAGCGATTAGTGAAAACTAAGCTTTTTGTTATTGGGTATTTTTTATATTTAATTTAGTAAACTTTACCTTTTCTTTACCTTTGTTTTAATTTCTATTAAGTTTTAAACATTATATTGATATTTGTACAAAGCAATGTATAGAAATTGTACATTACTTTTAATATAGAAATGTGATTATTATTTGAAATATTGTAAGGAGGAGATTATGACAAGGTGAAAAAGCAAGAGAAGAAAAGTGGTAGAGTAGTACCTCTCCGGTTAAATATTTTATTCCTTTGTGTATTTTTATTATTTTCTGGCATTATTATTCAGTTAGGGAAAGTGCAAATTTTTGATGGAGAAACATATAAAAATGAAGTAGAGAAGAGAGAAAATGCAACCGTTGGTCTTTCTGTACCACGTGGGAAAATATTTGATCGTGAAGGAAATCCAGTAGTTGATAATAAGTCTTTACGTACGATTACATATACAAAGGTGAAAGGTGTAAAGCAAGAAGAAATATTAAAATCAGCAAGACAACTTGCAGACATTATTGAAATGCCGCAAGAAGATATAGACAAGTTAACGGAGACTGATAAGAAAGACTTTTGGATGCAATTAAATCCAGAACTTACTCAAGACTTAGTATCAAAAAAAGAAATAGATAAGTTCCGAGATAAAGATATTACCGGAAAAGAGCTAGACAAAAAAATAGAAGATTTAAAAAGGAAGCGCGTTACAGAAAAAAATCTTCAAGAACTAACGGCTAAAGATATAGAAGTGTTAGCTATTAAAAGTAAAATGACCTCAGGTTTTCAAATGGCACCTCAAATTATTAAAAAGGACGTTAGTGAACAGGAATATGCGGTGATTAGTGAAAATTTAGCGAACCTTCCAGGGGTAGACGCATCAGTTGATTGGGAGAGAATCTATGTAAATGATGGATTATTCCGTTCTGTCCTTGGTAACGTTTCAAATGCTGATGAAGGATTGCCACGTGAACGATTAGATTATTATTTAGTGCGTGATTATAGCCGAAATGATAGAGTTGGCAAAAGTTATATCGAACAGCAATACGAAGATGTACTTCATGGTACAAAAAAAGAAGTAAGAAGCATTGCTGATAAACAAGGAAATACTATTAGAACGGAAACGGTTTCGGAAGGGAAAAGCGGTAAAAATTTAACTTTAACAATAGATATGGAATTGCAAAAAAAAGTAGAGGAGAGCATAGAAAAAATATTAAAACAATATAAAGGATCAGAATCAATGTTAGACCGTGCTTTCGTAGTAATGATGAATCCGAAAAATGGCCAAGTATTATCGATGGCTGGGAAAAGGCTTGTAGAAAAAGACGGGAAAATGGAAGTTGAAGATTATGCTTTAGGCACGCTGACAAGTTCATATGAGCTTGGATCAACGGTTAAAGGTGCGACAGTGTTAACAGGGTTTGAAACAAATGCAATAACTCCTGGAACACATTTTTATGATGCACCTATGAAATTTAAAGGAACTAAGGAAAAGAAGTCTTGGAAAAATTTTGGTGATATAGACGATCTAAGAGCGTTACAAGTTTCTTCAAACGTTTATATGTTTAATATAGCATTAAAAATTGCTGGCGTGGGTTATGTGAAAAATAGTTCACTAGATATTAAACAAGAATATTTTGATAAAATGAGGTATTATTTCAGGCAATTTGGACTAGGTGTACAAACTGGTATTGATTTACCAAATGAAACTGCAGGGCAAATTGGAAGAAAAGATAATCAGCCTGGTTTCTTATTAGATTATTCTATTGGACAATATGATACGTATACACCACTTCAGCTTGCACAATATATTTCTACTATCGCAAATGGAGGGTATCGAATGAAGCCACAAATTGTTCAAGAGATTAGAGAACAAACCGTTCAAAAAGATGAGGTTGGTAAAGTAGTACAATTAATAGAACCCGTTGTTTTAAATAGAATCGATATGAAACAAGAATATATTAATCAAGTAAAAGAAGGATTTAGAAAAGTATTTCAAGAAGGAGATGGAACGGGAGTAAGAGCGTTCCAAAAAGCACCATATAAACCAGCTGGTAAAACAGGGACCGCACAAACTGTATATGGTGGAGAAAATAAAATTGGGCGAAATGCGAAAGGCGATCGTAGAGAATGTTATAACTTAACATTAGCTGGATATGCGCCATATGATGATCCAGAAGTAGCATTTTCTGTTGTAGTACCGTGGGTTGAAAATGATAAATCGGGCATTAACTCCGATATTGGAAAAGAAGTTTTAGATGCTTATTTTGATTTGAAAAATAAGCGATTAACTGGTGAAGCGCCAAAAACAGATGTCTCTAAAGAGAAGTAAAATGTACGAAACGTCTCTAGCATTCCTGTAAACTAGAGGCGTTTTTATCTGGGAATAGATTAGAAATGAGGTATATATGAAGCTGTTTATTCTAAAATATTGAGGAACATATGTAGCTACATATTCATTATAATAGGGGTTATTTTTATTAATAAGTCCTTTTTATTTTGTATGGTAGAAGGAATTTCGATGCAACCTACTTTGAATGAAAAAGATTATATACTTGTTAATAAGGTAAACGTCTGTTTATCGTCTTTTCATCATGGAGATGTTGTCATTATAAAAAAAGAAGACGAGCCTACTTACTATGTGAAACGAATTATTGGATTATCGGGGGATAACATACAACTAAAAGAGGATGAGGTATTTATTAACGGTAAAAAGCGTGATGAGTCGTATATACATTTAGATATGTCACAAGTATCCAATCGTTTTTCAAATTTTAGAGAAATAAAAGTTCCTACGCATAAATTATTTGTGTTAGGTGATAATCGTAATCATAGTAAAGATAGTAGGAATACACTTGGACTTATTGATGAATCAAATATAATAGGTAAAGTAGAAATGGTATTTTATCCATTTGATCATATAAAATGGATAAAATAATTCTATTAACGATTCACATTTTATAAAATAAATCATATATTGATAGCATAGGACAAGCAAAAACGCTTGTTCTAACCTCACAGAACACTCCTTATCACGGTTAGGCATCTACATAGGTAGATGCTTTTTTTATGTTGATGACTGAAAATTATTTATCAATATAATGTAGCAAGCATATTAGGACTATTAAGGGAAGATTACTTGTACAAATAACAGTATGCTTAATTAAAACAATGAAATGTAAGGAGTGAGGAATAAGTGCTAAATATTTTAGTGGTTAATTTTCCAGCAGAGGGACATGTAAACCCTACATTAAATTTAGTAAAAGCCTTTACTGAACGAGGGGATAACGTACATTATATTACAACGGCAAACTTTAAGGATAGAATTGAAGATTTAGGAGCTACTGTACATACTCATCCGGATCTATTAAAAGAGATTTCTATTGATGCTGAAACCTCATCTGGGTTAAATGCTTTCTTTCATATGCATGTTCAGACTTCTTTATATATATTAGAAATTACGAAACAATTATGTGAAAGTATAAATTTTGATTTCGTAATGTATGATATATTTGGCGCAGGAGAGTTAGTAAAGGAGTATTTACAAGTTCCAGGTGTAGTGTCCTCACCTATATTTTTAATTCCGCCAGAATTTTTGAAGACATTACCTTTTCATCCAAATGCAGATATGCCATTCCAACCAGAGGAAATCTCTGAAAAATTACTAAATCAGATGGAACATAAATTTGGAGTAAAACCAAAGAATAATCTTCAATTTATGAATAATAAAGGTGATGTTTGTCTCGTATACACAAGTCGTTATTTCCAACCTAATAGCGAATCGTTCGGAGAAAATAACATTTTTATTGGACCGAGTATTTCGAAGCGTAAAACAAATATAAAATTTCCACTGGAATCACTTAAAGAAAAGAAAGTTATTTACATTTCAATGGGAACACTGCTTGAAGGACTCGAACCATTCTTTAATACTTGTATTGATACTTTTTCAGATTTTGATGGGATAGTTGTAATGGCAATTGGTGATAGAAATGATATTTCAAAAATAAAGCAAACGCCAGATAATTTTATAATTGCTCCATACGTACCTCAATCAGAAATATTAAATGAAGCAGATGTTTTTATTACACATGGCGGTATGAATAGCGTACACGATGCCATTCATTATAATGTCCCATTTGTAATAATACCGCATGATAAAGATCAGCCTATGATAGCGCAAAGATTAACTGAACTGGAAGCAGCACATAGACTATTGAAAGAACATGTTAATGTGTACACTTTAAAAGAGGCCGTAACAGATGTACTTTCAAATGAAAAGTATAAACATGGTATAAGAAAACTTAATGATAGCTTTTTAGAATGTGGTGGTTCAAAAGAAGCCATTGCAGTTATTGAATCTCTTTTAAATAAAGTAAAACTTTAATTGGTGGGGCTTTACTGCCTGCAAATAGCGGGATAAATAGTCGTAACTGTATACAAGCATAGAGGGTCTCACCTTTATGCTTGTGTATTCTTATCCAGCAAATTGTACAGCAGTATTTGCATGTAAAAAAGCAGTATCAAAAACGGGAACAGTAAGATCATTTTGGGAGATGAGTAAAGGTATTTCAGTGCAGCCTAATAATATACCTTCAGCGCCGTTTTGAATTAATGATTTTGTAATTTGTAATAACCTTTTTTTAGATGTTTCTGAAATGATCCCTCTACTTAATTCATCTAATATGACATGGTGGATAAAAGTTCTTTCCTCGTCATTTGGGATAATTGTCTCAATGTTATATTTCGCTAATCGTGATTTATAGAAATCTTGCTCCATCGTTTGTTTTGTTCCTAATAGTCCGATACGTTTTATATTCTGTTCTACCATTTCTTTAGCACTTACATCACCAATGTGAAGAAGCGGGATAGATATTGCTTGTTCTACCTCCTCGGCAAATAGATGTACAGTATTTGAACACATTAATAAACATTCAGCCCCAGATTTTTCAACTTTCTTTGCAACTGTAACTAGTTCATTTTTCACTTCTTCATATTGATAGTTTTGTAATAAAGTAGTTACTTCACCAAAGTCCATACTATATAAAATTAGCTTCGCATTTTGATCGTATTGAGAGAGTGTAAGTGTATTAATATGTTTATAGTATAATGATGTAGATTCCCAACTTAATCCTCCAATCAAACCAATAACTTTCATAATGCATTCCTCCCGAAACGATTTTGAATTCATTATTTCACAATTCCGATAAGAATACAATGATTTAAATGCGCTATTTAATAAAAAATAAAAATAGTAAGAAAAGTGTTGAAATTTACATTCTTTAGTGCCATAATACGAATTACAAATTAATACTTATCCAGAGAGGTGGAGGGAACGGCCCTAAGAAACCTCAGCAACCCCTATGCAATTTTATAGGAAGGTGCTAATTCCGCAGAGGACACGATGTGTTTTTTGAAAGATAAGAGGATTCTTGAAAGTGAAAGAAAATGACCTCTTATGTAAGAGGTCATTTTTTTGTTGTATAGAAAGGGAGTGTCGATGCATAATTCATTTTTAAATTAAATATAGAGTAATAAAAGTTGACTAATATGAGAGGGGAATTGTCATGAATAAATTATCAACAAAGTTAGTAGTAGCAATCGGTATTGGAGCAGCATTATACGGGATATTAGGACTTTGGGGATTTTCTATTGCACCGAATACATTTATTAAACCAGCATTAGCTATATTAACTGTTTTTGGAGCATTATTTGGTCCAGTGGCAGGACTGTTAATCGGACTTATCGGTCATACCGTAACAGATACGATTGCTGGATGGGGTATTTGGTGGGGATGGGTTATTAGTTCAGGTATTATTGGTTTTTCAATGGGGCTTATTCAAAAAAGAGTTGGTTTTAGTGTGAAAAACGGGTCGTTTAACAAGGGAGATATTTCTTATTTAGCAATTACTGGGCTAGTTGGTATTGTCATTGCTATTATATTTGCTGGGGCATTCGATATTATTGTGATGGGAGAACCATTTGACAAAATTGTTATACAAGTATTAGGAGCAACAATTTCCGATGTCATCGTTTTCTTAGTACTTGGATTGCCACTTACAATTGGTTTGGCGAAATCCAATAAGAAACATACACATTTAAAAATTGAAAAGTAGGGATGTTAACATGCAACCAATTATTTCGTTTGAACAATTCACCTTTCAATATGGGCATGCTGCGCAGCCTACTTTAAGTGATATTACCTTTCATATATACCCTGGGGAAAAAGTGCTAATTGCTGGACGAAGTGGTTCAGGAAAGTCGACATTGGCTCATTGTATAAATGGGCTAATCCCATTTTCTTACGAAGGGAATAGCACAGGTAACGTTTTAATTGCCGGTAAAGACCCAAGGGAAGGAAGTATTTTTGAACAAAGTAAACAGGTAGGAACAATTTTACAAGATCAAGATGCTCAATTTATTGGTCTGACAGTAGAAGAAGATGTAGCTTTTTATTTAGAAAATGAATGTGTAAAGCAAGATAACATGAAAAAGATTGTTTCGGACTCATTAAGAAAGGTGAAGATGCATACGTTTCATAAACAAAGTCCACATGAATTATCAGGAGGTCAAAAGCAAACAGTTTCTCTTGCTGGTTTATTAACAACAAATGCGGATATATTATTGTTCGATGAACCATTAGCGAACTTAGATCCACTAAGCGCCATACATACGATAGAACTTATGAAAGATATACATGAGCAGTATAATAAAACGATTGTTATTATCGAACATAGGATAGAAGAAATTTTAAAACTGGATTTAGACAAAGTTATATTAATTGATGAAGGTAAAGTCATTGCGATGGGAACACCAAAAGAAATCTTAGCGTCAAATATATTACCACGTATTGGCTTAAGAGAGCCTATTTACATCGAAGCATTAAAGAGATTACATTTTGATCGTAATAATGACGTAATATATCCAATGGAAAACCTTCAAAAAGAAAAGGTAAGCAACGTTATAAAAGAGTGGATGGAGAAACAAGTCATATTAGAAAGGAATGCTAAAAACAAGGAATTACTTAAAGTGGAGAATTTATCATTTTCATACCCTAATAAACAAAAAGTATTAGAAAATGTAAACCTTTTAATATATGAAGGAGAAATTGTGGCACTGTTAGGACATAATGGAGCAGGGAAATCAACATTAGCTCATAGTCTTATAGGTATAAACAAAATGAAAAATGGGAAAATTTCGTTAAAAGGTGAAGATATTAGTTCTTGGTCTATTCGTAAACGTGGGGAAATCATATCTTACGTGATGCAAAATCCAAATCATATGATTACACAGTCTACTGTTTTTGAAGAAGTTTCATTTACATTAACATTACATAATTTTTCTAAGGAAGAAATTAAGAATAAAGTAGAAGGGATTTTAAAAATTTGTGGTTTATATCCATTTCGTAATTGGCCAATTCAAGCACTAAGCTATGGGCAAAAAAAGAGACTAACAATCGCATCTGTATTAACAACAAATCCTAAGCTTATCATATTAGATGAACCGACAGCGGGACAAGATTATTATCATTATAAACAATTTATGTCGTTTATTAAAAACCTAGCTAAAAAGGGAATTTCATTTGTTTTTATCACTCACGATATGAATCTCGCGCTAGAATATACAGACCGTGCAGTAGTTCTACATGAAGGGAAAATTATTGCGGATAATACAGTGTTTGATGTATTAGGCAATCAAGAAACGTTACAAAGAGCCAACTTAAGAGAGAGTTCTTTAACCAAGCTTGTTAAATTTAGTGGGATTGCATGTCCAGAAAAATT
This sequence comes from Bacillus sp. EB V-12, assembly GCF_056158125.1. Classification (NCBI taxonomy): domain Bacteria; kingdom Bacillati; phylum Bacillota; class Bacilli; order Caryophanales; family Bacillaceae; genus Bacillus; species Bacillus sp. EB V-12. Next base: position 35,141 of record NZ_JBUXJL010000009.1, on the reverse strand, counting down.
TATGGAGCTTTATTTAGACAGTAATAGGAGGGAGGAAGGTGCATAGTACATATTTTCATCGTATGGATGGGATAGTGAAATTGTTTTTATTTATTTTTTGTATGACGCTTACTTTTTTGTTTTTTGATTTTCGGGTGTTGCTAATATTATTTATTATTGGGTGTATCGGACTCAGCATTGCTAAAATTCCATTTCGTAAAATTTTAATTGTTTTTAGTGTCATATTTACATTTAGTTTATTAAACTCTGTCATGATTTTATTTATTACACCAACTCATGGATCTGAATTAACTGAATCATATACCGCGTTTTTACATGTTGGATATGCAACGATTACATATGAAACATTATTTTATGCAGCTACACTTTCATTAAAGTATTTTACGTTATTACCATTTACACTTCTTTTTATTTACACGACAGATCCAAGCGAATTTGTAAGTAGCTTAAGTAAACTTGGTATTCATTATAAGATTACATATGCAATAAATATTGCACTACGTTATATTCCTGACATCCAGTCTGAGTATAAAATTATTAAACACGCGCAAGAAGCGAGAGGAGTGGCTTTTGAAAAAGGAGAAGCAAGTTTATGGGTTCGTATGAAGAACCGTGTTTTAATTTTCTGGCCACTAATCATTCATTCTCTAGAAAGAATAGATACAGTTTCAAATGCAATGGATTTAAGAGGATTTGGAAAGAAGGATAAACGTACATGGTTTTATACAAGTAAGGCGAAACGTGAAGATTTCCTTGCTTTATTTGCCGGTATTTTCATATTTATTGTTGCGGTATATTTAAAATTAAACGTATTTCAAAACTTTTGGTATCCATTTTAAAGCACTCTTTAAACGAGTGCTTTTACTTATTTTTATGTAGACATGCTCAAAAAAGGGATATATACATAATGTATAATACGAACCAGTTAAAATGATCAACTACCTATTAGTTTTCAAACCAAAAGGAGGAGAAAATATGAGTTACGGTGGTTCTTGTGGTTTTGGTGGAGGTTTCGCTTTACTAGTTGTGTTATTCATTCTATTAATAATTGTAGGATGCAGCTGCTGGGGCGGAGGATACTAATTTTTAATTAGTCTTCACAAATGTAAACTAAAAAAACATTGAAGATACTTATGTATCGAAACAAATAAAAAAGGAGCAACTATGCTCCTTTTTTATTTGTCTTAATGCGTATTCTTACTATATTTCGGGAACGTAATCGTTAAAGTCGTTCCTTTACTAACGATACTTCGGATTTTTAAACTTCCATGCATCGTCTCAATAATCTTAACAGCAACCATCGTACCTAAACCGGTTCCTTTTGTTTTTGTACTAAAATACGGTTCACCGAATCGATGGATTTGCTCCTGTGACATTCCAACTCCGCTATCTTCAATTCGTATTTCAACTTTACTATTATTGATAGATGAGGAAATATTTAAGGTACCACCATTAGGCATTGCTTCAATACTGTTTTTTATTAAGTTTAAAAAACATTGTTGAAAGTGTTGTTTATTACCAACAATGGTTGCCTCAGAAAAATCCTGTGTAATATGTATCGTATTCATATTACACAATGGCAATATCATATTAATAACTCGATTTAACTCTTGTTTTACTGAAATTTGATCTAATTTTTCTGGAGAAGGTTTGGCAAACGTTAAGTAATCATCGATAATTTCTTGGGCACGATTTAACTCTTCAAGTATATGTTTAATATATTCGTCTCTTGACTCAGGAGTTAAATTTGGTGTTTTTAAAAGCTGTGTAAATCCTTTTACAACCGTTAAGGGATTCCTTACTTCGTGCGATATACTTGCAGCGAGTTGGCTAACAATCTCCATTTTTTCCATTTTAATTAATTTTGAGCGCATTAATACAGCATCTTTTATAACTTCATTTATATAAACAATAAATAACATTAAAGTAGTCGGTAATACCATGAAATAAATAATATACAAATTATTCACTTCAAAATCTGATAAAGTTAATACAATTAAAGTTGTAAATATTGCTAGGAAAAAGGTTAAAAACATGGAAAAAGCTACTTTAAGTTTTCTATTATATGTATTAAATTTTGAAGATGCGAGTGCTGTAACGATGAACATTATTCCGTAAACAACGACTGTTAGCATGTTAAAGCCATAAAATAAAAATCTTGTAATTAATAAAATTGTAAACAATATGATACCGACAGGGAATCCACCATAAAGCGTACCTATTATGACCGGAATTTGTCTTAAATCATGAATACAACTTTCATCCATATAGATAGGGTATCGCATACATAAAATAAGCGGGATACTAGAACAAAGGGTAATCAGTAATATTTTGTATTTTTTCAAATAATGCCTGCTATCATATATGAAATAAAAAACAAATATACTACATAAAATGTATAGAAGATTATTTAATACGTTTTGATTAATATAAACAAAGTCCATAATATTTGCCTCGTTATTCTGAATTTACTTAACATATGTATTATACATAATAACATATGTTAAGGTGAATAAACCTTGTTAATACAAGATTTGTTTGGCTTTTTGTTATAAAATACAAACATTTTGAAAACGTTAGCTATCCAAAGATACTTTTACTAAAATTTTTTACTCCTTCTTCCTGCATGTTCGGTAAAACATGAGAATAAATCCTAAGAGTTAATGAATACACGGAGATTTCAAAGAGTTGTAGACAAGTTTTCCAATTGGGATACAGCTGAAGAATTGTGTAAGGCAGCGAGGGATAAAAAAGAAATAATTCCAGTAAGGGTTTATTTGGGAGGTGGTTTTAAAACTGATGTTGTCGAGTACATGCGGTAGTAAAAGGGAGATGGACATATGAAAAAAGTAGAAATTGATGTTAGTAGCAACAAACTTTTAATAGTTTAGGATGGAAATGTAACAGTAGTCAATCCACCAATGAGCGGATTTGGTGAGCAAGTCGCGGTTTAGATAAACGGTAAGGTTGATCATGTAGATACTAAGTTTACTGAAAAGATAAAATGATTATTTTTAGAAAGATACCCAGACGGATTTAGTCGAGAAGCTAGTCAAAATCGCGTAGATGTGAAGTGAAAATCGTAAAAAAAAGAGTCATGAGCGGAAAGGCTCATAGCTCTTTGTATAAGGGTAATGGTTTTATAGGTAAATATTATTATTAAATTCTAAAAAATTCAATGTTAGTAAATTAATTGGTATGTGATTTGGGTTTTATAGAAAGAGATCAGCTAACAACAGCTAGCTGATCTGCAGGTTCTGTAAGACAAAACAGAAAAGAATATTAACAGAATATAGAGGTTTATCCTGGTTGTTTGAACGTAGTTAAAGAAAGAATATCACATACTATCAATTTTAATAAAAACTATCTGTGGCTTTCACTTCTTTATTTTATTCACAAATAGTTCCAGTAGCTATTCCGGTTGGAGCGACACCTACTGGGACATTAGTGATAACAGTATTCGTAGCAATATCAATAACGGAAACAGTATTACTAGCTTGATTTGTAACATATGCTCGAGTGCCATCAGGTATGATAGTTACTTGATCAGGGGATAAACCAACAGAAATTGTATCGATCACAGTATTTGTCGCCACATTTATTACCGATACATTATTGCTAACTTTATTTACAACGTAAATAAGGTTTCCACCCGGTGTAATATCTATGCCAACAGGTTCAGTACCTACGTTAATTGTATTAATAACTGCATTGGTAGCGGTGTTAATAACAGAAACCGTATTGCTGTTTTGATTCGTGACATACGCACGAGTACCATCTAGTGTAAACACGATTATTCTAGGACGAATACCAACAGGGATGGTAGCAATAACTGTATTGGTAGCAGTATTAATGACAGAAATTGTGTTGCTTAATTCGTTTGCAACATATGCAAGGGCACCATTTGGGGAAACAGTAATCCCTTGTGGAGCGATGCCAACAGGAATGGTATTAATAACTGTGTTTGTTGCCGCATTAATGACAGAAACCGTATTATTACCATGATTTCCAACATAAACAGTTGTGTTATTTGGAGAAACAGCTACACCTATTGGATTAGTTCCAACAGGAATGGTAGCGATAACAGTATTAGTAGCAGTATCAATAACGGAAACAGTATTAGAAAAAATATTAGTAACATAAGCACGAGCTCCATTTGGTGAAACTGTTACTTCAAGTGGTGCATTACCTACAGTAATTGTATCAACTACTATATTTGTTCCGGTGTTAATTACAGATACTGTATCATTTGTAGGGTCATCTATGAGTCCTGCATTTGTAGCATATACTAGGAAATTACATGCAGGTCCGGTTGGCCCAGTAGGTCCGGTCGGTCCAGTAGGTCCCGGTGGTCCTTCCGGCCCTTGGATTCCTTGCACTCCTTGAGGTCCAGTGGCTCCTGGTGGTCCTTCCGGCCCTTGAATACCTGACACACCTTGAGGTCCAGTGGTTCCCGGTGGTCCTTCCGGCCCTTGAATACCTGGCACACCCTGAGGTCCAGTGGATCCTTCCGGCCCTTCCGGTCCTTGAATTCCTTGTACACCTTGAGGTCCAGTGGGTCCCGGTGGTCCGGGAATTCCCATTCCGGTCCCTGAACCAGTAGGTCCCGGTGGTCCCGGTGGCCCTTGAATCCCTTGTACGCCTTGAAGTCCTTGAGGTCCCGGTGGTCCTTCCGGCCCCTGAATACCTGGCACGCCTTGAGGTCCAGTGGATCCTTCCGGCCCTTCCGGTCCCTGAATACCTGGCACACCTTGAGGTCCCGGTGGTCCTTCCGGCCCTTCCGGCCCCTGAATACCTGGCACGCCTTGAGTACCCTGAGCTCCTCTAGGTCCAGGAAATCCTCTAGGTCCAGTGGCTCCAGTCGGCCCGGGTGTTCCGATGTTACTTAATAGCGAACTATTCAAGATTCCTTGTAAAATTAAGTTGAAAGTTTGTTGTAATAAGGGGTCCGATATATTTGAACAACTTATAAGTGAAGACAAGCTTTGGAATAGAAATTGGAATAATGCTGAGATTTGAGTGAGAGATGCGGTAGGTAAAGAATTAATTAATTGGTTTATAGTTCTTATAACTAAATTTCTATTTGGTGTATTTGGTTGTATTGCTATTAATAAATCATTTAATGCCTGTAATGCTGATTGGAGTATTTGTATAGTTGTTGGATTTGGTGTTGTGAAAAAAGAAAGGATGGCTTGATTTAATTGATTTATTATTTGCAATAATTCTTGTTGTTGAGAATTCGAGAAAAAAACAGGTGTACAGCAATTACTTTGATCACAAGGGGATATAGAAATAAAGCAGGGTTGCTGAAATTTATCACACGAATTTTGGGAATTTGATTTTCGATTATATCTCATAAATACCTCCTTTTAAAAAATGAATATTAAGTAATTTTTGATAAATTATTAGCAACTGAGTTTGTAGGTATATGTTTAATGTGAAATGTTTTTTCCTTCAAAGTATATGCCAATAAAATGGAGGTGTTCATATGGGATATATAATCAATACTTGGTTGTTAGGAGGATGTTGTAATCATAGGAAAGGAAATGAAGGTTACAAAGTTTATAGACAAGCGATTGTATTTAAAAAAAGCGTTATTGTAATAAAATTTGAAGTTTATTAAAAAGAAGGAATGAAGGAAGATGTAAAAGATTTTGAAAGATCCATAAAAAAGAATTCGGTAAAACTCTGAATTCTTCTACACGTATTTTTATTTGTTAATCCATTTAGAAATAATAGGATAATGAAAGTCTTTTTCTTGTAGCACATATAAAATTCCTTTTATAGGTCCAAAAATTAACAAGAGAAACAGTATTAGATATAAAGGAGCTACCCCGAAAATAAACAAAGCGTTATTTGAAGCCAAGTCTAAATTAGACCAAAATAGCATTAAGATTCTTATTATGAAAAGATTCCAAATTACTGTGATTATCCAAATGAATAGTTGGTAAAAAACAGCTTCAAGGATATTTTTTCGAATGTTTTGTGATTTGCATACAAAATAGAAAACCAAAGGTATATAAAAAATTGTGACACTAAAGAAAATAAGAATAAAAAAAGATAATAATGTAAGAAAATGCATAATTAATTTTATGTTCTTTTCTTGAGTTAGGATTATTAAGGTCCTCCTATATTTATGAGATTTGTTGTGCCTATTAAAATATGTACTGTTGGTAATTATAACATGAAAATGGATTGTAATAGAATAATACATTAAAAAGAACAAGTAATAAATTAAACAAAAGCTTTATTTTATTATAGATAAATAGGTGACTCAGCAATTGTGCTAGCCGAGTCACCTAGTACTATGGAACCAAATAATGTTCTTTTTCTATATGTAGTTATGTGGAGTTCTTAGAGGCTAGCCCAATAGACAGTTAAGGGATAAATAAAATCATTTTAGAGAGTTTTACATTTTATTATGTTAATGCTACAACAGCAAGAGTTAAGCCCAACGTATTTAATGTATTAGAATATGGTCCTACATTAACAGTAAGGGTACTTGTTATACCTGAAGGTGTAGTGAAAATAGCGGGTGCTGATACAGAAGTGAATCCTGCAGTATATCCCAGAGAAGTACCAGAGCCAATGATTGGATTATTATTAAGATACATAGTGATACCTGCCGAATTACCTCCTGGTTGAATGATAACTTGCACTTCATAGATTGCCAAATAGGTTCTTCCACCTTCAAGTAAAACAGTTGTTGGTGGTGTGAATGAGATTGCCGTACCATTAGAATTTACCACGGTATCTAGTGGAATCGCAGAATTTACAGAGACTATTGATGGGGTAGTTTGAACAACATTTAAACTGTTAGCCGTGGGGGATGGACAAGTGCAAGGTTTGTGAATGTTAGAGTTATTATCATTTTGGTAATTCACAAATAATCAAGCCCCTTTGCGTAAGATAATTTTTTATCCTATATAAAACGTAGCTTTTTTGTATCTAAGTGATTTTTAATAAGTTTTTAAAGATAAGTCGAATATTGTTGGTCAGTTAACTTTTAAAAGTATTTGATACTCTGGAATTTAAAAGTGCATCTGATAAATATATATGAATGTTTTTTAAGGACATTACTGTAAGTTAGGAAACATAATAAAATAGTTATTTTGTTAAATAAAAAAACATGCACAAAAATTGTGCATGTTTAAAAAAGTTATGTCTTGTCTATGTAAATATATACTTAACTAATATATACCGTGTGTATGTTTGAACAAAATGGTTATTTATTAACAAATATAAAGAGCGCTTTTTAAGATGCTCCATGACCAAGATGTGTATCGAGAAGGATACTAAAAGATTAATAATGAGATGATCATGATTATTGTATGTACATTTCTAATGAATGTGAAGTCTTTAAATGCAATCAAAAAGAGCACGCATATAAGCATGCTCTTGGACAAGAAAGGTAGATTTCTATGAGTGGATATCTCCATACAATACTATATGCTTGTCCAGTTAAAAGGTGAAAAGTTTTAATGAAATCTTTATTTTATTAATTTGTAGGTTGATACAGTTCCCCAAACGAAAAGAACCAAGTAAAAAAGTCTTTGTAGTAGACCTGCAGGTAAGGGGAAAAGAAAAACAAGTGAGATAATGATTGTTATTACTATTAAGTTTAGTAAACAGAAATATGTCCATTTTCTAGTTTTTTTAAGATTCTTTGCAAAAATAAATAGTCCTGGAAATATAGTAAGCATACCTATCCAAACTAGAATAGAATGTCCAATTAGGTTTACATCTGCAGGAATTAATCCTGAGACTATAGTGGAAACTCCTATTATAATTATAAAAAATGTTGCTATTTTATTAATTTTTGTTTTTTCTAGATGTTGTGAAATATATAGTACTCCAATACAAAATGTTATTCCATTAAGAATAAAGAGTAAATTCATCCAAAAGTGATTAGGGGAGCATATTTCATAAGGAGCTATTTCGTAGGTGAATTCTCCACAGGTTGTTACACCTAGATCACTCATTGCATGATGCAAATAGTTATAAGATGCTGTAGAAGTGAAAATAAAGAAAGGTTCAATTAAAAAGTATAGGCAAGTTGCAATCCAACTAAATAAGCCAATCCTATTTGATATATACATTAGATGCCTCCTTTGATTTTGTTCATAAAGATGCTTAAAGAAGAAGTAATATTATTTGTACATTGATGGAAAGGATATTTGAACTAAAAAATGTTATAAAAATTTCATTTTGTAGAAATAAAGAAACTAAAAAAGAGCACCATGCATCAGTGCCCTTTCGGATAGGAGGTAACACTTTGAGTTGGATACTTAAAAAGTATATGGCATAGAAGAGAAATACGACCTAAAATTTATTATCAACTCAATACAAAAGAGCAGTTAACGAAGGTTAACCGCTCAGTCCTCAGAGAAAGGAAAAAGAACATTACAGATGTCAATGTGAATTCAAGCTGTATCAGCCCATTTATAGTATCGGACATAATTAAAAATTTTATTCGGATAAACTAAAAAAAGACAGCTAGCAAAAGCTAACTATCCTGATGAATAAGTAGAACGAAATGGTCATTCGTATTCAACCTTGGTGTACTTATATTGTTAACACTTTTTAGAAATTTATTCAATAAAAGAGCAGTTAGCCCAGCCTAACTGCTCCATACAGAGGTAATAATCTAGATGCATAGATATTATATGCCAAATTATTTATTTTATTCGAGACAGATTAAAGAATTTGTCCTTATTAGTGAAATATAGTTAAAGAATCTCTTTAAGAAACAGAAGCAGTAACCAAATAAAAGAGCAGCTAGCAAGAGCTAACTGCTCAACCCTCGACCAAGAGAGCTAGAGTGGGAAGAATTTAAAGCTGACTTTTTACAGTCCTATATAGTATCGGTGAAATATAGAATTTTATTCGTGTGAAACATAAAAAGAGCAGCTAGTAAAAACTAGCTACTCAGCCTTCGGGTATGAAGGGAAATCAGAAACTGTATATACATTATTAACGGAATATTGGGTTTTATTCAGGAGTTAGAGGAAAATGAATAAATTTAGACTGTTCCAACTTGGTTTTGGTCTGCAACATCAGAATCAAATGTGTTTGTTGCACTAACACCGTTAAATGTATTGAGAACAAAAGCAACGTTAGATGAACCTGAACCATTATAAGCTTTTGTATTTTCTTTTGGAGAAACGTTATAAAAATCACCTAAGTTGAAAGAACCGTTACTATTTTGCACAACCATATTTCCGACAATAGATGGCATAGCTTTCACCTTCTTTCCTAGGAAGCATTTAAATTAGTATATGGTGTATGCGTCTAGTAGTTCATTTGAAACTGAGAATTTTGAAATGAAGTTTGATTGAAAACCTAATAAAATAATCCTTTTGAAATTATATAGGTACAATTCACATCTGAGCGGCTTTTTGAATGTAAGAAGGTATTAAATTAATGAGAATGTCTAAAAATGGAAAAACTGTTTCATAAGAAGGAGTGAGAGGATTGGATAATTTATAGAAAAAGAAACTAAAAAAAGCAATTGCTCGTCGGACAAAGGTTATACAAAAATATAAGAAAGACAGAATAGATAAAGCTCGGAGGAATCTTTTTATACAGACAAGTATAATGAAATAAATATAGTCCGGATAGAAAACTAGAGGACACCAATTCATTAAAGCAGCAATTCAAGTTGTTTTAATGAATTGGTGTCCTTTTTATTTTGGAAGGGGGAGATAGGAAAATATGAGGGCACTACAAGACTAATTACGTGAGTGGAAAAAGCAATTGAATCAAACAAGAAAGAAAAAAAGATATAGAGTTCAAGTAGTTGTGAGATAAATTGAAAATAGAAATTGATAAGTAAAAAGATAAATAATTAAACATGCGGATGTATTGAATGCAAATGAAATAAAAATTAAATAGGTATATTTTTAATTTTTAAGTTAAGTATAGAGAAGAAATGAATTATCTAGATATTAAGAAAGGATGGATTTTTACAATGAGTTCAAATGAATCAAATTTCAGTTTTACCAGTAACAAAGATATTGTAAAGTACCTTAATGTAAGAAAAGACCCTGTTGATTTAAGAGACAAAATGTTTCGGAGTTACTTGTTTAGTAATGAGGCGGATTTGCCAACGCAAGTCGATCTTCGTCCTAAAATGTCAGGTATAGTAAATCAATGGAATATAGGTTCTTGTACGGCAAATGCAATTGTTTCAGGGTTACGAGAATATCTATTATTACAATCAGGTCGTCCATTTACTTGCTTATCTCGTTTGTTTTTATATTATCATGAACGAGAAATAGAAGGACATATTCAGGAAGATAGTGGAGCGAATGTTCGTGATGGTATGGGGGTTCTTAAAAATATTGGGGTATGCCCTGAAGAGGATTTTCCTTATACCGAGAATTTTAGAGATAAGCCATCACCAAAGGCTGAATCAGATGCTGCACTTTATAAAATTGGAACCTACCATCGTATTCAAGATTTATCGGGATTAAAGGCTGCACTTGCTCATGGATTAGTTGCTGTACTTGGATTTGCTGTACCAAAATCTTTTATGTCAGAAGAAGTGAAAAAGACTGGTATAGTTCCAGTATCAGGAACAGATGATGTAATTGTTGAAGATGGTCAACCAGCGGGACATGCTGTGTGTGCTGTTGGATATGACGATGATAAGCAAACGGTTATTATTCGCAACAGCTGGGGAGAAGACTGGGGAGATAAAGGATATTGTTATTTCCCATATGAATTATTTAAAAATGGAATTGTGCAAGATATGTGGACAGGTCGTTAATTAGAAAAGCGATGGAAGTATGGAAACTACAAAACATGTTATGCATGCAAGTGGTGTAGAGGTATCAATGATTCCAGATGAGCTATTCTGTGCTATTCGTTATTGAGATAACGATGGTTTTGGAGAGCCAATTAGTGGTCTAGAATCAGGTAATCCAATTGAATTAGAGGGAGTCTACATTGATAAAAATCATGTATATCCTTCAATTGGAAATCCTGATGATCCAGTTTTGTATTTTACCCATCATCCAGTAGGTTTTGTTATCTACAACGGAAAAGGGTATGAGTAATATTTTTGTACAAGCTGGAATTTTAAAGTGAACGAAAAACAAATATAGTCCGGCTAGAAAACTAGAGGACACCAGTTCATTAAAGCAGTCATTTAAGCTGTTTTAGGAATAGGTGTCCTTTTTATTTTGAAAAGGGAGATGGGGGGAATAAAGGTGCTAAAGGATTAATTACACGAGTGGAAAAAGCAATCAAAACAAGCAAAGAAGAAAAATAAGAAAAAGGGAAAAGAGAAATTTAGCGCTCGTGAAATTGAAGAGTTAATGGGAGTTCATGGACCACGTTATGAAAGAAGACGTGGAACAATAAGACAAAAATAAATTAAAAATAAAAAGAAGTGATCTTACATGACTAAACAGTTATCTTTTTTAACAAAAATCGATAGAACAGCAACACAATTGGTGAGAGTACGGTTTCCTCCCTTTTCCTTGCTACCGACAATGATGTGTTATGTTAACTTCATATGAATTGGTTATACATCGTTATTCCTTCGTTTCTCGCTCTATTCTATATATTTGCATACCAAGTATGTGTATATCATATATTAATACAAGTAATCATATATACCCAATCTGTATGATATATATAGATCAATACTTTAAGTAGTACAGCACTCTATTATAGTGAGAAAGGAACATCAGATTTATGAATAACCTCAACGTTCTTTGTGAACAATTTGCTAAAATACTTAATGGAAAAAGCAATATAAATCAAGGTGTTTGTTCTGTCTCCTTGCACCGTAATATCAAAGTGTTTGTTCAAGGACGACCAAGCACCTCAGTGATACCGGTCGGGATATCTTTTGAATCGTTAGATCAAAATGGTAACGCATTGAACTTTGGAGAAATTGCTATTTTACAAGAAGAAATTCCTTTATTTATGCAATCAATTGTTCAACAGGGGATTATTGTTAGTGCTTTACATAATCATTGGTTATATATGAAACCATTGATTATGTATATTCATATCCAATCTGTTGAACCACCATTAAGTTTTGCGAAAAAATTGGCAAATTCTTTTTCATTTTTAAGTAGTTATCCAATTACTGATAATGAGAGTTAATGTTAAATAAATCATATTTAGCCACTTCTTATCTTGATAATTATGTAAGTAAGCTGTCCATATGGACAGCTTATTTTATTTTTCCGCATAGCGTAGGTTATTTTACAAAATGTTGGTGGTATCCCATGCCCATCAACCTAAGATTATATAGGTTTAATTTCAAGTGAAATTATTTCATTCTTCTAAAGATCCAGTGTAAGTTCTTTAAAGATTTGCATCTCAAATAAACCAAGAGACCTTATAAATCATAATTATTTTTAACACAAAACAATTCTTTAAAATTATCAATTTTTAAATTTCGAATGGGAATTTTTCATTCTAATACCTCTTTTATTTATATAATTAAACTTTTAACGTTACTCTACAATTTTTAAAAACATGTAAATAATCTAATCCATCTTGTATCAATTACCAAAATCATCAAAAACCTACCGTTCCATCTAAAACCAGTTACAGACCTTTGTCCTACAAAAATCGGATAATACCAAAACTGCTTACCATTATTAAGCCATATATAGGTGTTTCGAAATAAACAGAATGAAATTGCTCCTGGATCAACAGCAAATGGTGAAGCTACTGATTGTTGAAGAATAAATGATGGGGGAGGAGATGTTGGGGCTTGTGAACTTTGACCTGGTCTACCTGGAGAACTAGGGATTTGAAGACCAGGGAATTGACGATCGAAGTATTGATCATAATTTATATAAGGATAATAAATTGAATCATTATATATTAAAAGTCACCTCTTTATTTTATAATTTCCTAAATTATTAATATGTAATAGAAGGCGTATTGCGAAATGAAAGACAATTGCCAAACGGTTATGTAAGAGATGCCGTTGTATATAGTATTATCGCAAGCGAATGGCCGGTTATAAAAGAACAACTATTACAAAAACTAGCAGTATATAAATAAGGAATTATGGTCAAACATATATAACCGAGATACTCTCATTTATTCGATTTGGGGGTATCTCAATTTTGTTAGCTTGATAGCGATGGGGTAGAGCCCCATCGCTATCAAGCTAAGAGAAGACAACTACCCTAAAAATGAAATTTTGTGCTAACTTGAAATAAAAAAGCTCATTTTTCTTTTTGGGTAAATCTGTTTTCTTAACATGTATGGGGACCCATATATGTTGTTATAGAATCTATATTTGTATATTCTGGAAGAAATATAAAGGAAAACGTATTAGTGTTTTTGTATTCAGGGATATATTTCTAATCAAACGAGTTTAGGAATTGGATGTGTCATTTTGTATTATGAATAACTATAGAATAGTATGGTAAAGAGACATGTAATTTCAGATCATTCAATAATTATAATGATAAGGAGCATATTAGTGAAAAAACTTACTTTTAAGGATTTGAATTCACCGGAAACCATGCGTAATCCCATTATGTTCTATAAAAACCTCATCAAGCAACAAGAGCGTTTTTTTCAAATTGATGACTTTTATGGCATGGGAGGGACATGGGTCGCATTACACTATGATGATGTGATTACTATTCTGAAAGATGCTCGTTTTATCAAAGATTTACGGAAATTCACATCACCCCATGATAAGCAACACCCAAATTCGGAAAATACAGCTGCGAGTAAACTGTTTGACTGGTTGATGAATATGCCAAATATGCTTACGGTAGATCCACCTGATCATACTCGCCTACGTCGTCTAGTCTCTAAAGCCTTTACACCACGTATGATAGAGGATCTTCGTCCCCGTATTCAGCAAATTGCCGACGAATTGTTAGTTGCTGTACAGGAAAAAGGAAAGATGGAAATTATTTCAGATTTTGCTTACCCGCTACCCATTATTATTATTTCAGAGATGCTCGGGATTCCCGTCACTGATCGAAACCAGTTCCGTGAATGGACACAAATACTCATGAACGCCTCTGTGAATCCTAGTCAAGGAACTGCAGTTACAACAACACTTGAAAAGTTTATTCAATACATCGAGGTATTGCTTAACGAAAAGCGTCTAAATCCTGATGCTGATTTGATAAGCAAGCTCGTTCAAACAAAAGAGCAAGAAGACAAGTTGAGTAATAACGAGCTTCTCTCGACAATTTGGCTGCTTATTATCGCTGGACATGAAACTACAGTTAATCTAATCAGTAATGGTGTACTGGCATTACTTCAACATCCCGAACAAATGAATTTACTAAGGGAAAATCCTTCCCTGATTTCTTCCACTGTTGACGAACTATTACGCTATTCCGGCCCGGTTATGTTTATTAGCCGTCTTGCTAGTGAAGATATGACAATACATGGAAAAAGGATTCGCAAAGGTGATTTAGTTCTACTCTCTCTAACTGCTGCAAATATTGATCCACAGAAATTTACTTATCCGGAAACATTGAATATTTCACGAGAAGAGAATAATCATTTAGCCTTTGGGGCTGGTATACATCACTGTTTGGGGGCTCCATTAGCACGTTTAGAAGGACAAATTGCATTAGGTACTTTGCTACAGCGGCTTCCTAACCTTCGCCTAGCAATCAAACCGGATCAATTAAATTATAATCATAGTAAAATTCGTTCTCTTGTTAATCTGCCAGTTGTTTTCTGACCTATAATTACAATGGGCTTAAGCTGTTGTTTTTATTGGATAAAATTGTTATTTTAAAATTTTATAGTACTTCCAGAATGAAGTTTTTGCTAACTTGCAATAAAACTTTATTCTAGAGTAATTCTAAATTCTTAAGTTGATGGATGTAGGGTCCCACCACATCGCCATCAAGCTAAGATTAAGTAAAATTCCGTTCAACTAGATTTGTCGGTTTTCTAAAAGATTGATATCAGTTATCTAAAAATCTGCATACAAAATTAACCTTTATAAGGTGAATTTTGTGCAAGTTATTGAAGAATATGTGGAGATAGATATTGCTGTAGTTCTTCAGCGAACAAATGAAACTTATCTTGAATCGATAGATTCATACAAAACGCCATACTTTCTGTATTTTTTACAAAAGAATAATGCTTTCTATAAGTTATAGGTATAAATTCATCAAAGGTTTATAGTAATGTAAATTGACCCCTATAGTGTGTTGCAATTTAATAAGTTCAGATAAGTTTTTTTTAGTTGTGACTGCATTGTATAATGAAAAAGTGTGGCTTTTTGACTTTTGGTGCACGGAGAATTGTTATTATTTTCCGTCGATAAAAGTTTATGTCAGAGCTACCAAGGAGAGATCATACGATGTCCGAGAAGATGCATGCTGACGAATTGAAAATTGAAGAGCGACTTGTGCGTCGTTTGCTTGTCGATCAGTTCCCCCGCTGGGCAGAGTTACCCCTTCGTAAGGTGGAGCCAGTTGGAACGGTAAATGCCGTTTTCCGACTTGGCGACGAATATTCCATTCGGCTAGCGAGAAGGGAAGGACCGACGACACCAGGAGGAAGCGAGTTCTTATGGCTACCCAAAATCGCGCCATTAGTCCCGCTTGAAATCCCTGTACCTATCGCTCAGGGGCGCCCAAATAACGAATACCCATGGTTTTGGGAGATACATTCGTGGCTGAAGGGTGAAACGGTGCCGATAGAGGCGCTTGAAGAGATTCAGGCAGCACGCGATCTCGCAGAGTTTGTCCTAGCGTTGCAACAAGTCGATCCAACGGGAGGGCCGTTAGGACGCGGCATTCCTTTGGCCCAACGGGACAAGGACTTCCGATATTGGCTAGCACGATTTAATGGCGATCCCGCGGTGTCTGCTGTATGGGAGTCGGCTCTTTCTGCCCCTCCATGGAACGGTCCTCCTGTTTGGCATCACGGCGATCTAGATGTACGTAACTGGCTCGTACGTGATAAGCGTATTAGTGGTGTGATTGATTGGGGGACAATGGGAATAGGTGACCCTGCGTGTGATGTAATGGTCGCGTGGAAGTTGCACTCGCCAGAGGCGCGCGATGTGTTCCTTGATGCTACTCGTACGGACGGTGCTACATTGGCAAGGGCCCGCGGATGGGTCGTATCACAGGCAGTTGCAATCCTTGCCTACTACACGCCGCAAAACAATCCAACTTTGTACAATGAGGCGAAATCCTGGCTAGACCTAGTGCTAGCTCAAAAGTAATTCAGTAATTTTAAGAAAGAAACATATCTCAGTTATTCAACGGGCTTATTCAGAAAGCGAGAGAACCATAAAAATCGTTATCCTTTCAAGTATTTTACTGAAAGAATAACGATTTTTTCATTTTGGGGGAATTTTGTCTCCTTAACTTGATGGGCAAGTGGTTCTACCCTATATTGTAACAAAATGATATTAGGAAGTTTATCTAATTAAAAATCCCACTTGTAGTGGATTTTTGATGAGGTTGCTTAAATTTCTTCTAATAGTTGCTCGATTTTTTCAGCATTAATAGACCAGTTTAAATCTTTTTTAATCAAACCATCTTTTTTAAGCTGACTCAGAATAGCACTGGTCGTTTCTCGTGTAGAACCAATCATGTTTGCAATGTCAGCATGTGTCAATTTCATATTGATGGTTTGCCATTCGTTTATTCTTCTGCCAGTTTTTTCACTTAACTTCAATAATAAGTATATTAGACGGTATTTAACATCACTAAGAGCAATTTTCTCGCTTAAGCTATAAACTTCTTTTAAACGGTTTGAAAGTATATTTATAAATTTCAATGCAATTTTGGGGTTCCTTTCAATAAATCCCTCAAAATCATTCCTTGCAATTATACATAAATAAGTATCTGTCATTGCTTCAGCATAAACCTGGTCATTTGTTAAAGATAAGGTAGATGTTTCTCCAAAAATATTACCACTTGTTAAAATATCAACAGTAAACTGTTTTCCATGATGATTCATACGAAATAAGCGTACTTGACCTTTCTTTAAAAAAAATAATGCTTCAATTGGCTTATCTGGAGATAATATAATCGTTCCTTTTTTAACAGGTTTCATCTCACTTAATTCTTCAACGGTCTTAAGATCGTCCATTGGTAATTCTTCTAATAGACTAATTTGTGAAAGAAGTAATAAGTTATCCACTTGAAATCATTCCTTTCACTATTTTTATTTTCATTATACCGTTCTTTGTAATTTTTACTGTAATCTAAATTACTGCATAAAAGTAATTAATTAGTATAGTACCAGGTAGGGGTGGTTTTGTGGAGCCAGTTTTATATACAATGGATGGGTGCTTAAGCTGTTTTAAAGCAAAACAACATCTAATTCAAAGTAATATTTATTTTATAGAAAAAAACTATTTAATGATCTAAATGCTGCATTAGAAATAAGGGGTTTACTAGGAGAAGTTAATGCCAACGTATTTGTAGATGGAACCTTCATTTTAAAGGGACGTGAAATTTTAAGGGTAAAAAAATAGGGATAATCCAAATAAATGAAAAACATACATATTTTTGAGGGATAATTAATTACTATAAAAAATAAATCGAGTTATAGCGAAATTTTCGTTTATATATGGTTTGGCATAATGGGAAAAGAATCGCTAATCGTCCGTTAATTAATCTCACGTTCAACAACAAGCTATCTAATAAGATACTTCAATTTTTATCAACTCTAATTTAAAATATAAACCATGTACTTATAGTACATGGTTTATATTTTAAATTAGCACAGTAATAAGAACTAGCATGTGTATTTTCGTTGCAAAATATTGAATAGTTACCTTTTAAGATGTTTGTTTTTTGAACAGATTTTAAACGCAATTGCAACTATTATAGAGAAAAACAAATGAGTTCCTAAGGTCATTAATTGCTGAAGAGCAAAAGCATTTAAAAGGTTTGTTCCCATCCCCATCATTATAGGCATGATTACAAGAGGACCCACTATCCAAATTCCAACCCCAAAAACAATTGTGAGAAGTGAGAACAAGACGATTTTTAATAACGGATGTTAACAATCCGAATGTAATGCCAAAAATAATACTTATCATCATATGAATAATCCAGCCACTAAGTAAGCTGCTGCTTCCCATTATCCCTGCAATCATGGCTATCTTACCCATCATTTGCATGATTATTCCAAAAATAATCCCACCAATGATGCCACCTATAATTCCAATTTTAATTGTTTTATTAACCGAAATTTGCACGTATATCACTCCTTTTTTGTTTGCATTGTTATCGTAACAGAGTGAAAAAACAATTCTGTAATGCTAATTACAAAAATCAGAATTAGGCAATTTCCTATCCTCTATTGAATTCAAACTAGTTGTTAGTTAAGCTTAAAAATTAACTGGTTATTAAAAAATCATTAAAAAGAGCAAGCATACAGCTTGCTCTTTTCTTATAAATAGATTTA
Source organism: Bacillus sp. EB V-12 (assembly GCF_056158125.1). Classification (NCBI taxonomy): domain Bacteria; kingdom Bacillati; phylum Bacillota; class Bacilli; order Caryophanales; family Bacillaceae; genus Bacillus; species Bacillus sp. EB V-12. The sequence goes on along the minus strand of NZ_JBUXJL010000009.1, from coordinate 16,742 downwards.
TTTAGACTTTAGATTTTTACCTATATATTGAACAATCTTTCTAAGCTCTGTCGATGTTGGACGACCAAATGGACTGGTTTGCCTCTGCTGATATAGTAGTTGTCCATTTTCATCCACAAGAAAGTACGCAGGTTCTCCATGAGTACCGTGGTCTTCATAAGGTGCATCATCACCATGATAGAAAACATCGTAAGCTTTTAAAGCAACCAGGGATTCATCTGATAAAATTGGGAACGATAAGTCGTTCTCCAATGCCATCTTCTTTAAATTTTCTAACTTGTCAGTAGACACAGTAATAAGATGTACATTTTTCCCTTCAAAGAAACCTTTACTCTCTTCAAGATCCTTCAGATCATGGACGCAAACTGGGCACCAAGCTCCTCTAAAAAAAATAATTAATTTCCAACCCTTAGATTCTTTAAGATAGGTTTCTAAAGAAAATTCCTGTCCAGTTATTTCAGGGAGTGTAAAGTTTGGAACCTTTTTACCTAATGTAAAAATAGTCATTTTGTCTCCTCCTTTTCATAAATGAATGATTCCTAAATCTTCTAATGCTAAATTACACACATTATATTATCTTAATTAGCACTTAAAATATGTAAGCATCATTACATTGCTTGAGAATATCAAAAATCACACAAATTCCAGCTGTTCATAATAATTAATGGGGGCAATCCCCCTTCTATAAAGATAACCAGAATTTAGAAATCATATTTCTAGTAGAAAATAGCTATTCTAAGTAGGAAATTCATAATTATAAGGAGGGATTTGATTATGACAGTAATTACTAAGCTTAAGCAAACTATTTCTGGATTAAAAAGTGCTCAAGCATGTTTAGAAGGATTTGCTCTTGATACTGACAATCAGCAAGCAAAACAACTGTATCAAAATGCTGCTCAGCAAGCGCAGACAATTATTGATTCTTTAGAACCACGTGTTCAGGAGGTTCAACAAGATGAGCCTCAATATAAGCAATAAAAAGCTGTCATCTTCAGATTTTTTCCAGAGGTCTTATTATAGTTAGATTTATATATCTGATGGGGTTCGCTGTATGCCCATCAAGTTAAGAAATTTGTTGTTCCTCAAAACGAAAAAATCGATCTAACTCCTCATATATAGCTGTAAAACAATAAAATTTTCGTTTTGGGGGCATTTACTTTTTTTAAGTTGATAACGATGTGGTGCTACCCCATCGCCATCAACTTAAAAAATTGATTTTCCTCCAAAACGAAAAAAATGAGTTGAATTCTCATAAATAACTGTAAAAAGGTAAATTTCTCGTAATGGAGATGTCTCAAAATCTTAGCTTGATAGGTATGTGGTGGTATCCCTATACAGTTACTCATAAATTTCGTACTGTGTAACTCAAAGGAAAAAGTTAAATGAAATTACTGATAGCAAGGGATTCAGTGATAGACTCAGTTACACACAATATAAGATATGGGTAAGTGGTGTGATATAGTAAATGAAAATATATCAATATAAAATGAGTTGCAAGTGATGTGATATAAACTTAAAGAATAGGAAGATCGTTATCAGCAGTACGGGTTTTACAAATAAACCTATTAAACGAAAAGCTTTAAATATAGAGCGCACAACTTTCATGAAGATGCCCCCTAAATCAAATAATATATCAAGTATGTATCGTTATAAGTTACTCTATCACTTTGCATGTTCTTCCATTTTCTTATCAAGTGCTTTAGCATAAGCATCTTTAGTTTCCTGATTTAATTCATAAATTGCCTTATCCCACTGTTCACCTTCTACACCTGACATATGTGGAGTGCTTTTAAGTATAGCTAATTCAATCTCTTTTCCATCTTCTTTATTAGCGTCTAGTATTATCTTTGTTCCTTTTCTTGCATCTGTTACGCCTTCTAACACAAGTTTGTTAATGTCCTTGTACTTATCAGGTACTTTTATATTCTCCATACGGTCTAAAGCTTCATCCATAGCGTCTGCTGTTTTGAATACCTCTTTATATCCTTAACATTGAATTCATTTATAAACAGTATATTAAGAAGGAATGTGTGAATCATCTAAACAAAAAAGTGCTAACAAGTTTGCAAACGAACTTGCTAACACTCATACAAAATAGACATAAATTATCGCTGATATGTCTTCCTTAATAATAGCCATAATCAATTAGAACATACTAATATGAAATGCCCATACAATCATTCTTGATATACATGATAATAGTATAAACTCTATATTTCTTTTAATAATTTAGGGTTATATCTTTTCTGCATTAGACGCTTTTAACCACGCTTCATAGAATTCTATAACTGATGCATACCGTTCTGCTCGATTGGCATTTACAGCGCGATACGCTACCTCATATAATTCCTTACTTGCTTCCCATTTTATAAAAGAACGATCTTTTTCACCGCCTAAAAGTGAGAAAGCCATTGCTCCCATATTAAATACATTTGTTCTTTCATCGATTGTTGCGTTTAGTTCAAATTCCTCTGGTGACATAAAACGGGAGGAACCCCATAGCCGGCCCATTTTATTTATGTAAGGTTTCTTACTGTATAAATCTATATCACAAATTTTTGTCTCGTTTGTATTAAAATTATATAAAATACTACCGTCATAAAAATCTATTGCTACATAGTTTTTCTTTTCTACATAAGTATGGAAAGAAAAAATGGAATGTAAGGAATGAATTCGTTCTATAGCAGATAAATGTCTAAATTTATAAAATGGAGAGTTTGGATTTTTATATTTCTCAGTAGGGGGGAAACTCCAATGCGAATGAAGACATTCACCATCAAACCAATCGAAAATTAATACATATCCAGATTGAACTGGAAAATGATCAATTAGTCTTATGAGCGATTCATGCTTTAAATCTTCATAGATAGTAACTGAATTTTTTAGCCTTTTAATAGCATCACCCGTTGTTCCTTCATATGCAATTGTTTGTGCTCCTGCGTATTTGATAAATTTCTTATGCCCATCTTTTTCTACACCAAAACTTATATTCCCTGAATCTTGCTGGTCAAAAACTGCAAATACGGTCCCTAATTTAATAAGCCAATCAAAATTATGATATTCTCTTAATTGGAATGTTACGTTATTTAACTGAATTTCGACGGAATTATCTTTCATAGATTACCTCACATTTAATATAATTAACTTGTACATTCCACTATTCGACATATTTTATGGAAATCCTATGCTAACAAAATAAAATTTTATAAATATAATGATAAACACTTATAGAGAGGTGAGTATAATGGATCAACAAATTGTTATTAAACCGTATCAAAAAGACTGGGTTGAAGAGTATATAAAAGAAGAAGAGAAATTCTGTTCCTTGTTAGGACAAGAAATAATCGCTGTTGAACATATAGGGAGCACAGCAGTAGAAGGATTAGGAGCTAAACCTCTTATTGATATGATGATTGGCGTAACAGACTTACAAATTACTGAAAACTGGATTGAAGTTCTATCGGAAATTGGATATGAGTTTGTCCCAAAAGAAGCAACGAATTGGCGTTTTTTTAGAAAGGGAAAATGGAGAGCAGGTACTCATCATTTGCATATTTATAATAGTGACGAGTGGAGAAACAATATTTTATTTCGCGACTTTCTAATATGCCATAAATGGGCACGTAAAGAATATAGAGAATTAAAAGAGAGGCTTGCTATTACATATGCTTTTGATCGTGTTTCATATACAAAGGCAAAAGCGCCGTTTATTCAAAACATAATAAAGTTAGCTGAAAAAAATCAATAATAGTTGCCAGTGATATTGAAATTCTCATTTTATTTTAATCTTTCTCTCATTTTATTTTCTTTTTTATTTGATAGACTGCTTGTTACAAAGCCTTTATTAGTAAGGAGATTAAATAAAATGGAGAAGATATTAAGAAATAAATATTTCCATGTGTGTGTTAAAATTATAGGTATTACTATTATTATTTGTAGTGTAGAGATGCTATTTATTAATGTTATGTACGGCAATGTTCTGAATGTAAAATGGTTAAATAAAAAATTAGGCTCTTTTGGTGAATATGGGGCTATTATGGCTGCTTCATTATGGTTTTTACGCCATATATGGGTGTTTTTAAAGAAGAAAAATATACAAGGATTTAAAAAAGTTAAAGAAGTGTATCTATTTGCAAAAAAGTTTCATGTATTAATTGGATACGCTATAATAGCTGTTGCAATTACTCATGGTGTTTACTTTTTTATAAAAGGGAGTCGTCATATTTTACTCATATACAGTGGCATATTTTCTCTATTAGCCTTAATTGTACTAGGGATTGTTGGGTTTTATTTACAACAAATAAATAAGAAAGAAAAATTTATGATGTATAGAAAAGTGCATCAAATCATTGCAATTATATTTGGAATAGGATTATTTATTCATTTAATTGTCTAGGAGGAACTACCGTTGCAACACATTTTAATTATTGAGGATGAGGAAAGTTTAGCAGATTTTCTAGAATTAGAACTAAAATATGAAGGGTATAAAGTAGATATACAACTAGATGGAAGAAAAGGGTTAAGCGCAGCACTTGAAAAGAATTACGATCTCATTTTGCTTGATTTAATGCTGCCTGGATTAAATGGACTAGAGGTATGTCGTCGACTAAGAGCGACTAAAAATACACCTATTATTATGCTGACTGCTCGTGATAGTATTATGGACCGTGTGACAGGTTTAGATAGTGGAGCGGATGATTATCTTCCGAAACCATTTGCAATTGAAGAACTGTTAGCACGTATGAGAGTGATATTTAGAAGAGAAGAACATATTGAAAACAAGCAGGCTTCATTTCTTACATTCAAAGATTTGCAGCTTCAGATTGAATCTCGAACTATAACTAAAGGAAATGAAGAAATTGAACTTACAAATAAAGAATTCGAGTTATTGCTTATGTTTATGAAAAATATTAATCGCGTACTTACTCGTGATGTTTTATTGGACCAAGTATGGGGATATGATGCAATTGTTGAGACAAATATCGTTGATGTATATGTTCGTTATTTGCGAAACAAGTTACATAGTGTAGATAAGGAGGAGTATATCCAAACAGTCCGTGGTGCGGGATATATAATGAAATGATAAAAAATATTATGTTTCGAATTCGAAATCTACCTATAAAGTGGAAACTAACACTTTGGTCCACTACACTAGTATTTATTTTATTCATCTTATATAGTGCTTTGCAGTTTATTGTAATCAATAAGTGGACTATAGATTATGAACAGAAACAAATAAATAGGCAAGTGACGGAAATAGCGGCATATTTCCAAGATAAAAATGATACCCTTTCGAGTAAAACATTTGAAAACAGTAAAGATTTTCTAAACAATATGATTGATAAGCATCAAATGATTCGTATTATTGACATGGATGGGGAGCCGATTATTACTGTTTCACGAGATTTTAATGAAACGTGGATAAAGCCGAAACAGGTTATAAAAGATGAGTCATTTATAAAAAGGCATTTAGAAGATCGAATATTAGTTAAGCGCATACCAATTAAAACGAAAGAGTTTACTGGCACTATTGAACTTACGAAAAACCTAGAGACATTTGATTATTTATTAAAAGTTATTTTAGTGGTAATGCTTATTGCTGGAATATTTGGATTGATATTTAGTTTTTTAGGTGGGATTCTTATAACGAAGAAACTATTATCAAGTGTTCAAAATATAACAGATACGATGAAACGTATTAAAAAGAATGGACTAAATGAACGGGTTCCAGTACGAGAAAATAATGATGAGCTTGCAAAATTATCATTTCTCTTTAACGAGATGATGGATGAAGTAGAAACTTCTTTTGCACAACAGAAACAGTTTGTCGAAGACGCATCTCATGAACTAAGAACACCGTTAACAATTATTCATGGTCACTTAGCGATGTTAAACCGATGGGGGAAAAATGATCCAGCAGTATTAGATAAATCTCTTCAATCTAGTTTAAAGGAAGTAGATCGTTTAAATAAATTAGTTTCAGAATTGCTAGAACTATCAAGGGCTGAATCTGAACAAATGTATCCAATAGCAGCTGAGCCAGTCCATGTAAATAGCGTATTAAAACATGTTACACAAAACTTTATAGTAATTCAAAGTGATTTTCAATTTGATATGAAATTCGGGGATGACGAGGCTTATGTTTCAATGCCATCATCTTACTTAGAACAAATTATTATTATCATAATGGATAATGCAGTTAAGTATACAAAAGAGGTTAATAAATATATTTGCATAGAATCCAGTTTACAATCAGGGAAAGTTACAATTCGTGTAATAGATCATGGAACGGGAATACCTGAATCCGATTTACCATTTGTTCTTAATCGGTTTTACCGAGTTGACAAAGCGAGAAGTCGAAAACAAGGTGGAAACGGACTAGGTTTGTCTATTGCAAAACGACTTGTAGAAAAATATAACGGAGCTATTAAAATAGAGAGTAAAGAAAATGAAGGAACAATTGTTACGATTACATTACCATGTATAATAAAATAAGCCTTCAAAGAAGGGGTGCTTCTTGCATTCCTTCTTTTTTTACGATCAAATCATTTTGTTTATTTCGAAATTTCTAGTACATTAAAATTATTAAGGGGGAATAATAATGAAAGCTATCGTACATCAATATAAAACTGGATTTGACGGTGTAGAATATAAAATATCACCTGAGAGAGCACTTAATGATGGGGAAGTTAAAGTGAAGTTAAAATCAGCAGGCTTAAATCATCGGGATTTATTTATTATGAATAATAGAAAAGAAATGCAATTACCTTTAATCTTAGGATCAGATGGTGCAGGTATTGTTACGGAAATTGGAAACGGTGTTTCTGATAACATATTACATACAGAAGTTATTATTAATCCTAGTATTGGATGGGAACATGCTACTGAAGTACCGGAGTTACCGGAAGTGCTAGGTGGACCGAAAGATGGAACGTTTGCTGAATATGTAATTGTACCAGCAGAAAATGTAGTAGAAAAGCCATCATATCTTACTTGGGAAGAATCAGGTGTTTTATCTTTATCTGCATTAACTGCATATAGGGCGCTTTTTACAAAAGGGAGATTGAAGTGCGGCGAACACGTTTTAATTCCGGGAATAGGCGGTGGTGTTGCTACATTTGCCATGTTATTCGCGAAAGCAATTGGCGCAAAAGTGAGTGTTACTTCAAGGGTAGAGAATAAAAGGGAACTTGCTGCAAAATATGGTGCAGATATTTCTTTTCATAGTGCCGGAAATTGGGAAGAGAGCTTACAAGGTGAAAAAGTAGATTTAATAATAGATAGTATAGGTCCAGCAACTTTTTTGAAATATTTTGATGTATTAAAACCAAATGGAAGAATCGTGAATTTTGGTGCAAGCTCAGGAGATAAAATTGAATTACCATTACGCGCGCTATTTTACAATCAAATTGATATTATGGGAACATCCATGGGTAGCCGTGAGGAATTTAATGAGATGATAAAGTTTATAGAAAAACATCAAATTAAACCAATTATTGATAAAGTTTACTCGTTAGAAGAAGCAATTCGAGCACTAAGCCGTATGGAACATGGAGAACAATTTGGAAATATTGTACTTCAAATGAATTAAAAAATATGATTTTGCAATTAGTATATTTAAATGAACATGTTATGTATTTCAAATATGAAAAAAATACGAACCGCCTTATTATAAAGGCTTACCGGCTTTATACATAAATAGCGTATAAAATTTGTTTAATAATTGTCACATGAGTAATAGTAAAATGAGAATTAGATGAAAAAAGTTTAAGCCTATTTTCATAATGGTATTGTATACTGTGTAAATCAAGAACACTTGTATGTAAGGAGAGAGTTTAATGAATTACACAGTATTTCAGTGGTTTAATAATTTTGCTGATTCATCCAAACTATTAGATACGTTAATGATTGCTATTACAAATAGCGCTGCATACGTAGCCATTTTATTTATGCTTATCTTATGGTTTAATAATGGAAAGAAAGAAAAGGCAATTAGAAAACAATATACAGTTTTATATACGACGCTTTCGGTTATTATTGCATTATTAGTAAATGTTCTTATACACGCGGTATATTACCATCCGCGTCCGTTCGTATCACATGATGTACATCAATTAGTACCACATGCAGCAGATTCATCATTCGTTAGTGATCATTCTGTACTTGTATTTTCAATCGCCTTCGTATTTATTCTTAGAGGAGAAAAACTGAAATATATCGCGCTATTATGGGCAGTACTAGTCGGTATATCACGTATGTACGTAGGTGTTCATTATCCTTTAGATATACTTGGTGCAGCATTCTTAACACTTATTACGAGTGCTTTAGTAATGCAAAGTACACGTATGTTTGAACCAATAGCGAAACTTGTATTCAAAATGTATGCATTAGTAGCGAGACGAATTCCTTTCTTAGCGAAATATAACCATATCGCATAATTTTCCTATAAAAAGTTCCCCTTTGGACATCCAGAGGGGAATTTTTTTATAGGAAATACGAAAAGAGTTTAGAGTGCTCTGTAATCAAGTTGTACTAATTAATATTCTGAAATTTCACGCACCGTATTTTAAATATATAAAATAATAACACAAAATAACAACAGTTAGTTTTGCATTGTTTTAAAGGAATTAAAAAGAAAACTTCGAAACATATAGTATCGTAAACAAAAACTACAAATTTTAAAACGGATCTTCGTACGAACCCATTCCAAAAGAGAGGAGATAAGTATGCAAAAACTCCAAACGAATAAAGGCGCTCGATATATGATGATTGCTTTTATTGTTTTGTTTCTTATTATGATTTTGCGTATATTCTATATTCAGGCAGTAGGAGTCGTGCATAATGTGAATGTAAAGGATCTCGCGAATGAACAACATAATAAAAAAGGTGTTTTAGAAGCGAATCGTGGCACTATCTATGATCAAACCGGAAAGGTGTTAGTACAAGATTCTACAACGTATCGAGTTGTTGTGAATTTAAAAGGAAAAGATAAAGTGAAAAATAAAGATGAAACCGCACAACAATTAGCCGATGCGCTTGAAATTGATAAAGAAGAAGTATTAAAAAACTTTCATGAAGGGCGTACGCAAGTTGAAATTGGGAAAATTGGTCGGAACTTATCTAGGGAAAAGAAGGAAAAAATTAATGATTTAAAAATACCAGGTGTATCTTTTATGTCGGAAAAAGCAAGAGTGTATCCGAATGAAGACTTTGCATCCTATATACTTGGTTTTGCTAGACCAGATGATAAAGGGAATACGGAAGGGAAGTTTGGGCTTGAAAAGAGTTTGGATAAATATTTGCACTCTACAAACGGAAATATAGAATATGTGGGTACACGAAGGGGAATTCCGCTTACAAATGATATAGGTAAAGTAGAACCAGCTAAAAATGGGAATAACGTATATTTAACGCTTGATAAACAAATTAATAGTTTTTTAGAAGAAGCGATGAACAAAGCGCAAGAACATTATGATCCTTCTATGTTAATTGGCATTATTGCTGATCCAAAAACAGGAAAGGTTTTAGCGATGTCTAGTAAACCTAGTTACAATCCTAATGTAGGTGATATCGAATACTTTTTAAATGACCCGATTGCAAATGCATATGAACCAGGTTCAACAATGAAAGTTTTTACATTAGCAGCTGCCATTAATGAAGGTGTATATAACGGAAAAGAATATTTTCAATCTGGAAAATATTCCGTTGGTTCATCTGATATAAAAGACCATAATGGTGGATTTGGATGGGGATCAATTACATTTGATGAAGGATTTGAAAGGTCATCAAACGTAGCTTTTTCTATTTTAGAAGATCAGTTACTGAAACCAAATAAATTTAAGCAATATATGAATAAATTTGGATTCAATCAAAAAACAGGGATAGATTTACCTGGAGAAAGGAAAAATACTTTATTATTAAATACACAAATTCAACAGGTTACAACTTCTTTCGGTCAAGGTTCTACAGTAACTCCGATTCAATTAATCCAAGCGGCTACTGCTATAGCAAATGACGGGAAAATGATGCAACCATATATCGTTGATAAAGTTGTAAATCCAACAAACAAAGAAGTTATTATGGAAAATCAACCGAAAGAAATTGGGAATCCGATAAAAAAAGAAACAGCGGACAAGGTTAGAAGCTTAATGGAGCGTGTTATAACATCTTCAAAAGGAACTGGTACAATGTATAAAGTGGATGGTTATCCAATTGGAGGTAAGACAGGAACAGCACAAATCCCGAATCCTGAAAATGGCCGATATATGGAAGGGAAAGAGAATTACATTTTCTCCTTTTTAGGAATGGCTCCAATTGACGATCCGGAGTTAATCGTATACTTAGCTATTAAGCAGCCAAAGTTAAAAGGAGATGAGTATGGAGCTCAGCCTCTTGCTGAAATATTTAAACCTGTTATAAAAAACAGCCTTGAATATTTAAAGGTGAAACCGTATACAGAAAAACAAATAGCTGATGCAGCGAAACAATCTGAATTAAAAGTACAAAATTATGTAAATCAATCGATGGATACAATAGAGAAAAGTGTAGAAAAAGAGAAGCTACAGCCGGTAATTTTAGGAGAAGGAAAAATAATAAAACAATATCCACAGTCTGGCGAGGTAATGAGTGAAGGTGATCGTATATTTTTACTAGGGAATAACGCACAAATGCCAAATGTAAAAGGGTGGTCCATGCGTGATGTTATGCATTTCTCTAAACTTTTGAAATTAGATTTGAAAACTTCTGGTACGGGTTATGTAACGAGTCAAAGTATTGAAAAAGGACAAGATTTACAAGAAGGAGATACACTAGAACTAGAATTAGAACCGCCGTTACAACCGTTAACAGAGGCGAATACGAATTAATCCAGGCATTTGGAAAGAGCTATATGCAAATAGCTCTTTCTTTAGAGTTGCGAGTAATTTCACGCACCGTAATTTTTAGAAAAAATAATAAATAAAAGAACTAACAGTGACACGTTATTAAATATCTGATTATTGTTTATTTACAGTTAAATTTATATGTGATAATATGGAAAAAATAAATGCAGTGAAGAGAAGAGTAAATAAAATGAATTTTTCACAGAGAGCTCCATGTAGCTGAAAAGGAGTAAAAATTCTTTATTGAACCAAGCCTCTGAGCAGCACATCGGAACCTATTATTAGGGGATGGTGTGACGGGAGCTCCCGTTATAGAGCTATGGTATAAGCATGAATTAGAATGCAGTACCTGATAAGGTTAGTATGGTGACATATTAACAAACTAGGGTGGCACCGCGATGATAAATCTCGTCCCTAAGATTAAAAGTCTTGGGGGTGGGATTTTTTTATTGTTGTAAAACAATTTTGAAAGCGGGGGCCAAAAATGAAAAATTTACTTAAAGATTGGAAATATCCTTTATTACTATTGTCCGGAGTTGGTATTGCGAATTTAGGGGCATGGATTTACTTAATAGCACTGAATGTACTTGTCTATAATATGGGTGGCTCAGCCTTAGCTGTTGCTACTTTATATGTAATAAAACCATTAGCCACTTTATTTACAAACGCTTGGTCTGGGAGTATGATTGATCGTTTAAATAAACGGAATTTAATGATTCACCTCGATATATATCGTGCGTTATTTATCGCTATTTTACCTTTACTTCCGTCACTTTGGATTGTTTATGTATTCGTATTCTTTATAAGTATGGCCAGTGCAATTTATGAGCCAACTGCTATGACGTATATGACGAAATTAATTCCAGTAGAGCAAAGACAACGTTTCAACTCATTACGTACTTTAATAGGATCTGGTGCATCATTAATTGGACCAGCAGTAGCGGGGGGATTATTAATTGCAGGTACACCAGAGTTTGCTATATATATGAATGCTATAGCATTTCTCTTATCAGGATTCATTACATTACTTTTACCGAATCTTGATAAGAAAGAAGATTCGGATACAACTAGTAATACATTATCACTTACAGTATTAAAAAAAGATTGGAACACTGTTATAAATTTTAGTAGAAAACATGTGTATGTCGTATGTGTGTATTTCTTATTTCAAAGTATGTTCGTATTAGCAACTGCTACTGATTCACTTGAACTATCGTTTGCGAAAGAGGTATTACTACTAACAGATAGTGAATACGGTTTTCTAGTTAGTATAGCTGGTGCAGGATTTATTTTAGGTGCCATAACAAATACAATTTTATCAAAGAAATTAGCACCTTCATTTCTAATTGGAATAGGATCATTATTCATCGCAATTGGTTATATAATTTATGCTTTTTCAAATGTATTTTTAATAGCTGCTATTGGATTCTTTATTTTATCTTTCTCTATGGCATATGCAAATACAGGATTTTATACATTTTACCAAAATAACGTTCCCGTTCATATAATGGGACGGATCGGGAGTATATATGGACTTGTTATTGCGTTAGTAACAATCTTTATTACAATATTATCTGGTGTTGCGACTCAGTTCATTTCTATACAACTTGTAGTTATTGTAGGTTCATTGATCATGTTATTTATTACTATCATCTTGTGTGTGTTTACTTTATTCCCATCACAATCTAAGTTGTATTCTACTGAATCAATAAAGTGAAACTTTAATCAGGGGGGGCATCCTCCGCTGATTATTAGCCCTCACCAATCGGGCTTTTACGGGCAGCAGGGCCCCCACCTCATTTCTTTGCTTCTACTGAATTTTGAGATGGGGGTCTTACTGCTCATAAATAACGGGATAACTTCGAAATGAACTTTGTGTTCTCATTAACAATTTATCGTATTTAATAAGAGGGTTCTTTCCTCTTTATATGGAAAAATTAATATGAGGAAAGAACAATACCGAAAGATAAGGGTGGTTGTCGTGATAAAAACAAAAGATGAAATTGATAAAATTGTAAAAGAAATACAAAAGAAAATAGATTTCTCTGGAGTAGTTTTAGTAAAAAAAGAAAAAGATTTAGTCTATGAAACAGCATTGGGTTACGCAAACCAAAGTGAATGTATAAACAATACGATACAAACAAGATTTGGCATTGCCTCAGGATGTAAAATCTTCACTGCAATTGGCATCTGTCAACTTGTTGAAAAAGGTGTTATTTCTTTTCATACAAAATTAAAAGATTGTCTAGAGATAAAATTTCCAAACTTCGATGAAGATATTACAATACATCAACTACTAACGCATAGTGCTGGTATACCAGATTATTTTGATGAAAGTATTATGGATAACTTCGAAGACCTTTGGAAACAAACACCTATGTATCTATTAAAGAGCGTAAAAGACTTTTTACCATTATTTCAAAACAATAATATGATGTTTGCACCTGGAAATAAGTTTCACTACAACAACGCAGGTTTTATTATACTTGGATTAATAATAGAAGAACAGACGGGACTTAAATTCACGGAGTATATAGAAACAAACATTTTTAATCCTGTTGGTATGAATGATTCTGGCTATTTTTCGTTAGATAGATTACCAAGACATACAGCTCTAGGATATATAAAGGACGAAACCAACCAAAATTGGAGAACAAACATCTACTCTATACCAATAAAAGGAGGAGCTGATGGAGGTGCATATGTTACTGCACCAGACATGCTGAAATTTTGGGCGGCACTATTTAATAATGAAATTTTAGGAAAGGAATATACAAGGTTACTTTTAACTCCCCACATTCAAGTAAATGATAAACAATCTTACGGATATGGAATATGGATTGAAACACGAGAAAACAAGGTATTCAAATATCATGTAATGGGATATGATCCAGGCGTCAGTTTTCGCTCGGCCATATATCCAGAATTAGGAATCGCTTTAGTTATTCCATCGAATAAAGGGGCAGGACCCGAAAAATTAATGACAGAAATAGAAAGAGCTTTTTAATTATATGGATATAAAAGAAGAGATACGAAAATAATTTAAACGGGTTCATGCTTGTTTCTGTTTTGAAAAATATTTTAGTTAACGAGGAACCCTATATTCATTTAATAAGGGTTTTTTGTAATTCCGCACAATTATATATAAATATATGGATTTTTAAATAAAAAAACATTACTATATAGTTGTAAATTTTAATTATTACTTCATATGAAAGGATGTGTTAACAATTTGTATATGATCAACGGTAGTTTGTTTATTATTTTAGGGGTTATTTGTTATTTAATTGTACGTGGAATATTAATTGGTACCAAAAATAAAAAATATGTGATTTGGTGGAAAGAACTAGTAAGTTTTTTATTCGTGGTCTACATTTGTATGGTTGTTGCAGTAACTTTATTCCCTTTACCAATCGGTTTTCCTTCTAATATTGAAAATCTGAATCGCTCGGTCAATATAATACCATTTGCATCAATTATTAAAGACATCAATCAAATTGGTAGTGCTTATGATGGAGATGCCCTATTTATGATTGGTCTAATTGTAAGAAATGTAGGCGGGAATATTTTATTATTAATGCCTTTAGGATTTTTAGCACCTATCCTATGGGATAAATATAAGAAATTCAAAAATACAATTTTATTAGGATTTTCTATATCAGCTAGTATTGAATTGCTACAATTAATTGAGTCGTTATTTAGTGGAGTGGGACGTATTACTGATATTGATGATGTGATCTGTAATGTTCTAGGTTCTATTTTTGGATATTGTATTTATAATATCTTTTTAAAAGCCATTAATAAATTTAACATTCGAGTGTTGGGTAAAACTAATTCTAAAGGTATGGAATTAGTTGATAAATAGGAGTTTAAACGAGTTATTAAAGGCGTACGAGTAAAAAGTACGTCTTTTTATTTTTATAAATAATGCTTAAGGCTGATGAGAAGGGGAGAATATAAGCTTTAAAGATAAACAAGTTTATAGGAGGATTCTAAATGGATATTTTACTTGTTGTTCTTATTATTGTTTTGATGCAAAGTAAAGAACGAAAAGTGAAAATAAACCGTATTTGGCTCATTTCGGCTTTGTTGTGGTTTGTAACAATCCAGTCCATTATTCATATGGGACAAATAACATCCCTTGTTTAACATTGCTAAGAACGGTAATACTAATTAACATTGAACTTTTACAACAAGGGATGATAATATGATATACATTTACACAGATTTTGGTGGAACACATACTACCTCACTAGCTGCAGCATATCATTTAAATAAACTACCAACGGATCGTAAGTTAACGAAAGAAGAAATTTTGAATGTAGATTACTTTAATAAATTGAAAACAGAAGATATGGGAAAAATTATTTTTCATGGAATCGATGAACATGGTCATCCTGTATATACGATTGGATGTGGCGCATCAAAAGTTGTTGTACCAGCGATGAAGCATTTAGGAGAAATCTTGCAAAAACATTATCAAAGCCATGAAAAGATTATATTTTCTAATACATCACCAACAGTGCCTTTACCGATGACTTTCGGTGGGCTGTTTTCTAGAAGGTTCCATATTGATTTTATTGGCGTACCGTTACTCGTATGGGGAGCAAAAATTTGCTGTGATAATATACAAAGGCTTGTTAGTTATACAAAAGAAGCTGGACGATTAACAAATGATTATGTAGTAATTTTAGATAATGAAACTTTTAAATAGTATATGATAAGAAGAAAATCGAGCAAATTCCTTGATTTTCTTTTTTATTTGTGAAATAGACAAGAAATAGTCACATTTAATATGCATCTACTATAGCCAAAACAATAAAGTCCTGTTACTATTACAGGGATATTCTCTTTTCATAACATAAATATATAGAAAAATTAGAAAAGAGGAATTGAATTAAGGGAGGAACAACATGAATCGTGTTGCTTGGATTACTGATAGTACAACTGCGAGTTTTAAAACAGAAGGAGATAACTTTGTTATCCCAATTGAAGTTATTATTGATGGTGTGTCGTACAAAGATTGTGAAGAAGGTGTGCGTGAGCGCGTTTATAATGCTTTGAACGAAGGTAAAACTGTCACTACATCACAGCCTAACATAGGGGAAATGGTAGAGTTATTTTCGAAATGCAAAGAAGAATATGAAGAAGGATTTGCAGTTGCTATTAGCGGAAAAGTAAGTGGAACCTATCAAAATATGAAGTTAGCTGCAGAAATGGCAGGTTTTCCATTAACGGTATTAGACAGTGAAACAACAAGTTATCCAATGGATGAACTAATTAGAAAAGCGAAATCGTTATACAATGATGGTATGACTTTACAAGATATACACAAAACATTAGTAGAGGAAAAAAGAAGACCTTTCCACGTATTCCCGAAAAGTTTAAAAGGCCTTTATGCAAGTGGGCGTGTAAAGGGAGTTCAATTTTTACTTGGAAGTTTATTAAGTGTCAACTTAATATTAGAAGTAAAAGGTGGAGAGCTTTTACTTGAAAAGAAAGTTCGTAAAATCCAAAAATGTCGAGAATATATTAAAAATGAACTTGAAAAAGAATTACCAAAAGTACTTCACATGTTCCATGCTAACGATAAAGCTGGAGCTGAAGAATGGATTGCAGATATTAGACAAGCATTCCCTGAAATGGATTTCAAATTATATCCATTACCAATTTCATTTGCGGTTCATGCAGGTGAAGGTACAATTGCAATTAGTTATTAAAGTAAAACCCGTGAATAGTTCACGGGTTTTTTATTTATAAATGGTGCACGCCATCATCAAGTTGAATTTTTATAGCACTCTAGAACGAAATTTGTGTTAACTTGAAACAAAAATCTTATTTTATCGTTTTGGGGAGCAACCA
>NZ_JBUXJL010000008.1:0-210439 GCF_056158125.1 Bacillus sp. EB V-12 | reverse complement strand
ATCTAGCATCTAAAATAAAAATTGACGTTTCACGTTGTTTGTTTCGTTCAGTTTTCAAAGAACTACTTGGTCGCTCATTTGCGACTTCCTTATGTTAACATCTTCATTTTTCAATGTCAACTAAGTTTTTTAATTTCTTTTTTGTCGTTTTCTGCGTTTCCGCATCAGCGACGGTTATTAATATATCATGCAGTATATACAGGGTCAATACTTTTTATAAAAAAATTTCACATCCCGTTAAAAACTTAAAATCCGCTTTAAAAATCATTATAGCGTCCATTCATTCTTGGCTCCCCTCCTATTCATTTCATATCTTATCTCTTTATCAATTCACACGGGAGTGAAAATTCTAAATTTTATGTTATATTATTAGTATAGGAGCGTGGTGAGAATGAGCATTAAGTATTCAAACAAAATCAATAAAATCCGGACCTTTGCATTAAGTTTAGTATTTATCGGCCTCTTCATTGCATACTTAGGTGTCTTTTTCCGCGAAAACATTATTATTATGACAACGTTTATGATGGTTGGCTTTTTAGCTGTTATCGCTAGCACTGTCGTTTACTTTTGGATTGGTATGTTATCTACTAAGACTATCCAAATTATTTGCCCAAGCTGTGATAAGCCAACCAAAATGCTGGGCCGTGTCGATGCATGTATGCACTGCAATCAACCTTTAACACTAGATCGAGATCTAGAAGGAAAAGAATTTGATGAAAAGTATAATAAGAAGAGTTATAAATCATAAGTATCAAGGGAAATACGAATTTGCAACACTACAAACGTTTCAACTCATTAAAAAGTTGATTTCTTAAAAAATCAACTTTTTAATTGTTTTATTAAATTTATTACACCTATTTTTTCGAAATAACAGCAAACATCCCTGTCATATTAGGCGAATAATCTTTAAAATCATATTTTTCGTAGAATGATGTTTTACCTTGCGACGCAAACAAACCAATGAATGCTTTATCTGGAGCATTCCCATTTAAGTATTCTACTAAAGTATTCATTATTTTCTTTCCAATACCATTCTTTTGATACTCTGGATGAACCACTATATCTTGAATATAGAAATAGATAGCCCCATCACCAACAATTCTCCCCATGCCGATGATTTGATTATTATCCTTGACTGTTATACAGTAAATCGAATTTTGAAGTGATATTTCCGCCACCTCAAAGTTCATATAGTTAGTCCATCCCACAGAATCACATAAATATTTATATTCTTCCAATGTTGGAATGTTATTTTTAATCTCATATTTCTTCAAAATGTCCCCTCCAAGAATTCATTTCCACCAATACAAAGTAAATTCGACAAACTTTTATCTAACCCTTCTTACTAACTTAGCACTGTAAATCCCGATTAACCTCACGCTAATCCTTATATAATAAAGAAAGAGGCTGACGTATAGCCGTCAGCCTCTTTCTTTATTATATATTACGCCTTATGACACTCTGGACAAACGCCATAAATTTCTAAGCGATGACTATTGATAACGAAGCCTGTCGTTTTCGCAGCTTCCTCTTCCAGCTTTTCCAAGCCTCCATAAGGAAAATCAACAATCTTACCACATTTTTCGCAAATCACATGATAATGTTGACTTGTAACATAATCAAATCTACTTGAAGCGTCTCCATAAGTTAATTCCTTTACAAGTCCAACCTCTTTAAACACACGTAAGTTATTATAGACAGTTGCAACACTCATATTTGGAAACTTACCTTCTAATGCTTTATAAATATCATCCGCTGTTGGGTGCGTCATTGATTCCACAAGGTACTCTAAAATAGCATGACGCTGTGGAGTAATGCGTACACCCGTATTTTTCAGCATTTCTAGCGCTTCTTTTAATTCTTCTTTGACCACCGTCATGCACCCCGATTCTATACGGATTATTATTTTATAATTCTTATAAAGAGTGTACTCCTTTTCTTATAAATCGTCAATATTTCTACTATAAGTATGTAGTTTATTTTTATATTCAGGACTTGTTTTTATGTATCTTTCCCTTTTTTCTTCATATATTCCATAGAAAAAAGTGCGACATAATCGCACTTGGAATACTATCATCTGAGGAGGTATGCCCTACACTTCCACTTTATGTAAGGCAGTAAAATATGTATAGACACTTGCCTTGTTTCTGCATATTTTATCTCCAATGTAGATTTATTTTATATAAGAAAGAACATCCTCAATATGTCCTTTCACTTTCACTTTACGCCACTCTTTTACAAGTTCACCGTCTTTATTAATAAGGAATGTAGAACGCTCGATTCCCATATACTCTTTCCCAAAGTTCTTTTTTAACTTCCAAACATCGTATAACTCTGCTACTTTATGATCTTCATCTACTAAAAGTGTAAATGGCAATTCATGTTTCTCAATGAATTTCAAATGTCTATTCGCTGAATCAGGACTTACTCCAAGAATAACCGTATCCTTCTCTTGAAATACTCCATACGCATCACGAAAATCACATGCTTCAGTTGTACACCCTGGCGTCATATCTTTCGGATAAAAATAGAGAACTACATTTTTACCGCGGAAATCAGCTAGGCGAACTTCTTCTCCGTTACTTCCCTCTAATGTGAATTCTGGTGCCATTTCTCCTACTGTAATCATAGTTATCACTCCTACTCTTTTCCTTTACTATAACAAATGCTTCCTTATTTTTCATTGTCTATTACAGACCTCATCACAAAAGCAAAAGGGAGTGTATATCCAATTAGCGCTTCTGCGATTGCAATCCATCGCCCAATTCCAATCGGAGATATGTCACCATATCCAACAGACAATAAAGTAACTGCGCTAAAATATAAACAAACTTCGACGAGTTGAAAAGAATGAGCGTTCAAACTTTCTCCGTCCTCTTTCAAAACTGCGAAACCCATTTCCTCTAATACAACGTAACTTAATCCAAATGCGATTAGTACTGTTGTATAGATTAAAAATAATGTGGCCAAATTATAGAGCGAAAAAAAACGCGTTGAATCCGAATAGGAACTCCATAATAATTGGACACTTTTCAAAATAGCGATTGCTGCAATTAATAGAATAAATCCCCATAACATGTCCTCCACCTCATTTTATATGTATGAGGTGGAGAACTGATTTATCCCTTAGAAACGAACAAGCTTCTATAATTAATTACCCGCGCCACGATACCTTTTTACCCCTTGGTTCCAGAGGGTGATTGCAATCGTAAAACAGATAACACCAACAATTGGCGTCGCAAATGCATAACTATTCCATTCTGTTTTTCTTAAAAAGTATGCCGCTGGATATACTCCAACAAACGCAAACGGTAAAACAAACGTTAAAATGAAACGAATTACACGATTATAAATATTAACAGGATAGCGCCCGTAATTACCTATGTTATACATAAGAGGCATAATTGAACTTTTCGCATCCGACCAAAAACCAAGGCTCGCCAGCGTAACAAATATACCTCCATATACAAGTGCTCCTCCTCCTACCATCAATATAAATAAGAAGAAATCATACCAGTAAAAAGATAATTGTAACTCCACAGCTGCATATCCCATTACAACAATCCCTGTAATAGCTCCAATTAAAGATTCAAGTTCCATTCTTTCTAATATAATTTGAAATAGGCTATGGATCGGCCGCGTTAATACACGATCCATCTCCCCTTTAATAATGTATCGATCATTAAAATCCCATATATTAAAGAAAGCTGAAAAGATGGCAAATGGTACTAAAAAGAAACCATAAATAAAGATTACTTCTTCTCGACTCCATCCCTTCAATGCTTGTGTATGCCCAAATACAACGAGAATAAATATTAAATTAACTGCTTGAAGCGATAAATCAGAAAGTAAACCAACGATAAAATCGCCTCGATACTCCAATTTTGTTTTTATATATTGACTTGCATATTGTAAAAATAAGTTTATATATAGCATCTCATCATCCCCCTTGTACAATTAGACGTTTTCTCGCCGTTCTCCACATGAGTACAATTGGAATAATAAGTACAATCGCCCAAATCACTTGAAATACTAAAGCCTCATACAACTTACTCCCCTGTATACCTTCAGAAAAAATCATACTTGGAATATAACTAATAGCCTGAAACGGTAAAAACATCATTGCTTTTTGGGCCCATAGCGGATAAAAACTAATTGGTAATAATAGACCTGAAAATAAATCAATAACAACGCGTTTTGCATACATAATCCCACTATTATTAAATAGGAAAAACGTAAGCATTCCCGTCATTAAATTAATTTGTGTATTAATAATAAAACTAAATATTAAAGATAAGAAGAAATATAACCACGTTTGAAAATTTGTTGTAATTTGCAACGAAAATAATAACGTAACGATAACCATGCCTGGAATGGAAAAGAAGGCAAAACGAAATATTCCCTCGCCAAGACCTTGCATAACTTTCATTCCCAAATAGTTATACGGACGAATTAATTCTACAGCCACACGTCCTTCTTGAATCTCCATCGCAATTTCCCTATCTATATTATTAAAATAGAAGGCACGTGCCATCCACGCGATTGCAATATACGTGGTCATTTGCGAAATAGATAAACTTTCAATATTCTCTTTTCCGCTATAAATTGCTTGCCATAAAAAATAGTAAGCACCGATATTAATCGTATAAATTAAAATCCCGCTATAGTAATTTGTACGATACGCAAGCATCATTAAAAAGCGAATTCGAATCATTTCAATATACTTACCCATGCGTAATACCTTCTTCATAAATGTTACGAATAATTTCCTCTGTAGACACTTCGTTAATTTTTAAATCTTTAATTTGAAAGGCTTGTACTACTTTAGAAATAAGCATTGAAATAATAACTTCTTCATTCGGAATTTTTGCAACCCATGCATTTTCCTCTTTTGCTTTCGACCAAACGACATGATTATCTGGCATAACCATTGATAAAGCCTGATAGGAAACTGGTGCAACAAACTGAAAGTGAATTTCCTTCTCCGCTCCCCACTGCGTACGAAGATTATTTAAAGAACCGTCATACATAATATTTCCTTCATCCAGCATGATAACGCGCTCACATAAAGCTTCAATATCAGTAATATCGTGTGTTGTTAATAAAATTGTTGTTTTATAACGTTCATTCATTTCTTTTAAAAATTCACGTATTTTCAATTTCACAAGTACATCTAACCCAATTGTTGGCTCATCTAAAAATAATAACGGTGGATTATGAATTAAGGCTGCCGCTAATTCACAACGCATCCTTTGACCAAGAGATAATTTTCGAACTGGTTTATCTAATAAGGGCCCTATATCTAACGTTTCAATTACGTGTTCCATATGCTCCTTATACTGAGCGTCTGATACACCATACACTTTCTTTAATAAACGAAACGATTCTTGTACTGCAATATCCCACCAAAGTTGCGAACGCTGTCCAAAAACAACACCAATTGTTCTTACAAATTCTTCTCTTTGTTTATGTGGGTTCATTCCATTTACTGTGATTTGCCCTGATGTCGGAGTTAAAATCCCCGTAAGCATTTTAATTGTTGTTGATTTACCAGCACCGTTCTCACCGATATAACCAACCATTTCACCTTGCTTTACAGTAAAAGATACATCATTTACTGCTGGTACTATTTTATAATTACGGTTTAATAAATCGCGAAATGCACCCTTTAAGCCCGGACGACTTGAATAGGCTGTAAACTCTTTACGTAACCCTTGTACCTCAATTACCGATTTCATAATCGGACCCCCCTCCTAAATGTCACAACGAATAGTTTACCCAACTGCCTTCGCTATCACAAACAATACGTCTTTTCGAAAAACATGTTAGAATAATACATAGATTTTTGTAAGGAGATGAATTGTAGTGAATTTCACAAAGTCAGAAGCATTACATAAAGAAGCTTTAGAGCATATCGTTGGCGGTGTTAACAGTCCTTCTCGTTCTTTTAAAGCAGTTGGCGGCGGCGCTCCTGTTGCTATGGAACGTGGGAAAGGCGCTTATTTCTGGGATGTAGACGGAAATAAATATATCGATTATTTAGCAGCATACGGTCCTATTATTACTGGACATGCTCATCCGCATATAACAAAAGCAATTACAACAGCTGCTGAAAATGGGGTACTTTATGGAACACCAACAGCGCTAGAGGTAAAATTCGCAAAAATGTTAAAAGAAGCAATGCCTGCATTAGATAAAGTCCGTTTCGTAAACTCTGGTACAGAAGCAGTGATGACAACGATTCGTGTTGCTCGTGCTTATACAGGTCGCACAAAAATCATGAAATTTGCTGGTTGTTACCACGGTCATTCTGATTTAGTACTTGTGGCAGCTGGATCTGGCCCTTCTACTTTAGGAACTCCTGACTCAGCTGGCGTACCACAAAGTATCGCACAAGAAGTTATTACCGTTCCATTTAACAATGTAGAAACTTTAAAAGAAGCTTTAGATAAATGGGGTCATGAAGTAGCAGCTATCCTTGTAGAACCGATCGTTGGAAACTTCGGTATTGTAGAGCCTAAACCTGGATTCCTTGAAAAAGTGAATGAACTTGTTCACGAAGCTGGCGCACTAGTAATTTATGATGAAGTTATTACTGCTTTCCGCTTTATGTACGGCGGTGCTCAAGACTTACTTGGTGTTACACCCGACTTAACAGCGCTTGGTAAAGTTATTGGCGGCGGCTTACCAATCGGTGCTTACGGTGGTAAGAAAGAAATTATGGAACAAGTTGCTCCGCTTGGACCTGCATACCAAGCTGGTACAATGGCAGGAAACCCTGCTTCTATGGCATCAGGTATCGCTTGTCTAGAAGTACTTCAACAAGAAGGGCTTTATGAGAAATTAGATGAACTTGGTGCAATGCTTGAAAAAGGAATTTTAGAGCAAGCAGCGAAACATAATATCGACATTACATTAAATCGTCTAAAAGGGGCTTTAACTGTATACTTCACAACTAATACAATTGAAGATTACGATGCCGCACAAGATACAGACGGTGAAATGTTCGGTAAATTCTTCAAGCTTATGCTTCAAGAAGGAGTTAACTTAGCACCTTCTAAATACGAGGCATGGTTCTTAACTACAGAACATACAAAAGAAGATATTGAATATACAATCGAAGCTGTCGGCAGAGCATTTGCTGCCCTAGCAGACAATAAATAATCCCTTCATTAAAAGGAAAAAAGAAAGCTCACCTTTCTTTTTTCCTTTTTTCTATTTCATAAATCACGCATTAATAGTATAATTATTCATAATTATCTGTTTTATATTCTTTTACAGCATTACTATCTCTGTGTACAAGGTGATTTGCACCTTAAATAGCAAGATTATTCTAACTTTTACAAGAGGGGGGATTGACGGATGCTCAATAAAAAAAATACATGGACACCGTCTTTATTTCGAGATTATAGAAATGCAGAACATGATGCGTGTGGAATCGTTTCCGTTATGGAGAAACGAAAAATTGCTACAAAAGAAAACATTGACCTTTGCATACAATCACTCGTCAAAATGAATCATAGAGCTGGTTTCATTAATGGCGAGGGCGATGGCATCGGCATTCACATTGATATACCAAAAACGCTTTGGAATGAAAAACTAAAAAGTAGCGGATATAATCCAACGATTGTGGATCATCCCCACTTTATCGTTGGACATTTTTTTCTAAATAAAAAAGAAAACATTACTGCCTTAAAAGATTATATTCGTACGCAATTAAACAACAAAAACTTTGCAATCATTTTCGAAAGTGATGATGCAACAAACTCAGATGCGCTCGGTCCACTTGGTAAACAAGAAGAACCTTTATTTTGGCAAGTTGCCCTTATCGCAGAAAACGAAATTACAAATATTGAGCAAACATTATTTTCTGTCACAATAAAAATAGAGGAAAACGAAGCAATTCATGTTGCTTCATTAAGTCATGATCATGTTGTATATAAAGTTCTAGGTGCTGGTGATACGCTTGTTGCCTACTATAATGATTTACAACATCCGCTTATCGCTTCAACTATGACATTAGGACATAACCGCTACTCTACTAATACATTATCTAATTTTTTTCGTGTACAACCATTTAGCATTCTCGGACATAATGGTGAAATTAACACAATTGCGAAATTACGCGATCAAGCTGAAATGATTGATGTACCACTTACTGCAGGAGGCAGTGACTCTCAAGATTTAAACCGCACCTTAGAAACCCTACTTGTTCAATACGGCTACAGCTTATTTGAAGCAATGGAAATTCTATTCCCACCAATTATTAATGAAATTAAACTTTATGAAACACCTTTACAAGATTTATATACGTATATACGTGAAGCATGGGGACATTTTGCACAAGGACCAGCTGGCATCATTTCCCGTTTTAAAGATGAAGCTGTTTTCAGCGTTGATTCCCTTGGATTACGCCCAGTATGGAAAGTAGAGACAGAGAGCTCTTATATTTTCTCTTCTGAACCTGGAGTTGTATCACCAACTAAATATGTAGCAGAACCAAAACCACTCGCTCCTGGAGAAAAAGTCGGATTAAAATGGAATGAACAAGATGAACTTGTTCTTTATGAATATGACAAATATCAAATCCAAGTATATAACCGTTTTAAAAAGCGAATTGATACTACCAATTACCATTTAAATTTATCTATCCCTGAAACGAAAAAAATCCAAGGGCTATGTGATTCTGTTCAAGTTGAAACGAAACAATACGTCGCTTTCGGATGGGACCGAGAACATATTCAACTTCTTGAACAGATGGCAACAAAAGGCGTTGAGCCAATACGCTCACTTGGGCATGACTCACCACTTGCCGCACTCGATACTGATAGACGAAATATCGCTGACTTTATTAAAGAAAGTGTAGCTGTTGTTACAAACCCTGCAATTGACCGTGACCGTGAAATTGAACACTTCTCTACACGTACTGTACTTGGAGAGCGTCCAAGTTTATTAAGCGGCGCAAAACGGCCATTTGTAGTTGAAATGCTTTCACCAATTATTTTAGAAGGCAGCGTGGCACAACCTATTGCAGAGGAATTACACACAATTACGTACGAACAACTCATAGAGCTATTTAAGACTCATAACTCTATCGCCACAATCTCTGCTACATTCAGCTCGTCAGAAACTCTGCAATGCGCATTAAGCCGCATTAGTTCTGAAGCGATAGCTGCTGTTAACAATGGCGCTTCCCTACTAGTATTAGATGACGCAAAAGCCCATCTAAATGAACGATTGTGGATTGATCCACATTTAGTTACTGCTAAAGTACATCAAGCATTAAGTGAAAATAAATTACGCCGCAATTGTTCTCTCGTTATACGTTCTGGTGCTCTTCGCTCCTTACATGACATTGTCACGCTATATGGATTAGGAGCAGATGGTATTAATCCATATTTATTATTCGCGACTGTAAATGATGGAACAAAAACACCAATTACGAATCTATATAATGCACTTAATAAAGGATTAGAAAAAGTCATTTCAACAATTGGAATTCATGAGTTATGTGGTTACGGACGTCTCTATTCATCTATTGGGTTACATGAAGAAATCGCAAATATATTACAGATTACAAATTTCTTCGGTTCAAATGATTTAGCCTTTTCACTTGAATCACTTGTTGAAGATGCAAAAATACGAGCAGAGGATTATAACAATCCTAAAATTAGAATGCGAAAATCATTTCATATATTCCCGCGAATTTGGAAAGCAATCGGCGATGTTGCAAAAGGAAATTCTTATGATGATTACCGTGACAAGTTAAGTGAACTAGAAGAGAATAATCCAATTGCAATCAGACACCTTGTTCAAACGAAACAAACAAAACATGTCGTTCCAACTGAAGAAGTATCTATCGGCATCAAAAATCATAATTTACCATTTATTATTAGTTCTATGTCATTTGGTTCTCAAAACGAAATTGCCTTTCGCGCATATGCAGAAGCAGCCGATCAGCTAAATATGATTAGCTTGAACGGTGAAGGCGGCGAAATTAAAGATATGATTGGAAAATATCCACATACACGTGGACAACAAGTGGCATCTGGGCGATTTGGAGTAAATGCCGAACTACTAAACTCATCAAACTTAATTGAAATCAAAATCGGTCAAGGCGCAAAGCCTGGGGAAGGTGGGCATTTACCTGGTTCAAAAGTGACAGCCAAAATCGCTGAAGCACGTAATGCGACAATCGGCTCAGATTTAATTTCACCTTCTAATAACCATGATATTTATTCAATTGAAGATTTAGCTCAAATGATTACAGAAATTAAAACAGCTAATCAACTTGCCAAAGTAGCCGTGAAAGTCCCTGTTGTTCCTAATATCGGAACAATTGCTGTCGGTATCGCCAAAGCTGGCGCTGATTTTATTAACATTAGCGGATTCGATGGCGGAACAGGCGCTGCACGTATTCACGCATTGCAGCATGTAGGTCTCCCTGTAGAAATTGGTGTTAAAGCCGCTCACAACGCTTTATTAGAAGCAAGCATGAGACATAAAGTAGAGATTTGGGCAGATGGTGGTATTCGAAGTGTAAATGATGCCTTGAAAATCATGCTCCTCGGAGCAAACCGTATTGGATTTGGCACACTATCAATGATTGCAATCGGCTGTACTACTTGCCGTGGGTGCCATCTAGATACTTGCCATGTTGGAATTGCGACACAAATCGAGTCTGAAGCACAAGCAAAAGAACATGGGTTACGCCGCTTCGTCCCACGCGAATTAGAAAGCGCAGTTGCTGGCCTGCTAAATTTATTCACCTCTTTCGGTGTAGAACTAAAACGATTAACAGGACAGCTTGGTTATACAAATTTACAAGCAATTGTTGGGCGTTCTGATTTATTAGAGCAAGTTCGAGGCGAAAATTTATTAAACTTACGTAATTTACTACAAATAATAGAACATCCATCTGTTACAACAACAGAAGGCGTACCGGAAAAACAATTTAAGACAGTTCATTCCGCTGACTCAAAAGAATTGGTAGGCGTTGGTGTAGAGCAACGCGTTATGGGTGGTCTAGAATCATGTTATCGCGTTCGCAGTAAACTATATGAAGCTACTCAACTTGAACCACTTACATTAAAGTATACGAATGGTTCTATTCCCGGAAATGGGTTAGGTGCTTACAATAGTGAAAATTTATTTATACACGTAAATGGCGGCGCACAAGATGGCATTGGTAAAACTTCCTTTGGTGGTGGGATTTATATAACGAAATCAAAAGGAAAAGACGGAGTATATTATAACGGTTCTGTCGGAAAAGGATTTGGATATGGTGCACAAAAAGGGGCACTATACGTGCAAGGGAACGCTGATGCTCGCGCTGGCATTCGCCTTTCTGGGGCAGACATGATAATTGGAGGTAGAATAACAAAACCACTCCGTGAAAAAGAGCAAGGAAATATAGGTGCATACTCCAATATTAAAGGTTTTGCTTTTGAATATATGACAAATGGGCGAGCGCTTGTTTTAGGTGACCCTGGTCCATGGATTTGCGCTGGCATGACTGGCGGTGTTGTTTATTTGCGCCGTGATTCAAACTTAGGCTTAACAGAACAGGCCTTAAAAAGAAGAATCGCAAAAGGCGCAAATGTTACATTACAACCAATTAGTAAAAATGGTTTGAAAGATGTAACTGAATTATTGCTAGACTATATTCGTGTACTAAACGAGCACGAGCAATATGAGGAAGTTGCTTTGTTAACACCATTATTAGATGATATACAGAACAAGTTTTTTGAGATTATCCCGAAAAAAGAACAGGCAGATCCATCTATCTCAACAGAGTAAAATGAGTAATTTTCATTATTAAGAAAAAATTGACGAAGTACGCTTCTCATAGTAATCTATAGTAACAATTTGAGACCTGCTGAAATTCAGCAGGTTTTTTTACTAAAAACTGATGTTTAAAAGGAATTAGGAAAAATTATAAAGTGAAACTTTAATTAGCCTACACCAATCGGACGTTTACCGGCATCCAGCTTCTGAATTTTGAGGCGTGAATCTTACTACTCACAATTAGCGGGATAAAATGAACACTAATTTCTTTTAACGTCACTAAAATATCACTTGCTAACATATTGTAATGAATGTATAGTATCATGTTGTACATTCATTATGACAAGAGAAAGGATCTTATTAAGGGTATGAAACTTGGTGCTCGCATTTTAAAAACGGGTATTGCCATCACGTTAGCTTTATTTGCTTGTATTTTACTTCAATTACCGAGTCCGGTATTTGCGGGAATTTCAGCTATCTTTGCTGTCCAACCGTCTGTATACCGTTCTTATTTAACAGCACTTGAACAAATTCAAGCAAATGTAATTGGTGCGATATTTGCTATCGCATTTGCTACTGCTTTTGGACATAATCCTTTTATTATTGGATTAACATGTATATTAGTAATTGCTCTTACATTACAATTACGATTAGAAAACACAATATCAATTGCTTTAGTAACAGTTATCGCCATTATGGAGTATCAAGGCGAAGATTTCTTTAGTTTTGCCTTACTTCGATTTGCGACGATTATGATTGGTATTATTGCGGCTTCACTTGTAAATTTAGTATTTATGCCGCCAAAATATGAAACAAAACTTTATCATCGTATCGTTGATAATACAGAAGAAATTGTAAAATGGATTCGAATGAATAGCAGGCAGGCTTCTGATTTTACAACGCTAAAAACTGATATTGATCGTATGAAAGAAAAAATGATCAAACTAAACCATTACTATTTGCTGTATAAAGAAGAAAGAAGCTACACGAAAAAAGTAAAGTTCGCAAAAATTCGTAAGCTCGTTTTATTCAGACAAATGTTAGCGACAACAAGCCGTGCTTTAAGTACGTTAAAATCATTACACCGTACTGAAAATGAACTGCGCTATATGCCGGAAGAATTTCAGGAATCTATCCAAAACGAACTTGACTCATTAACGCATTATCATGAACAAGTTTTATTAAAATTTATTGGTAAAGCAAAAAAACAACAATCAGTTGAAATGCTTGATGAAGTTGAAACAGGTAAACAAGAATTAATTGATATCTTTATGGAATATCAAAATAAAGACGATGAAGAAGCATATAAAACATGGTTACATCTCTTCCCTCTTATTTCTTCCATCATTAACTATAGTGAAGAAGTAGAGCATTTAGATTTGCTTGTAGATAGCTTCTACACATACCATAAACCAGAAAAAGAACTCCAAATCGATGATAAAAAAGAAGACGAATAAAAAACAGCTCCTTTTATGCTAAAGGAGCTGTTTCTGTTATATGTTGAAGTTGATATAAATTGTAATAAAATCCTCTTTTTCGCATTAACTCTTCATGAGAACCAGTCTCTTTAATCTCACCGTCTTCAATGTAAATAATCGTATCAACATGCGTAATCGTCGCTAATCGATGTGCAATTATAATCGTTGTCCGGTCAGCAGCTAACGTCTGAAGCGCCTCTTGAATATACCTTTCATTTTCTAAATCTAATGCTGAAGTTGCTTCATCTAATATAAGTACCGAAGGATTCTTTAGAAACACTCGTGCAATTGCCACGCGTTGTCTTTGCCCGCCCGATAGCTTCACACCACGTTCTCCAACGACAGTATTATAACCATCTGGTAAGTCTATAATAAAATCATGAATTTGCGCAGCTTTAGCAGCTGCAATCACCTCTTTCTCTGTAGCCTTCGGATTTCCATATAAAATATTAGCTCCAATTGTATCGCTAAACAATAAATTATCTTGCAGTACAATTCCAATATGACTACGCAAATTTCTCATATTATACTTTCTTACATCTATGCCATCTACATAAACCGTGCCTTCAGAAACATCATAGAAACGCGGGATCAAACTAGCAAGAGATGACTTTCCTCCCCCACTCGCTCCTACAAGCGCTACTTTCTCTCCAGGTTGCATAGTTAATGACAAGTTGTGTAATATCTCTTTTTCATCTGCATTATAACGAAAAGAAACATTGTCAAATACAATTTCTCCATTTAATTTTTTCGTTTGTACCGCATTTGGTACATTAACAATATCGTATTTTTCATCTAACAGTTCAAACACACGGTCCATCGATGCAAAAGATTGTGTTAATGTTGTAGATGAATTAACAAGGCGGCGAAGCGGACTATATAAACTATCCATATATCCAACAAAAGCTACCATCGTTCCTAGCGTTAACTGCCCTTGAATTACTTCATATGCTGCAAAACCAATCACAAGTAACGGACCTAAATCGGTTAACGTGTTTACTGCCGAAAATGTTCTTGCCGTCCAACTTGTATGGGTTAATGCTTTCGTTAAAAATTCATTATTTCTTTTTTCAAACTGCTTCCCCTCATACTCTTCTAACGCAAAGCTACGTGTCACTTGCATTCCTTGAATACGTTCATGCAAATACCCTTGCATCGTCGCTAACGCTTGTGAACGCTCTTTCGTCAATTTCCGAAGACGTCCGAAAAAATATTTCACTGCAATTACATAAATAGGTAAAATCAATAACGCAACAAATGTTAATTTTATATTCATAGAAAACATAACAATGATAGCAATAGCAATTGTTGCAGTATCTAACCAGACGTTCATCAAACCAGTAATTACAAAATCTTTCGTTTGTTCTACATCATGGATGACACGCGAAATAATCTCCCCTGTTTTTGTATTGGAGTAATAACGTAAACTTAACTTTTGTAAGTGACCGAAAATATGCTTCCGCAAATCATACAGTATTGTATTTGCGATACGTTGGGCGAAATATTGACGATAATATTCAATCGGTGGTCTTAATACCGCAAAAATAAAGAAAGCAATTCCAATCGCTGTTATTAATTGAGATGTTTTATCTTGAAGTGAGCCAGCGCCTTGAATTACATCATCGATAATATACTTTAATAACCACGGCATAATAAGTGGGATACCGAACTTAACTAGTCCAATAATAATTGTAATAGCAATAAGCCATCGATATGGTTTAACAAATTGTAAATATCTTTTTATGCCTTGCACATAATCCCCCCTCTAATAGGACAAACCTGCCGGGAAGCCCCCTGCAGGTTTGTTTTAATTTCTGTACATTAAATATCGTTCATACCACATATCTACGAAATCTGGTGCAAATGGACCTTTTCTTTGATGAATCCACTGTGTTAAATGTGCTACATTTCGTTTTAAAATTGTATCAATAACAGGTGGATACTGCATAATTTCACTATGTTTTTCATACTCATCTTCATCTAGAAGCGTATATGTCATATCTGGATATACTTTAATATCTAAATCATAATCAATATACTTTAATGCTTCAGGATCATACGCAAAAGGTGAGCTTAAATTACAATAATAATATACGCCATCTTCCCTAAGCATCCCAATCACATTAAACCAATAGTTGGCATGAAAATAACAAATTGCTGGTTCACGAGTAATCCATGTTCGGCCATCCGATTCTGTAACTACTGTACGATCATTCGCTCCGATTACAAGACTCTGTGTCCCTTTTAAAATTGTTGTTTCTTCCCACATTCTATGAATGGAGCCATTATGTTTATAACTATGTATTTGTACTTTTTCTCCTTCTTTGGGAAATCCCATATATGCTCCCTTCTTTCAACTGCAAATGCCCTTTGAACGGCATTCACTTTTTTTCTATTATAACTTTTTTGTCGAAATTTTAAAACTAAAGGGATAAGACTCTATTTTTCAAACTGAATATGCAGGAGGTTTATCGTTGAATACTATGCCCCACCGCTTCTTAGGAGATAAAAGGATTGTACTGTATTATTTATAAGCGAGGACATGTAATAGAAAAAGCCCTTCTCTATTTCCATACAAAGAAGGACTTTTCACCTAAAGATAACAATATATCTTATCCTAAATTTGAAATCATTTTTTCAGTTGCAAAAGATTGAATTACACTATTCGTTTGTTCTTCAAATTTCTCATGTAACATCTTCAACGCTACTTCTGTTCTATATATTTCCTGGCGGATAAAATGCAGTTCTTTTTTATCGCACGTATCTTTTTCATTCATTTCAATTTGTTGATACTTCTCTAGATGTGCTTGTAACTTTAACAATTCATCCATCGTTTCTAATTGCTCCCCTACCAACTTATCAAAATCGTTCATTACTTACCCCCTTTTGGACTTATTCATCAGTTATTATTCCTAATTACATAATTCTAATTGTTAACTTCCTTCTCCTTTGACTACATTTGTTGACTTATTAGAAGTTATGTCGTTCGCTTTCTTTTCATTACAACGATCCACGCAAAAAGAAAACACTTCTCCCGAATTAGAGAAGTGTTTTTCTTTCATTACTGATTTGAGCTAGAAGATTGTGATTGTTTTGCAGCTGACTTAGCATTTTGTTTTTTCACAGAATGCACGTCTGTTTCAGTTGCAAATTCTGTACCATAACTAGCGTTTGCACTTTGTGCACCAGAAGCTTGTGCTTTCTTTGCTTCTGATTGTGCGTTTGCTTGTTTTACAGCTTGTACATCTGTTTCAGTTGAAAACTCTGTACCATAACTAGCATTTGTACTTTGAATGCTAGCACCAGAAGTTGCTTTGTTATAACCTTGTTGTTTTTTACTCATCTTTCTCACCTCCACAATCAATAATGTAACCAATTCACTTAGAAGCTATCCGTAATTTTCTTTTGAATAATTTCCGCATATATCTTTTGTTACTTATTCAAACTATAAGAAATGGAGGTGGAAATATGTATATAGGACGCGATATGACTGAACTAACGATGATTTCAAAAAATGAATGGAAAGAAGATGAATTAGCTTATTTTCATCACTCACTACAACAGGTTCTGCCTTATTTAAATGTAGAAGGGCAAAGTATTTACAAAGAAATTGTAGTAGAAATCGAATCAAGAGGCGGCTTACAAGAAGGTGAAGCTAGTTGGACTCATGGGACAAAAATTTCTTACGATTAAAAAAGTGTTCCCTAGATTGGGAACACTTTTTTATTTATTGCATTGTAATTTTCTCCACACAATTTTCATAAATAGTACGGTGTGATTTTGAGAAAGGTAATTGCTCAAATACCTCTTTCGATACAAATTTTAATGTATCTGTATCAACAATATTACCGGTTACTTTTCCGTAAAATACAAATATATCCCAAGTACGATGTGTAAACGTATGTTGTACATTCATTGCGTATTCATCAATAGAAACCTCGAGCTCAAATTTTTCTTTCATATAATCTATAAGCTGTTCCTTCTGATTTCGAATACCTTCTCCAAGTTCAGCATTAGGAAACTCCCACATGTTAGCTAACAAACCTGTACTTGGACGTTTATTAATAACGTAACGACCGTCTTCAGTTTGAAGTACGCCTGCAACAATAGGTACCATTTTAGGAGCTTTCGCTTTACTTTTTACTGGTAATTCTTTTTGAACACCTTCAGCATATCCTCTGCAATGCTCACGCACAGGACAAAGTAAGCACGATGGATTTTTAGGAATACAAATCAATGCACCTAATTCCATCAATCCTTGATTAAAATAAGATGGGTTTTCTACTGAAATAATTTCACGCACAATCTCTTCAAAAACTTTTCGAGTCTTTGGTTTTGCAATATCATCCCATACTGATAAAATACGAGATAATACACGCATAACATTTCCATCAACTGCCGGCTCTGGTATACCATATGCGATACTTAAAATAGCACCTTTTGTATATGGTCCTACTCCTTTTAACTTTTCAATTTTCTTTACATCACTTGGTACAACCCCGCCGTATACTTCTTTTACCTCTTTTACTGCCGCATGTAAATTACGTGCTCTAGAATAATATCCTAAACCTTCCCATGCTTTTAATACTTCTTCATCATCAGCGTTCGCTAACGCTTCAAGTGTAGGAAACTTCCCCATAAAATTTGCGTAATATGGTTTTACAGCTTCTACTCTTGTTTGCTGCAACATAATTTCAGAAACCCAAACGCGGTATGGATCTTTATTCTTTCTCCACGGTAAGTCGCGCTGTTCTTCTTCAAACCAACCAATTAAATCATTTTGAAACTGCTCTATATTAAAATTGTTTAGTATTTCAAGTGTCAAACTTGATCCCCCTCATTTTTTTGCATATAAGTACTATTATAAAGATTTTAGGAAAAAATTTAAGTAAGATGACATAGGAAATAGAAGGCAAAGGACTTGAGGTATCGAATAAAAAGAGTTACATTAATAAAAAACGGAGGTGGATTTCTATGGACACAGCCACTCACCTTGTTATGGGTATCACTTTAGGTAGCTTAGCAACATTAGATCCAGCCATAGCACAAAGTGATATTGGCCCCCAAGCTGTTATGCTTGCTACAATTGCTGGTTCCAACATTCCTGACATTGACACAGTTTTAAAATTGCGTAATAACGCTAAATATATAAGAAATCATCGTGGGATTACTCATTCTATTCCTGCGGTAATTCTTTGGTCATTCCTTATAAGTGGCATCTCTTTCGCCTTCTTTTCAGAAGCTCCATATCTTCATCTACTACTTTGGTCATTTATTGCCGTCTTTCTTCACGTCTTTGTAGATATTTTCAACGCCTATGGTACACAAGCATTACGACCTTTCACAAAAAAATGGGTCGCACTTGGCATAATTAATACATTCGATACCGTAATTTTCTTTATCCATATACTTGCAATTGCTTGCATGCTCGTCGGTTCTCATAAGGGATATACAGCTTTAGCGGCATATATATTAATGATTGTTTACTATATCGGACGGATTATGATGCACAGAAATATAAGAAGCGTTGTACACAAACGTTTCAAAAATGTCGAAAAGATTATCATTTCTCCTTCTTACCGATTTTATCATTACCATTTAGCAGTCGTTACGGCTGATTATTACTACGTTGCGAGATGGCACCGTGGTAACATCATGATATATGATAAGTTCGATCGGATACCGTTCCCAGACAATAATATTATGCGAGCAGCTAAACAAGATGAAAACATCTCAGCCTTCCTATCTTTCTCTCCTGTATATCGCTGGGATATTTTTGATCATGACCATTATTATGAAGTACGATTCATTGATTTACGATATCGAAGTAAAGATTATTATCCATTTGTTGCAATCGTTCAGCTCGATCACAATTTAAATATTATTAGTTCCTATACAGGATGGATCTTTAGTGAAGAAAAGCTTCGAAAAAAACTGGAATTACTTCCACATTAAAAAAAGCGACTTAAGTCGCTTTTTTTAATGTTTCAAATGATCTTCTTGATTAATTAAATGACTATACTTCGGATTATTTGTCCGCATTTCATGAAGGCGTACACCATGATTATTAATCCATGATCGTACCACTTGTTCCGTCATTTCATCGCCTTGATAACGACCTGATTTTGCATAAGTTGTTTGAAAATCTTCCCATAGTAACTCAACCCACGCACGAGCTTGTGCGTAAGAAAGCTTGTCATTCTTGTCTAATAATTCTTTCGTTAATGTTTCATAAATATCATTCATATTATAATCTCCTTTTACCTATTTATCCCTTCATTTCTAAAGGATAGTTTCTTCAATTTTGCACATTCTATAATTGATACTTCTTAAAGAGGTATCAACCGATAATGAGGAGGGCGTTCGCAATGGGTAAACAAGCCGAATTTTGGTCTGAGTCAAAAAACAACAGCAAAATCGACGGTCAACCGAAAGCGAAATCACGCTTCGCTTCGAAACGACCTAACGGCACAATTAACACGCACCCACAAGAACGTATGCGTGCTGCAAATCAGCAGGAAGAATAGTACAAATTAAATTAACTTCCTACACGAGGTGATAAAGATGAGCTACCGTGATCGCTTAGATAGTCGTTCTGAATTATTTAACCATACGTGGACTCGTCCAAAACATGCGAAAGCACAAGTTAACGGACAGACGCAACAAACCCAGTCTCTCATTATATTGGCAAATGAATGTAAAAAACGCCAATTTTAGAATCTCCTATCTCCTTTAACGCCTACCAAAGATGAAAACCAGAGAGATATATGCTCTCTGGTTTTTATTTTTCTTGCAATAAGGAAATTGGTATGCCAATCTCTTCATTATCATTTTGCTTATATCCCCAAGCAAATACCCCATTGAAATACGTAATTTTAAATAATACACCAGGTTCTTCTACTAATTCATATGTTTCACCAATACGGAATTTGTTTACATCCGTCATATAAGCACGAGCCATTGCCATTTTTCTCATTAATACATCAAATTCATTGACAATCCCAAGCTGCTCAGCTTTTACTGCTTGCTCCTTCAAAGCGCCAATTTCTTCCCTTAGCTCATGCGGTGTCATTTCACTGTAGCGTTTTGGCATATTCATCTTATTCTCCTCATTCCTCTTCGCGTTTCATTTGCAAAAATATCTCGATTTCATCAATAGAGAATCCTTTTCGATATAACGCTTGTTTCATCTTGTTTTCAAATGTCCATCCATCATGCTTCTTATATTTCTCATAATATTTATTCCCATGATAGTGTAACGCTTCTTGTTGCTTTTCGTCATCTTTTTCGTCTTTCAATTCTTCCAAACAAATTTGAATTACTTCTCTAGAATATCCTTTTCGAACAAGCATCTCATCTAACTTTAGTTTCATTTGTAAAAAAGAATGTTTTTGATAAGATTTTTTCTTCTTCTCTATGAGAAACAAGGCATTCTCAATTTGCTTTTCCTTCGGATATTCTTGTAAACTATGTGTAATAATTAAATCCTGAACACCTTTATTTAATAACTCTCTTTTAATAACAGTTGGACCTTTTCGATTCACATTACTTTGCGTTCGCGTATATAAAACAGCATACTCTTTATCATTAATATATCGGTCATGTAATAATTTCGAAACGACTTCAGAGATGATGGCCTGTCCCACTTCTTTTTTTCGTAAAAAATCTTCTATTTCTTGTTTTGTTCTCATTTGATAGGATAAATAGGAGATTGCTTGTAAATATGCTTTTTGTACTTCTTCATTGTACAAAATATTTCCTAACTCGATTTCATCAATTTCTAAGCCTTTTTGTAATCCATGTTTTATTAAGATTACTTGATCCACACTAAATCCGTACTCTTCGCCTTGACCTTTATCAATATAAATATTAAATCGTTCTTTCGATCGTTTTTGTACTTCTATTTTTGTAATGACAGCCATACTCTCACCTCTCTATTATTTTAACATAGTCGAGGAACATTTTTTCTTTTCAAGAATATATATAATGAGGAGGAAATACTTGTGAAAATCGCAATTTCTGGTGGTACAGGCTTTATCGGTAAATCCCTTTCTACTTTTTTTATTCAAAAAGGATATACTGTTTACATTCTCACACGAAAAAAAACTACTGAAACTTCCGATCCTAACCTTCAGTATGTTCAATGGACACCAGATTTACAAACCTTCCCCCTCTCTTCTATTGATATAGTTATTAATCTAGCCGGAGAGTCTATTAATAGTAGATGGACAAAGCAACAAAAGAAAGTCATTTTAAACAGTAGAATTCAAACAACAAAAGGAATCATTAAACAATTGCAGACACTCCATACAAAACCACACACATTTATTAACGCAAGTGCTATTGGATACTATGGAACGTCTGAAATAGAGTCTTTTACAGAACAGCATGAGACTCCTGGAAATGACTTTTTAGCAAATACAGTATATTCATGGGAACAAGAAGCATCTAAAGCACGTTCTCTCGGAATACGAACAATCTACGCAAGATTTGGAGTTGTATTAGGTGCAAATGGAGGAGCTCTTCCCAAAATGCTACTTCCCTATCAATTCTATATCGGCGGCACCATTGGTTCTGGGAAGCAATGGTTATCATGGATTCATATAGACGATGTCGTTCGTATGATGGATTTCATCATACACAAAAAAGAAATTGATGGTCCTCTTAATATGACAGCACCAACACCCATAAGAATGAAGGAATTTGGAGAAAACATTGCAACTATAATGAAAAAACCTCATTGGTTGCCTGTACCTTCATTTATCATTCAAACTTTACTGGGTGAAATGAGCATACTTGTACTAGAAGGGCAACGTGTATTACCCATTAAGGCAATTGAACATGGATACCAATACACATTTCCGGCAATAGACCATGCATTACAAAATATACTTTCGCATACAATGTAGTACTTCTAAAACACAATTTTACATGGGCTCTTTCAAAACTTTCATTTTCTAGGATCCTAAGCATTACCATACAAATAACCTTTCAGTTACTTTCCCTTAACTTCCATTAGCATTATAAAGTAACAGAAATGAGGTACCTATGAAAATATTGCTCAAACAAGCCATTGTATACCCTATTACATCTCAAAAGTTTCAAGGAGATGTACTCGTTACAGGAGAGCGAATTACCGAGGTCAAACCTTTTATTCAACCTACTCAAGATATGACCGTTATAGATGCACGAGCACTCCATCTCTTACCTGGCTTTATTGATGTCCATACTCACCTTGGTCTCTATGATGAAGGTACTGGTTGGGCTGGAAATGATGCCAATGAAACATCTGAAGTTTCAACACCACATATTCGTTCTTTAGATGGAATCCATCCTTTCGATATTGCCTTTCAAGACGCTGTACAAAACGGAATTACAACCGTTCACGTTATGCCTGGCAGTCAAAATATTATCGGGGGTACTACTTGTGTAATAAAAACAGCTGGAACTTGTATTGATCATATGATTATTCAAGAACCTGCTGGTTTAAAGATTGCCTTTGGAGAAAATCCTAAAAAAGTCCATAGTAATGGAACAAAAGAATCCATTACACGTATGGGGATTATGGGGTTACTTCGGGAATCATTCT
This sequence comes from Bacillus sp. EB V-12, assembly GCF_056158125.1. Taxonomy (NCBI): domain Bacteria; kingdom Bacillati; phylum Bacillota; class Bacilli; order Caryophanales; family Bacillaceae; genus Bacillus; species Bacillus sp. EB V-12. The sequence goes on along the minus strand of NZ_JBUXJL010000008.1, from coordinate 187,585 downwards.
ATGAAGCACAACACTACGGGCACGAAGCTGATTTTAGAATGCTTCCTATTTTAAAAGCATTACGTCGTGAAATACCCGTACGTATCCACGCTCACCGAGCAGATGATATTAGTTCTGCGCTACGCTTTGCAACGGAATTCAACCTCGATCTACGTATTGAACATTGTACAGAAGGACACTTTCTTGTTGAAGAGCTTTCGAAACACAATTTGAAGGTTTCAGTTGGTCCCACTCTGACACGTCGTTCTAAAATCGAACTAAAAAACAAGACATGGGATACTTACCATATATTATCTAAAAATGGTGTGGAAGTTTCTATAACAACAGATCATCCTTATACACCCATTCAATATTTAAATATTTGTGCCGCTGTTGCAGTAAGAGAAGGGTTAGACGAGAAAACAGCACTAGAAGGAATCACCATATTCCCAGCGCGAAATTTGCGTTTAGAGGATAGAATTGGAAGCATTGAGGTTGGAAAAGACGCCGATCTCGTGTTATGGACTCATCATCCTTTCCATTATTTAGCCAAGCCTGTACTAACTATGATTGATGGAAAAATAATTTACAAAAAAAATAAAAAAAACTAGTTTATTTTTTTGACTAGATAAAGTATTATACGATTATAAACTGAATGAAACCATAATCAATTTGTGTCGTGATTATCATTTTCAAATTGATGAATGGGGAAGGCAAATGGTGCGCCACCAGCGTTAGAAACTGGTTCTAGTGGGTTCGATTCCCACCCCGAAATTTTTTAAAGATTGATATAAAAATTTCGAGGGTGGGGTGTTTTTTCGTCATGCTACCCTCGTGTGAGGAGGAGTTAGTATGTTGAAAAAACGCGACTTACACGACAGCCACGTTCTATACGAGTTAATGGTGGATCCAGCTGTCTTCCCTTTTGTGCGTCAAAAGGCTTATTCTTATGAAGAATATTTATTCTTAACAAAACAAACGATTGAAGCTGAAGAACGTGGTGAATTAATTTCACGCACAATTTTAGATGAATGGGGTAACCCTATCGGAACAATTACTTTATTTGATGTGCAAGAAAAAGCTGGATTTCTCGGGACATGGCTTGGCAAACCATATCATGGAAAAGGCTATAACAAATTAGCAAAAGATTCATTTTTTAGTGAACTTTTCTATGAATTAGATATTGAAACAATTTTCATGCGTATTCGTAAAATAAATATTCGTTCTATTAAAGCTGCAGAAAAACTGCAATATGTGAATCTAGCAAACGAAACAAGAAAAGCCGTATATGATGAAATTAACGCAAACGAAGAAGTGTATAACTTATATGAAATTCCAAAAGATCAATACACACTTGCTACAATGCGAGATACAACCTTCCAAGATGCTCATCAATTAAAAGAAGCGTAATCTAAATTTTCTGAAATGATAATCAATCGTTAACATTTTCCATATGCGTATATCCCCTCATGTCTTTGGAAACGATAAATAGTAACTTTAAGACACGAGGTGATTTGTAATGGATAAAAAGAAACGTGATAAAGCAAAAAACACATTATCTAGTACACAAGAAGTTCTCTATCAACGCGAATTTCAAAAAGCAGATCGTGCAGCAGGATATCGCTCGAAAAGCATTTAAAGTGAAAATGAATAATTAGAAGTTTCCCCCCTAATTATTCATTTTCATTACATAATTTTCTCGACTGATAGAAGTAAGCAAAAAAGCCCCTTATACATAAGGGACTTTTTTTGCTGTGGACAACTTTATCCACAAAACCAACAGAATTGTTAGTAATTTTCAAAAACATTTAATATTTTTCTATATTAAAGCATATATCAGCTGTTTTAATTGTGGATATTTTTCTAAAAATTGTGGACAATGTGGATATAGTTGTTAATATTCCGACTTTACTGTTTAATGAAAGCGTAATCCTTTTGTGGATAACTGGCTGAATTTTCTTTGAAAATAATAAAGAACCCTCTTTACATATACAAAGAGGGTTTCATATTAAGTAAAAGATTGTGCAAGAGCAGGTGATTTAATAGGTATATGACGCGGTTCTGCATGATTTTCTGCCAAAATTGCATCTACAATATGACCAGCTGGCTCTGGAAGATAGATGCTTTTCATTGCTTCTTTCATTTGAAGAAGCTTCACATCATCTTGTAATAATGCCTCTGTTTTTGCAAAAACCTCACTATCATCGCGAATGACAACTGCTGCTCCCTTTCTTTCAAAGTACATCGCATTTTCATTTTCTTGTCCTGGAACAGGCTTATATAAAATGACAGGTACTTGCAACGCTGCTGCTTCACTTAATGTTATTCCGCCTGGCTTCGTAATCATACAAGAAGTAACACGGAATAATTCATCAATATTTTCAACATACCCAAACACTTTTAATGCATCGGAATTTTGCTTCTGTAAACTTAATAAATCCTGTTTTAAAGCTTCATTTTTCCCACAAACGACAACTATTTGTAAATTAGGCACTGACATAAATGATTGGCATAGTTCTTTTACATTTCCTAATACCCCATGAGCACCTGCTACAATTAGTAAAATCTTTTTATTCTTACATAACTGATATTTAGTATATATGATTTCCGGATTTACCTTTAACTCAAAACTACTCCGGATTGGAATTCCTGTTTCAACAATTTGTTCCGCAGGTACACCGATATCAACCATCAATTCTTTCACATGATCCGTTGCAACAAAATAACGATCTACTTCTCGATGAATCCATATTTTGTGCACGCAAAAATCCGTTAATACGTTATAGACAGGAATTGAAATACCTGTTTGTTTCTTCAATTCTGGTACAGCGATAATTGGAAATGTATTAATTACAATATCTGGTTTCTCCACCTGTAATAGTGTTTTCAAACGTTTTCTTCCAAAGTTCGCATACCAAGATGCTATTTTCTTATCATAAATTTTTTCTACCCCGTAATAAAACAAACGATATAATTCTTTTCCTATTGTATAACTTTTTAAATATAGATATTTTGTAATGTCAGTTATAAATGGATGTGATTCTCCAAACAAGTCGCATACAATAACATCTTCAATTCCTTTTTGGCGAAATGTTTGTTCTAATGTTTTTGCTACTTGCACATGACCATTACCGTAATGTGCAGTTAATATTAAAACCTTGGGGTTTTTTATCAAACAAATCCACTCCTAGCTTTTTGTTTCTCCATATTGCATATACGACAATAGGAAAAACATTTTCCTTAAAAATTACATAAACAGATTCTAATAATTCCCTTTCAGCTATGTACCTGTCGTGGATATGCAAAGCATATAAGATTGACCCCTTAATCCTATCTGTGCTCATATCTTTACATTATACTTTCCTATAAGAGCTTTCGCAATAACTTACAAATGTTCTCTATTCCATGATACTCACTCTTTTACTTCTTAATTCTTTTTACTATTTTGATTTCCCTTTACAATTATGTAAATTTCTCCATTTATTCCGTACAAAATTATGGATATTCTACTTTCAGTATACTCTTTTATCAATATATACTCTAGATTTTATTGTAAAGAAAGCAAAAAGCCTAATCCAATATTTGGATTAGACCGCTTGTAAAATATATTTAGCATGTTCTACATTTTTCTCAGTAGGTGGTTCTACATTTGCGAGTGGATACTTGTGTCCAAGCGCCTCCCATTTATATACACCAAGCTTATGATATGGTAACACTTCAACTTTTTGAACATTAGACAGACTTTGAATAAAGCTAGATAGTTTTTGTAGATCCTCTTCATTATCCGTAACACCAGGAACTAATACGTGTCGTACCCAAATTGGTTTATTCTTATCCGATAAATAACGAGCAAATTGTAAAATATGTTCATTTGGTTTCCCTGTTAATTTACGATGCTTTTTGGAATCGATATGTTTCAGATCCAATAAAACTAAATCTGTATAATCCATTAAAATATCTAGCTTATTTTGGAATTCTGGTTCCTCAGAATAACAACCACCAGAAGAGTCGATTGTTGTATGGATACCAGCCGCTTTACACTTTTTAAACAACTCAATTAAAAAGTCTAGCTGTAATAATGGCTCTCCACCGCTAACTGTTATACCGCCTCCGGAAGCTTCAATAAATGGAAGGTAACATGTCACATCCTGCATCACTTCTTCAACTGTTATTTCTTTACCTTTACCAATTTCCCACGTATCAGCATTATGACAATATTGACAACGTAATAAACACCCTTGTGTAAATATGACATAACGAATCCCTGGGCCATCAACAGTACCACAAGACTCTACAGAATGTATTCTTCCTTTTACCATGTTACTTCCTCCTTTATTGAAACAGCCTCCCTTCGCTATATATTAAGAGCGAAGGGACACTTTTTTCATTTACATGCTTTCATGCATTGTACGGTTAATTACATCAATTTGTTGTTCACGAGTTAATTTAATAAAGTTTACAGCATAACCAGATACACGAATTGTTAATTGTGGATACTTCTCAGGATGTTCCATTGCATCCATTAATGTTTCACGGTTAAATACGTTAATATTTAAGTGGTGCCCTTCTTTTACTGCATAACCATCAAGCATTGATACTAAGTTACGTACTTGTACATCATCTTCTTTACCAAGTGCTTTCGGAATAATAGAGAACGTATTAGAAATACCATCTTGTGCATCTTCATATGGTAATTTAGCCACAGATAATAATGAAGCTAATGCACCTTTTGTATCACGTCCATGCATTGGGTTCGCACCTGGTGCAAATGGTTCTCCAGTACGGCGGCCATCTGGAGTATTACCAGTTTTCTTACCGTATACAACATTAGATGTGATTGTTAAGATTGACATTGTATGAACAGAATTTCTGTATGTTTTATGTTTACGAAGTTTATTCATAAATGTTTTTACAAGATTTACAGCAATCTCATCTACACGATCATCATTGTTACCGTATTTAGGGAAATCTCCTTCAATCTCGAAGTCAACTGCAATACCATTTTCATCACGAATTGGTTTTACTTTTGCGTATTTAATTGCACTTAATGAATCTGCTACTACAGATAGACCAGCGATACCTGTTGCCATTGTACGAAGAACGTTTGTATCATGAAGTGCCATTTCAATACGTTCATAGCTATATTTATCATGCATGTAATGGATAACATTTAATGTGTTTAAATATAGACCCGCTAACCATTCCATTGTCATATCAAACTTATGCATAACTTCTTCATAATTTAATACTTCAGAAGTAATTGGTGCGTACTCAGGACCAACTTGTGCTTTTGACTTTTCATCTTTACCACCATTAATCGCATATAATAATGCTTTCGCTAAGTTTGCACGAGCTCCGAAGAACTGCATTTGTTTACCGATTCTCATTGCAGATACGCAACATGCAATACCGTAATCATCGCCGTATTCAGGACGCATAATGTCATCATTTTCATATTGAATTGCTGATGTTTTAATAGACATTTTCGCACAGTAGTTTTTAAAGTTCTCTGGTAATTGTTTAGACCAAAGAACAGTTAAGTTTGGTTCTGGAGCTGGTCCTAAATTATCTAATGTATGCAAGAAACGGAATGAGTTCTTTGTTACTAATGGACGACCATCTAATGCCATACCACCGATAGATTCAGTTACCCAAGTTGGGTCACCAGAGAATAATTCATTATAATCAGGTGTTCTTGCGAATTTCACAAGACGTAATTTCATAATGAAGTGATCTACAATTTCTTGTACTTCTTCTTCTGTTAAAGTACCATTTGCTAAATCTCTTTCAATGTAAATATCTAAGAATGTAGAAGTACGTCCAAGACTCATTGCAGCACCGTTTTGCTCTTTAATCGCTGCAAGGTATGCGAAGTATAACCATTGGAATGCTTCTTGTGCATTTGTTGCTGGCTTAGAAATATCGAAGCCATGAGAAGCAGCCATTTCTTTTAACTCTTGAAGTGCACGCATTTGCTCAGATAACTCTTCGCGTAAACGCATCGTATCTTCGCTCATTACACCACCAGTTAAATTCAAATCAGCTTTTTTCGCTTCAATTAAATGATCAATACCATATAACGCTACTCGGCGATAGTCACCGATAATACGTCCACGTCCGTATGCATCTGGAAGACCAGTAATAACACCTGATTTACGTGCATTTCTCATTTCTGGTGTGTATGCATCAAATACACCTTGGTTATGAGTTTTTCTCCACTCTCTAAAAATACGACTAAGTTCTTTATCCATTTCGTATCCATAAGATTCACAAGCTTGTTCTGCCATACGAATACCACCATATGGTTGTAAAGAACGTTTAAATGGTTTATCAGTTTGGAAACCGACTACTTTTTCAATATCTTTATTTAAGTATCCTGGGTCATGTGATGTAATAGAAGAAACAATTTTTGTATCCATATCAAGAACGCCACCGTTTTCACGTTCTTTCGTTGTTAAATCCATTACTTGATCCCAAAGTTGTTTCGTTGCTTCAGTTGCTTCTGCTAAGAAAGATTCGTCCCCTTCGAAAACGTTTACATTATTTAAAATGAAATCGCGAACATCAATCTCTGCTTTCCATTTTTCACCTTTAAAGTTTTCCCATGCGTTTTTAACATTTTCTAATACTTGAGTCATCCTAATCTCCTCCATTTTTGATTAGTACAGGACTAAGATTTTTTATATAACAGCTTACACACTTAGAATACTACTTTTTTACGAAAGTGAACGAAATAGTTGTGACATGTTTGTGAAATATTGAGCAAACTACTATATATATAGTGTTAACTTTATTTAAAAGTCTTTAAAATTAACCCTTTCCTTAATTGTATTTTTTTGGTATCCTTATATACGAGTCCTATTTTGTAATATAAGAACAATACCCATTGTAGAGCTGTAATACTCTTATCTCCTAATCTGTTATAGTTTTTATAACAGAACAAAAAAGTGTACACATGTTGTACACTTTTTTTGTTACTTCTATAAAACATCTCTTTTTCTATTGCCATCATAGAATCCGCCACGATTGTCTGTTAATGCAATTATTTGATCTAGTCCTTCTATATGATCACCTATAATTCGAAGTACAGCTGGTGGATGACCTATTTTAGCAAAATGTTCACTGGGACGAATACGGTTCATCTTATCGACCTCAACACGACTTACACATGCAACTTCAAATCCTGAAAGAATAGCTTTCACTTGGGCTACACACGGCGCCAGTAAAGATCTATACCCAATTTCTTTCAAACACTTACGGCTAAACGCATTCGGTACAGCGATAAGAGAGCCTACGCCTAGATCTTTTCTATCACAAGCTAAATTTAATGCATATTTAAATGCAGTTACAAGATGAAGCGGTACTCTTAAATCTAAATAATGATTTAGATCATTTAATGCAACATCTGTTCCATCTGCAATAGCTTTCGCAAAAGGATACAGCTCACTCGCTGGAATAACAAAATCGCCATCTATAAATAACACAATTTCTCCTTTTGCAAAATACGTTCCAAGTGAGCGCCCCACATCATTTCCGAGTGCTTCTTTATATACAATTGTCGTTGCCCCTTTGTCTTTTGCAATTTTTTTCGTTTTATCTGACGAACCATTTACGACAACGATAATTTCGAAGGGTTCAATGTTGCGAAGCTCTTCTATAACGTTTCCAATTGTTTTCTCTTCATCTTGTACGGGAATAACAACCGATAGTTGCTTTCCTTTATACAAATCAGATGTAACACCCCACCCTTGATAAAACTCTTCAAAACTTAAAGTATGATAGACACTATCCCTTTTCCTATTTCCATCATAATATCCTCCTCGCTCATCACTGCTTAATATCCGTTCTGCTACTGCTTCTATATGATCACCTATCATTCTTTTTTCAGATTGGGAAAGATTTGGCCCATATGCAGCATGCTGGAATGGACGAAATTTATTCGGCGTAATAACGTCAATGGCACAATGACGACTAATTCTCCATTTACTTTGAACTAGGTGTAAATGAGCCACAATAGGATTAACAAAACATTCATATCCGATGCTTTGAACGACTTCTTTCGTCAGCGCATGAGGTACATCTAATAAAGAATTCATTTTTAATTCTTCACGCTCTAACATTGCATTTAATATTTGGCGCCATACTGTAATAGAAGTGGTTTTTTGCCTTTTTAAAAATAATGCATCCAAATTATTTAAAACTACATCTGCCTGATCGTATAAAATCGGATTAAGGAATAATTTTAATTTTGAAGTTGGAATAGCAAAATCACCATCTATAAATAGTAATACATCACCTATCGCATGTTTTGCGCCGACTGCACGTCCAACATCGTTCCCTAGTAGCTCTGTATGCTTGATTACTTTACACCCTAAACGATCTGCAACATCTTCTGTTCCATCATTACAACCGTTTGCTACTACAATGATTTCTACTGGATTTAATGGTCTTACCGATTGAATAACGTCTGAAATCGTATCGACCTCATTACATGCAGGAATAATAACAGATAATGACTTAGCCATTGTTTTGTTCACGAAACCACTTAATTGTTTCCTTCAATCCGTTTTCCCACGTTACTTTCGCCTGAAATTGAACAAGCTCTTTTAATTTTGTTACATCTGGTCTTCTATTTGGAATTTCTTCAAAACCATGAGGATATACTTCTTCAAAAGGCACTTGTACAATCTTCGAAGAAGAATTCGTTAATTTTTTAATTACTTCTGCTACTTCTTTTATACTCTGTTCATTCTCAGAACCTATATTAATAATCTCACCATTTACCTTCTCATCCATTGCCCGAATTGTTGCTTCTACCGCATCACTCACATACGTAAAACAACGTGTCTGCTTTCCATCTCCATATACGGGAATGTCTTCTCCTTGCAGTGCCGCACGGATAAATCGCGGAATTACTCCTGCATACGGACCATCTTTCGCTCTTGGACCATAAATATTAAAATATCGAACAATCGTTACCGGTAAGCCTTCTAATGCGTATCCTAAACATAATGTTTCTTCTAACGTTTTACAAACCGCATAACTCCAACGAATTTTAGAAGTTGCCCCGTACAATCGATCTCCCTCTTCAGAGAAAGGCGGCTTGGCCTTACCATATACTTCTGAAGTAGAAGCAAAAACTACTTTCTTCTTTCCTTTTAGCGCTGCTTGTAAAATATTTCTCGTCCCATCAAAATTCGTTTCTATGAGCTCTATACTTTTTTCCATTGTTGTTTTCACACCTAAAATTGCTGCTAAATGAAACACGACATCATGCTGATCTACTAATTCATAAATAGAATTTTTATCTAAAACACTTATTGGAATAACACGGATTTCTTTCATTAACTCTTTATGGTACTTATTTTTACCTTTATAAAAGTTATCCACAACAGTGACCTCATAACCTCTTCTCATCAACTCTTCAGCTAAATGTGACCCGATAAATCCGGCTCCACCTGTAATTAAACATTTCTTACTCATTTACTCACCTTCTTTACAATCCCGCGTGTATCTATTACTCGGTCTATTCCTTTAAAAAGCTTCCAATCAATATTAGAATGATCCGTTAAAATTAAAATACAATCCGCTTTTTTAACTTTTTCTTCATCTAAAGAAACAGATTGGTACACCTTATCTCCAATTTCCGCGGAAGAAATATAAGGATCATGATATTCTATCTCGTATCCTTGATTTCTTAATAATTGAATAATCGGTAACGCTGGTGATTCTCTCAAATCATTTACATCTTTTTTATACGCAATCCCTACAATTAACACCGTTGCAGGTAATTGCACCACACTTTTTACTTTCCGGACCATTTTCTCTGGCATTTCTTCATTAATTATATGTGCAGCCTCAATTAATTGACTAATTGCTCCATTCTTTTTTATTCTCCATTGAAAATATAAAGGGTCTACGGGAATACAGTGTCCCCCTATCCCTGGCCCTGGCCAATACGGAGTAAACCCAAATGGTTTTGTAGATGCCGCTTCAATGGCCTCATAAAAATCAATGCCTAAACTTTCACATAGTGTGTTTAGTTCATTTACTAAAGAAATGTTAACTAAGCGCTGAATATTTTCAAATAGCTTGCACATCTCTGCTACTTTCGGAGAGCTAACAGGTACAACTTCGTCAAAAATGGTACTATATAAATCCTGTACCTTTTGTTTACACTTTTCTGTTTGTCCACTAATAACTTTTGGAATAGCTTGAACTGAATATTGACTATTTGCTGGATCAATTCTCTCAGGGGAATATCCGATATAGAAATCTTCCCCTACCTTTTTACCATTTTGAGAAATAATAGGTAGGATGACTTCTTCAAGTGTGCCTGGATATGTGGAGCTTTCAAAAATGAAGGTTTGTCCTTTTTGAAGGTTTTGTTGTATATAATGCGAAGCTGAAATGAGGGCACTTAAGTCTGGTTCTCTTTGTTCATTAATTGGAGTCGGGACAGTGACAATAACATAATCACTATTTTGAAAATCAGCAATGCCTTGATCCGGTGTATTTACTGTTAATTTTTTTTTCGTCAATAAACTTTGTAACTCTTTAGAAGAAACATCCGGAATATAACTTTCTCCTTTTATAATTGAGTCTATTTTTCTAATATCTTTATCTAATCCAAGTACTGTATGCCCTCTTTCTGCAAAATGTACCGCTAAAGGAAGGCCAACATACCCTAGCCCAATAATAGCTACTTTACTACTATTCATTTGTATTCTCTTCTTCCCTTCTCAATTGTTGAATTACATCTCTATCTCTATCTCCATCTGTAAAACCACCACGTTCGTCCGTACATTGTAATAAATACGCAACCGCTTCAAGTTGATCACCGAAAATACGATCAAACGCTGAAATACGCCCATTTACAAATTCGTGTTGCTCTGGACGTACTCGATTTGTTTTTATAACATCTACTAACTCTACTGTTGTAATAGAGAATCCTTCTAAAATAGCTTTCACTTGTGCTAATGGCGGAATGATAAGGGAATCATATCCTATTTTCTCTATTACCTTCTTATGAATGGCATGTGGTACAGCAGTTAGTGAGTTATTCCATAAATCTGGTCGTTTCGCTATCAAATTCACAAAGTATTTTCCCATACTAATTGGATCTGCTGGATGAAACATATCTAATAAGCATTGTAAATCATTTAACACCACGTCATTTCCATCTTCAACAGCATGTAAAAATAGAGTGAGTTTTTTTGCTGGAATAACAAGATCACTATCAACGAATAAACAAATATCTGCCGTAGCATGCATGGCACCTATTGCTCGTGCTACATTATGTCCAAGCGCCTTCGTAAATTCAACAACAATAACATTCTCTAGCTTTGCCTGTTTAACAGTCTCAACATCTGCTCCATTCGCGACAACTATAATTTCATCTACACCTGCTTCTTTCACTTCTTTTATAACAGACTTTATGGTCATTTTCTCTTCTGATACTGGGATAATGGCACTATATTTCGCTTTATTCTTTTGTAATAAAACTGGTTTATACTTTCCTACAAACTCTCTATCTCTATTGTCCTCTGAAAAACCACCGCGTTTACCATATGTTTCGATTACGTATTGTAAAGCTCGCAAATGATCACCCATAATACGACTAGTCGCTTTCGGATAAGGAGAGCCAGGTGATGTACCAGTATGCACAGGACGAACTTTATTTGTGTAGATGACATCAACTGAAGCCATATCAGAAATATCTACTCCTCTAGACATCGCCATCGCTTGAAATAATGCTGGATCTGCTAAATTCCACCACCCCAGTTTTTCAATCACTTTACGACTTATCGCATGTGGTATTGCAATTAAAGATCCTACAACAAACTCTTTCTTGTTCAAATAACGATTTAACATATATTTTCCAACCGTCGTATAATGCGGTCTCATCTTCAAGTAAACGGACCATGTTAAATTATTTAAAACAATCTCATGTCCTTGTCGTATTCCTTTAATAAAATTGTATAATTCTTCACTTTTCATGACGATATCACCATCTAAAAACAAAACAATCTCGCCTTTTGCTTCTCTAGCACCAATTGCCCGTCCCACATCATTACCAAGAGAATATCTATAATAAATCACACGGCAATTATGCTGTAATGCTATTTCCTTCGTCCCATCTGTCGATCCATTATCTACTATGATAACTTCATATGGTTCGAGCTTTCTTACCTCTACTAAAACTTTTGATAAAGTACTTGCTTCATTATGCACTGGAATAACAACTGACACTCTCATACTTGTATCACTCTTACCCTTCCAAGCGAACATAAGCAATAATAGGAATACGCACAACTACATCTTCTGGTGGTCCATAAGAAGGAGAAGTACGAACAATTACTGCCCCATCCGTCACAGATAAAAGAACGCCTACAATGATTTCTACGGCTGTCACAACTTGCACTAGTTCTCCAACATGGTTACGTAATTCATCAGTAAATAACATATATAACTCTCCTTTCTTACGCTTCTTTAATTGATATAATACTTGTAAATGGTAATAAAACTTCAGTTCCTATTCCTTCTTGCAATGTTAAGAAGTCATCACCAACTGCTACAATAACACCTGTTAATTGTCCAACTGTCACCGTAATTTCTACGTTTTTACCTAAATACTGCTTTGCAATTTCTTTAAAAGGTGATGTATTGCATTCTTTTAAAATGTTACAAATAATAGATTGAAATCTACTTGATTCAATAACTTCTTCCGTAGCTTGCTTAGAGTTTCTTTGAATAAATCTCGCGAAGTTTTGTGAAAATAAAAGTCTTTCCACAGCAGGCAATAACTTATTATCTAAAAAATAATCTAATTGTCTATTAAACAATCTTGATAATTTATGCCAATATTTTCTGAACAGACACATACACTTCTCCTCCTATTATTTTTAGATTATAAAATTTTACATCCATACATCTTAATGTATACAAAATGGATATTTTTGTGATAGGTAAGACATACATTTTCTAAAAGAAATATTTGTTTCAGAGCATAAAAAAAACTATCCAACAGGATAGTTTTTTACACTTCAATATTCCGCAATATCGAATAAATGTCATTATTCACTTTACCAAATGATTTAATATTATTTTGAATGTTAGATAATAAAACAACATATACACTACCATTTTTACTAAATCCGTTTAAGCAATTCCAACCTGGCATTACACCATGATTCGAATAGCTTCCTGGGTCTACGTACCATCCAAACCCGTAATCCTTTTTTCCACCCGTAAACATTTGATCGTAACTCTCTTTTGAAATTAATTTTCCAGAGAATAGTGCTTCGTTAAATAAATATAAATCATGCGCACTTGTGTATATATCACCACAACCATATAGTTGTGACATGCTTGGAATATTAGGTGTTGTCATATTATTATTTACTATTTTATAACCCGTTGATGGGAATCTTGTTTGTTCTAACGCTGTGCCAAAGCCAGAATGTTTCATACCGGCAGTGGCAAAAATATGTTGTTTAATATATTCTTCGAGTGACTGCCCACTTACCTTCTCTGCAATATAAGCAAGTATAGAGTAGTTCGAATCAGAATACTTCCACTTCTCTCCTGGACCACCAATACGCTTTTGATTTCCTATCCGCTTTATCAGTTCTTCATGAGAAATATCTTCTTTTCCCTGCTCATATTCGGGAATCCCTGATGTATGTGTTAATAGATGTTTTAGCTGAATATTATTACCTTGTGGAAAATCTGGAATATACTTCGCAACAGTATCTTCTACTTGTAATTTATTTTGATCTTTCAATTGCATAATAGCAGTTGCTACAAACGCCTTTGAAATAGAACCAATATAAAAAGTCGTCTCTGAATTATTCGGTACTTGCTGCTCTTTATTTGCCATACCATACCCTTTATTCAGAAGAACTTTTCCGTTCTTCACAATAACAGCTGTCCCGCTAAATCCTGCGTTTTGTAAATACTGGTCCAATTGAGCGTTTTCATTAATTTCTTGAGGTGGCCCTTCAGCAGGTTTCTCCGCTGCTTGCGCTTGCTTCATTTGTTCTTCCTGCTCTTTTTGTTTTTGCTTCTGTACTTCTTGTTTCTTTTTTTCTTCTTTCCTTTTTAACTCTTCTTGTTTCTTCATTTCTGCTGCCGCTTTTAAAGTTTCTTCTTTCTTATTATGCGCAACAATTTTTGTATACATGAAATATACAAGTGATAATAGTAAGACGAGAATGATTGTTCTTTTTATGTATACAATCGGCCGATGTGCTTTCCCATTCGCATTATTTTTTTCCTGATCCATAATTGCTTTTTTCCCCTTACTCACCAATAATTTAATTCCTCTACTAAAGATTCGTTTTAGTAGATTATGGATAATCCATTCTATATCATCCCTACTTTATCACGCACTGCACATATTACCAACCTATATGTACAAAAAAGAAAAAGAAAATTTACAAAAGTAAGATTCCCGTTAAATTATTAACAAAAAAAAAGAGGATATCCTCTAAAAAATTGATGTTATCAATCTTTTTGGACATCCTCTTATCTCATTATTTATACGTGTTTTTTCATATCATCGGCAACAGATTCAACATTTGTACCTACGATAACTTGTACACTTGTATTACTTAATTTCATAACACCTTTTGCACCAGCACGTTTTAATGCTGCTTCATTTACTTGACCAGCATCTTTTACTTGTAAGCGTAGACGTGTTGCACAGTTATCAATAACTGTTAAGTTTTCTTTTCCGCCTAAAGCTGCTACGTAAGTTTCACCAATTGAACCTGCAACTGGTGCATCACCATCTTCAACTAACTCATCGTCATCTTCACGACCAGGAGTTTTTAAATCGAACTTCTTAATTAAGAAGTAGAATACTATGAAATAAATTGCTGCGTAAATTAAACCGATACCTGCTAGTAAGACTGGTTTTGTTGCAATACCGAAGTTTAAAGCATAATCGATTGCACCGGCACTAAATGAGAAACCATCATGAATGCCAAGTGATGTTGTAATGAATAAAGAAAGACCTGTTAGTACAGCATGAATACCATATAATACTGGTGATAAGAACATGAATGAGAATTCAATAGGCTCTGTAATACCAGTTAAGAATGAAGTTAATGCTAGACCAGCTAACATACCAGTAACTGCTTTACGCTTTTCTGGTTTAGCAGCTGCAATCATTGCGAAACATGCTGCTGGTAAACCGAACATCATAACTGGGAAGAAACCAGTCATAAACATACCTGCTGTTTTGTCACCTGCAAGGAAACGAGCAATATCACCATTAACAACATTACCTGCTGCATTTGTAAAGTCCCCAAATACAAACCAGAAGTATGTGTTCATTACGTGGTGTAAACCAATTGGGATTAATAAACGGTTTAATAAACCAAATAATCCTGAACCAATTGCACCTAAATTAACAATTCCATGAGCTAATGCATCAATACCATTTTGAATTGTTGGCCAAATTTGTGCAAATAGAATTCCTAATATCAGCATCACAACTGATGTAACAATTGGAACGAAACGTTTTCCAGCAAAGAAACCTAACCATTCTGGAAGTTTAATCTTATGGAATTTATTATAAAGAAGTCCTGCTATAACACCAACAATAATACCACCTAAAACTTTCATATCTACTTTAGTCGATAATTCAGCAGCCTTAGATACTTGTGTCATTGTATCTGCAAGCTTAGATGGATCTACATTTGCGCTATTACCTATTAAATCTTGGACTTTACCTAATTTACCTTGTAATTCAGCAGTTGAATACCCTTTGCTAAGTGCATCAATACTATTTTTCATAACAAGATAACCAATTGCACCTGCAAGACCTGCTGCACCACTACCATCCACTGAAAGACCGATTGCAATACCAATTGCAAAAATAAGTGCTAAGTTATCAAAAACTGCTGCGCCGGCCTGTGCCATAACAGGAATATCAAATACATCTGGTTGCCCTAAACGAAGCAATAATCCTGCTGCTGGTAGTACTGCGATCGGAAGCATTAACGCTTTACCAATACGTTGTAAAAACTGCAACATTTTAATTCCCCCTAATTAAATTTATGAAATCGTTATCATTATAAGTACGCTTTAGAAAACGCTTTCTATTACATAACCATAATAACATATAGTTGTATAGATGTGTAGTTTTTATTTCTGAACTTTTTATGGATAAATCTCCTATTTCCAAACTGTTATATAAAAGGAAAATTCTCCTTTTTAAAATACAGAATACTCGAAACGAAAGACCTATTATATCACATTGAACTTTCGTTTTATCATTCCACTTTTTCATGTTATTATTTATTTCCGAGCATATCGGGAAAAGTAAACTTAGTTAATTCAAAATAGGAGCGTTGGTACTATGCAGTGCATTGAAACAAACAACTTACAACAGTTGTTAGAACAAGTAAAACCATATACGAAAAAAGGCAAACTTGCTACTTATATCCCCGAACTAGGAAATGCAAATCCAGACGATTTAGGGATTGCCATTTTCCATAAAGAAACAGAATATATCCATGCAGGCAACTCACAAACACTATTTACTCTTCAAAGTATTTCCAAAGTAATTACACTTGCCCTTGCCCTTTTAGACCGTGGTGAAGAATATGTATTTTCTAAAGTTGGAATGGAACCAACGGGTGACCCATTTAATTCTATTATTAAGTTAGAAACGACAAGTCCGTCCAAACCCCTTAATCCAATGATAAATGCAGGAGCATTAGCTATTACAAGCATGTTAGCAGGAAAAGATAACGAGGAAAAAATGGAACGTATTCTTCACTTTGTACGTGAAATAACAGATAATCCTACTATTAATTATTCCTCTAAAGTTGCCGATTCAGAACTAGAGACAGCTTATCTAAACCGTTCACTTTGTTATTATATGAAACAAAACGGAATTATCGATTGTGATATTGAAGAACTTATGGATTTATATACTCGTCAATGCGCAGTTGAAGTAAACTGCATCGATTTAGCACGTATCGGCTTAATTTTTGCAATGGATGGATATGATCCATATAAAAAGAAACAAATCATCCCTAAACATATTACAAAAATTTGCAAAACATTTATGGTCACATGTGGTATGTATAACGAATCTGGTGAATTTGCAATTCGTGTTGGTATTCCTGCAAAAAGCGGTGTAGCCGGTGGTATTTTTGGCTGCGTAAAAGGAGACATGGGAATCGGTATTTTCGGACCAGCTTTAGATGCAAACGGAAATAGTATTGCTGGTTTTAAAATTCTTGAACTTCTTTCTGCTCAAGAAGGTTGGAGCATTTTTTAATCGCGAGTTATCCTGCTATACTAGCAGGATTTTTTATTTCGCCAAAACCTCAATTTTGTCAGTTATCAATCTTCTTATAAAAACAGTGCTGAAAGTTTCTCTATATCATGCATATTTGTTCCCCCCTCCTGAATAATATAGTACAACCTAGCGCTATATGTGGAGGTGTGAAAGATGAAACTAATATTTCAAATGGGAAAACAACCTGTTCTTGAAAAAACAATCCTTCTTTTTATATTGAGTATTGTAGAAAGCTTGAAGTTAAAAGTTGTTTCACTCGACGAAGCTCACCGATACATATTCAATTTAGAAGTACTTGAATTATTAATGGATCGGAACATCGATGATCAAGTACTTGAACTTATTCATTTCGGGATGGGACTTGAAGACATTTATCACGTGCTTCCTGAAGAACTTGAGCATACGATTGAGGAATTAAAATGGCTTTGCATTCAAGTATTAAGTGAGTACAGTATGCATGAAGAATCGGAACAATTAATTGAAGATATACGGTAAAAAAGCACCTATGTAGGTGCTTTTAATGTTTTTTTAAACTATTTTTATACGCCTCAATATTTACTGGTAGCTCTTCCTCTTCCAAAGTATGTTCATTTACATCTTTATGAATGAACGCACCTTTAGGTGGTTGATGATCATGCCCTTTTTTCTTATGATCAAATGCTTTCCCGCGTCCCATACAAATCCCCCTTTCTTAAAAGAAATCCGTATTAGTATGGAGAAAAGTACGTCGATATATGCAATCCTTTGCTGTATTTCCAAGGAAATACTCGAACCTTGTTTTCTACTCTCCTTACAACAACTGATCAATCCCAATAAGAATTAATAACACTCCTGCGATAACTGTCGCCCACTTTCCTAAGTATTCTGCTAAAAATCGTTTCCCTACATACGCAAAGCCACTAATACAAATAAAACTAAACACCCCTGAAATAGTTGCTGTAAGCCAAAGGTTCAAATTTGTTATCCCAGCATCAAATCCACCTGCAATATTATTAATAGACAACGCAATCCCTAATACAATTGCTTCTGAAAAACTAATTGTTTTAGAACCATCAAAATCTGCTTTTTCTGGATCACGTAAAATTCCCATAAGTACATTACCATCTTTAGAGCCTACGGTATTTCTTTGCCCCAAGAAAGGCTGGCACAAAATAAACACCCCGATTATCCCTAAAACGATTGCTCCAATCAGGTTTGCTGTAAACTCTGAAATAAATAACGCGATCCAGTTCCCAAAAAATCCAGCTAATAAAGTAAATAAAAACCCAAAAAATGCGATGATAAAATTGTTGAACCACGAAATTCTAATTTTACGAATGCCATATGCAATCCCAACACCTGCATTATCTAAATTAGAAGCAATCCCGATTAAAAAAATTGAAAATAGACCTGCCGTACTCATAAATAGCCACCCCTTTTCCTCACTTTTCCATGCATCTTATGAAAATGTTGAGCAACTGTGCCTGTCTGTTTCATATACATGTAATAAATGCTCAACATTTTTTCAACAATAAAAAGGAGTGCCTTCGCTATGCCTAAAGAAAATCCAAATGAGCGGCTTAGTAGATTAATAAAAAAACTTTTAAAAGAACGTGCCTTATCTATGCGCCAACTCGGAATGCTTACAAATATTGATCCCGCAACAATCTCAAGAATTATGAATGGTAAACAACCGCCAAAACAAAAACACCTACAAAAATTCGCAGAATGTCTGCAAGTTCCACCCCAATTGTTATTTGATGAAATGTATCCTGATTCTCCTCACATTAATAAAGAAAAGACGGATATGTACACATCTCTTGATACAATTCAGCAAACTCTGCAATCCTCTAACTTATTCGATTTCGACTACACAACAACCCGCGTAAAACAAGAACTTGAAAACTATGAACGATATGCTCAAACAACAGAAGGTGAAAAGCGCATTCATGAAAGTTTCGCGAGCAAGTTAGAACAAATTGATAGTGCTGGCCCTTTCATTGAACAATTAACAGATATGTATCAACAATTTTGCAATGAAACGATTCCAAAAGAAGAGCGTGCAGTTCTTGGTGGCGCATTACTGTATTTCATTTTATCGACAGATATTATTCCCGACTATCTCTTTCCAATTGGCTATTTAGATGATGCGATTGCTGTTGAATTAGCAAAAGAGAAATTAATGGAACTAAAGCGAAAGACATAGAAAAATAAAGAACTATTTCAGTTGTTTCTATTTAACTCTGAAATAGTTCACTAAAAAATCGTACAAGTATACATACCTGTACGATTTCAACATACTAATCTATTTTTTCATATGACACCATTCATATATAAATGCTGTTATTACTTTTGTAAATTCAATTAACTGCTCTACTTCTACTTTCTCATTTATTGAATGAGCTTCCTCTAATGTGCCTGGTCCGTAAATAACAGCCGGAATATGAAATTCACTAAACCAACCACCATCCGTTACCGTTGCAGACATATCTAAAATTGCGTTTTTAGAAAGAATTGATTCATGTACTGAGCTAAGCGTTTTTACAGCTGTATGTTCACTATCTATTTCTAAAGAAGGGAAAATTTCGCCACGATCCACAATCATTGATTCTCCGCCCCACTTAAATTGTGGTGGATTTTCACTTAGCCATGGATCGGCAGCTGCTACTTTACCGATATACTCTTCAATTTCTTTTATTATTTGTTCATGTGTTTCATTCGGATAAAAGTGCACTGTTATCCATAACCGGCACTCATCCGCAATAAAAGCTGCATGTCTTCCACCCTCAATAACAGCTGGATTAATTGTTGTTGTTCCAGACGGATAGCCTTCATATGTTTTCATAACTGCCCAATGACGCTCTAATTCTTGTAAACTTTGCACAATTTTCATCATTTTTTCAATTGCACTCGCTCCAAATAAACGTCCTCCAGCATGAATCATTTGCCTACGCGTTGCATCATGAAACGTTTGAGGGCTTTTCACAGTAATCCAGCCAGTAATTACGCCGCCCTGTCCTTGCATATGTAAATTACTCGTATCCACTACGACTGCAAAATCAGCATCATAACCTCTTTTGCAGCATTGAAGTGTACCAGCTTCTCCAACTTCTTCTCCAATTACGGATTGAAAGATTAAATCTCCAGGTAATTCAATACCAGCTTCTTGTAATAGCTGAATAGCAAATAGCGCTCCAGCTAGTCCCCCTTTCATATCAGCTGCACCACGTCCAACTAACCAACCATCTTTTATAAATGGCTCAAACGGATTTGTTTCCCACGCCTCATCTGCCGATACTTCAGCTACATCCATATGTCCATTAATAATAAGACTTTTATATGAGTCACTTTTTGCCCCTTTTTTCACACCAACAACGTTCGGATCATTAGGATATACATCCCATTTATCAACACTAAAATTTTGTTCTCTTAGAAACTCTGCAACAAATTGTTGTGCCTCATTTGTATTTCTCGCCGGCGGTGCTGGTGTTTCAAAACGAATTAAATTCTTTGTAAGCTCTAGTAACTCATCTTTTCGTAAATCAATCTGCTCTAATAGCTGTGAAACTTTTTTATTCATCGCTAATTCCCCTTTACATACGTAGTATGTTTCCAACTTTATTTTCACAAAAAAAGAGACTGTTTACAAATCTTACAGTCTCCAAATTAATTCATATTAGAAGCTCTCTACTTCCGTCGTATTTGTCTTTTCAATATGTTCTACTTTACGTGCCTTATTTCTTGTCGCACGGTAAAACAGTAAACAAACAATCATAAATGGAATTCCGCAATACAATGCCATTCTTTGCTCTGGAATAAAGGCCATACCAATAATTACTGTTACATTTAATACTAGTGCAAGCAGTGGTACGAATGGATACAGAGGTGTTTTAAATTTCAATTCTTTCACATCCCCGCCCTGCTTTATGTATGACCTCCTAGCTAATAAGTTAGATAGAGCAATAGATGCCCAAACTAATATCGCCCCGAACCCAGCAATAGAAAGTAGCCATAAATAAACTGTATCTTCCGCATAAATACCTGATAGTAATGAAAGGCAACCTACAATTGTACTTACAATCAATGCATAAATAGGAACACCGTTTTTAGATAACTTACCAAAAATCGGACTAATCATTCCTTGATTAGACATAGACCATAGCATACGAGAAGTTGCATATAATCCTGAATTCGCAACGGATAGAACCGCTGTAATGATAACAAAATTTATAATATCTGCTGCATAAGGAATACCAATTTTATCAAATACAACTACAAATGGACTTTCTATTACTCCTGCTTGTTGCCAAGGGAATAGTCCAGCAAGAATAAAAATAGATAGTACAAAGAAAACAAGTATACGCCAAACTGTATTGTTAATTGCCTTCGGGATTGTTTTCTCTGGATTTTCACTCTCACCTGCTGCAATACCGACTAGTTCCGTTCCTTGGAAAGAAAAATTAACTGCAATCATCGTAATTAAAATAGCTGATAATCCATTTGGGAACAATCCACCATAATCAGTAAAACTAGAGAACATCGGTGCTGGCTCATTTCCTTTCATATCTAGAAAACCAAACATTGCTGCCCCGCCCAAAATAATAAATGCAATGATCGTAATTACTTTAATACTTGCAAACCAAAATTCAACTTCCGCAAAACTTCTTGAAGATAACGCATTAATAGCAAAGAGGAGTAACGCAAACACTACGCACCAAATCCATGAAGGTACATCTGGAAACCATCGCTTCATTAAAATACTAACTGCAATTAGTTCAATCCCTATCGTAGCTGACCAGTTTAACCATGACATCCATCCAACTACATAACCCGCTGCAGGGGAAATATGCTTCGTAGCATACGTTTGATAAGATCCTGCGTCAGGCATTGCAACAGCTAACTCTCCAAGACAGAGCATCGTTAAATACATAACAAATCCTCCAACAAGATATGCTACAATCGCTCCTCCAGGCCCAGCTTCATGAATTGTATACCCAGATCCTAAAAAAAGACCGGTACCAATAACGCCTCCAAGTGCAATCATAAATATGTGCCTGCTTTTCAATTCTCTTTTTAATCCTTGATTTTGATTCATCATATAAATCCCCCCTTTTCACTTTGTAAACCCATTTAATGTAAGCGTTTTTAAAATTATTCACCGTAAAAATAATGATTTAAAAGAGCAAAAATACACGTCACTTACATTAATCACTGCCTGTTACTAAAAGGTCATCCCTTACTGTTATTAATAACTTTTGATCAGCAATAGCTTGTCCTTCTACTACTTCTAATGATTCAATATAACCACTGATCCCTATCTTAATTTCTACTTTCTGTTTATCTATTGTTTCAATTAATGCTAATTTCTCCCACTCATATACGTAAGAACTTTCCGTAACAAATAACTTCTCTACTTTCCCGTAACAAGGACTATACACGCATTCTATAACCGTCTTCACTTTATACACTCCTCCTTCTTATTAGTTGGTACTGAAACGTTGCATATCCCTCCTTTAGATATATCAATTATTATTTATGCAAAATGCGTACCAATCTCCAATTCCTATTTAAAATGAAGGTTTCTCAAAAAAAAAACTTCATAA
Organism: Bacillus sp. EB V-12; assembly: GCF_056158125.1. Lineage (NCBI taxonomy): Bacteria > Bacillati > Bacillota > Bacilli > Caryophanales > Bacillaceae > Bacillus > Bacillus sp. EB V-12. Next base: position 164,704 of record NZ_JBUXJL010000008.1, on the reverse strand, counting down.
CCGCAAAATTTTTCTATCATTTCAGAGATTTTAAAAGGAAAATAGCAAAAAATTTTTGCGATTTTATAAGAATTTTAATAAAATTATAAAAAGTCAGTCTTCATAGGGTGGAATGAGGAGAAGATAATCTATGCGTACAGAAGAAATTAATTTAAAACAGATCATTGAAATGAATATGCTATATGAAACTTTACTCAATGAACTCGACATCGGAATTCATATTATTAATGAGGAAAGTAAGACGATTATCTATAACCGCAAAATGATGGAAATTGAATCAATGGAGCGCTCAGATGTGCTATATAAAAGTCCTTTAGAAGTATTCGCATTTGAGGAAAATAAAAATAGTACTCTTATAGAGGCATTAAAATTTGGAAAAACAAAGAAAAATATAAAACAAACGTATTTTAACAATAAAGGACAAGAAATTACAACGATTAACGATACTTTCCCTATAATAGAAAATGGAAAAATTAAAGGCGCTATTGAAATATCAAGAGAAATTAGTAACTTAAAGCAAACGATAAAAATAGGTCCTTCTCGAAAACAAAGCACTAAATTTACCTTTGATCACATAATTGGTGATTCTGAAGCCATTCAATCAATCATTACAGAAGGAAAAAGAGTAATTCGTACATCTTCCTCCATACTTCTAGTAGGAGAAACAGGCACTGGTAAAGAACTATTTGCACAAAGCATCCATAATGAAAGTCAGCGTTCAACAAAACCCTTTATTTCACAAAACTGTGCCGCTATACCTGATACCTTAATGGAAAGCCTACTATTTGGCACAAATCGAGGTGCCTTTACAGGAGCAATAGATAAATCAGGCTTATTCGAAGAAGCAAACGGAGGAACTTTGTTATTAGATGAAATCAATTCATTAAGCCCAATACTTCAAGCTAAGTTGCTGCGGGCTATACAAGAAAAAACAATACGAAGAATCGGAGGTACACACGAAAAAGAAATTGATGTTCGCATTATAGCAACTATCAATGAAGATCCCTTTGAAGCCATCGCACATAATCGATTAAGAGAAGACTTATATTACCGATTAAGCGTCGTTACTTTATGTCTTCCGCCTTTACGTGAAAGAAAAGAAGATATTCCAGCTCTTGTTCAGCACTTTATTGAAAAATATAATACTCAATTCGGGCTCAACGTAACCGATGTAGATGTAAATGTAAGAGAATTTTTCTATGCATACGATTGGCCTGGAAACGTACGGGAGTTGGAACATATAATTGAAGGTTCCATGAACTTGATAGAAGATGAAACCATCATTACAGCGTTTCATCTTCCTACTCGCTTTCGCGAACGAATAAAAACAGAATTCAATATGCAACATGCACTAACTACTCACAATACTGATGCACCTAAAACTTTAAAACACACAATAGAAAAAATGGAAAAGAACTACATTAACCAAATTCTTAAAGAGAATCATGGCAACATCTCACAAGCTGCAAAATTTTTAGGATTAAGTAGGCAAAACTTACAATATCGAATTAAAAAACTGCATTTACACATATGAAATAAACATGTCTCCAAGTGTAAAAATAAATTGGTAAAATATGTTATAATAAACATATAACATGCTAGAAAGGGGCTATATATATGAGTAATGATAAAAAATTAAAGTTATTACAATACTTATACTTTTTCCCTGCCATGCTCTGTATGATGTTATTCATTAATGCCGATGTAAGCAGCTCTCCTTATGCAAAGCTATTAGGAACAATTTTTGGCTCCTTTGCAGCTATTATGCTTGCTGCTTTTTGGAATTTGAAGATACGTATAAAAAACGAAAAATCTTCTTAATACTAAAAAAATCGAGCTACTTAGCCCGATTTTTTTATTTGCCATTAAAACTCAACATTCTCTAAATACAACCCACTTGCCTCAGCAAGACAATTAATTTGATTGCGCTGCTTTTCCTCTAAAATGTTTGGAATTGCTTCAACATCTAATTGTCCTAATCCAACTTCAATTAATGCCCCGACAATTTTTCTTACCATATTATGAAGGAAGCCGTTACCACTTACTCTAATTTGTACAAACCCTGCCTCTTCCATCACATCAAGTGTATATACTTCTCGAACCATGGATTTTTTCTTTGATTTCGCATTTGAAAAAGCAGTAAAGTCATGTGAACCAACTAAATGTTTTGCAGCTGCTTTCATGCTTTTCACATTTAATTTTTTATTCACATGCATGCTGTATTTACGCATAAATGGATTTGTATGCTCTTCATTCCAAATTTTATACAGATATGTTTTTGCTTTAGAATTGTAACGAGCATGGAAACGATCATGTACTTCTTCCACATTCGTAATGCTAATATCGTTAGGTAAATATTGATTTAAATATTTTTTCACTTTATGTTCCACTAACTTCTCATCACTTTGAAAGTTAGCAACTTGATTCAAAGCATGTACACCAGCGTCTGTTCTACTACAACCGATAATTTCAATTTCTTTTCCGACCATTTCAGATATGACACTTTCGATTTTTCCTTGAATTGTATTATCGTTATTACCGAGACGTTGCCATCCTTTAAAACGTGCGCCGTCGTACTGAATCGTTAATTTATAATTATGCATAATATTCTCCTTCATAGAAAATATTCCCTCATACCATGAGGGAATATTAATAAACTTTACTTTCTAACAAGCTTCACTACATTCTCAACATGCGCAGTATGCGGGAACATATCAACTGGTTGCACATACTCCACTTCATAGCTCTTCATTAATGCTTGTACATCACGTGCTAATGAAGAAGGATTACAAGACACGTACACAACTTGTTTCGGCTTCACTTTTAAAATTGTTTCCAGTAATTTATCATCGCAACCTGTACGTGGTGGGTCGACAACAATTACATCTGGACGCCATCCTTCTTTTACCCATTTCGGTAACCATTGTTCAGCTTTACCTGCTTCATATTTCGTATTTGTAAATCCGTGACGCTTTGCATTTTTTCTTGCATCTGCAATTGCTTCTGGAATTACATCCATACCACGTACTTCCGCTGCATCATTTGCAAGCCAAAGACCGATTGTACCAACACCACAGTACGCATCCACAATCTTCTCGTTTCCTGTTAACGCAGCTGCTTTTTTCGCTTCATTATACAAAACAACTGTTTGCTCTGGATTCAACTGGAAGAATGCACGTGCTGATAATTCAAATGATAAATCGCCAAGTGTTTCTTGAATGACTTCTTTTCCAGCTAATTTAAATGTTTTGTCGCCAAAAATAACAGATGTTTTACGCCAGTTTACATTTTGCATAATTGATTTAACCGCTGGCATCTGTTTTTGTACTTCTGCAATAAATTGTTCTTTATTTGGTAATTCTTCTTTTGTTGTAATAAGTGTAACTTGTACTTCCCCTGTTTGAACTGCAGTACGTGTTACAATTGTGCGTACTAAACCTTTTTGTTTTTTCTCATTGTAAATAGAAACATTTAATTTTTCTAAAATACGTCTTACAACTTTTGTCGCTTCATTCGTTGCTTTATGTTGAATCATACAGTGAGCGATATCAATTAACTGATGTGAGTTTTGTTTATATAGCCCTGTAATAACCTTTTCGTCTTTACGCCCCACTTGTAATTGACTCTTATTACGATAATGCCATGGATTTTCCATGCCAAGCGTTGGGCGAATTTTCTCTTCCATACTATTTTTCATGTACTTCTCAAATGCTTGTACAACGATATCACGCTTTTGATTCAATTGTTCTTTATAATCTAAATGTTGCAGCTGACAACCACCACACTCCTCATATACTGGACACGGTGCTTTCACACGATGCGGTGAAGCTTTACGAACTTTTTTCACTTTCGCTTCAGCGAAGCCACGCTGAATTTTCGTTGTTTCTGCAACAACTTCTTCTCCTGGTAATGCCCCTGGAATAAAAACAACTTGTCTCTTAAAATAACCAACGCCTTCTCCGTTAATCCCAAGACGTTTAATTGTCACAGGAAACGTTTGACCAACTTCCAACTTACTCTCATGTTGCTTTTGTATCATTATTACACCTCTACTCTATACTTTTCCATAAATATAACGCTGCATAACTGCAGTATGGTTCACACTCTTGTTTCACTTTTTCTAAAAATGCATCATCAGGTTTATCATCTAATTGAAATATACCTTGCACTGCACGCTGAATCCCAATGTCCGCTTTCGGGAACATATTTTTCCGTCCAAGCCCAAACATTAAAAAGTTTTGCACTGTCCATGCACCAATTCCCCTAATTGGCAACAATTGTGCTGAAATGTCTTCTTCCGTCCCATTTTCTATACTCGCTAAATTTAATGTACCACTGACAATACTTCGACCTAATCCTACTATATATTCAGCCTTTCGCTGACTAAACTTCTGCTCTCTCAATTCTTCTATTGAAATATTTGCTACTATTTCCGGAGTGGGGAAAAAGAATACACCGTTCTTCTCTGTTCCATACCGTTTCACAAATTGTTCTGTTAACACAGTAGCAAATTTCAAATTTATTTGTTGGTGAATGATACAGCGAAGCAGACAAGCAAAATAATCAAATTCTAAAATAATTGGAGTATAAGCATATGTTTCAAATAGTGGACGTAATGATGTGTTTAAAAAATGATTTTGTATATCTTGAAACGGTTCATTCCAATGAAAAATGGCCCTCATTCGTTTCATGACTTTCTCTGGATCTCCTGTCTGACTAGAAATCCAAAACTGTGGATTTTGAACAGTACCAATCCCTTGTAAGCGAACAACAACCTGTTCCTCGTCTATACAAAGCGGGATATAAATAACTTTCTCATCTAATTGAATGACGTTAAGAGGATCAAAAGATAAACGTTTTAATACTTCTTCAAAATGATACGGATACTCTAACGTAACATGTTCGCTCCACATACGTTTCCCCATCCTTTTTACACATCATTATAGCATGAGAAAACCGTAAGCATACATGCTTACGGTTGATTGCCTTTTACTAAGTCATCTAGACTTTTAAAATGATACCCTTTCTCGCGCAAATCATCAATGATTTTCGCAAGTGCTTCTGCATTATCTTTTGATATTGCATGAAGTAATAAAATAGATCCTGGATGAATCATCGTCATTACATTATTATGCGCATATTGCCATCCTCTTTGCTGATCCACTTTCCAATCCAAAAATGCAAGTGACCAAAATACATTATAATAGCCCATTTCTTTCGTAAGAGCTAACGTTCTTTCACTAAATACACCGCGCGGAGGACGTACATATTTCACTTCTTTTTGCCCAGTTACTTTTTTAATTTCTTCCGTTACACTCGTTAATTCTTCACGAAGTTTCTCATCATTTACCGCTGTAAAATCAGGATGACTCCAAGAATGGTTTCCAATAATATGTCCTTCATCCTTCATTCTTAACAATAAATCTTTTTGCGTTTTAATGTAATGCCCCGTTACAAAGAAAGTTGCTGGTACTTTTTTCTCTTTTAATACATCTAATATTTTCCCTGTGTATCCATTCTCATATCCATTATCAAATGTTAAATAAATATCTTTTTTCTTCGTATCTCCTAAATAAAACCCGCCATTTTTTTGTAATAAATCTGTATATAACTTTCCTGCATCTGGTACTGTTTCATTTTTAGGACGCGGGATTCCCCAGTTATGTGGAGTATTTGTATAAGCCAGTGCTGAAACTGGAACAAGTGCCATCATAATTGAAAAAATGAGACCGATATATAACCATTTATATTTCATAAATAGTCTCCTTTCCATATATAATCGTACTTGTAGTTTCTGTTGCTACGCATTCTTTCATGCTGAACATGTTTTTCTATATATACCAAAAAAATGCATCTCGAATCATTCGAGATGCATTTTTTATTTACTTAAATACTGGCTCTTTAAAGCTAGCTAATTTTTCAAGTGATGTTTTATCAACATCTGCATGTAAGCTATTACCATGAGAGTCCATCGTTACAACTGCTTTAAACCCGTCGATACGTAAATGCCACATTGCTTCTGGAATACCAAATTGTAAGAAATCAACATCTTTCACTTCTTTAATACATTCAGCATAATATTGCGCTGCACCACCGATTGCGTTTAAATATACACCGCCGTGTTCTTCTAAAGCCGCTAATGTTTTCGCACCCATACCGCCTTTTCCAATGACAGCGCGAATACCGAATTTCTTCATAATATCGCCTTGGTACGGTTCTTCACGAATACTTGTCGTTGGACCTGCCGCTTTAATTTGCCAATTGTCATTTTCATCTTTCACAACAACTGGACCACAGTGGTAAATAATTTGTCCATTTAAATCTACTGGACAATCATTATCCATTAAATGCTTATGGATTGCGTCACGACCTGTATACATCATGCCATTAATTGTTACAACATCACCAACGCGAAGTTCACGAATTTGCTCTTCTGTAATTGGTGCTTGTAATACAATCTCACGTTGCTCTGTTTTTTCTTGTACTTCATGCTGAAGTGTATCTTCCCCTTCTTGATATAGCCAATCCATAATGTCTCCTGTTTCAGGATGGATTTTCACACCAAGGCGACGATATGCCCAGCAATTATACGCAACAGATACATAGAAACTAGCTGGCAAACGATTATAGACGCCAATTTTACAACCAAGTAAAGTTGTTTCTCCGCCAAATCCCATCGTACCAATGCCCAGCTTATTCGCATTTTCTAATACGTACTCTTCAAGATGTTGTAACTCTGGTACTGGATTGACATCATCTAATGTACGGAATAATTGATTTTTTGCTAATTCATAACCTGATGTGCGGTCTCCCCCGATACCAACACCAATTACACCAGCGCTACATCCTTGCCCTTGTGCTTGATATACTGCATGAAGAAGGCATTTACGAATCCCTTCTAAATCACGGCCAGCTCGTCCAAGTCCTTCTAGTTCACATGGTAAGCTATATTGAATATTTTTATTCTCACAGCCACCACCTTTTAGGATTAAACGTGCATCAATATAATCTTTTTCCCATTGTTCAAACTTAATCACCGGTGTACCTGGTCCTAAATTATTTCCACTATTATCTCCAAAAAGAGAATCAACAGAATTGGGACGAAGTTTACCATCTTTTGTCGCCCGCTCAAGCGCATTATAGATAGCTTCCTTCAACTTTAATTGATTCACACCAACTGGTGTATAAATTTTAAACGTTGGCATCCCTGTATCTTGGCAAATCGGCGAGATGTTATCATCAGCCATTTTAATATTATTTGTAATTGTGCCAAGTGCCATCGCAGAACGAGTCCCTGCATTTTCTCGCTCTTTCGCTTGTTGAATCGCACGACGAACATCTTTCGGTAAGTTCGTTGACGTTTCAACAATTAGTTGATACATGCTTTCTTGAAGCTTTTCCATTGTTACTTCCCCCTCAATTGTGAACGCTACCAAAACGTTATGAGCTGAAAATTCAATTGTTATGCTCTTTAGCTATTTATTTGTTTCACGCTATTAGAGCATAAATGAAATTTTTCACAACTTGATTATACCTCTTTTTCTATCGTCCTTCTATTACCCGAACAGAAAAAGGCTACCAAATTGGAATTGGTAGCCTTTTTAATATATTATTCGTCTTTTTTAAATTGCTCACATTTTAATTCTAATTCATCTAACATTGCAAGAAGACGATCTACATCTTCTAATTCTACTTCTTCAGGTTCAATTGTATCAATTACTTCAATGAACATATTTAAACGTTCTTTTAAATATACTAATTGTGTATCTTTATCTTGAATTGCTTTTCCCATGAAGGCACTCTCCTTTTAATTCGAGTTGCTTTTATTATACCGCAAAAACGATTGCTATGGGCATGAAATTTCATCAATTTTGTCACAGTCATCCACTATAATGTAAGCCCTCTCTCTTTCCATGCTAAAAAGTTTCACTTTATAAAAAGCACATATTCTTCTATTATAGAGAATGGACAAATTGTTATTTCAATAGTCAAAGGAGTATTTCATATGACGATATCACAAAAAATGAAGCCGATTACTCCTTCTTACGATCCATGGGAAGCGTATATGGACCTTGAAGAGTACGGCAAACTACTATTAACAAATGTTGAATTTACAACGACGACGTTATGCAACATGCGCTGTGAGCATTGCGCTGTTGGTTACACGTTACAGCCGAAAGACCCAAATCCGCTTCCGATGGATCTTTTATTAAAACGATTAGATGAGATTCCTCATTTACGTTCTTTAAGTATTACTGGCGGCGAACCTATGCTTTCAAAAAAATCCGTCGACAACTATGTAACACCACTCTTAAAATATGCCCATGAACGAGGCGTTCGCACTCAAATCAACTCTAACTTAACTATAGATTTAGCACGTTACGAACAGATTATTCCTTATTTAGACGTATTGCATATCTCTCATAACTGGGGAACAATTGATGACTTCGTTGAAGGCGGATTTGCAATGATGGAGCGTAAGCCTACTTACGAACAACGTGCAAAATTATTCGAAAGAATGATTACAAATAGTAAGGCTCTATCAGATGCAGGTGTACTTGTATCGGCCGAAACAATGCTAAACAAAAGAACTCTACCACATATTGAACATATTCACCGCCAAATCGTCGAAGAGATGGGCTGTAAACGTCATGAAGTTCATCCAATGTATCCAAGTGACTTCGCGAGTAATCTAGAGATTTTAACAAAAGCTGAAATTCGTGATGCGATTGAACATTTACTAGAAATTCGCGATGAAAATGTATGGATGCTATTTGGAACTTTACCTTTCTATGCTTGTAGCGATGACGAAAAAGACATAGCTACATTTAAAAAATTGCAAGAGAGCAAAAATGTAACTGTTCGTAACGATCCAGATGGTCGTTCACGCTTAAATGTAAATATTTTTGATGGTAATATTATCGTTACTGATTTTGGTGATGTTCCACTTCTAGGAAACATACAAACAAACACATTACAAGAAGCGTATGAAAAATGGAGCGCTTCAAAAACAGCAAAATCATTAAGCTGTCACTGTCCTGCAGTAAAATGTCTTGGACCAAATGTTCTTGTAAAAAACAGCTACTATCCGACAGAAGATTTCTTATCAAAAACAGCAAACATTACATTATAAAAAAAACGTCAGCTTATAAGCTGACGTTTTTTTTGTTATTGCGAGTGAGAAGAAGAAATAAATTTAAAAAACAAATGATCATGAATTGGAATTGCCGCTCCAATTCCTTGAGAAGTAATATTTTTCACAACAAGTCTTTTTTGATTTCCCTTTAATACAAGATACACTTCTCCAAATGTTACTTTTCCCTTTTCATTTACTGCTGGTGTATAAGCGTATAAATATCCGAGTTGACTCGGACTAATATTATACACACGCTCATGTCCAGTACCATAACCAATAGTTGTTTTAAACGAAAGGGGCAATTGTACTTTTTCAAGCGCTTTGAGAAGCATCATTTTTTTCACATCTGCAGCATCTTTCATATCTGCTGTTAAATCGCCTTCAACCGTCTTTTGTGTTTCTTGCTTATAGCGAAGTGGATACAAACGGTCTCCTCCGCGATTATCATACACATTTCGATTCACTTGTTTATATTCCCAATTAATCGATGTGTCTACTGATTCATAATGTAAAGCCCATTGACCTAAATAAATTTTTGCCCGATACCCTACTGCAAGCGGAGCATTTGAAATTGTCGTTTCATTAAACATCCGAATTAAGTCTGGATTTTCAATTTTAATATTAGCCGTTTTCAATAGCTCTTGAGCAAATTTACTTGGTTGTAAACGTGGCAAATCTTGCGCATCATTTGGAAATGTATTGTCTTTTGAAATATTTAAAACAGATGAAGGCATTTTTGTTCCTACTGTTGTCTTTGCAAAACTCATGTTAGGAAATAATAAAATAAACGAGACCATAGTTGAAAGACATATGCTGTATACTCGTTTCACCTGTCTGGCTCCTTCCTATGTAGGTATATATACTACTTCGTTTATTGTTTTCTCTGAGTGCAATTGTTATGCCTATTTTTCATAATAAATAAAAACCAATTCCCATAATGACATACGCCGCTAGTAAAGTGCCACCTTCAAACCAGTTTGTATCTCCATCATTGGAAATCGCAATCGTTAAGAAAACGGCTGTAATCATAGACACAAGTTCTGGTATGGTAAATACTAAAGGCATCCTTTGCGCGAAGAACATAGATAGCAATACTAATACAGGAGCAACAAACATGGCGATTTGTAATGTAGAGCCTATTGCAATTTCGACTGCAATATTTACTTTATTTTTATAAGCCATAATAATTGCAGACGCATGTTCCGCTGCATTCCCAACAATTGCAACGATAATAACCCCTATAAATAACTCTGACCAGCCAAATGACTTTGCAACAGTTTCAAAAGTATGCACGAGTGCCTCTGACACATAAGCTACCGCTAGTGTTGCTATTGCTAAAATAAGGAGCGCCTTCCCTTTCGACCACTCTGGCTCTTCTTCATGCGCTACTTCGTCACTTTTATGTTGATATACACCACGGTGCGTAACTAACTTAAATAGTAATGCAGCAAGGTACATGATAATCATAATAATAGAAACACCTATACTTAATTGATACGTCTTGCCAGCGTCCATCTTCATTGAAAAGATCTCTGGAATAACAAAGGCCACAACAACAGCAAATATTAATAAAGCTGAATTATGCCTTGCATCATATACATTAAAACTTTGTCTTTTGTATTTAAGACCTCCAACAAAGAAAGATAACCCTCCTACCAATAATAAATTTCCAAGTACAGAACCGGTTAAAGAAGCTAACACCACTTCAATTAACCCTGCTTGAAGTGCAAAAATTGAAATGATAAGTTCAACAGCATTACCGAAAGTAGCATTTAATAATCCGCCTATTCTAGGACCAGAAACAATTGCTAGACTCTCTGTTGCTCTCCCCATAAAACCAGCTAATGCGATAATCGTAATACAATACACAGCGAACATAATTGTTTCTGGCCAATGAAGTATTTTTCCAAGTACAGATAGTGGTACACCTATAAGCGCTACTATAAGAAATATTTTATTAAACATGCTTTTCATCCTTCCATCGTATGTATTTCTCCTCAATATTATTATTATTCTTCTCCTAACTTGTCCGATTTCATCACAATTACGTTTAAAAAATCGGATTGAAGAAAACAGTATGAAAGATATTTAAATTATCTTGTTTAAACAGACAGAATTATAAATTGTGAAAAGGGGTTAAAATTATGCACTTAAAAGAAAAAATCGCAACTATTATTCAAGGTCAACGTATTGGTGTATTATCTACAGTACGAAATGAGAAACCTCATAGCGCCTTTATGATGTTTTTCCATGAAGATTTTGTACTATATGTTGCAACAGATCGACAATCAAAAAAGATAACAGATATTGAACAAAATCCTAATGTCCATGTACTACTCGGACGAGAAGGAAAAAAATTAGATGAAGATTATATTGAAGTTGAAGGGTTAGCTTCAATCGAGGAAGACTCAACATTAAAAAACAAGTTTTGGAATAATAGCTTAAAACGTTGGTTACTCGGTCCTGAAGACCCTAATTACGTATTGATCAAAATCAATCCCGACACAATTTATTACATTGATGGTGCGGGTACGACGGAGCCTGAGTTTTTACGACTATAAAATAAAACAAGCCCCCCCCTTAGGTGGGCTTGTTTTGTCGAAAAGTTCTTTTAAAAAAAATAATAAAATAGGTGGAACTTTCCAAAGATTCTGTTGTATAATAGCAGTAACTTAAATAAACTGTATTAAAACAGATTGGGAGGAGAAATAAAATTGATGAAGAGAGAAGAACGCAAAAATATGATTGAGTTTATTGAAAAGAAAAAAGGGATTGAGCGTGACGAATTATTGTTTATGACAGACGATGAAGTAGAACATATTTATAATGTAACGTACTTTTTATATGAGGAAATTGCAGAGTAGTATAATAATCCCCACCTTATTAAAAATATAAGGTGGGGATTATTTCGTTATTTAGCCCACTATTTACAGGCAGTAAAACTCCCACCTTAAAATTCAGGTGGAGCAAGAAGTTAAGTTGAAGTCGTGCTTCCTATAAAGCTCAATTGCTTCAACTTTATACATGAGAATCATTTTCATGTATAATACTGTAAGATTGGAGGAATTTTACTATGAGTTCGTGGCTCTTATTTGCACTATTATCAGCAATTGCTGCTGCCCTTGTATCGATTTTTGGAAAGTTTGGTTTAGACGGCATCGATGCAAACGTTGCAACAACAATTCGATCTATTATTATGGCATTATTTATGATAGGCGTTATTATCATACAAGGTAAATTTCAAAATATCGGCGACGTACTGCTAAATAAAAAAGCACTGCTATTTATCACATTAAGTGGGATTGCAGGTGCTTCTTCATGGCTATTTTATTTTCTTGCCCTCAAAACAGGAAAGGTTTCACAAGTAGCTCCTGTCGATAAATTAAGCGTCGTATTTTCTATCATTCTCGCTATGATTATCCTCGGTGAAAAGTTAAACTTTATGACCGGCGTTGGTGTAGTCTTTATTACAGCTGGTGTATTATTTATTGCTTTCAGCTAAAAAAACCGCTATTAGCGGTTTTTCTTTTTCTTTATGTACAACCATACAACACATGTAACAACTGCTGAAATTAATAAAATCCATATTCCATAATGATGTAAACTATACTCAACGAAGCGCCACTTCTCGCCTAATTTCCAGCCAAGCCCAATAAAAACACTTATCCAAATGAGCGCACCACCGTAAGCGTACAAACAAAAACGCCAAAGTGTCAAATTTGATACCCCAGCAAAATATGCTGTTAAATGACGTACGCCCGGTATAAAATAACCAATCATTAAAAGAAATGGCCCATATTTTTCAAATAAAATATGTGTTTTTTCAATGTGATGTTCTTTAATTCTAATTTTCGGCCCATATTTCTTTAAAACAGGGAGCCCAAGTTTTAAACCTAATATGTAGCTTAACGTGATCCCTAACATCGCACCAGCCATCCCACTTAAAAAAGCAGCAGTTCCTGACATAACTCCTTTTGAAACATTATAACCAACAAAGGTCAATAAAAACTCGTCTGGTATCGGTAATCCGACAATCCCACCAGCCAAAGCTATAACAATTCCAAAATAGCCATAATGCGCGATTAACTCGCCAATATGTTGTTCCATTCGGAAGACACATCCTATGCACGGTCGTTATTCCACATTGTACCCTTTCTATCTTTAAGGCAAACATGGTATACATATTCACTATACATTGTTTTTATAATGAACTCTACTTCTATTCTTTCCTTTAACAGAGATAAAGGAAAACTTTACTCAGTGGGAGTTTTGTTCATCCTCTACTAATTATTAACCTATGCCAATCTTGCTTTTACAGACATCCCGACTCCACATAACTCACTTACATTCACCAATTTTGAGATTAGATTCTTATTGCCCGCAAATAACCCGATAAAAAATAAAAATTCATATGCGTGTTTTTTTGTTACAATAAAGGAAAGTTACTTTTCGCAACGGTTTAACTCTCAAGAAAAATGATATATCTAGCAAAAACATAGTTTGGTCTATATAATGCAACTTCTACCTATTAAAAGAACATACACCCTTTTACATACAACATCATTTTTCTAAATTATACAGGGGGGAACGAACATGACCATTGAAAATCAATTTATTCAAAAAGTTTACTATAAAACATTTTTAACAGAAGAAACTTCTACTCCTGCATCGGAAATACTCGGTGAAGCATATATAAATGAATCTAAAAATGAATTCTCCAACATTTCTAATATTCGATTTGCTCAAGGTGAATTTTATTATCAAAATAAAGATTTTGAAGCAGCTATATTTAAATGGGAAAAAGTAAATAATGCTCTTGCACTTTGGGCGACAAAAAATATTGCAGATGCTTATTTTGAACTAGGATTCTTACCAAAGGCAGAAGAAATTTATCAATCTATTCAAACGGAAGATACGACTCTTACGATGGAGGTTTCCTTACAACTTCTTTCTCTTTATATCGAACAAGATCGTTTAGGACTCGCTTTTAAGACGATTAGTGAAGCTGTTGCATTCCAACCGGATTACCCAAATATTACTGCAATTGCACGTTCTTTCTATGAAAAACAAGAAGATTGGAACAACGCTATCGAACTAGCTGTTCAAGAAGGTATCCGAACACAATCTTTACACTGGTTTGATACGTTAATAACTTACATAAACAAAGGATTTACAAAAAACATTAAGCCTGAATATTTCTATGAGTCTTTAAAAGCTCTATATGCTGTTGATCAAGCTCAATTTAAAGAACTTGTTATTGCTCTTTGGAATAGCTATCAACATGAATCCTTATACCTTCCTTGGATTCAAAGTATTAATCATTTATTCTTGCATATTGAAACAGACAATAATGACGATTGGAATGAAATTTCTACTCGCTACCAAGAAACATACTTTGCATTAATTACCGGAAATCATTTTATGCATGAATTAAACGGACTTGTACCAAATCTATTAACAAATTGGTTCAGTTTAACGAAAGCAAAAGATTCTCTAGTTGTCTCTGCAGCAGTGTTAGCATGGAATGAAGTCTCACCTACAACTTTAGAATCATTACTCGTAAAAAGTGCTGGATCCTTACTTTCTAATACATCAGCTGAAGCAGATGTAAATATGGAAACAGTTTCTCATTTATTCGAAACAATCGCTGTATGGGCTGAGAAAAATGATGTAGATTTAAGTCATCAATTTACGCTACTCGTCCATGAACTATGTGATTTAAATGTCACACCAATACTAATAGCTGGAACTAGTGACCATGATAAAACATCATTTGTTAATTCAATATTAGGAGAGAACATCTTAACTGAAACTTTAACAACTCCTATTCTATTTAAAGACGCTAGTCAAACTGAAATAACAGAATTTACCGATTTAGATATAAGAAATATCCCTAACCTTGATGAATTCCATCAAATAACGGCTACATCTGCTCAGTCAGAACTTGAGAAAAAATGTATAGAAATTAAGCTACCAAGTAGGTTTTTAAGAAAAAATAAGTTTACATTTCTTATTACACCATCCATTCAAGGACAATTGGATAAAAACAATGCATACTTTGAATACTTACAAGCAGCAGATAGCCTTGTATACGTATTAAATTCTTCTTCACCATTGCATAGTCAAGAAATTGATACGTTAATTTATTTACGTGAACAAGTACCAAACTTACAAATTCACTTCGTATCACACACAAATAATACGACTACTAATGAAAAACTAATTAGTAAACTTAAAGTACATTTTCCAGATGCACAATTCTTCCCATACTCTCCTTCGCAAGAGAGTAGCCAGCAACTTGGAGATGTAACAGAATCTATTCTTTCTAATCTTGCAAAACGCGATATAGAAAAAGAACGTATAGAAAAGCTAATATGGTTTACGCAAAAGACAATTGCTTATCTCATAAATGAACGTGTGGAATTAGAAAATACATTAGTAAAATCCGTACGCTGGAATAAACACATCTCAGTGAAACTTACTGGATTTATTAATAACCTTACTGCTCTTGAAAAAGATAAAATTCGTTCTATTACCGAATCCTATCTTTTAACGAAAGAAGAAATTACACGAGATATACATTCTCAAATTCCTGAATTATTACAGAGCTGCTCTGATCTTGTTCAAGAAGATAGTGATTTCAAATTAGTTCATGAAGAATTAAATGCTGCAATGAATGAACGAGTTCAAAAGCATGTACAACAGGTACTTCTTCCTAAATTTACTGGGTCTATTCAAGAATGGATTGAAACAGCACATAATGAATTTATTCAAGCTCAAGCTTATTTAGATGAAATGAGTGAAACGTTTAATAAATTATATAAAGAAGAACGTATGAAACTTCCTTGCGATTTCAAATTATTAGATGATTGGAATCGAGATGTTGTACGAATGACAAATCGAATTACAGTAACGAACATCAATATTTTATTACGCTTTACACCGACACAGTTTTTCTTAAAAAGTGCCGGAAAATTATTTGGTAATATGCAAAAAAACCAATCTATGCTCGCCAACAAATATAAACAATATATTGAAACAGAAGACTATACAGAAATTGCTCACACAATTTCAAAACAATTCTTCCTTCAATTTGAAGTATTTGAAGGTGCATTAGAACGTGATATCATGATGTTCTTCAAAGATCCACTTAACATATTGAAACAAAATGTAGATGCAGCTCAACTTGAGATAAAGGAAGACGAGCAAACATTAGCAACGCTAAGAAGCAATCCAGAAACATATCATGATCCTTTGGCGTTATTTAAACTACAATTGCTACAACATAAATTCGTTTTAAGTACTACAAAGAAACATGAAGATATTTTTGTATCAAACGAATCTCCTACTGTTTAACAAAAAAACCAAGCAAACTAAAATTTGCTTGGTTTTTTACTTTATTATTTTCATATGTTCAAACGGATAATAAATGCCTGCTAACTTTCCTAACACATCTTCTCTATCAATAAAACCTAAACCATTTCTACTATCTTTACTTATTAAGCGATTATCTCCCATAACAAAAATCTTATTTTCGGGAACTGTAATTGGTCCAAAGTCCTCTGTTAAATTCATAAGTTTTTTTTCTGCTTGTTTTTTATTACTATCCAAATACTCTTCATCTTTCACTTCAGAATTTACATATAATTGATCATTTCTCATCTCAATTATATCTCCAGATAATCCAATCACTCTTTTGACATAAAAATTATCTGTTTTCACAACAATAATATCTTCTCTCCCATAGCTTTCAAATTGTTTTGCTAACTTATTAACAATCACCTTATCTCCATCTTGCAACGTTGGCCTCATAGATGCTCCTTTTACAGTCGTAGGGAAAAACACAAAAATTTTCGCCAAAAACACCAATAAACATGCAATTGCAATAGTTCCAAAGAATTCACGCCAACATTTTTTCTTTTGCATCATTTCACCATCTCATCATCTTTTTACTTTTATTATAAATAATACAACCGATATTTTTCTACAAAATTCTGAATTATAAAATTATAATATTAGAAATTTCAAAATGGTAATACTGATCAAATTAAACAAGCAAAAAAGATACTCTCAAAATAGTCTATCCACTATTTTGAGAGTATCTTTTTATAATCCCACATATACAATACACATTTGAGCAGCTACATATGTAAACCAAATCCAAAGTGGCTCATACTTTAATTTACGCCCTCCGATATCTGTCACGCCAATAATAAAATCAGAAATCACAAACAGTAAACCACCAAACGCTGGTATCCACCATATTCCTGTATTTTCATAATATAAGGCGAATGCAAAGCAAGCCATTCCTCCAACCCACAATCCGTAAATTAGAGCTCCTATCGTAAACAATTTATCCTGTTTATCATTTCGGATAAAGAAGAACCATCCTACAATTAGAAAGAGCCCATATACGAGTAAACCAATCCAAAAACCATTCCACGAAATTCCTGTTTGCAAAAATGCTTTTACATAAAAACAATGAGCAAGAGCGAAAGTAACCATCCCTCCAATTAACCTGTGACCAATTGGAATCAGCCCAGCCATAAACAAATCTCCCACAGTCGATAAAGTCATACCAAGTGCAACCCACGTACTATACTCTACAGATGGATCTTGTAACCATATCCAAATTGCACTACCTGTTAAAGAAAAACTAAGAATAAGACGGATTGCTAAAGGTAACGGCATATTATCTTTCGTTCTTTTTGTCTGCCGCATTGCATAAATTGCACCAATTAAAAAAAGAAGTATTTGCCCAATTAACACCACGTAAAGTAGATTCATAATATGTTCTCCTCAATAAATGCTTTTTGTATCTTTTTTCGTTACACTTAGTCTATTATCCTTTTTCTATAAAAAAAGAAGAACAGTACTGTTCTTCCATTGTAATCGCTTTTCTGCTTTCTATGCTACTTGTTTTTCTTTCTCTATTTTTTGCTTAGCTGGCGTCCGATTTACCACAATAATTCCCGCGGCTACACATGCTAAACCGAGTAACACAAATGAATGAATTGCTTCACCTAAAATCATGCTCGATAATAACACACCAAATACGGGTATAAAGAACATATACATAGATACTTTTCCAACCTTATTGTACTTCATAATTGTATTCCAAATGCAAAAACCAGCTGCAGATAAGAAAGATAAATAAATCAGCATAAGTAGTGCATGTAGACTAAATGTAAATGGCATGACTCCAACTTGTAAAGCCCCTATACATAATAATCCTATAGAACCAAACATCATTTGGTATGCTGTCATATAGCCAACATCTAATGTTTTACTACCTTCTTTTGCTAATATGTTTCCATATGAATACAGCATTGCTGCACTAAGAAGTAATAAGCTTCCGATTCCAAAATGAAATGATAAGCTACCATCACTCGGCACATTTACTAAAACGACGCCACAAAAACCAATCGATACCCCAATTATTTTTCTTATATTGAGAGCATCATCTTTATATAAAAAATGGGCGAGTAAAATTTGAAAGAATGATGATGTCCCTGAAATGATAGCTCCTTCAATTCCTGAACTATAACTCATTCCAATGTAAAAACAGATATATTGAAGAAACGTTTGGAATAAACCAATTTGTATTAACTGTTTCCCCGTTCCTTTTTTGAAGCTCATATCTTTTCCTAACACTTTAAAGAATAATAAGAGCATGACTCCAGATAACAAGAAACGATAACCGGCAAATAATATTTGTTCTCCAACTTCTTGTGGTTGAATTCCAAGTTCAGCATAACTTAACTTAATAAAAGGAAATGCGCTTCCCCATAAAAAAGTTGCTACTATTGCAGCAATAAATACGCCAATCGGATGGGTAAAAAATTTCTCTGTCTTCACTTGTTGTCTTCCTTTCCGACCTTTTTATGAACAATATTCATATATACCAAAGGAATTGCGAAAACACAAGTTTTCCGTTTATACTTGAAACAAAACCGTACCATCTCATAAAAACATATGATATACTATAGAATAATTACAACATAATAACTATTAAAAACAGATTCAACAGAAATGCTGCTATCCATTATGGATGGCAGCTTTCGTCGTTTTATAGGGGTTTCGATTTTGATTATTTTTCTCAATAAGAATTCGGAAGGAGCGAGTAGTAATGAACTCAGAAGTAAAAACGTTACACGCAAAAGAAACAATTTCTCATCCCTCTTTATGGGACACATTAAAAAAACATTATGAACTTGTATTTGCATTGGCATCTGGTATTTTTATTTTAGCTGGCTGGCTATTCACAAAGAACGATGCAATGAATGCAGGTATTACTTGCTATATCCTTGCTTATATAGTTGGTGGATATGCAAAAGCGAAAGAAGGAATTGAAGATACGATTGAAGAAAAAGAGCTAAATGTTGAAATGCTAATGCTCTTTGCAGCTATCGGTGCTGCAATTATTGGCTACTGGGCAGAAGGGGCTATTTTAATCTTCATCTTTGCGCTCAGCGGTGCTATGGAATCTTATACATTAAGTAAGAGCCAAAAAGAAATTTCCGCTCTTCTTGACTTACAACCCGAAGAAGCATTACGCATTTCCAACGGAACAGAGGAACGTATTCCTGTTGGAGAGTTACAAATTAACGACATTATTTTAATTAAACCAGGTGAACGTGTTCCTGCTGACGGTACGATTCATAACGGTGAAACAAATATCGATGAAGCAGCAATCACGGGAGAACCTATTCCAAATGAGAAAAGACATGGCGATGAAGTATTTGCAGGTACTGTAAATTTACGTGGTGCTATCGAAGTTAAAATTACGAAGCCGAGCGATCAAACATTATTCCAAAAGATTATCCGTCTCGTACAAAGTGCACAAAGTGAAAAATCACCATCACAACTATTCATCGAAAAGTTTGAAGGAACATACGTAAAAGGTGTACTACTCGTTGTTGCGCTTATGATGTTCGTTCCTCATTTCTTACTTGACTGGAGCTGGAATGAAACGTTTTATCGCGCTATGATCTTACTTGTAGTCGCATCTCCTTGTGCACTCGTTGCTGCCATTACACCAGCAACGTTATCTGCAATTTCTAACGGAGCAAGAAATGGAATTCTCTTTAAAGGTGGCATACATTTAGAACGCCTCGCTTCAGTAAAAGCAATCGCCTTTGATAAAACAGGAACATTAACAGAAGGAAAACCTACCGTAACAGATATATATGTTCGAGAAAATATGACAGAAAAAGAAGTACTTTCTATTACAGCATCAATTGAAAGTCACTCTACACATCCTTTGGCTGAATCTATTGTTAAATATGCACAACATGCGTACGACATTACATTAAAAAAACCAGAAAAGGTTGAAGATGTAACTGGTTTTGGGCTAAAAGGAATATTCGAAAACAACGCTTATAAAATAGGTAAAGCTGATTTTATCGGTGAAGAAACAAAAACATTTCATAATGGTATTTCTGCCTCACTTGAAAAGGAAGGTAAAACTGTCGTTTATATTAGTGATGAGGGAGGCATTCTTGGACTTATCGCTTTAAAAGATACGCTTCGCCAAGAAACAATAGCTGCTATTCGTGATTTACAAAGCATTGGTGTCGAAGCAATTATGATTACTGGAGATAATGAAGAAACAGCAAAAGCAATTGCCTCTGAAAGTAATATAAAGGAATATTACGCATCATGCTTACCAGAAACAAAAGTTGAAACGATTAAAAAGTTAAAAGAAAAATACGGTACAGTAGCAATGGTCGGAGACGGTATAAATGATGCACCTGCACTAGCTACTGCTAGCATTGGTGTCGCAATGGGAGAAGGAACAGATGTAGCTTTAGAAACTGCGGATGTTGTACTGATGAAGAACGAACTATCTCGTCTTTCTCAAGCAATCCGTCTATCAAAACGAATGAATCGTATTGTGAAGCAAAACGTAATCTTTTCGCTAGCCGTTATTGCCATGCTAATTTGTTCAAACTTCTTGCAATTTTTAGCTCTTCCATTCGGTGTTATTGGCCATGAAGGAAGTACGATTCTTGTCATTTTGAATGGCTTACGATTATTAAAAGGAAGCAAATAAAACGGGTCCCTCATAGAGGACCCGTTTTTTTTAATGATAGCTATTATGACCGTTCGCACTGCTACTCGTTTTATGCTTTGGATGCGAACTGCTCTTTTGTTTATTATTACTTTTATTATTATGGTTCTTTTTATTATTACTCATGAAATATCCCCCCTGTTCCTTTTTATTATGGAACAAGAGCTCATTATTCATTACGGGAATTATTGTCACCGGTTCTATAATGGTGGAGTAAACCATTAATTTCACCGCCAAGTAAAATTACCCATCCAGTTAAGTAAAACCATAACATTAAAATAATGATACCACCGAGACCACCATATGTATTGGCGTAATTCGCAAACTTATCTACATAATAAGCAAATGAGTACGATACCACAATCCATCCTACAGTAGCAAATAACGCCCCTGAAATAACTTCTCTTCTTTTTAACTTTCGATCTGGTGCAAATGTATATAAGAAACTAAACAAAGCAAATAGCACGAAGAAACTCGCTACTAATCGTGTAATGCTCCATACGAAAGAAAAGCTATCTGATAAACCGAGTGCTTTAAACACTGCTGCTCCAATAACTTGTCCGAATACCGGAACAATTAACGCAAAGACAATCATAAAAATAATAGCTAATGTAAACACAATTGATAACGCTCTTGTTGTAATAAAAGAACGTGTTTCCTTCACGTCATAAGCGCGGTTAAAAGCATTCATAACCGCATTAACACCATTTGAGGCAAACCATAACATGGATAATAAACCAAATGATAATAAACCACCATTTTGCTGGTTTACAACTTTATCTACATTTACCTCAATTAAGTTCATTGCATCATCTGGTACATAAACCTCTAATAAACTAAGCACATCCTCTGTTTGAATGGGAATAAATCCAAGAAGCGTAATTAAGAAAACGAGCCCAGGAAAAATTGCAAGCAAGAAGAAATAAGCGAGCTGTGCTGCCAAGCCCGCTACATCATCGCGCATCGTCCGGTCATATAAATCTTTACCAAACGAATAAGTACGATTTCTTCTCACCTTTTCTAAAATTTTTCTCATATATGTTTAAACGCTTTTCTTCTCTTCTTTATCTTGCTTTAACTCAATGTACGCTTCAGTTTTTTTTTCCACTGCATTTGAGTCTTTCATAAATAATTCACGCGCTTCTTTCATACCACCATCTTCAGCAACTATTGGCTCTTCTTCTACTTTCAACTCATCTACCTTTGGAGATACAGCTTGAATTTCAATCGTTTCTGGCTTTTCTTCTGGCTCAACTTTTTTCTTACTAAAAATTTCTTTCGTTTCTTTTAACGTCTCTACAACAGATGGCGTTAATTTTTTAATTTCTGCTACTTTCGCTTTTACCACATTGAAATCAGCAAGTTCGCGTCCTTTATCTGTAACAGTTTGCACTTTTTCTTTGATCTTTGCATTTTCGCCAATTTCAATCATCTTTGTTTTTGCTTTTTCTGCAGTATTTTTTACTTTTTCACGATTTTCTTTCTTCAACATAGATATAGCTACACCTGCAGCTACACCAATCGCAATGTTTCGAGCAATATTATTTTTCTTTGCCATATTCCTTCACCCTTTCATTTCTTATGTTAGAAAGTATTTCTTTCTAAGCTTCCTCATATTCCTTGTTCATTTCGAATGAAAGCTAATAGCTTTGCACACCCTTCTGTTACAAGGTCATATACTTCTTGGAAATTCCCTGTATAGTAAGGGTCGGGAACGTCTGTCCAGCCACCGTCTGGAACAAAATCGGACAGCCTACCAATATAGCCTCCAGTTTTACCTAAACTTTTTAAATCTGCTATATTCTTGTTGTCCATGGCAATAATATAATCAAACTTTGTTAAGTCTTCTTTTTCTACTTGCCTTGCTTTAATTCCTTCAAAAGTGACTGCATTTTCTTTTAAAATTTTTTGTGTTCCTTTATGTGGCGGATGGCCAACATGCCAATCTCCAGTTCCTGCAGAATCAATGACAATTTTCTCTTCAAGTCCCTCTTTTACGACAAGATTTCGAAAAATCGCTTCTGCCATCGGAGAACGGCAAATGTTCCCAAGACAAACAAACAATACTTGAACCATATTTTTGTTTCTTCCCTTCTTGGTGCATTTCTTAATATATACTTATAGTATAAACAACCAATTATTAAATATAAAGGAAATCCCTACTAATTTAATGGGATTGAAAAGATTCATTAACGAAAATGATAAAAAATGTTAAGATAGCCTTATGTTATTTTAAAGGGGGACACTTCGGTGGATTTATCCGTAAAGTCAGAAGAAAACGTTGAATACATGGTCGAAGCTATTAAAGAAAAATTACGTATGGTTAATGCTGGAGCGATGAGAGCTGCTAGTTTTAACGAAGAAATGTACGAAGATTTACGTGACATTTATGATCATGTTATGAAACGTGAAACATTCAGCATTAGTGAAATGCAAGCTATTACAGAAGAATTAGGTACATTAATTAAAAAGTAAAAAAGCCTCTCTTATATGAGGCTCTTTTTTATTTCCAACAAATTCATGACAACTCTTCTCTTTCCCTCAACCAACTGTAAAATATTGTACAATAGAAGTAGAACCTCACCTTAGATTTTTTCTCCATACATACTACTCACAAATAATAGCAACACTACCATTGCTAACTGTTTTTACTGGAGGTGCTTACTTATGAGCAATTGGTACAGTAAGACGAAAGATCAAACATTAATTGACCTAGAAACAAACGAACAACACGGTTTAACAGATGAAATTGTAAGTGAACGTTTAAAGCAATACGGTTCTAATGAATTAGCTACAAAACAAAAACGCACTTTATTGCAGCGTATTTTCGCCCAAATTAATGACGTCCTCGTATATGTCCTTATTATTGCAGCCCTTATTTCTGCCTTTGTAGGTGAATGGGCAGATGCAAGTATCATTGCGCTCGTTGTAGTTTTAAATGCTGTTATCGGTGTCGTCCAAGAATCGAAAGCAGAACAAGCCTTAGAGGCATTGAAAAAGATGGCGACACCTAAAGCTATCGTCAAGCGAGATGGTGAACTAAAAGAAATTCCATCTGAGCACGTCGTTCCAGGTGATATCGTTATGCTCGACGCCGGACGATATATCCCATGCGATTTACGCCTGATCGAAACCGCAAATTTAAAAGTTGAAGAATCTGCTCTAACTGGTGAATCTGTCCCTGTTGATAAAGATGCAATCTACCACCCTTCCATGCAAAGTGATGAGCAAGTACCACTCGGTGATCAAAAGAATATGGCCTTTATGTCTACTCTTGTTACATATGGACGAGGCGTCGGTGTTGCTGTTGAAACTGGAATGAACTCACAAATTGGTAAGATTGCTACCCTTTTACATGAAGCTGACGATGATATGACACCACTTCAAAAAAGCTTAGCACAAGTCGGAAAGTATTTAGGCTTTGTTGCTGTAGCTATTTGTATCGTGATGTTTCTCATAGGCTTTTTACAAGGACGAGATACACTAGAAATGTTTATGACTGCAATTAGTTTAGCCGTTGCAGCTATTCCAGAAGGTTTGCCAGCTATCGTTTCCATCGTTCTTGCAATTGGTGTGCAACGTATGATTAAACAAAACGTTATCATTCGGAAACTACCAGCTGTTGAAGCCCTCGGTTCTGTCACAATTATTTGTTCAGATAAAACAGGTACGTTAACGCAAAATAAAATGACCGTTACTCACTTTTATAGTGATAACACATACGATCGCTTAGAGAGTTTAAATGTAAATAATGATGCGCAACGTCTATTGTTAGAAAATATGGTGCTATGTAATGATGCGTCTTACAATAACGAATCACAAACGGGAGACCCGACTGAAATTGCTCTTCTCGTTGCCGGAACCACCTTTAATATGCAAAAAGATCATTTAGAAAAAATACATGAACGTGTTAACGAAGTACCTTTCGATTCAGATCGTAAAATGATGTCAACTGTACATACATACGATGAAAGCTACTATAGCATGACGAAAGGCGCTATTGATAAGCTCTTACCCCGATGTACCCATATTTTTAAAAACGGCAAAATCGAGATTTTAACTGATTCTGATAAAAATCAAATATTAAAAGCTGCCGGATCAATGTCTCAAGAAGCTTTAAGAGTACTTTCATTCGCATTTAAACAATACGATTCAAACGATGTGGATATAAATCATCTTGAAAAAAATCTTATCTTTATTGGTCTTGTCGGTATGATTGATCCACCACGAACTGAAGTGAAAGATTCAATTAAAGAATGTAAAAAAGCCGGTATTCGCACAGTTATGATTACTGGTGACCATAAAGATACCGCCTTTGCAATTGCCAAAGAACTTGGCATTGCTGAAGAAATATCGGAAATTATGATTGGAACTGAATTAGATAACGTTTCTGATACAGAACTAGCTAGCAAAATTAATCATTTAAATGTATTCGCTAGAGTCTCTCCTGAGCATAAAGTGAAAATTGTAAAGGCATTACGCGCGAAAGGAAATATCGTTTCTATGACTGGTGACGGTGTCAATGATGCACCATCTTTAAAGCAAGCTGATGTTGGCGTAGCGATGGGCATTACAGGAACAGACGTTGCAAAAGGGGCAGCAGATGTCGTGTTAACAGATGATAATTTCTCATCTATTGTGAAAGCCGTTGAAGAAGGTAGAAATATTTATCGTAACATAAAAAAATCAATTCTCTTCCTACTCTCTTGTAACTTCGGAGAAATTATCGCTTTATTTTTAGCGATTTTACTCGGCTGGGCAACACCACTACGACCTATTCATATTTTGTGGGTGAATTTAATTACAGATACACTGCCTGCATTATCACTTGGGGTTGATCCTGAAGATCCAGATGTGATGAAGGAAAAACCACGACATGCGAAAGAAAGCTTATTTAGTGGCAGCGTTCCTTTCCTGATTTTCAATGGAGTTATCATTGGACTTTTAACGCTAATAGCTTTTATCGCCGGAGCAAAATTCTATACTGGAGATACAAATTTATTCCCTCTTTTCCCAGAGCGAATTGATGACGATGCTCTATTACATGCTCAAACGATGGCATTTGTCGTTCTTAGTTTTTCTCAGCTCGTTCATTCATTTAACTTGCGTTCAAGAACGAAATCAATTTTTTCAATTGGGATCTTTACAAATAAATATTTAGTTTTCTCCCTTCTTATCGGTGTTCTTATGCAAGTTTGTATCATCTCCATCCCGCCCCTTGCAAATATATTCGGTGTACATGCATTAACGATGCGAGATTGGGGATTTGTTCTCTTATTAAGTATCATTCCACTTATTGTGAATGAGATTATTAAATTAGTGAAGAGAAACTAAAAGGCAATGAGGAATAGTCCTCATTGCCTTTTCATTTACCCCACTGATTAAAGTTTCACTTTATCCTTGTAATTCTTTTTTAATGTTCTCTGTTAATGTAGCCATACGTTTGCGGCTTTCTTCACGCTCACGCTTGTTTTGTTCTTCAATTTGTTGTGTTTCTTGCATACCTCTTGAAATAATGTTCCAAGTTTCCTCAAGTGTTTCCATCTTAATACTAGAAGAACCTGATAATCTCGCTACTTCTACACTTTGCGTTGCGATATTTTGTGCATTTTTCTTAAGTAATTCATTTGTACGACGATCCAGTTCAGCCATAGAATCTGCAACAAGTTTTTGACGCTTCGCATTTACCGCCTGAATGATACCATTTTTAAAGATAGGAATCGTTGTAATAAATGCTGTATTGATTTTACCAATTAATTTATTATTACCACGTTGAATCATACGAATTTGTGGTGCTGTAAGTAACGCAACCATACGTGCTTTTTCTAAATCATCAATACGCTGTTCTAAAATTTCAACAGAGTTTTTAAGCGACTCTAATTCAATACCTGCTAATTGATCATTATTACGTACACGCTCTTCATACATCGGAACTAACTCTGTATTTAAACGCTCTAATAACATTTCTCCTGCTACTACGTATTTTTCTAAGTCTAAATAATATTTTAAGTTTTGCTCATATAAACCATCTAACGTACCAATTGATTTTTTCATTTCATCTTGATACTTTGTAATTTCCACATACACTTTATCAATTTCACGGCCCATCGTTTGATATTTGCTAAAGATTTGTTCAATCATTTTATCCGCTTTTTTGAACATACGTGAGAAGAAACCGCTTTTCTCTTCCGCAAAGTCTTTGCTATCGAATCGGTCCATAATTTTACCAAGCTGTTTTAATAATTCACCAGAATCTTCTATCTTTGATAATGAAATCGTATGTAAAATTTGATCAGCAAAACGTGAAATTTCCATAGAAGGTTCTTTTCCAAGTTCAATTAATTCTAATTGATCTTTAATATCTACCGCATTATAAATACGTTGTACATCCGCATCTTGTCTAAGTTGTAAGCGAACATCTTGTGCTGTTTGTTCATTTAATTCTGTTTTCGGATCTAGTACGACTGGGTTATTCATATGGTATTCTCCCTTTCCTTATAAAAATGGACGAAATAGTCCTTTTATTGTTTGTGATAAATTTTTATAGGCTGATGAACCATGAAACTCAAGATCGAAATTAACCTCTTCAAGCCAATGTGAATCAAATGCCCCCGCTTCAATATACGGTTCAATATCGTTTCTTCCCGTTGGATTGAAATGGAATACATCTACTCCAATTTGATTCAAAAATAGTAATAAAACAGCGTCAGAACGAGTTAATTCTCCGCTCTTCTCATTATTAAATATAACAATTTTCGGTACATCTTGTGAATAATCAAATTTCTCAAGCTGTTCTAAAATATTGGGTGGTATTTGAGAAAGTTGTGCGAAAACATATAGCGCTACATCTTGTTTTGTCTCTTTCGCAATTGGTTTGCACATTTCACTTTCGCACGTATGGATAATCGCCTCTGCAATCCCATGCTGTAAACCTTCCGGTAAACGCTTATGCGGCCACCAATGGCTATTCATAATTAGATCAGGATGCAATTTTCCAGCTCGGTCCAATGCATCTCGATAATGATATTGGAAGTTTGCTTTTTGCTCTTTCGTAAACGGGAATGTATTAATTAATAAACTGTTATCAAATGATGTAACAGCCTTTAATCGTTGAAAATATTCTTTATCATTCTTTGAAACGCCTGATATTTTCGCAAATAAAGAAGGAATATAAATGTGTTTATTTTCAACAAAGAATGTCGGGCGTACAAACGCCTTTTCTTTCGTAATTAAAAAGAGTTCATCATATGTTGTTTTTAGTGTACGAGCTACAGGCGTATAGGAACGGAATTGCCACGGCTTGTACAGCAGTGAATTATCGTGGTGAAGTACTTGTTCAATTTCTTTCGAAGCTTGATACGCTACTGTTGCAACACGCTCACGGCGACGATCAGGGAATGGTTCAAGCGAAATGCGACTTGAATGAGATACAACAAAAGTTCTTCCCTCTTCATCAATATTTTCAAATCCATCTTTTCCTTCTGGGTGATAATAAAGCACATCACAACCGAGCATAATAAGAAAGTATAAGAAATATATACGGCTTTCCTGTGCATCACCGTACCAAATGATACGCGGCATTTGTTTCTTATAATTAATCGTAGACAACCACTTCGCTACGTAATTTTCGCTTAGTTTAATTATGTCGATTAAGAAACGACGGAAGCCTTCTGTCTTTAACGACTGATTATGTTGCTTCTCATATAATTTCAATAGTGAAATAAACGTCGTATGTATGTAATGCTGTAAATCAGGATTGTCTACTTTCGGTAAAAGTTGTTTCCCAGATAAGTGTGCAACTAGCCTATTTACTGTCAGACCATTTGGTGCTTCTTGATGTAATCCGAACACTTCTTGAATATGACGAAGCTTTTCCGAATCAATCACTTTGTTTAAATTTTGTTCGTGTAAAACTTCGATTCCTTTCGCTTCACTATAATCAAACAGTTCATTAAAATATTCATCTACATCATTAGGAACACCAAGGATTCGACATGCTATATAACTAAATTTCATCTCATTCTCTGTCAGCTCATATTGTGGGCGTTTTTCTAAAAGCGTTTCAAATTGCTTTAAATCTGATTCATCTTTTAATGCATATGGTTGAAGTGTAAAACGTGAAAACACAACAGTTCACCTCCAAAAACATTTACGTTTTTTCTAAGTCCTTCTTCTATTATAAACTATTTTTGGTTATAAAAAATGGGCGCTCGCAAAACGAGCAAACCCATTTCAATTATTTATTGTCTTCTTTAGTAGCTGCAACTTCTTCTCTAGCTTGTCCAGAATTCTTCATGTAGTGAAGTATAAATGTTGCTCCAAATGCTACAACTAAAATAATAAAGAATAGTGTATGACTAATCTCAATCTCGATTAAAGACAGTAACATTTTTGCTGCAATAATTAAGATTAAAATATATGCTGTCGTTTCAAGTTCTGGAATACGCTCTAACAATTTTAAGAATACACCAGCAATACCACGCATCATTAAAATACCTAGCATTCCGCCTAATAGTAAAATCCAAACTTCATTAGATACACCAAATGCAGCAAGTACGCTATCTACAGAGAATGCGATATCCATTAATTCAACCATCGCAACTGTTCCCCAGAAGACACCAAACATTCTAAAGAGAATACTATTTTGATTCATACCGTGAGCTTCGTCTTCTTCACTTGCACCTTTACGCTTATCAATAAAGTATTTTACTGATAACCAAGCAAGGTAAAGTGCACCAAGAAGTTTTACCCACCATAATTTAATTAAGAACATTCCGATTCCAATCGCAATAAAGCGGAACACATAAGCTCCAATAAGTCCATAGAATAATGCTTTTTTACGTTTTTCTTCCGGAAGATGTTTTACCATTACCGCTAACACAAGTGCGTTATCAGCAGATAATAATCCTTCAAGTACAACAAGTGTACCAATTAATCCCCAAGATACTGGATCCTGCAACACTTTAATCCACATGTCCAAGTCGAAAAACTGAGCATACGTATCAAGGATTCCTTGCAAAATACTCATCTTACCTTTATCCCCTATTCTTTGCTAGATTTATAGAAAGGTCAAAAAAAGGAAACGAATATCGTTTCCTTTCTATGCATCCAAGCCATACGCTCTTACAAGCGCACCTAAACCACCTTGGAATCCACTTCCTACTGCATTAAACTTCCACTGTCCATTATGACGGTATAATTCACAAAAGACAACTGCTGTTTCGATGGAGAAGTCTTCCCCTAAATCAAAACGAAGAACTTCTTCACTCGTTTCTTCATTCGCTAAACGAACGAACGCATTTCCTACTTGTCCAAAGTTTTGACTACGGCCTTCCGCATCATAAATCGTAACTGTAATAGCAATTCTGTGCACATCTGCTGGAACTTTCTTCAAATCCACAACAAGTTGCTCATCGTCACCTTCACCTTCACCTGTACGGTTATCTCCTGTATGTAAAACAGATCCACAAGGAGACTGTAAATTATTATAGAAGATAAAATCAGTTTCCTTCGTACATTTTCCGTTTGCATCTAATAAAAAGGCAGATGCATCTAAATCGAAATCGGCTCCGCCGTCATAAGATTTAATATCCCATCCAAGACCAATTACTGCTTTTGTTAAACCAGGGCTTGTCTTACCTAAATCGATTTTCTGGCCTTTTTGTAATTGAATAACCATCTATATTCACCTCTATATTTTTATCTTTAAAAATATATCCATCAGTAAACATACATTTCACCGATGGATATATAAATCAAATCTATTACTCTACATCTAAACCAAAGTTATTACATAGAGACGCTAATCCACCTTGGAATCCACTTCCGATTGCATTGAATTTCCAATCACCTGCATGACGATATAATTCACCTACTACTACGGCTGTTTCAATAGAGAAATCTTCTCCTAAATCGTAACGAATTAATTCTGCATTCTTTTCTTCATCAAGAATACGTACGAAAGAATTAGAAACTTGTCCGAAGTTTTGGCTACGGCCTTCTCCATCATAAATTGTAATTGTGAAACAAATACGTTCGATGTGAGCAGGAACATTTTTCAAATCTACTTTAATCGCTTCGTCATCGCCTTCACCTTCACCAGTGCGGTTATCTCCTAAATGCTCTACAGCACCATTCGCACCTTTTGGATTATTATAGAAAACGAAATCTTCAGCTCCTGAAACTTTACCATTCGCGCCTACTAAGAAAATACTAACATCTAAGTCGAAATCGTTTTGTCCGTCATAACGATTCGTGTCCCAACCAAGTCCTACAAGAACTTTCGAAAGACCTGGATTCGTTTTTGTTAAGTCTACCTTTTGTCCCTTTTTCAATGAAATTGATGCCATATACAATTCCTCCTCGGTTATTTTATTGATAACGTGATACAATCTCACTTAAGTTTTTATCTTGCGTGCCTTCTCCAACTGCTGAAAACTTCCATTCACTTCCGTGACGATACATTTCACCTGCAATTAGAGTTGTTTTGCCAGCATAATTATCCGATAAATTATAGCGTGCTAATTCTTCACCAGTTTGCGGGTTTTGAATACGAATATATGCATTACGAATCATCCCGAAATCTTGACGACGATTTACACAGTCATAAATATTTACAACGAATACTAAACGATTAATACGGCTTGGAACTTTATGTAATTCCACGAAAATTGTTTCGTCATCACCAGCGCCTTCACCTGTTAAATTATCTCCTGAATGAATAATACTACCACAAGTAGAAAGTTTATTTCCGAAGTAAACTAAATCATTTTTGTTTAAAAAACGATCTCCTTCTAACATAACAACAGATGCATCACAATCTACATTTGGTTTACTTCCAAATAATGAAGACAGAAATCCACCTGATTGCCCAATTGGATCCCAGCCTAAGCCAACCTGTAGTTTTGCTACTTTTGGTTGTCCTTTCGTTAAATCAATCTTTTGACCTTTTTCTAAAATAATAGGCATGAAGTTTCTCCCTTTCTACAAAGCATTTTCCAAATCGGAAAATATTGTATTCTTCTCTTATATTGTAGCATTATTTACCTAGCGATAAAAAGGATAAATTCTCAGTTATATGAAAACATTCATATAATTTACTTATAATGATGTAAGAAGTGGTAAATAGCACCAATCATTCCTGCACAATTACCGTTTTGTGCAAGTTCAATCTCACAATTATTATAAATCTCTTGATTTAAGTATTTACTGACCTCTTCTTTTACTTCTTTTAAAAACTCATTTCCTCTATCGGTAATTCCTCCACCAATAATAATCGTTTCTGGATTAAAAATATAAGCAAGATTACTAATTCCGATTGCCAAATGTTTAAAGAAGATCCCAACTGCTTGAGCAACTTCCCGATCTCCTTTATCATACAACTCGAAAATTCTTTTCCCATTCCACTCGCCTTTTCCTTTATATTTTCTTACAAGCCGAATTAATCCTGCAATCGAAGCAATCTCTTCAAACGTTTTTCCTTCTATTAACATATTCCCCCATTCACCAGCACTAAATGAATGTCCTCGGTACAATTTTCCATCTATAAAAATTGCTCCCCCAATCCCTGTTCCAAGGGTGAGCATAATAAAGTTATCTTTCTCTCTTCCACTACCATTCCACTTTTCTCCAAACGCTGCACAATTCACATCATTGTCAATCGATACTGGAACCTTTAATATCTCTTGCAATCTATCAATAATAGGAATAGTACTATATCCCGGAATATGATCCGCACCTCCCGTCACAATTCCTTTATTAATATCAACAATTCCCGCAGTGCTAATACCAATTCCGGCAATAGTATGTTCATTCATTATTTTTTTGGATACATATATAAGTTTTTGAATAATTTGTTCTCCGCCTAAATGAATTTCTGTTGCAACTGTTTGACGCTTTAATACTCTCCCTATTTCTGAAACAATACCATACTTAATTTGCGTACCGCCAATATCAAACGCTATATACTCTTTCATCTGCTGCCACTTCCTCTACCGTTATGAATGTAAATTCTCCCCCTCTACTATTTGTAGGAAATCTACATTAACTCTTTTCTGCTTTGACAAATACACCACCTTTTTCTATATATAGTTTTTTTTGCATAAAACTCTTTTTCCTAAGAAATATTACAAAGGGATGTATTTTAGATGGAACATTAATCTCTTAGGAGGAAAACCATGACGAAAATCTTCATTTTAGCATCAACACTCTCTTTATCTTTTTTTAGCGGTTTAAATATCGGTAATGCTGCAACTGAAAACTTCCAACCATTAACAAACGCTATTGTACAAAATAGCGATCATTTTGCAGAAGGAAACTCAAAGGATAATAATATACCTCCAGGAAATAACGGTTCTCAGGACGATACTGGTTCTGGTGACAATGGTTCTGGCGGTAACGGTTCTGGTGGCAATGGTTCCGGCGGTAACGGTTCTGGTGGCAGTGGCTCTGGTGGCAATGGTTCCGGCGGTAACGGTTCTGGTGGTAGTGGCTCTGACGGCAGCGGTTCCGGTGGCAATGGTTCTGGTGGCAACGGCTCTGGCGGCAGTGGCTCTGGTGACAACGGTTCTGGCGGTAACGGTTCTGGTGGCAGTGGCAATGGTTCTGGTGGCAACGGCTCTGGCGGCAGTGGCTCTGGTGACAACGGTTCTGGCGGTAATGGTTCTGGCGGCAATGGCTCTGGTGGCAATGGTTCCGGTGGCAACGGTTCTGGCGGCAATGGCTCTAGTGGCAATGGTTCTGGCGGTAACGGTTCTGGCGGCAATGGCTCTGGTGGCAATGGTTCCGGTGGCAACGGTTCTGGCGGCAATGGCTCTCAAGGCGGCAATCGTGTTAAAGGTGATAGCAGTTCTCAAGGGGGTAATGGCTCTCAAGGTGGCAATCGTGTTAAAGGCGATAGCAATTCTCAGGAGGGCAACGGTTCTCAAGGGGGTAATGTAAAAGGTAATACGAAAAAACAAGGTGATAAATTACCTAATACTGCAACGCATTACCCTATATCTATTTTAATGGGGCTTTCAACATTCCTAATTGGTATGTTACTGTTTATTCGTCGTAAAAACGTAAAATAAGAACAACATCCTTCCATCTAAAAAGTACATGAAATACTGTATAAAACTAAAAAGGACTTTGGATTACATTTTATTATGCAGCCCAAAGTCCTTTTATCACCTATCAGAAAAAGTATTAATACGCTTTTCCCCAATACACCATTTGTTTAGCTTCTTTACCACAACAAATACATTCTTCAGCTAAATGCTCTTGCTCAAAAGGCATACAACGTGAAGATACGCCAACTTCTTCTTTTAGTTTTTCTTCACAAGCTAATTCCCCGCACCACATTGCCTTAATAAAGCCTTGCTTTTCGTCAGCTATTTTTTTCATCTCTTCGAAATTTGTCGCAACATACGTATTCTCATCGCGAAATGCTTTTGCTTTATTAAATAAAGCAATATGAATTTCTTCAAGTAATGCTGGAATACGTTCTTCTAATTGATCCATTGGTACAAACTCTTTTTCCTTCGTATCTCTTCTTACAAGTACAACTTGATTCTTTTCAATATCTTTAGGGCCAACTTCTAATCGAATTGGAATCCCCTTCATTTCATACTCATTAAATTTCCAGCCTGGTGTTTTATTACTAGCATCTATTTTTACTCGTGCAACCTTTTGAATATGTGCTTGTAACTCTGTTGCTTTTGCTAAAACTCCTTCTTTATGCTGAGCAATTGGTACAATAACAACTTGCACTGGAGCGACTTTTGGTGGCATTACAAGTCCATTATTATCACTATGAACCATTATTAGCCCGCCTATCATTCTTGTTGATACACCCCAAGATGTTTGGTGCACATATTGCCACTTACCGTTACGATCTAAAAACTTAATATCAAATGCTTTAGAGAAATTCGTTCCAAAGTTATGAGAGGTTCCTGTTTGAAGTGCTTTTCCATCATGCATTAAACTTTCAATTGTATAAGTTGCCTTTGCTCCAGCAAACTTCTCTTTTTCTGTTTTTTGTCCTTTAATAACTGGTATTGCTAAATAATCCTCACAGAAAGAAGCATATAAGTTTAAAATATTTAATGTTTCAGCCTGCGATTCTTCTGCCGTTTCATGGATTGTATGACCCTCTTGCCATAAAAATTCAGTCGTACGAAGGAATGGCCTAGTTGTCTTCTCCCAACGAACTACTGAACACCACTGATTATATAACTTTGGCAAATCATTATAGGATTGCACAATTTTTGAAAAGTGCTCACAGAATAAAGTTTCAGATGTAGGACGTACACAAAGTCTTTCCGCTAACTTTTCATCTCCGCCATGCGTAACCCATGCTACTTCAGGAGCAAATCCTTCAACATGATCCTTCTCTTTTTGCAATAAACTCTCTGGGATAAACATTGGCATATATACATTTTCATGGCCAGTTTCTTTTAACTTCTCATCCATCACCTTCTGCATATTCTCCCATAAGGCATAACCATACGGACGTAAAATCATGCATCCTTTTACACTTGAATAATCAACAAGTTCGGCTTTTTTTACAATATCGGTATACCACTGCGCAAAGTCCTCTTCCATCTTCGTAATGGCTTGTACTTGTTCTTTTGCCATAGTCAGTCTTCCTCCTTCTAGAAAATACAAAAAAGCCCGCGTCCCTAAATAGGGACCGAGCTTTGTCGGCGTTACCACCCTGATTCATGCACAAAAATTGCGCATGCTCTCTTTTTGATAACGGGAAATTCCCGCTGCATATGCAGAACTCAAAGGCAGGTTCCATATTGCCTTTCTAAGAATCTTTCAGCCTGACGGATTCTCTCTCTGCTAAAAAGGTTGAACATGTACTAGTCCTTTTTCATCGTTATAACGAAATAAATTTGTTGATTATCATAATACAAATTCTTTTTTAAAACAATAGCTAATTTTCTTATTTTTATATATTCTTTTCATTTTTTGCAGTTTTATACGTAGCTTTTCCGCGTAATTTTCACAAGTTGATGTGCAATCATACCGATAAGTGTACCAAGTAGGACAAAGAAACCAATAAATCCATATCCCATTCCTTCCCACCCACCAATAACAATCATTGTAACGGGAAAGGACGCTAAGCAAAGAAGTATTAAACTAAGTGCAAATATAATATCGAACTGTTTGTCTGGAAACCGTTTCTTTAGTAAATATGAAATAGCAAATACAAGGATAATCGTGATTCCGCCAATGATGTAAAAGATACCAAATCCATCTAACCAATCCATAGTGTTTCCTCCTTCCATAGATTCCCTTATACTTAATTATATGTTTAATTTTTCTGAAAATAAATAATAAATTTTCACCTAAAAATATATTTTTATTACTAGGTATTAATAGTAATATATAAGAATAGGTTTTATATAATCAGGAGGGAACTTTATGGATAAAGCATTAACAAACCATGTCATTATTTTATCATTCGACTGTTTATCAGCTTTAGATTTTCCTATACTACAAAAACTACCTCATTTCCAATCTCTAATAAAAAAGGGCACGGTTGTCGAAAAAGTAGAACCAATTTATCCTTCTGTAACATATCCAAGCCACTCAACAATCGTAACCGGTAATTACCCTAACAAGCACGGTGTTGTTAGCAATACGTTACTTCAACCAGGGCGTGAATCACCTGATTGGCATTGGTACCGAAAATCAATAAAAGGAACAACATTGTATGATGAAGCGCGCAAAGCAAATTTAACGACAGCTGCCCTTCTATGGCCTGTTACTGGAAGAGCGAATATTGATTACAATTTACCAGAAATTTTCCCCAATAGACCTTGGCAAAATCAAGTGTTAGTTTCCTTATTTAGCGGTAGCCCACTATACCAATTAGATTTAAATCGTCGTTTCGGCCATATAAGAAATGGTTTATCACAACCAGAACTGGATGATTTCGTCCTCGCCTCTGCTGTGCATACAATCCAGACGAAAAAGCCTAATGTCATGTTTGTACATTTCACCGATTTAGACACACAAAGACACTATCACGGCTTTGAATCTAACGGAACAATAGCTGCTATCCAGAGACACGACGAACGTCTAGGGAAAATTATTCAAGCACTAAAAGAAAGTGACTTATACGAAGAAAGTACAATTATTGCCCTTGGTGATCATAGCGCTTTAAGTGAAAACAAATCCATCCAATTAAATGTGCTATTCCATCAAAGAGGACTTATATCTCTTAATAAAAAAGGAAAATTAGTAGACTGGAAAGCCTATTGCCAAAGTTGCGACGGCTCTGCCTATGTATATGTAAAGGACAAAAATGATACGGATACAATTCGGGAGGTACAACTACTCCTTGAAGAACTACTTCAAAATAAACAAAACGGAATTGAATTTATACTTCATGATGAAGCTGCCAAAGACTGCGGTGCAGACGGTAATTGTTTATTCATGTTAGAAGCACGAGAAGGGTATTATTTCACTGAAAACTATACAGGAGATTTTATAAAAGAAATTACCGAAAAAGATGTTACGCCTAGTAAAAAATATACATTTGGTACGCATGGATACTCTCCAACAAAACCTAACTATGAAACAATTTTTATCGCTGCTGGGAAAGGAATAAAAAGTGGCGTTACCGTCCCGTATATGAGACTTATTGATGAGGGCCCAACTATCGCTAGACTACTCGGTTTACACTTAGGTGAAACAGACGGATCAATTGTAGAGGATTTACTCCAATTGTAAAGAACTGTGTATATATGTAAAAGTTATGTAAAATTCATCATTGTTTCTCTTTTTATAATTTTTATTTTTGTACACTGTTAGTAAAACAAATTTGAGGGGGAACATTATATGAAAAAAATGTCCAGACAAGAAAAAAGCTGGATATTATACGATTGGGCGAACTCCGTATATTCGCTCGTCATTACAACTGCATTATTTCCAATTTACTTTAAAGCAGCTGCAAAAGAAGCGGGTTTATCTGGGGCAACTTCAACAGCATATTGGGGATATGCAAACTCATTCGCAACACTTTTAATTTCTATACTTGCTCCTATTCTTGGCACAGTTGCTGATTATAAAGGATTTAAAAAACGTTTTTTCACATTCTTCTTTGGACTCGGTATCGTATTTACAAGTATGTTAGCAGTCGTTCCAACCTCTCAGTGGTACTTATTGCTAGGGTGCTATATGCTCGCCTTAATCGGCTTTGCTGGAGCAAACATTTTTTATGATGCATTTTTAGTAGATGTCACTTCTGAAGATAGAATGGATCGAATTTCTACGAGAGGTTTCGCTTTAGGCTATATTGGGAGTACTATTCCATTTATCGGTTGTATCACTCTTATCATTCTTGCTCAAAAAGGAACTATCCCTTTATCAGTTGGCATTGCTAGTCAAATTTCATTCGCGATAACAGCTCTTTGGTGGGGGTTATTTACAATTCCAATGCTAAAAAACGTAGAGCAAACGCACTATATTGAACGTCATCCAAGACCTATTAGAATGAGCTTCAAACGCCTTGCTGATACTTTTAAAAATATTAAAGAATATAAAACTGTATTTATGTTTCTAATCGCTTACTTTTTCTATATTGACGGAGTCGATACGATTATTACTATGTCTACCGCTTACGGAACCGATCTCGGTATTAGTGCAACGAATCTATTAATCATATTATTTGTAACACAAATTGTCGCTTGTCCATTTGCTTTACTATATGGAAAACTATCTGAAACATTTACTGGTAAAAAAATGTTATATGTCGGTATCATTATTTATATCATTATTTGCACATATGCTTATTTCTTAAAAACGACACTTGATTTTTGGATTTTAGCAATGTTAGTTGCTACATCTCAAGGTGGTATTCAAGCACTAAGTCGTTCATACTTTGCAAAACTAGTACCTAAAGAATCTGCAAATGAATTCTTCGGATTTTATAATATATTTGGCAAGTTTGCCGCGATTATGGGTCCAGTATTAGTCGGTGTTACAACCCAATTAACAGGAAAAACAAACGCTGGTGTTCTTAGTATTATTGTTCTGTTTATTATCGGAGGATTTTTACTAACTAGAGTTCCAGAAAATAATACATCCGTTACACCACCTAGTCCAAAGACTAAAACGCTATAAGAAAAGATCCTCTTCTCATAAGAAGAGGATCTTTTTTATTTTTAAAGGTGCGACTTATAATGAACGACTCTACTGCTTGTACAAAAATAATTTATCAACAGTTGTTCCTAATACTTCAGCTAAACGGAATGCTAACGCTAAACTTGGATCATATTTATTATTCTCAATTGCATTTATCGTTTGTCTAGAAACCTTACATTTATCAGCTAATGCGCCTTGTGAAATATTATTTTCAGTGCGTAATTCATAGATTTGATTTTTCACACCATTGCTCCTAACCTGTAAAATCGTTTTTACAACATCAGTATATAATTGGCTCATATAGTTGTCAAAAGTTCCTCAAAGAAAAAGGGAGCAATATTGCTCCCTTACAATAGTTATTTCGAAGCTAACGAATTTGTTAGTGCCTCTTTATTAGCAACATCTTCTTTTTTTATTTGCATACGTAGAACTGGCCCTATCGCTAATAAAATAAGTGCCATTGCTATACAAAACACAGTAACTAGTGAAGTTAGTTCCTTTAATCCTCCAGCTAGTGAAGTTCCAATTAGCATTGCCCCCATAAACAGTGGTAAAATCGTCCCATTTACTCTTCCAACCATATTTTCTGGTACAAGTTGAATCATAAGCGTACCGACAACAATATTAACACAAGCTAAACAAATACCTGTTCCAAACCTCATGAAACTAGTAATCCAAAATGATGTAGATAGCCCTTCTACTA
Source organism: Bacillus sp. EB V-12 (assembly GCF_056158125.1). Lineage (NCBI taxonomy): Bacteria > Bacillati > Bacillota > Bacilli > Caryophanales > Bacillaceae > Bacillus > Bacillus sp. EB V-12. The sequence continues at coordinate 124,654 of NZ_JBUXJL010000008.1, read as the reverse complement.
AAAATGACATTGCTAATATGCCCATACCGAATACAAACATTTTTTTCGGATTCACTTTTGAAGCGAAAATTGCAGCAACAATACCACCAATTAACATACCTATTCCATCAGCTGCAGCTAAATATTGAACTGCTTCCTTTTCCATTCCAAGGCGTTCTATTACAAGAAACACCTCTAATGGAGTTGTTAATCCAACAGCTAAGCCTATAATGGTGAAAGTGATCGTAATCATACGTAAATTTTTCGTATGAAGAACATACTTCCAACCTTCTTTTATATCATTTTTTAATGAATCTCTCGCCACTTGCTCTTTTTCAACCCATTTTGGTAAAAATGAAAGGGCGATAGCAGATAACAAAAATAAAATGATTAAGCTATATAGTGACGTAAATAAACCAAGTTGTGTATACACAAGCGATCCTAACACTGGTCCAAAAATCAGAAATAATGACTGTAATGTTTGGTTAAATGCAATTGCATTTGCTACCTCTTCTTCTTTTACATAGCGCTTAAATATGCGCGAAGATGAGGGCTGAGAAAACTGGCCTACAATCGCGGAAATGAGTGTTGCAAAAAATATAGCCTGCCAATAATCCAGCTTTAACAACAGGACAATTCCTATAATAGACAGTACACTTAATACATCTCCAGCGACCATTGTTCTTTTCGGATTCCAACGATCAGCTAGCGCACCACCGATAAACGAGAAAATAAAAATAGGTGCATATTCCATAACTGATAACAAAGAAACAGAAACCGGATCATTATTCGTTCGCTCCATTATGAAATATAAAAGAGCCATATTTCTGATCCAAATTGCAAATTGTTGTAAAATATCAGATGCCATAACGAGCATAAATGCTCGGTTTTTAAATAAAGCGTTCATTTTCATCCCCCTTTTATAAACCGACCGTTCGGTCTATTTTATTTTGTAAGAAAAGCAACTGACCTATTATTCAGCTGCCATTCCTTTTAACAATACATCTATTGCCTTTTTATAAATACGCTTCAACTCTTTATAATCTAGCTCGTAGTAAAGTACTCCAAGCCCTGATAATAATCCATTCACAATATACATAAGATCACGAGTATTATCTTCACGGAACTCTCCAGACTGTATACCTGCTTCAATTAATTTCTCAAACATAACATATGATTCTCTAGTTAAAGCTAATAGTTCCTCCAAAATCTCTTTACTTACAACTTGACTCATAGAGAATTCCTCTATTGCATTTGAAATTGGTTGCTGTATGTCCTCTACATGATATTCCGCGAGACCATATAGTTTTTCAGTACTAGTGCTATACAACTTCTCTTTTTCATTCCATTTTTCAAGCCAATCATACGTATGCTGTTTCACTACAAATAAAAATAATTCTTCTTTACTTTTAAAGTGATAATAAATACTTCCTTTACTTCGCTCTGTAATTTCACAAATCTCTTCCATAGATGTAGCTGCGTAGCCCTTCTGTGAAAATAGACTTTCTGCTTTGTATGCAATTTCTTTCTTTATCTCTTCTGCGCTTCTTCTCATATTCACACCTCTTTAAACCGACCGTTCAGTCTAATAATAACAAATCAAAAACCTCTATCGCAAGAGGCTATATTCCTTATTTAAGAAAACGTACTTTCAAACCAAGTTCGAATCATATGTATTGTTCCAAATTTAAATGCTAATTTAACAAGAAATACGCCTCCCGCAGCTAATAAAAATAACACTACTTTCCCCTTATTTTTCACTTTCGGTTCCCTTTTCATTTCCATTCCCCTTAGTATGTTAAAAATATTAATCAAACGTTTGTTTAACTGTGTTTATGTATATGTAAGCCGACTAATCAAACGTTTGTTTAAAAAGAAATACGCCTATATAAGGCGCATTTTCATCAATCCCCACCGCCACCGCAGCTTCCTCCGCTATCTCCCCCAAAAGAGCCTCCACAATCATGTGAACCGCCATCATGCGAGCTATCATTATCCGATCCAGCAAAGAAAAATAATGGTGATGAGCTGTTAGATGAGTTATGTATGTTATTTTGTTTCGCCAAGTTCACCTTCTTTTTGTTCGATCGAACTGCTGTTACGATTATTCCAACTACAACAAATAATAGTATGACAATAATAAATCCCATATAAAAGCCTCCCCTATTCCTCGAATAATTGAATGATTCTCTCTAGATTTTCAAGTGAAATGAAGCGTGATTCACGAAGAATTTCTTTTCCATTATGAAATAATAAAATTGTTGGCCCTGTAAATACTCCATATCGCCCCGCAATCTCTTGCATGTCTTGTAGTAATATTTCTATTTTCTCTACGTAATCATAATTTTCTAATACGCAATTTACTTTTCTTAGCATAACATCACAAACACCACAATTTTCCGTTTTAATAAACAGAAGTACCAATTGTTGTTCTTCGATATAGGTCGCTAATTCTTCTATCGTTTTAAATGTAGTCATCTTATCCCTCTTAGCGTAATTTACGAAATAATTTGCCTTGATACATACGAAAAGCTGAACTATCTTTAATCTTTCTCTTTTCCATTACCTGCTGAAAACGAAGAGTTTTTGCTGTTAACTCTTCTCGTAATTTCTTTCTCTCTTCTTCATCATAACAGCAAGCAATTAAATCCTCTATTTTTAATATATCTTTTTGTAGTTCCATTTCTGGTGGAATCATTCCCGCATTTTTTAAAATTTTATAACTCATTCTAAGTTCTGGAGGTACCATTGAAAGATCTTCTAATTGTAGTGGTTTTCCTTTTCCCGGAAGATAATCAAGATCACCATTCCGTATTGCTTGTCGAATTTTTTCTTCAGCAATGTTCAAAAACACATCCACACTATTCCCTCCTATACATATTTTTACTATTATTTTACATGATATTTCCTTATCTTTCTACGTCTTTAATAATTGGCTCCATACAATTTTTTCTCAAATTTATTTATAATGAGCTTTTTCTTCCCATACCAATCTTTCGTTTTCATATATAGTTTGTATTCAAGCCTTTTTGTATTGAGAAAGTCTTTTTCAACTTAATAAAGCGTTTACACTAAATCTTACATTTGTTACGATTTAATCACCCCCAGCTCCCTTGTATAGACTTCGTGATGTCTGATCATTTTATCTAGACGTTTCATACGTCTAGATTCATTTTGGTTTATTGGCGTATGCCTTTAAATATATCTTTTATTTTGAAAGGAGAAATGGCTATGAGGTCTCAAAAATTCACACTGCTATTACTATCTCTACTACTTTTCTTACCTCTTTTTCTCACAAATTTTATTACTCCAAATCTCGCATTAGCAGATTCACCAAAGCAAAGTCAAAAAATTGTTGGGTACTTTCCTTCGTGGGGCGTTTACGGACGTAATTATCAAGTTGCTGACATTGATGCATCAAAGCTTACTCACCTTAACTATGCTTTCGCGGATATTTGTTGGAATGGAAAACATGGAAACCCTTCTACTCATCCTGATAATCCAAATAAACAAACGTGGAACTGTAAAGAATCTGGTGTACCATTGCAAAATAAAGAGGTTCCTAATGGTACTCTCGTACTCGGTGAACCATGGGCTGATGTTACCAAATCGTATCCTGGCTCAGGGACAACTTGGGAAGATTGCGATAAATATGCCCGTTGCGGAAATTTCGGGGAACTAAAACGATTAAAAGCTAAATATCCTCACTTAAAAACAATTATTTCCGTTGGTGGCTGGACTTGGTCTAACCGCTTTTCTGATATGGCCGCTGATGAAAAAACAAGAAAAGTATTTGCTGAATCTACAGTAGCTTTTCTTCGCGCATATGGGTTTGATGGCGTAGATTTAGACTGGGAATATCCGGGCGTTGAAACGATTCCTGGTGGTAGTTATCGTCCTGAAGATAAACAAAATTTCACTCTCCTTCTTCAAGATGTCCGAAATGCTTTGAATAAAGCAGGTGCTGAAGATGGCAAACAATATTTACTAACAATCGCTTCAGGCGCAAGCCAACGCTACGCTGATCATACAGAGCTAAAGAAAATTTCTCAAATACTCGATTGGATTAATATTATGACATATGATTTCCACGGCGGATGGGAAGCTACTTCTAATCATAATGCAGCTCTATATAAGGATCCAAATGACCCAGCAGCAAATACGAATTTTTACGTAGATGGTGCTATAAATGTTTATACAAATGAAGGTGTTCCAGTCGATAAACTAGTATTAGGCGTACCCTTTTACGGACGTGGCTGGAAAAGTTGTGGCAAAGAAAATAACGGACAATATCAACCTTGCAAACCAGGTAGTGATGGGAAACTTGCTTCTAAAGGTACTTGGGATGATTATTCTACCGGTGACACAGGTGTGTATGATTACGGTGATTTAGCAGCCAATTACGTTAATAAAAATGGTTTTGTACGCTACTGGAATGACACAGCTAAAGTACCTTATTTATATAATGCAACTACAGGCACATTTATTAGCTACGATGACAATGAATCTATGAAATACAAAACAGACTATATAAAGACGAAAGGTTTAAGTGGAGCAATGTTTTGGGAACTAAGCGGAGATTGCCGTACAAGTCCAAAATATAGTTGCAGTGGTCCAAAATTACTTGATACGCTAGTAAAAGAATTACTTGGTGGACCTATTAGTCAAAAAGATACTGAGCCACCAACGAATGTTAAAAACGTTGTAGTTACGAATAAAAATTCAAACTCAGTTCAATTAAACTGGACTGCATCTACTGATAACGTAGGAGTTATGGCATATGAAATTACTGCTGGAGAAGAGAAATGGAGTACAACAACAAATAGCATTACAATTAAAAACTTAAAACCTAATACGGAATACACATTTTCAATAATTGCCAAAGATGCTGCTGGAAATAAATCACAACCTACCGCTCTTACTGTCAAAACGGATGAAGCTAATACGACACCTCCTGATGGAAATGGTACTGCTACATTTTCAGTCACTTCGAATTGGGGCAGCGGTTATAACTTCTCGATTATAATCAAAAATAATGGAACGACTCCTATTAAAAATTGGAAATTAGAATTTGATTATAGCGGTAATTTAACACAAGTTTGGGATTCTAAAATTAGTAGTAAAACAAATAATCATTATGTAATTACGAACGCAGGATGGAATGGTGAAATTCCTCCTGGTGGATTTATTACAATTGGCGGTGCAGGAACAGGTAATCCTGCCGAACTTTTAAATACCGTCATTAGCGAAAACTAGACGTAATATCCATTAATTAATTCACTAAAGTTTGAATTTAGGTTTGAGCAATACCTCCTAAATTCAAACTTTTAATTTTACGAAAAATCAAAAATATCATAATAACCTATTATAATTATATTTAATTTCTAATATGAAGTTTATATGAAGTTCATTTGAATTTTACATGAATTTCCTTTAATTTCTATTGTCTTCCTATAATATCCATATTATCCTTTACATAAAGGAATTATTTTCATTCCATTTTGAACTATCTATATATATAAAGAAAGATAGTCACCTGTTAGGGAAAGGCTTTCGTATTATAAATATAACAAAAGAAAAAGCACGCTTATAAGCGCACCATAAGAGTGCTTCTTCATACAATTCTCATGTAAGAGTTCTCGAAAATCATGTTAATCACAAAGAAAAGGCATTAGCTCCTAAAAGCTAATGCCTTTTCTTTATTCATATTGTTCAGTATTCCAATCTTCTATATTCCATACTTTTGTTATCCACGATTCATAGAAAGAAGGTCCATGTGAGACAATTAAAACCGTTCCTTTGTATTGTTGTAACGCTTCCTGTAAAGCCATCTTAGTTTCTACATCCAAATGATTAGTCGGTTCGTCTAAAATTAAAACATCAGCTTTTTCTATTTTTTCATATAAGGAGCTAACACACTTAAAATCTCTTCTTTATCCTTTTTTAATTCGAGTGATGTTAACATATCCATCGTTCTCGGCCTAGGTAATTTCACTTGTACCTCGCCAACTATTGACGCTGGTCTTTGAGATAAAATAAATACGCGATCTGAAAGCAAGATTGCCTCATCTAAGTCATGTGTCACCATAACGATTGTTTGCTTTTCTTGATGCCAAGAGTTTAAAAGCCAGCTATGTACTTCCATTTTTGTAAATGCATCTAATTTACCAAAAGGCTCATCAAGCAGCATAATTGGCTTTTCACATAAATATGTGCGCAGAAAACTAATTCTTTGACGCATACCACCAGATAATTCATCTGGATAATGGTCTGCATATTCATCTAGTTCGAACTGCTTTAATGCTTCCATTCCTTCTGTCAGCCTTTGTTTTTTCGGCTTTCCTTCAATTTCTAACGGAAGAACGATATTTTGCAAAGCTGATCGCCACGGTAGTAATAAATCTTGTTGTGGCATATAACTAACAACATCTTGCTCTTGTACTTGCTTATCGTTATACGTTACGTTCCCGCTTGTTGGTTTTTCAACATTTGCAATCATGTTTAATAATGTGCTTTTCCCGCAACCACTCGGTCCTACAAAGGAAACAAACTCTCCCTCTTGTATAGAGGCACTAATATTCTCTAATACATTCTTTCCGTCGAAAGATTTCACTATATTTTTTATTTGTAATCCGCTCATTTTTCACTTGGAAGGAATTCATTTGTAAAAGCATCTTTTACATCGATTTTCTTTTTAATAACTTTGTTGTCATATAAGAAATTCATGTAATTCGTCCAAATTTCTTCCTTCTGTACTCCCCATGCTTTAGCATCATCTTGATACTTCGTACTTAACCATTTTTGGCTTTCTTGAACTAAATCTTTATTTACATCTGGAACAGCTTTAATTAAAATATCAGCAGCCTCTTTCGGTTCCTTAATTGCAAAATTATAACCTTCTGTCGTTGCACTCATAAACTTTTTCACAAAGTCTTTATCTTGCTTCGTATGTTTTTCACTCGTAATAATAACAGGACTATAGAAATCAAGCGCTGGATCTAAGTCCTTCACCATAATCGTATTTAACTCTTTTCCTTGGCGCTTCGCTTCAATACCATCCCAACCGTAATAAATCCATTCGAAATCTGCATCACGACCGATTGATTTAAAGAAATCTGTTTGTCCTAAGATGATTTTTTCAACTTTATTAAAATCAGCTTGATGTTTATCCATAATCGTCTTTAATGTCGCTTCTTCCGCTGGTCCTCCCCAGCCGCCGTAACGTTTACCTTCAAAATCTTTCGGTGACGTCATATTATCTTTCTTAAGCGATGCAAACGCTGAAGTGTTATGCTGAATAATCGCTCCTACAGATACAACAGGAATTCCTTCCACACGAGCTAACGTTACATTTTCTTGTGCGCTTATTGCGAAGTCTGCTTTTCCTGATGCTATCATTTGCTCTGCTGTTACATTGTCACCTGGTTGAATAATTTCTACATCTAATCCTTGCTTTTTGTAATAATCTTTCGTTTGCGCTACATACAAGCCAGTATGATTCGTATTTGGAAACCAATCTAATACTACTTTTACTTTTTGATCTTTACTTGCACTTTCTTCTTTCTTCGCCGGATTACATCCAGCCACACCTACCGCTACTAAGGCAGCTAACATAACTTTCAAACCTTTTTTCATTTTCTGCCGTCCTTTCTATATATCCATGGTGCTGTTATTCTTGCCATAAACTCTACGATAAAATACAGGCATAATGTCACCATAACGATGATTGCTGCAACACCAAATACTCGGGCAGTCAAAAAGGATTTTGTAGCCCTCGTAAGCATAACGCCTAATCCTTCACTTGCACCGAGCCATTCTCCGATAATTGCCCCCATTACGCTATATGTAACTGCAATTTTTAAACCTGAGAAAAAGTATGGAAGCACTGCTGGAAATTTTACTTTCTGGTAAACTTGCCATTTTGTCGCCTTCATTGTTTGTAACAGTTTCAACATGTTTTTATCTACTGTTTGAAAACCTTCTAAAATACTAAGCGCAATTGGGAAGAAACAAACGAGTATTACGACCATTACTTTCGGCAACATCCCATATCCAAACCAAATAATAAATAGCGGTGCAAGTACAACAATTGGAATTGTTTGCGAAATAACGAGCAATGGATTTATTAAAATACGAAATAACGGTATAACGTCCATAATAATTGCGATGCTCGTCCCCAATAAAATTGCAAAGAATAGTCCAATTATAACTTCCTGCAGTGTTTGCATCGTATTTGGTAATAGTAAATCTTTCATCCCAATTAATTCTTGAACAATGGCAGAAGGCTTTGGTAAAATCCACGGTTCGATTTTAAATAATGAAACAGATCCTTCCCATATCGCAATGAGAAGGATAAGCCAAATAGTTGTAATAAGTTTAGATTGCTTCTGGTTTTGCATATTCATCACGGTACTTCCAAACCTTTTCATCTATCGTTACACCAGTGCTTGGACGATAATGGATTTTAATAGAAGTAATCACTTCTTCTGCTCCAGCATCGACGCAAGCTTGTTGCGCACGTTTAACGACATCAAGAAGTACATCTAATTCTCCTTCCAAAGTTGTTTCCATTGCTCCTACTTCATAACGAACTCCCGATTGTTGCACAACTTCAATTGCTTTATCGACAACAGAATATACATCTTTCGTTTTTGCTTGTGGTACTACTGAAAATGACATTGTAACTTGTTGTGACATAATAAAATCCCCCTTATAAAAATAAATTTCAAAAATAAGAAAAGGCTTTCCTACTGCGTAGGAAAGCCTTGTATGCAAGTTATTACAGAATAACATATGCTACATCACTTTAAGTAACTCCCTACGCTGGCATTATCCAGATCAGGTTGAGGGTCGATGTTTACTTACATCCTCTCAGCCAATTGGCTCCCCGGTCCTTAATTCGTTTTCATTGTAGCATGATTTATTTTATTGAACAAACAAAAGCATGCATAATCATTTCATTATTTTTGGAAAATAACCAACTTTTTCACCATGAGCTAATAACTGCTGAATAAATTCTTTATTAATTGCTGGTACTATCAATTCTTTTTTCTTAATCCATTTATTCGTTCTACGCGTACCCATTACAATTTCAGATTGCTGCGCTCCATCTCCTGCAACTTGAGAAGCAATTAACTCTGCTATTACTTCATTTCCCTTCGCTAATGCAAGTCCGGTATTTACATATTCTGAAAGTGGAACCATTTCAAGATTGTATCCACACTCTCCAATTAGCTGTATAAATTGTTCAAACTCAATTTGATGTGGATGACAAATATGTAACGTCTCTCCTATAATTTGCGCATCTTGCAAATACGATACAATTGATTTACTAGCAAAATCAATTGGTGTGAAATCAACTTTCCACTTCACATTTGGTGCTTTCCCAATTAATAGCATTGTTTTAATAAGACGATAAAATGCGTTTCCTTCAATATTTTGTTGGAACGAACCTGTTTCTGAATGACATGCTAAATTACCTGCACGATAAATATTTCCGCGCAAACCATTTTTCATTGCTTCACGAACAATGTTTTCCGCTTGTAGTTTACTATTTGAATATACATTCTCTAAGTCTACACTGTAATTAAAATCACCAGTTTTCATGTATGTATCCCATTGATCTACCGCTAATTCTAACGGGATACCAATTGTAGAAATAAAATGGAATGTAGCACCTTTCTCCGCTAATGCTAGCATACGGCTAGTTCCTTGGACATTTATATTTTCAAATTGTTTTACATCCCCAAAATGTCTTACATCTGCACCGCAATGAATTATCGTATCCATCTTAGAACTGATGAACATAAATTCTTCTTCGCTCATCCCAAGATACTCTTCTCCCAGATCACCAGCTACGGCCTGTATACGCTGTAACCATTCTTCACATACATCATTAAAGTAGCCTGTTAATGTATCTATAATTCTTTGCTGCACATCTTTAGTTGGTCTTACTAAACAATAAATAGTAGCAGCTGTATCTCTCAACAATTCATATAATATGTGTGATCCTAAATAACCAGTAGCTCCTGTTAAAAAGACATTTGAAATCTGGTTTTCTTCCAAAACGTTTGCATACGTGATAGTATCTGGTTCGTGAATCACTTTATATTCACGAAATACTTCTTCTTTCTCTACTTTTACTTCTCGCTCAATTCGAGCTAATCCATATATCGTTCTTTCTTTAAAGAAATCTTGAATTGTTAAATGTGAGAAATCTTCTTTTAACAATGTTAAGACTCGTAATACTTTTAATGAATGTCCACCAATTGTAAAGAAATCATCATGCACTCCAACTTTTGAAATTCCTAATACTTCCGCCCAGGCGTTCGCTATTTGTTTTTCTGCTTTATTAGAAGGTGCAACATATTCTTGTAGACGAACCGGTTCATACTTTTCTTCTAACTGAGCTAACTTCTTAACATCAATCTTTTTATTAGGTGTAAGTGGTAATTCATTAATATAAATTAGTTTAGATGGCACCATATAATCTGGTAATTGCTCTTGTAACTGATAAACTAATTCTGGTATTTCTTTTTTATTTAAAGTTGTATAGAACGCGATTAAATATTGGCTACCTTCCTTACTCTTCTTAGCAAAAACAGCATTTTCTTTTATATTATGATTTTGAGAAATTTTACTTTGGATTTCGCCTAGTTCAATACGATGTCCTCTAATTTTTACTTGATCATCTTTCCGATGTAAAAACTCTATATTTCCATCCTCTAGCAACTTAACGATATCACCTGTTTTATATATATTAACTATAGGATTAAAGGGGTTCGGAATAAAAGCTTCAATTGTTTTATTAGGCTTATTAAAATACCCTTTTGCTAATCCCACTGAATCTATATATAATTCACCAGGTACACCAATTGGACAAAGATTCATATTCTCATCCAAAATCATAACTTGATAATTAGCACATGGTTTACCAATGGGAATACTCGCAACATCCTCATTTAACCGACTAGGTATTTTATAGGTTGTCGTCACTACAGTACATTCTGTCGGTCCGTATACATTATGAATTTCAACATTTGTACCTATTCTTTCTCTCCACAATTTAATAACCTCTACAGGCAACATTTCACCGCCAATCGCAATTCTTTTTAGGGAAGCTAGCTTATATATATCTTCTTCTGCCAAATAAGTTGCTACTTGTCGAACAAAAATTGTTGCTAATGCCAAGATTGAAGTTGCTTTCACTTTATAGATTGCATTTGCAAATGCTTCTACAGACAATCGCTCTTCCTCTAATAGTACATATAAGTTTCCTCCACAGAATAAAGAAGCAAATGACTCCCATACAGAAGCATCGAAACTAAAGGAAGGAAATTGGGCAAATACATCCTCTTCTGTCAATTCATATTGCTTTTTCATCCAAGTATACAGATTAACAACGCCTCTATGTGCTAACATTGTTCCCTTTGGATTCCCTGTTGAACCAGATGTATAAATCATATAAGCTACATCATCACAATGAATAGACAACTTTACATCTGTATCTTCATAAGTTTCACTATCATACATTGAAACTGTTTGAACCCCATCACATGTTATAGGCGTCTCTTTCATCAATATAACTTTCGCTTGGCTATCTTGAATAATGTACTGTATTCTACTTTCCGGATAATCTGGATCAATCGGAACATACGCTGCACCAGCTTTTAATATAGCTACCATACTTACTACTGTGTCTATGCTACGTTTCATAAATATTCCAACATAGTCTCCTAACTGGACGCCGTTTTTAATTAACATACGAGCTATTTGATTACTTTTTTTATTTAGCTCCTCATAAGTTAAAGTACCTTCCCTTGAAGATAAAGCTATACGATTTGGAAATTGAGTAACAGTATTATAGAACATATCGACGATACTTTTCTCAGGATATACTGCTGTCGTATCATTCACTTGACTATAAAGTGCCATCTCGGCCTCTGTAATAATATTAAAATCATTTATATGATTATTCTTATTTTGTGATTTATTAATTAAAACACCTTGTATTTGTTGTGCATAACGAGTAATCGTTGTCTCTTTCCAATTAACACTATTAAATATTATTTCTACACTTTGCATATTTTTACTAAATACAAATTGTAATGTATTCGTGTCTTGTAGCTCATAATATGTTTCACCAATAATAATAGGTGACATTTCATATAACGTATTACCGTTTTGAAACTCTTCTATTTCTTCCTCATTCATTTCTTTAATTTGCTCCAGTTGCTCTTCAATTTGTAAATTTAAACTTTCATAGGAGAGAAAATTAGAAACTTCAATAGTAATCGGAAATAAACTTCCTCTTACATGATAAAGCACGACAATATGTTTTTCTTTAGAAATATGATATAACCACGTTGCAGTCGCTCCTATTAAATCTACAATGTGAGTCAAATTTGAAAACAGTTCCGTTTTCCTTTTTATCCTAAGTTCTGTTCCTTGCACATCTTTAGGTATTTTAATACTTCCTTCTACTTTTCCTAAAAATTCTTTTACCATCTCATTATAAGAAATTGCTAATTTCATATTTATGTAAATTCCTCTCTTAAATATAATAAAGGTGTGAAAATTCACACCTTTTTCATCCCTTATTAAAGAGCAGATTCGTTCAATTCATAATCAGTAGCGGAGATACCCCCTTGATTAGAATTGAACTTTCTCCTTATTCGCTTTTAAACTCACCAATAAGCTCTTGTAATTCCTGAGAAAGCCAACTTAAAGAAGTCGCTAATTCTGCAATATCTTGTACTGATATTTCTTGCTCTTTCATGCTTTCTTCAACATTACTACTGCTGTTGGCATAAGTATTTGCAATATGTGATAATTCATTTACGACTTGAACGATATTCTGGCTATTTTGTAAAATATCACTCGAATTACCAGAAACAGCTTTTACTTGATCTGTAACAGATTGCGCTGATTTTGAGATTTTTTCAAAGAAATCACCGCTACTTTGAACAAGCGAAATTCCAGTTTCTACTTCTCTTGAACCTTTTTGCATGGAAACTACAGCATCTTCTGTCTCAGCTTGTGTTTCACCAATTAATTTCGCTATATCTTTAGCAGACGCTTCTGTTTGTTCTGCTAATTTTCGTACTTCATCAGCAACAACTGCAAACCCTCTTCCAGCTGCTCCAGCACGTGAAGCCTCAATAGAAGCATTTAAAGCTAATAAATTTGTTTGATTTGAAATACCTGTAATTACAGTTACGATATCACTAATTTCTTTTGACCTTGTTTCTAACGAATAAATGATGGAAGATAAATCTTGTACTGCATTTTGGATTAAACTCATTTGATTAATAATTTGTCCAATCACTTCATTACCTTCAATTGAATGTTGTTCCATACCTTCAGAAGCAACCGCAACTTGTTTTGCAGCCCCAGTTATTTCTTCTACCTTATCTTCCATTCCATGTACAATTCCTAAACATTGTTGTACTGAAGTTTTTTGAGACTGTGCCCCTACTCTTAAACCTTCAATAGAACTTGCAATCTCTTGAACTGCCATGCTATTTTCCTCTGTACTCGCCGACAATTCTTGTGAAGAAGAAGAAACTTGCTCAGCAGTTTGCCTTACTTTATCTATAATCCCTTTAAATTTTTCAATCGTGTTATTGAAATAAACATTAATAATTCCAATATCATCTGGTCTTTCTTTTAATTTAATACTTAAGTCACCTTCACCAATTTTACGTAACCCTTCTCGTAAATCTTTTAATGGAGCTAACGAGTGACGCACGATAAAGAATTGAGTAATAGTCGCAATTGCTAATGAAATAATGATAAAGAGTAAGCCCTGTATCATAAACTTCTCTTTTGTAATAGGAACAATGGAAGCATCTAAGTCAGCCGCAATAATTGCAACAATATTGTTTTCTCCATCTGTAATTGGTTCTAATATTGTCACCCACGAACCTATTTCATCTTCATATACTTCTGTCATTTGAGCCTTTTTCGTATCAATCACTTTATCGTATGCCTTCATCCAATGAGCGGGTTGTTCATAATAATCTCCCGGCTTTATAGGAAACGCATTTGTTAACTCTGTAGTCAAACCAACGAGTTGTAATTCTCGCTTTTCATTCGGCTTTGCTCCTGTAACATACGTTTGTCCAACGCTTTTCAATTCTTTTGACACTTCATCTAATTTCTCTGTTAACTTTTCTTTTTTCACTTTTTCGGCTGTAGGATCTTTCGCCATGTCTCTAACTAATTCTACATCCAGTTTTTTCAATACTATTTCTCCTGTTTCAATAGACTGCCTTTCAAATAAAGACATCATACTATTTTGAAACATATTGAAACTTAATGCACCCATACTTCCAACAAGTGTCAAAATAACTAATACGGTTAATAAGACGTTCTTTTGAAGGAACGATAACTTATGCCAATATTTTTTCATTAATATCCACCTTCCTTAATCAACACAAACAAAAAAACAAAATATATGGATATTTTGTTTGAAAATGTTTCTCAATATGTTCGAGAATAAAAAAAAGCCAATGTAAAAGCATTGGCCAAGACCAACCCTATCCGTCCGGTAACTGGCTAGCGTAGCCTTTCGACCTTAGCTCCTGTAGTTTTGCGTCCTCATGTTTCCATCAGTTTGCCTTTCTCGCTGAACGAGTTGAACGATATGGGAGTTCTATGAGAATTAATTTATTCTCTTTCAAAGATTACAACATATAAATCAAAATGTCTACTTATTTAGAGATATAAATACAAATTTTTAATGCATTGCTTTTTCAAAATAATTTCAAAAAGTACGTGAATGTTACTTTTTTTGTGTTATATAATAAAAAATGTATAAATAACAAGGATTTCTTCGGGTATTTATTTAATTTTCATTCAAATTAAACTATTCGAATATATCTTAACTAATGAATTTCGGAGGTAGTTTATCATGTTTTGGCTACAATTTCTTACCTTGTTACTCTGTATTTTTATTGGTGCACGCCTAGGCGGAGTTGGTTTAGGAGTAATGGGTGGAGTTGGTATGGCAATACTCGTTTTTGTCTTCCACCTACAACCAACCGCGCCTCCTATCGATGTAATGCTTATGATTTTGGCAGTAATTACAGCTGCTGGTGCTTTGCAAGCTGCTGGAGGAATGGACTATCTTGTTCATCTAGCTGAAAAAGCATTGCGAAAAAATCCAAAGCGTATTACTTTTTTTGCTCCAATTGTTACTTATTTATTCACACTATGTGCAGGTACTGGTCACGTTGCCTATTCTGTACTTCCTGTTATTGCAGAAGTCTCTCGTGAATCAGGGATTAGACCGGAACGCCCAATGTCGATTGCCGTAATCGCTTCTCAGCAAGCAATTACAGCTAGTCCAATTTCAGCTGCCACAGTTGCTCTTTTAGCAATGTTAGCTGACTATAAAATCACTTTATTAGATATTTTAAAAGTGAGTATTCCTTCTACTTTCATTGCTTGTATGTTAGCAGCATTTGTTGCTAGTAAGATGGGAAAAGAATTAAATGAAGACCCTGAATACTTAAAACGATTAAAAGAAGGAATGATTCCTAAGCTTGAAGAGAAAAAAGAATTTGTAGGTGTAAAGGGCGCAAAATTATCAGTTATCCTTTTCCTTGTAGGAACCTTCCTTGTTGTACTTCTTGGTTCATTTGAAGCACTTCGTCCAGGATGGATAGTTGATGGGAAGTTAGCCCGTCTTTCCATGCCGAACACAATTGAGATGGTTATGTTAACTATCGCGGCTCTTATTATTATTTTCTGTAAACCAAATGTAGAAAGCATTGTGTCTGGTAACGTCTTTAAAGCAGGAGCAACAGCAGTTGTTGCAATTTTCGGTATCGCTTGGATGGGAGATACTTTCTTTAATGGAAACTTAAATATGATTCAAGGATCTATTCAGCATTTAGTAACAAGTGCGCCTTGGCTATTTGCCATCGCACTATTCATTCTATCTATTTTACTGTACAGCCAAGCAGCAACAGTACGTGCCTTAATGCCACTTGGACTATCCCTTGGTATTCCACCAGCGCTACTGATTGCGATGTTCCCTGCAGTAAATGGATATTTCTTCATTCCGAACTATGGAACAATCGTTGCTGCCATTAACTTTGACCGTACCGGTACAACAGGTATTGGTAAATACGTATTAAATCATAGCTTTATGATTCCAGGCTTAATTGCAACATTTACTTCTATCGGAATTGGAATGCTCTTAATTTCAATTATGTTTTAAAGAAAAAGCACAAACCTTTATTTAAAAAGGTTTGTGCTTTTTTAATCAAACTTTTGTTTAAATTTTTTGGGCAGTCTACTTCTCGATGTAGCACTTAAAATACTACATGTCCTTTTCTACAAACTTCGCTTTACTTCTTCAGCTAATTTTCTCGTACTTTCATACGTAGATTCAGCTAAACTAATTGCTGAAATAACTGAAACACCGTCCGCACCCGCTTCTATAACTGCCGCTGTATTTTCAATTGTAATCCCACCAATACCAACGATTGGCACTGTAATTCCTTGTTCTCTAAAATAAGCTAATCCTTTCGTTCCTTGAACCGCTTTCGTATCTTTTTTCGTACTCGTTGGGAAAATAGGTCCAACGCCTAAATAATCTGCTCCGTTTTCGATTGCAAAGCGTGCTTCTTCAATTGTATGAGCAGATACACCGATAATTTTATCTCCCATTTTTTCACGAACCGATGTAATTCCTTCATCATCTTGCCCTACATGAACACCATCTGCATCTAATTCAATGGCTAATTCTACATCATCATTTACAATGAAAGGAACACTATATTCCTTACAAAGCGTCTGCAATTCTTTTGCAAAGCGCACTCTATCTCCTCCGATTAAAGAACCTTCCCCCTTCTCGCGAAACTGAAAAAGTGTCACTCCACCATCTAATGCTTCTTTCAATACAGCTAAAGGATCCCTCGTGCAGTTATTACTTCCCATAATAAAATACACTTGCAATAGCTTAGACATTTTATCTATTTCAATGCGTGCCATTTCTTTCACTCCCTCTTACTCTAACTCCTCAATCTTTCCATACTTCTCAATATCACTAGAAGTAGTATTCGCTAACTGATTTAAAAATTCAATTTGGAAACTACCAGGTCCCTTTTCCACGGTCTTAGCAGCTGCCAGTTCCGAAGCTACACCATAAAACGTTAATGCTGCTACTGCCGCTTTTACATAATCTTTTTCCACTGCTACAAATGCTCCTATTACAGAAGTTAGTAAACAACCTGTTCCCGTAACTTTCGTTAAAATAGGGTGACCATTTCGAATAACAATAGTTCTCTCTCCATCTGTAACAACATCTTCTTTTCCAGTAATGACCGCAACTGTATTTAGTTCATCTGCTGCCTGCCTTGCAATACTTACAACATTGCCATTTCCAGTACCAGCGTCTACCCCTTTAATTTCCCATTTCTCATTAATAACATTTGCTATTTCAGCTGCATTTCCGCGGATAATTGCTAACTCAATTTCAGCCGGAATATGTCTCGCAACTTCTGTTCGATACGAAGTTGCTCCTGCACCAACTGGATCAAATAGTACTGGCACATTGTTCGCATTTGCTGATTTACCCGCGAGTAACATCGCTTCTACTTCTTCAGGACGAAGTGTCCCCATATTTAATACTAACGCTCCAGCAATGCTAGCCATTTCTGCTACTTCTTCTTTCGCATACGCCATTACAGGCGATGCCCCAAGTGCCAACAAACCGTTAGCAGTAAAATTTGTTACAACAACATTTGTAATATTATGAACAAGCGGATTAGATTCTCTCACCAAATCCACTACTTTACTAATTTCTTTCATATTCATCCTTTTCATCTCCTAACTATAATGATGGGAGATACACAAAAAGACACTTTGCGCGTACGCAAAGTGCCTGAATATGTGCTTTTACACTCTCCCTACGCTGGCATTATCCAACAGGTTCAAATGGTCAATGACGGACTAGTAGCCATACTCTCAGTTTGTATCCACAAACTCCCATGTGTTTCTTATTCATCTACTTCAAAGTCTACTCTTATTCTAGTAAAATAACAAGTTCTTTACTTTTCTATTTGATATAGAGGCAACTGATAAAGTGAAACTTTAATCAGTTGGGATTTTGTTAACTCCATTAAAAACAGCTGAAATATGGAGCGAAACTGAATCTCAAGAAGATGTATGCTATATTTAACTTATGGAAATTTGAAAGGATGTTTTTAATATGTCAAAAAGCGTTGTAATCGCTGAAAAACCTTCCGTTGCACGAGATATTGCTCGTGTACTGAAGTGTGATAAAAAAGGAAACGGCTATCTTGAAGGTAGTAAATATATTGTAACTTGGGCTTTAGGTCATCTCGTTACATTAGCAGATCCAGAAAGTTATGATGTGAAATATAAAAAGTGGAATTTAGAAGATTTACCGATGCTACCTGAGCGTTTGAAATTAACGGTTATTAAACAAACTGGTAAACAATTTAATGCTGTAAAAAGTCAGCTACTTAGAAAAGATGTAAATGAAATTATTGTAGCAACAGACGCTGGACGTGAAGGGGAATTAGTCGCACGCTGGATTATCGATAAAGTTAAGCTAAATAAACCAATCAAACGTTTATGGATTTCTTCTGTAACCGATAAAGCAATTAAAGATGGTTTTGCAAATTTAAAACCAGGTAAAGCCTATGACAATTTATACGCTTCAGCAGTTGCGCGTTCAGAAGCTGACTGGTATATCGGTCTTAATGCAACTCGTGCTTTAACGACTCGCTTTAATGCCCAGTTAAATTGCGGCCGTGTACAAACCCCTACTGTTGCTATGATTGCTAGTCGTGAGGATGAAATAAAGAACTTCAAAGCACAAACTTACTACGGCATCGAAGCTCAAACAATGGAGAAGCTCAAACTTACTTGGCAAGATGCAAATGGCAATAGCCGTAGTTTTAATAAAGAAAAAATCGATGGTATTGTAAAAAGTTTAGATAAACAAAATGCTACTGTTGTGGAAATTGATAAGAAACAGAAGAAGTCATTCTCTCCTGGTCTTTACGATTTAACTGAATTGCAACGTGATGCAAATAAAAAGTTCGGTTACTCTGCTAAAGAAACATTAAATATTATGCAAAAATTGTATGAACAGCATAAAGTACTAACGTACCCTCGTACAGATTCACGCTACATTTCATCTGATATCGTTGGAACACTTCCAGAACGTCTAAAAGCATGTGGTGTTGGAGAATACCGTCCCTTCGCACATAAAGTATTACAAAAGCCTATCAAACCTAACAAATCATTTGTTGATGATAGTAAAGTAAGCGATCATCATGCGATTATTCCAACAGAAGGATACGTTAACTTCTCAGCATTCACAGATAAAGAACGCAAAATTTATGATTTAGTTGTAAAACGTTTCTTAGCTGTTTTATTCCCAGCATTCGAATACGAACAACTAACGTTACGCACAAAGGTCGGCAATGAAACATTCATTGCACGCGGAAAAACGATTTTACATGCTGGTTGGAAGGAAGTATACGAAAATCGATTTGAAGACGATGATGTAACTGATGACGTAAAAGAGCAGATTCTACCTCACATTGAAAAGGGCGATACATTAACTGTAAAGTTACTTATGCAAACATCAGGTCAAACGAAAGCACCTGCACGCTTTAATGAAGCAACTTTACTTTCAGCAATGGAGAATCCTACAAAATATATGGATACGCAAAATAAACAACTTGCTGATACGTTAAAATCGACTGGTGGATTAGGTACTGTAGCGACACGTGCAGATATTATCGACAAACTTTTCAATTCTTTCTTAATTGAAAAACGTGGTAAAGATATTCACATTACATCAAAAGGTCGTCAATTACTTGATTTAGTACCAGAAGAATTAAAATCACCTACACTAACTGGTGAGTGGGAACAAAAACTTGAAGCAATTGCAAAAGGAAAATTAAAGAAAGAAGTATTCATTTCGGAAATGAAGAACTATACGAAAGAAATTGTTTCTGAAATTAAATCGAGTGATAAAAAATATAAACATGACAACATTTCAACGAAGTCTTGTCCAGACTGCGGTAAACCAATGCTAGAAGTAAACGGCAAAAAGGGAAAAATGCTCGTATGCCAAGATCGTGAATGTGGTCATCGTAAAAATGTATCTCGTACAACAAACGCTCGCTGTCCGCAATGTAAGAAGAAACTAGAATTACGTGGTGAGGGTGCAGGCCAAATTTTCGCATGTAAATGTGGCTATCGTGAGAAATTATCAACATTCCAAGAACGACGTAAAAAAGAATCTGGAAACAAAGCCGATAAACGCGACGTTCAAAAATATATGAAACAACAGAAAAAAGAAGAAGAACCATTAAATAACCCATTCGCAGAAGCATTAAAAAAATTAAAATTTGATTAAACAAAAAGGTTCCTACCTCTATCGGTAGGAACCTTTTATTTTAGTGAATGATTTTACTTCCTTTTGCATTCTCAACAAATTTTTCACTTGATTTGTTAATTGGTGTTTTCAGTAATAACGCAGCAACAATCATAACTACTACGAAAGCACTTAACACAAGTAAATCTCGTGTTACGATATCCCAAAGCATTCCGCCAACTGTTTCACGAATTGCGCTAATTGCGTATGTGAATGGTAAGAACGGATAAATCGCTTGGAAGAACGCTGGTGTCATTTGGATTGGGAATGTTCCGCCCGATCCTGCTACTTGTAGTACAAGTAAAATGATCGCCATCGATTTCCCAACGTTTCCGAAAATAGAAACGAGTGAGTATACGATACAAACGAAGACTCCACCAATAAATAAACTAAATAACACAAACCAGAACTTATCGACTACGTACGTACCGAGTAAGAATATATCTCCCATCGATACGATAAACGCTTGTGAAAGACCTATCGTTAAGAATGTTAATAAACGTCCGAAGTAAATTTCATGGCTCTTATAATTCGCGCCCTCTTCGTGTACTTCTACCGTTAATAATGAAACCATTAATAATGCGCCTACCCATAATGCAAGCACTGTATAGAATGGTGACATCGCTGAACCGTAGTTCGGCATCGCAAATAATTTATTTTCTTTTAAATTTACTGGATTCGCAAAGTAATCACTTTGCTTTTCAACATCATTTTTCAATAAGCGTATAATGTCTTTTAAATCCTCTTCAGATTCAAAATCACGAATTTTATCTGCTAATTCTTTAATCTTTTTCTCAGTAGCTGGCATTTCAGCTTTAATGTCTGCTAATTTCTTTTTACCATCTACTAAACCTTTTGATGAATCTTCTAGTAATTTTTTAACATCTGGAAGCTTTTTGTCTGCCTCTTTTAAAATTTGAGATGTGTTTTTAGACATCTCTTTTGTGCGAGCAATTGCTGCATTGAAATTTGGAGTGATTTCTGAGTCATATTTAGCTAAAATGTCACCAATTTGGCCCGAAACACTTTTAGACACTTGATTAATACTTTCAATAACATCAGCTGCTGGTTTTTGACCTTTATTAATAGCGTCAATTCCTTTATCAGTTAACTCCATTCCTTTTTGCAAACCATCTTTTGCTTTATTTAACTTAGAAATTGTGCCATTAAGATTTTTATCACTATTCACATCAGCTAACACTTTATTTGTACTTTCCAGAACTGGAATCATGTCATTAACTAAATTCCAACTTGCTTTGAACTGCCCATTCAAATCATTTAAGGCTACTTTTGTAGAATCTAATCCATTAACACCTTTGTTACTTAAGTCTTCTCTTGCTTTTTCAAGCTCTGTTTTTAATCTGCTGTAATCATTTACAGCTTTATCATATTTTTCTCTACCACTGTCTAATGCTTCATTTGTTTGGTTTACTAACTCATTTGCTTTTTTGATATCTTGATTTAAATTACCTCTTAGTTGCTGAGCATCTTCTTTTACATTTTCAGCTGTGTTTTTCAATTGCTCAGCTGTGCTTACTGCTTTTTCGAAATCTGCTACAAACGTAGCATTATAATCTGCTTCTGCTTGATTTACCAAGTTATTTATTGCATCTAACTTTTTATTAGCAGCGTCTCTTACATCTTGTTTCACTTCTTGTCCTGTACCAATAATATTGGCAATATCTTTAACGCCACCATTTGCATTTTCAATAGCTGATTTAAGGTTTGTTAATTTTTCTATTCTCTTTTGGAAGAATTCTTTTCCAAAATCAGTTGATGCAGACTCTTTAAATTTAGTAAAGACATCAATTAAATATGAAACACTATCTGCACGACCTTGCAGCGTCTCAGAAACCTTATTAAGATCTTGCTTCGCTTTTTCCGGATCAAAATTACCATTTTGCAACCCGTTTATAACACCTTGTGCATAAGTTGTTCCGACACGTATCGAACTAAAAACATTATTTACAGTTTGATTAATATTTTTAGCAATATTTTTATACCCCTCACCATTCACTTGCGGTAACGCTGGAATTTCTGGGATTTGTGGTACTTGCGGAATAGTTATATTAGGCAACACTGGGAATTTAGCTGGATCTGGAAGTGTCAGATTAGAATCAAATGATGGATTTTTTAAGAAATCCGTAATTGCCGCCGCACCATCTAAACCTTTTTGCATTACCATTAAATTATTCTTAATAGTTCCTGGGGCACGTTGCAATGTTTCATCATTTCTCGCAAAGAATTTATCTAAATTCCCTAACGCTTCTTGCCCATCATTCATAACACTCTCTACAACTGGCAACTCTTTTTGCGCTACTTTCACAACATCTTCTGCTCGAGTTGCATCATCTAACGCCTTATCCATAAGTGTATTCATTTCTGGGAACTGCGCTTCTAACTTAAAGACAAGATCTTTTACTTTCTCGATACTTGGTAAGTTTGTTTCTAAATCGATTCCAAGGTCATTGAAGATTTTAAAAATCTCACCGTTTGCTGTTTTTACAAAGTTTTTACTAATTTCTTCTGTAATACCTGATGCACCTTTTGCTGTAATCTTCGGTGCAATCGCGTTTACTTTTTCATTCACATAGTAATCCAGTTCTGGTTTTTTAGGATTTTCATCCAGAACAGTTGCAATTTTTTCAGAGAAATCTTTTGGAATCGTAATACTTGCATAATAATCTCCACGCTCAACTCCGTAAATTGCTTGTTTTTCATCTACAAATTTCCAGCCAAGATTTTTGTTTTTCTTAAGGGAGTCTACAATCTCTTTCCCGATATTAATATCTTTTCCTCTTAAATTAGAACCTGCATCTTGGTTAGAAACTGCAATGGGAACCTCTTTTGTATTTCCATATGGATCCCAAGAAGCTTTAATGTTAAACCATGCATATAACGATGGTAAAATCATTAATCCTAAAACAATAACAATTGCAGCCCAATGTTTGGCTACATTCCGTAAATCTGTCTTATAAATACGCCAAATCTGTTTCATAGAAGTTATCACCTAATTATATATTTTTCCTTCTTTAGAAAATGATACATACATTTTGCAATTATATCACTTTCTACATCGTGTATTAACCAAAAACGTACTATTTTTTCCCATTAACTTTCACTTACTTCATTATATAACGAAGTGAGTCAAAGTATGAATACAAAATGACCAAATCGGTTTTACATTCAATAATAACAAATATATATGAAATGTCATAAAAAATACAAGTATTTTCTCTTGGAAATACTTGTATTCCTAAAAAAAATCCTCACAGCTTTTATTCTCTGTGAGGATTTCTTCTATTATATATCCAATTGAACCTCTACACCGAAATGATCTGAAATTACATTTCTGTTTGTACCATTAAAAATAACTTTTGAAGAATGAACTTTTTTACTTTGGTTACACAATATTAGATCGATTCGCAAATTATGTTTATTTTCATCCCAACCAGCAATCTCACCTTGGACAGTCGTTCCTTCATCCTTCTCTATTGCTAATTCATATGTGTCATACAACCCTTTTTGCATCATATACTCATAACCTTCGCCTTTCAATCGAGCATTGTTATTAAAATCCCCCATTAAGAAGGCGAGCTTATTGCTATCTACACGCTCCATCAAACGATCGACTTGACCTTTGAATGACTCTTCTTCATCATTCCACCAACCGAGATGACAAGAGTAAAACGTTATATCCTTACCATTATAAGCAATTGTTGTACTTACAATTTTACGCGTTTTCCAATACGTTGTATCCTCGTTTTCTGAAATGAAGAACGTATCTTCTTTTATAATATTATGCTTCGTTATAATTGCTAATCCTTCTTCGTACACATCATAACCAATATGAGAGAAATCCCAAGTAATATTGTAATCTTTTACATGTAGCGCTTTTAACTCTTCTAATAGTAAAAGTCCAAAATTATCTTTTTTCTTGTTACCGCATACATTTTCAGCTTGTATGGACTGACTTACTTCTTGCAATGCGATGACATCGTACTCTTCTTCTTGAATTACTTTAGCAAGGTATTGTATCTTTTCTATTTGATTCTCTTCTTGCCAAGAATGACAGTTTAAAGTTAGCAATTTCATATTATTACGCACCTAACATATCTTGAATGTCTGACTTTAATACGTCAGCTTTCGGACCATATACCGCTTGTACACCTTTGTCTTTTACAATAAGCCCTAAAGCACCATTTTGTTTCCACTGTGCTTCTGGTGCAACAACATTTAAATCTTTTACTGTTACACGTAAGCGCGTCATACAAGCATCTACGTCAGCAATATTTTCTTTTCCACCTAATAAATCGATAACTTTTGTTGCTAATGAACCGTCTTGTACATTTCCTGTTCCTTCTGATGCCTCATCTTCATTATCAATATAGTTACCTGCACGCCCTGGTGTTGGTAAGTTGAATTTTTTAATTAAGAAATTAAATAGTGTAAAGTTAAGACCGAAGAACACTAATGAAACAATAACAAAGTTGATTAAGTCTCTTGTTAAACCTGCGTTAACCATCATTGGTGTACGAGTAATTAACTCAATAAATCCAAATGCATGAACACGTAAGTTAATTAAATCAGCTAGTGCGAATGCAAGTCCTGTTGTAATAGCATATACAACATATAATACTGGAGCAATAAACATGAACATGAATTCAATTGGTTCTGTTACACCTGTTAAGAATACTGCTAATGCTGCTGATAAAAACATTGGTTTATATTTTGCACGCTTTTCTTTATCAACGTTACGGAACATCGCAAATGCAATCCCCATTAACGCTGCTGTTGAGCCGATAACTTGTCCAGCTTTGAAACGAGCTGGTACAACATTATTTAATAAATCGTTATATGCCTTCGTATCTCCATTTGCTAATAAATTATTTAAATCTGTAATCCATGCAAGCCATAATGGATCTTGTCCTGCTACAACTTGTCCAACTTTTGAACCAGTTAGCATCGTATATGTTCCGCCTAGCTCTGTATAGTTCATCGGAATCGTTAACATATGGTGTAAACCAAATGGTAATAATAAACGCTCTAACGTTCCATATACAAACGGTGCAACAACTGGTGCACTATCTTTTGAAGCTGCAATCCAGCGACCAAATTCATTTAACCCACTTTGGATGAATGGCCATAGAAGTGATAATACAATCGCAGTAACTGTAGACCAAAGAATTACAACGAATGGTACAAATCGTTTTCCATTAAAGAATGCTAATGCCTGTGGCAGTTTATTATAGTTATAATATTTGTTATATAAAGTAGCTCCTAAGAAACCTGTGATAATCCCTACGAACACTCCCATGTTTAATGCAGGTGCACCAAGTACAGAAGTAAAGTAATCTTTTACAATTAAATCTCCCGCTATTACTGAAGAAACTTTCGCTTTTGAATCCGCTAACATTTCAGCGTTTACCCCAAATATAGCTCCTGTAATTCGGTTTGTTAAGACGAATGCTAATAGCGCTGCAAATGCACCACCTGCGCGATCTTTCGCCCAAGATCCCCCAATTGCTACTGCGAATAAGATGTGTAGATTTGTAATGATTGCCCAACCGATGTCTTCCATTACGCGAGCGATTGTATGAACTGCGTTAACATCCCCAGCAGACATACCAATTAACTTACCGATGGAAATCATTAAACCAGCTGCTGGCATTACGGCTACAACAACTAATAACGCTTTCCCGAACTTTTGCCAAAAATCAAAAGACGTAATTTTCATCTGTTCTTCCTCCCCTTTATTTATAAAAACATAATGATTTAAATTATAATTTCTGTTCCCTTTATGAAAACGATTCCTTATGTTACTTTATTTTTATCTTTACGCAACCGTTTTCATAAATCTATTTTAATAAAAGCGTTTTCACTTTGCAATAGAAATTTATTTTTTTTCATAAAAAAAGATGCTCAAAGAGCATCCTTTTTTATTATGAAATGCGATAAACCCTTGTTTCATAAGGCTTTAAAGCAATTGTTGTTACTTCTTCATGTTCCGCAACTTCATAGTTATTTAAAAGCAAACGTTTGCGTTCTAGTGCAAATGAACCCTCATTATACACAGCTTCCTCTTTTGAGATATTACTAATTACAATGACTTTTTCATCCTGTAACGTACGTGTATATGCATAAATTTGTGGATCGTCTTCTAAAAGTAAATCATACGTACCATAGTTCAGTACATCGTGCTCTTTTTTCAGGGCAATCATTTTCTTATAGAAATTGAAAATAGACTTTTCTTCATTTTTTTGCTTTTCAACATTAATTTCTTTGTAATTTGGATTCATGCTAAACCAAGGTGTACTTGTTGTGAAACCAGCATTCATCTCATCATTCCACTGCATAGGTGTACGTGAATTATCGCGGCAAGAAGCCCATATAATCTCCATCATATCTTGATGTGGTACGCCCTCTGCAATTTTCTCGCGATATAAATTTTTAATTGCTACATCATCGTAATCTTCAATATTTGGTAACTGAACATTTGTCATACCAATTTCTTGGCCTTGATAAATAAAAGGTGTACCGTGCATAAAGAAATACATCGCCCCTAGAGCTGTTGCACTTTCACGCCAATATTGTTTATCATCTCCCCATGTTGAAACGATACGTGGTTTATCGTGATTCTCAATATATAAAGCGTTCCATCCTTTATTTTCTAATCCTTTTTGCCATTTCGTTAATACTTTTTTCAATCCTACAACATCGAGGTCTTTCTTCTTCTCTGCATCCCATAAACTTAAATGTTCAAATTGGAATACCATATTGAACTTACCTTGCTCTTCTCCAACCCAAAGCTCAGCATCTTCAATCTTAACACCATTTGCTTCACCAACAGTCATAATATCGTACTTAGAGAATGTATTTTCTTTTAGCTCTTCTAATAAAGGTTGAATACCTTTCACATTCATATGTTTATCAAAAGATGGCACATATTTTAACCCTTTTGGATTTGGCATATCCTTGAGGCCTTCTTCTTTTTTAATATGACTGATCGCATCAACGCGGAAACCATCAATACCTTTATCAAGCCACCAATTAACCGTATCGTATAGTACTTCGCGAACTTCTTTATTCTCCCAGTTTAAATCTGGTTGTTTACGTGAGAATAAATGTAAATAATATTGTTCTGTTTCTTCATCATATTCCCATGCCGAACCATTAAAAATACTTTCCCAGTTGTTTGGCTCCGCACCATCTTTACCATCATGCCAAATATACCAATCACGCTTCGGATTATCTTTAGATGAACGTGATTCAATAAACCATGGATGTTCATCACTCGTATGATTAATAACTAAATCAATAATAAGCTTCATATCACGCTTATGAACTTCATCTAGTAAAGCATCAAAGTCTGCCATTGTACCAAACTCATCCATAATATCTTGATAATCACTAATATCATAACCATTATCATCATTAGGCGACTTATACATTGGACAAATCCAAATTACATCTATACCTAAATCTTTTAAATAATCCAGTTTTGCAATAATACCTTGTAAATCTCCAATACCATCACCATTTGAATCCATAAAGCTTCGTGGATAAATTTGATAAGCAACCGCTTCTTTCCACCATGTCTTATTCATAGTCATTCTCTCCTTTTGCATCCCATCGGAAATTTTATGCAAACGTTTTCGTAACACTATCATAACAAAATATGAACAGTTTGCAACTGTTTTCATTGAACTCTATGTAGATTCTTTATTCTTATGCTTTATTTATTTCTCACAAAGGTAAATCTCATTCTTCACCTCTCCTTGTCCACGCGTATTACAGACATTTTTCATATATTAATAAAAAACTCTGATTATTTTAGAAAGGAGTAATAAATTGAAGCAAACAAAATTAACAGGTCGTATCGTTGTTCCCACAGATCCTGACTACGACGTAGCCCGAATGAATTTAAATTTAAGTATTCCAAAACTCCCTTGTATTATTGTTTTTTGTCAAAATAACAAGGATGTCTGTAACGCCTTAAAATGGGCACGTGAACGTCATATACCATTTCGGTTAAGAAGTGGACGTCATAGCTATGAAAATTTTTCTCTTTTAAATAGAGGACTTATTATTGATGTGAGTGAAATGCATCGCATTACTGTTAATACAGAGAAATTAACAGCAACAATTGAGGCTGGTGCAAATCTTGGCACTGTTTATAAAGAACTTTGGAATTACGGTGTTACAATTCCTGCTGGTACAAGTGCAAGCGTTGGAGTTGTTGGATTAGCACTTGGCGGTGGTATTGGTATGCTTTCGCGCTTATTTGGATTAACATGTGATCAATTAATGGAAGTGGAAATGGTACAAGCGTGTGGAAAATTTGGTGCAAAACTCATTCGTGCAAATGAACAAGAAAACTCTAACCTTTTTTGGGCATGCCGTGGTGGCGGTGGTGGAAACTTCGGAATTGTCACTTCCTTAACTTTTCGAGTCCACCCAATAAAAAATGTATCAATTTTCTCAATTACATGGGAATGGGAAGACTTTATTGCTGCATTTCAAGCGTGGCAAAACTGGGCACCTTATATAGATGAACGTCTCACTTCATCGATCGAATTATTCGCCAAGCAACGAAATAAAATTGAAGCACAAGGCGAGTTTGTCGGTTCTCCCTCTGAACTCCATTCCCTATTATCCCCTCTTCTTGAAACTGGTAGCCCCTCTCTCTTTATAGAAGAAGTTCCTTATATAAAGGCTGTTGAATTTTTTAATGGAGGTAACATCCCTGAAAATTTTAAGCGCTCTGGTTCCTATGTCTATAAACCTATTCCCCTTAAAGGCATTCAAATCATGCAATCCTTTCTTTCTCATGCACCAAATAAAGATGCTAGTATTTGGCATCAATCGCTCATAGGTGCTGTTGAAAATATTTCGCCGAATGAAACGGCTTATTTTCATCGTAAAGCAATTATTGCTCAAGAATACATTACCTCTTGGAAATGCGATGATGAAGAAAATCGAAATATACGCTGGGTTAAAGGTTTACGAGAAAGCTTAGATCCTTATACACTAGGTGACTATGTGAACTGGCCCGATATCGACATTAAAAATTGGCAAACTAGTTATTATGGCTCTAACTTTCACAGATTACGTAAAGTAAAAACCATGTATGATCCTTGTGATGTTTTTCATTTCCAACAAAGTATTCCTCCTTTTCATACGTGAAAAAAGGGGATAACATAAAAAAATCATCCAATATACCGTTACCTCGCAGTATGTTGGATGATTCAAGTTGATTTTCTATATCGTTTCAAATTCTTGCTCCTACTCATAAACTTTTACTTACAGATTAATTGTATTTCGTATCATTTTCATGCAATGAATGTAATTTAATATTTGGTACTTTATCTTTTTCAATACCTCTATTATAAGAAACAGGAACTTGAAATTCAAATTGCTTTGTCTCATGTTTTTGTAAATAGACTGGTTTCGGTACTGGATAGCTTTTTGAATTCTCGTTTGCATTATCATATAAAACAACTTTTAATGCTTGTGAATGATTACGATAATTTTTTAAAGTAACAATGCACTTCGGTTGGATATTCTCTCCATTTTTCTCCATTCTACACTGGCTATCTTCTTTTTTATATTCTATTGCTTCTACCCCTGTTTTTCCTGCATAATACCATGTTTTATTCAATGTCTGGAGGATTGTATTTAAAATAAACGGCATCATTACAATCAAAATACTAGTACCTACTACTTTTATTTTATTCATTTTTCTAAATGTACTAGACTCCTTTTTTCCTAGCCATTTTAAAAATAATATAAATGCAATTACATGTAGTATGAAAGAAACAATCAATATATTTGAGACTTTATAATCCATATAAACATACGTATGTATCGGAATCTTATAGACATTGAATAGTTTTTCCCCAATTAATTCATTATCATTTGGAATTTTTAATAATAACAAAACCCCTATACTGTAACAAATAGCTACTAATCGATCATACTCAATACGAATCATTCTTTCTCCCCTTCACTTTGTATTTTATTATCGATTTTAGCTATTATTACCATACTATACAATCTTTTTATAGAGGATAACGTAAAAAAGTTCCTTATAAATATAAAGAACCTTATTAATATACACTATGAATTAAAAAATCAATATACAATTTTCACATAGAGATTTCTTCAAAATATGTTGGATCATGTATTGTAATTTTTTTATCTAAAATTGTAACAATGCTATCATTTTTTAATTGTTTTAATACGCTGCTAACTGTCTCTCGAGATGTTCCAGATATTTTGGATATTTCAATTGTTGTAAGTGGACATGAAATTACAATCTTTTCTCCACTCTGTTCTCCTAAATCCTGCATTAAATAATTTAACGTTTGGATAACACGATCTTGTGCATTAGGAATTGTAATATTTTGCACTCGATTTTCGTTCAATTTTAATATAGATGATAATTGCTGAACAACGTACATCAATTGTGTTCTGCTGGACTTTACCATATCTTCAAAGATTACCGTTGGAATATAATATACCTCCACATCCGTCATTGCTTCTGCTGTATAGTTATATCCTCTGTCTGTAAACATACCACCATAAGGAAAAATAGAATACCGCTTTACATAGTCATCGTATAATAAGTTCCCATTTTGATTAACCCGCTCTAACTTTACAAAACCATCTAACATGAAGTAAATTCTTTCCCTTGAATCCCCTTCTAAAAATAAAAATTGACCTTTTTTATAAGTTCGCCAATAAACAAACTCTGTTAAGCCTTTCAATTTTTTTTCTGTTAAATGAGCAAATAATTCGAACTGCTTTAAGTCTTTCACTACGTTCCGTCTATTCATAAAATTCCCTCTCTCTTGCTGTATGTTGGAGCGAAAAATCAAGAAAGCGTATTCAATTTGAATTTTATCATAATTAACTTGTATATTCAGATTTCATCATGAAAACTTTATGAACAATGAGTACAAAAAATATTAATAAATAAAAAGAATGAAGTTATTAACCTCATTCTTTTTTTACTACTAAGTAGCGTACATAATAATTTAAACATACATGCATACATTCTGTTTTGAAATAATAGTACCGGCTTTTTCTTCTAGTGCTTCATATACTTTTTCTAAAGACGTAATAATCGTTTTTCTTTTTGGATTTGTATTAACAAAATTAATAGCAGCTTCGATTTTTGGAAGCATGCTTCCCGCAGCAAATTGTTGTTCTTCAATATATTCTTCTAATTGATTCACTGTGACATGCTCTAATTTTTTTTGATTCGGTTGATTATAATTTACATACACATAATCAACTGCAGTTAAAATAACGAGCGTATCGGCATCTACTAATTCTGCTAATTTCTGCGCAGCGAAATCTTTATCGATAACCGCTTCAGTTCCTTTTAACCCTTCTTCAGAATCAATTACTGGAATTCCACCTCCGCCCACAGCTATCACTATGTTTCCATCTTCGACCAAAGAATTAATCACTTTATGTTCATGAATACTTACAGGCTTCGGTGATGGAACAACACGTCTCCATCCTCTACCAGCATCTTCTTTAAACACTGCTTTTGTTTCATCCATTAATTTTCTGGCCTCTTCTTCTGTATAAAAAGGACCAATTGGTTTAGTTGGATTTTTAAATGCCTCATCTTTTTTATCCACAACAACACGTGTTATAACCGTTGCTACATCTTTGTTTATATTCCGTTTTTTCAATGCCTTTTCAATTGCATTTTCCATCCAATATCCAATCATCCCTTGGCTCATTGCCCCACAAGTATCTAATGGCATTGCAGGTGTCTTTTCCGTTTCTGCAGCTTTTTGCTGTAATAAAATATTCCCCACTTGTGGGCCATTTCCATGCGCAATTACTATATCCACATCATTTTCCATTATTTTCACAAGTTGTTCTGCCGTTTTTTCCAACGCTTCTTGCTGCGCTCCCGCAGTAGCTTCTCCAGACTGTATCGCATTTCCCCCTAGTGCAACTACAATTTTTCTTCGTGCCATATTCCAGCCCTCCAGTTGATTTCGCTTTCACAGCGCTTTATAAAGTAATACTGCCTGTAATTAATCCATAAATCGCAAAGAATGCTAAAGCACCAATTGCTACGGATGATGCTAATTCCACTCGAGTAAATATTTGCTTCGAACTCTTTTGCTTTTGAACATTGTAAAAAATAAAAATACCTGGCGCATATAAAGTCATTGTTAATAATAAATACTCTAAACCGGCTGCATAAACTAACCACACGCCATAAATACTTGCGATCAAGCCAATTATTATATTTTTATTTCGATCTGCTTCTTCAGACTTTAAGCTATGCTTCAGTTGATAAAATGCTGAAAAAGCATATGGGATTAAAATAGCTGAAGATGCTAAAGAGAATGCAAAGTTATACGCCTGATCAGAAACGACGAATGTTAACAAGAATATTTGTATTAAACCATTTGTTATCCATAATGAATTTACTGGAGCCTTATTTTTATTTTCTTTTGCGAACCATTTTGGAAATACTCCATCTTTAGCCGCTAAATATGGAATTTCAGAAGCGAGCAAAGTCCAACCTAACCAAGCACCTAATACAGAGATGACTAAACCTAAATTAATAAAGATAGCACCCCATTTTCCAACAACACTTTCAAACAAATAAGCCATAGCCGGATTTTTCAAACCTGCAATGTCTGCTTGCTGCATAAGTCCAAGAGACAATAATGTGATTAAAATGTAAATGATGAGTGTACCAATTAAGCCAATAACGGTTGCTTTCCCTACATCACTTCTATTTTTTGCTCGACTGGATAAAACAACAGCCCCTTCTACCCCAATAAATACCCATAAAGTTACAAGCATTGTACTTTTAACTTGGCTGCCAACTGCTCCCCATGAAAAAGAACCAGTTTGCCCCCAAAATCCATCTAAGAACGTATCAATATGAAACGCAAAGATTCCTATGACAATAAATACAAATACAGGTACTAATTTTGCGATTGTAGTTACTAAATTCACAAGGGCTGCTGATTGAACTCCACGTAAAATTAACATGTGAACACACCATAATAATACGCTTGCACCAATAATGGATTCTACATTTTGACCGCCTTCAAAGATCGGGAAGAAATATCCTAATGAAGAAAACAATAATGTACCGTAAGCTACATTCCCAAGCCAAGCAGATAGCCAGTATCCCCACGCACTATTAAACCCCATAAAATTACCAAACCCTGCTTTTGCATAGCTAAAAATACCACCATCTAAATCTGGCCGTTTTACAGTTAGATTTTGAAAAGATAATCCGAGTGCGATCATCCCAATTCCTGTTATAACCCAGCCAATAATAATGGCTCCAGCACCAGCACCTTTTGCCATATCACTCGCTAAATTAAAGGCTCCACCGCCAATCATAGACCCAACTACAAGAGCCGTTAGTGTAAACAACCCTAATTTCTTATCTTCACCCATTCCACTCACCTCTCTTTAATTGCAATAACAATACAAAAGCAATAGTGAATGATAGTGTCTAAAGGAGGAGAAAGAAGAAAGGAAGACTCCCTTTCTTCTTTACTCCATGTTTCCTAAAGTAGCTGCCATAACCGCTTTAATTGTATGCATTCTATTTTCAGCTTGATCAAATACTTTTGAATGTTTACTGCGGAATACTTCGTCAGTTACCTCCATTTCTTTCAACCCATATTTCTCATAAACTTCTTCGCCATACATCGTTTCAACATCATGAAATGCAGGTAAACAATGTAAGAAAATCACGTTTTCATTCCCTGTTGCTTTAATCATTTTCATATTTACTTGATAAGGTTTCAATAACTCGACACGTTCAGCAAATTTTTCTTCTTCCCCCATAGACACCCATACATCTGTATAAATTACATCTGCATTCGCAACAGCTTCTTCCACATTACTTGTTATCATTACTTGTTCATTATATTTTTTTGCTAAATCAATTACTTCTTGTGCAGGCCATAAAGATTCCGGTGTACAAATACGTACATCCATTCCAACGATTGCTCCACCAACTAGTAAGCTATTAGCAACATTATTTCGCCCATCGCCAACGTAAACGAGCTTCACATTTTTCAATTTCCCTATATGTTCTCTAATTGTTAATAAATCTGCTAGTGTTTGTGTTGGATGCCACATATCTGTTAATCCATTCCAAACTGGCACACCAGAATTTTGTGCTAAAGATTCTACAGTTTCATGATTAAATCCACGAAACTCAATTCCGTCAAACATACGCCCTAACACTTTTGCTGTATCCTCTACAGATTCTTTTTTCCCAAGTTGAATATCACCTTTCCCTAAATATTCAGGATTTGCCCCTAAATCTGTACATGCTACTGTAAATGCACAACGCGTACGAGTAGAAGTTTTTTCAAATAAGAGCGCTACATTTTTACCTTCTAAATAATGATGCGGGATACCGTTTTTCTTTTTCTCTTTTAATTCTGCTGCCAAATCTAGAAAATATAACAATTCTTCTTGTGTAAAATCTTTTTCTGCTAGAAAGCTTCTTCCTTTTAAATTTGGTCTAGTCATTAACATAATTCATCCCTACTTTCTCCGTTATTTATACTAAATATCTTTACGAACAATTGGCATACTCATGCAACGTGGACCCCCACGACCACGAGATAATTCCGAACTTAGCACCTCAATCACTTCTATACCGTGTTCACGTAATAACGTATTAGATACATAGTTACGATCATATGTAACAACTACACCTGGCGCAATTGCTAATGTGTTCGAGCCATCATTCCATTGTTCACGAGCAGAAGCAATTACATCTCCTCCTCCACATGGAATAAGAACTAATTCACTTAAGCCTAATACCTCTTTTAATGCTTCCATTAAAGAAGTACGATGTGTAATTTTAAGAGTTTCCTCATCTGATCCTTTTTCTAAAATATAAATATTCATATTCCCTTTTGGCCCTTGAATGGCTGGGTGAATTGTAAACTTGTCATAATCAACCATTGTAAATACTGTATCTAAATGCATAAATGCTCGACATTTTGGAATTTCTATTGCTAACACTTTCTTAATTTTATTTTGTCGGCTAAAGAGATTTTTAGCTAAACGTTCAATTGCTTTAGCTGAAGTACGAGCAGATACTCCAATCGCAATTGTTTCTTCATTTAAAATTAGCTCGTCGCCACCTTCAATCGGAAATTTATAATCACGATCTAACCAGATTGGTACATTATGTTTTGCAAATCTTGGATGATATTTAATGATGTACTCCATGAATAATGATTCACGTCTACGCGCTGGTTCTCTCATCTTATTTATCGTTAAGCCATCGCCCACGCTAGCTGCTGGATCACGAGTAAAATATAAATTAGGCATTGGATCTAAGTAAAACGGATAGTGATCTTCCATTAATTCATATAAATGTGTCTTCTTACTTGTTTCAATTTCGTTTTTCCGTACACCGCCCATAATTTTTTGAATTAATTCTTCATTTGAAAAGGAAAGTAAATATTCTTTTAAAGTTTGATGTGCAACATTTACGTCGGCCTGTCCTTCTTTTAAAATACGATCAACAAATTCTTCTCGAAGTTTTTTATCTACTAACGCCTCAGCGGCTAGTTTTTCTAAATAAAGAACTTCAACACCCCGATTGCGTAACGTTTGTGCAAAATAATCATGCTCTTTTTGAATAATTGGTAAGTATGGAATATCGTCAAATAATAATTGCTGCAAATAATCTGGCGTCAAGTTTTCCACTTCTTTACCCGGTCGTTTTAATAAAACCGTTTGTAATTCCCCAATTTCTGAAGTAACATGTATCGGATGTTTCATTTGTTGTACCTCCTTTTAAATATGTTTGATGTCTTACAAGTACATAATAAATGCTCTGTACTTTCATCTTTGTGAAAGCATCCACATTATCATTGTGAAATATTAAACAAGTTATTTTTTTAAAATCATACGAATATGTATTTTTATAACAAACTATCTTGCTTTCTCAATAAAAAATACATATATTACGCATATATGTTGAATATTTAACTTCCGTATTTAAACAAAAATCCTGTTTTTAATTTTATTAAAAACAGGATTTTTGCATCTAAATAATTAAATTTAATCTTTCTTCTATAATCTCCCTATCTGATTTCGACTGTGAAATTATAAGGCATGTATCATTTCCACATATACATCCTATTTTTTCTTTCCAATCTAACTCATCAAATAAAACACCAATAACATGTGCATTACCAGGTAATGTTTTAATAACCATTAATTGATCTACACAATCAATTTTTACAACAACTTCTCGTAATTTTTTCTTTAACTTTATATCAGTTTGTAAATGCTCTTCTGAGAAAACTTTATATATCATTAATCCTTCTTGAGAAGGTACCTTCGTTAAGTTTAACTCACGAATATCGCGAGAAACCGTAGCTTGTGTTACTAATACATCTTTTTTTGCTAACAATTCTACTAATCTTTCTTGCTTATCTATTTCATACTCCTTTACAAATTGTTTAATTAACCGTTGTCTTTTTTCTTTTTTCATAAAAGACACCCCTTTTAATATTATAGCTCGCTATAATTTTCATCCGAAAGGGACAGAAAAGAATGTTGCGGAAACGTTCATAGTTTAACTGTAAATATTAAATCAAGCTAAATAAAAAAGAGAAGAACAATATTCTGTTCTTCCTTTTACATTGAAAATCGTTCAATTGTTTGTTTCAAATCAGTTGCTTGCTTCTCTAAATCCTTTAATAATTGATCGATTACTATCATATTTTTAGATTGTTGTAGCGTCACACGTGCTACTTCTTGCGAACCAGCTGACGTTTCTTCAGCAATTGCTGCTACAGCTTTTGTTTGTGCTCCTGTTTGATGAATGTGGCTCACTTGTTCATTCATATAACTACTAATTTGCTGAGTTGCATCGGCTACTTCCATAACACTTGATGACATTTCTTTTAAAATTAATTCCGTAGCTTCCCCACGTTTCGCCTCTTCTTTAGCTATTTTCACTTGTTCTGTCATTTTCATTGCAACTTGTTGTACTTCATCTTGCATATTCCGTAATAACTGCGATATGTTTCTTGCAGAATGATCACTTTCATCAGCAAGTTTACGTACTTCTTCCGCAACAACCGCAAAGCCTCTTCCATGCTCTCCTGCGCGAGCTGCCTCAATAGAAGCATTTAGTGCTAATAAATTCGTTTGGCTAGCAATTGCACTCACAACAGACACAATATGTTCTACTTGTTTCATTCGTTCTTCTAACTTCTGTACATTTTGCATTGAATCTTCATTTTCTTTTGCCAATGTTTGAATACCTTGAATTAAAGACGTAAAGACACGAGTACTATGCCCTAAAGCTTCAACCATTTCTGAAGACAATGTATCAGACTGCTTCGCTTTTTCTTCTACTTCACTTGCAATAGAAGTCGTTGTATCAACAGCAGAAACAATTGCTTGAATTGATGCCGCTGATTGCTCAGCGCCTGAAGAAATCTCTGCAAGTGTCTCAGATACACCTTGCGCTTGTCTCGTTGCTTCGCCTGTTTGTTTTCTAATCTGCTGTACTTGATTATTTGTATACGAAAATGTTGTATCAATATTTTTTACCATGCCCCTTAAGTTTCCTAACATCATATTAAATGCAACACTTAAAGATTTAATTTCATCATCTGTCTTCGGTAATGGAACATCTTCACGAATATCACCCTCAGCTGCTTTTCTTGCCGCTTCCTCTAACTTGCGAAGCGGTTTAATTAAAAATACGGCTGCTCCATATGCTAAAATTCCAGACCATACTACCCCTAATAACATAACGATAATATTATATACAGTTTGACTTACATAACTTTGAAAATAATCGTATATCACGTAAATAAAAAATATACTTGTTGAATATGTAATGAAAGCTAAAACTGTAGTGAATAGCATAAGTTGTGTACGTAATCCAAAAGAAAATGTTTTTCTTTCTTTTTCCATCTTCCCTTTCCCCCTTTTTATAAGCAATATAAATACTACCTATATATTATTATCCATATTTTCATTATAGAAGGATATAGAGATTTTAAAAATCATTATTTCTTTGAATATCAAATTGCACGAAAAAAATAAAGGATTCTGACAATTTATGACTAATAACAGAAATACAGGGCAACATTTGTAAAATATATTTTTAACTGGGGGTTTTGTATGATTCAAGTTCGAAATCTAGTAAAATCATTCGGTTCACTTGATGTGTTAAAAGGAATTGATTTAGAAGTAAAAGAAAAAGAAGTTGTTGTTTTAATTGGTGCCAGTGGTTCTGGTAAAAGTACATTACTTCGCTGTCTTAACTTTTTAGAAATGTACGATGAAGGCGAAATTCACTTACAAGGTGAGCGAATTGATCCAAAGCATTCAAATTTAAATAAAGTCCGTGAAAATGTCGGTATGGTTTTTCAGCACTTTAACCTCTTTCCTCATATGACCTCACTAGAAAACATCATAGAAGCACCTATTCACGTAAAAAAATTAGAGAAAGCAAATGCACAGGATATTGGAAATCAACTTCTCCAAAAAGTCGGCCTTCAAGATAAAGCGGATGTAACTCCTCATCTTCTTTCAGGTGGTCAAAAACAGCGCATTGCCATTGCACGAGCTCTTGCAATGAGCCCTAAGATTATGCTATTTGATGAGCCTACCTCAGCTTTAGACCCTGAACTTGTTGGAGAAGTATTGCAAGTTATGAAAGAACTTGCTGAAGAAGGGATGACAATGGTTATTGTTACTCATGAAATGAATTTCGCAAAAGATGTAGCTGATCGCGTCATCTTTATGGACGATGGAAAGATTGTAGAAGATGCTCCGCCAGTACAATTCTTTTCAGCTCCATCACATGAACGGGCAAAACAATTTTTACGCAACGTTTTATAATGTAACTTTTGTTTCAAACGAAAAGGAATACATTCATACGGTGCACAACTAATCATCCAAATAAAATATTTCAATAACATACTAAAAAACTATCCGTATGATCAATATATAGGAGGGGTTTTATGAAAAGAAAACTATTAACCATTGTTGCGAGCATTACACTATGTACATCCTTCATACTAGGAGCTTGTAGCAAAGAAAGCTCTACTACTTCATCAAATAGTGAAAAAGAATTTCGCTATGCGATGAGTGGATTATACAAACCTTTTAACTATAAAGAAAATGACGGCAAACTTGTCGGCTTTGATGTAGAAATCGGTGAAGCTCTTGCTAAAAAGATGAACATGAAGGCTACGCCCGTTACAAACCCATGGGAAACGCTGATTCAAGGTCTTCAAGCGAAGAAATATGATGTAATACTGGGTAGTATGGCAATTACAGAGGAGCGCTTAAAAGCTGTTAGTTTCTCAAATCCGTACTATCGCTCTGGCGCCCAAATTTTTGTGGCTAAAAAGAATACCGCTATCTCTTCTCCAGAAGATTTAAAAGGTAAGAAAATTGGTGTTGTAAAAGCTAGTACCTTTAAAAATCTTGTTGCAAAATATACAGATCAAATCACAGAATATGACAGCGATATTACTGCTCTTATGGACTTAGAGCCTGGGCGTGTTGACGCAGTAATTACGGATCAAATGGTTGGTCTACGTATGATAAAAGAAGGAAAATCGAAGATAAAAGAAGCCGGAAAACCATTAAATCTTGATGAAATGGGAATTGCTATTCGCAAAGATGATAAAGAAATGGTTGAGAAAGTAAATAAAGCGTTAGATGAAATCATTAAAGATGGTACGTATGAAAAGATCAGTAAAAAATGGTTCGGGCGTAATATTCTCGGTGAAGAGGAAAAAACGAAGTAAGTAAGTTAGCCATTCAAAAGATTTATAAACAATGCCCCACTGATTAAATGTTCATTTTATGTGGGGCATTTCATTCTCTACTAAAATCTATACAATATGAGGTGAAACGCATGTTTGAAATTTTTATCTCTTCCTATCCCACACTCTTAAAGGCTACTATTGTCACATTACAATTAACATTAACTTCCCTAGTACTCGGTTCATTAATTGGATTATTATTCGCTTTCTTTCGAATCTCTAACAATAAAGTTTTAAATAGTATCGCTCATGTCTACATTGCTATTATTCGTGGTACACCTTTAATTGTTCAAATTGCCATTCTCTATTTTGGAATTACATCCGTTGTTGTTTTCACCCCTTTTTGGGCAGGTGCAATCGCTTTAGCAATTCATAACGGAGCATATATTACGGAAATTTTCCGTGGATCTATTCAATCCGTTGACCGGGGACAATTAGAAGCAGCTCGCTCTTTAGGCATGCCTTATCCTTTAGCTATGCGACGAATTATATTACCACAAGCATTTCGTCTGTCTCTTCCTCCTCTAGGAAACCAATTTATTATCGGATTAAAAGATTCTTCACTTGTTGCTTATGTAGGAATGTCCGAATTATGGGGTTCAGGTTTATCAATTGCAGCAGGTAATTTCCAACAATTAGATACTTACATAATCGTTGGTGCATACTATCTCATACTTGTTCTTCTATTTACTTATTTTGTTAATCTTTTAGAAAAACGACTACAACGAAAAGAAACTAACTCCGTCCAAGTCCATAAAAGGAACAAAAAGGAAGTTTCTTTATAAGAAAAAGCAAGCCTGAGATGGCTTGCTTTTTCATTGCAAAAATATATTAATTTTTACTGATTTACTTTTTTAATACTCTTTTCTTCTTCTATATGTTCCTCACGATATGAAATATTATGAGGATCTAGTCCATTTCCTAAAGAACCATAGAAATGCTCTCTATGCGGATCCACTAATTCACTTCCTTG
This sequence comes from Bacillus sp. EB V-12, assembly GCF_056158125.1. Lineage (NCBI taxonomy): Bacteria > Bacillati > Bacillota > Bacilli > Caryophanales > Bacillaceae > Bacillus > Bacillus sp. EB V-12. Next base: position 83,430 of record NZ_JBUXJL010000008.1, on the reverse strand, counting down.
ATAATACACACGTGGTGTATTCCATAGCGCTGCCAAAGCTTTTGTCATCGGCATCTCATGATAGCGTTCCGGCCACATTTCTTTAATCTTCTCTTTTACTAACGGATAGTATTTAGAACTCATAGCGGGAAACAGATGATGTTCTGTATGATATGAGAAATTGAAATGTAAAACGTCTACCCAGCGCGGCACTGTTACTGACAAACAGTTTGCTAACGGATCATTTACTGGAACAATTGGATTTAAGCGGTGATTTGTTGCGATATATGCCATTACAATAAAGTTAGCAATTAACAACGGAATGACATATGCAAATAACCATTTTCCAGGTCCCATAATAAACAATAAACTAATCCAAACTGTCCAAGGCAAAAGAAGTTGAAGCCATACAGATTTTTGATTGGATGACTTGAACTCTTTTATAAAATGAAAGAACATTCGAGTCGAATGCAATGTAAATTGAATTGTTAGTGACAGAAAACTAAAGAATGAACGTACATGTAAAGGCATACGATATACCCAACTCAAAAACTTACTCTTCTTAAGTTTCTCAAGTGTCGGCCATGCATCTGGATCATTCTCTTCATGCTGTGTATGAACATGATGCGTTGCATTATGCCACTTTCTCCAAAGCTTTGGCCCTGTTGATAATGGCATAAATGCAATCGCGCCTAAGAAGTCACGAAGCCATGCCTTTCTTACAACAGTTCCATGTAAAATTTCATGCCCTAAAAATCCTAGTGAAGCAAAACATAATCCAAGAACAATCGCAATTCCTAGATTCGCCCACACATTCAATTCAAATACACCAATCGATATTAACCCCGCCAATGCCACAAGCAAATAAGCCAGTCCACCAAATAAACGAGTAGGCACTGGTTTAAATGCTTTTTTCGGCAAATGTGGTGATACACGTGCTGCATACCACCCAAACGTATGAAGCTCCTTCATCCTTTTGCTCCTTTCTTATGCCGCGCCTTGCGCAACTTACATATATCAATTCTTGCTTCCAGATTGATTTTACTAGATGATCCAAAAAGCATCTATTATAAGGAAAATATACTCACTCTATCGTCACTTATTTTTCGCTTTTATTATCAATGAAAAACATTTCTCTTTTTACTCTCTATCAACCTTTCCACATGATGAATCATAACAATAGAATTTCTATATTGTCAACACCTTTTATGACCTAGTAATAAAAGGTGGTTATATTTTTATAATCATACTTTATTTCACTAAAGAAAATGTATAGATTCCATAAGGATTTACCCACTATATATAGACATTTTCTTAAACGCCATAGACTCTATCTCATTCAATAACTCCCTATGTAATCAACAAACAGAATCACTTGAATTTAGTTTTATATAAATCCTACTACATCATAATGCCCCACCTAATTAATTATATTAAAATAATTTATAACCTCTTTTAATAAAAATAGACTACTTCTAAAACAACACACATGAATTTCATATAATATGGAAATATTAAAAGGAAAATTGTTCTAAAATCAGGAGGTTTCCGCAATGACAAGTGATACATTTCCACAACTGCCGCTATCTTATTGGATTGAATCTACTCAGTTTCCTACTTTCCCTCGTTTATCCGAAAATATAAAGACGAAAGTTGCTATTATCGGTGCTGGTATTACAGGTATTACTACTGCCTATTTACTTGCAAAAGAAGGCATCGATGTTGTTTTAATTGATTCTGGTCGTATTTTAAATGGAACGACTGGGCATACAACAGCGAAAGTAACAGCACAACATGATCTTATTTATGATGAATTAATAAATCATTTCGGTGTAGAAAAGGCCCTGCTTTACTATGAATCAAATAATCAGGCTCTACAATTCATAAATAAAACTGTTCAAACATATAAAATCGACTGTAATTTCTCAAATGAAGATTCATATTTATATACAACTACTGATAACGGATTAAGAAATTTATCGAAAGAATATGAAGCTTATCAAAAATTAAATATACCTTGTGACTATGTTCAATCTCTATCGATTCCTATTCCAGTACAATCTGCGCTTGTAATGAAAAATCAAGCACAATTCCATCCCCTTCTTTATTTAAAAACACTTTTAGAAAAGTTTGTGGAGATGGGCGGAAAGGTCTACGAACAAACAACAGCTATGGATGTGGAAAAGGGCGATTATTCACAAATAATTACAAAAGAGGGCCATCATATCACTTGTGAATATGTCGTCTCTTGTTCACATTTTCCTTTTTATGATGCGAATAGCTTTTTCTTTACGCGAATGTACGCAGAACGCTCCTACGCTCTTGCAATAAAAGCAAAAACGGAGTATCCAGGTGGCATGTATTTAAGTATTGATGATCCAAAGCGCTCCTTACGCTATATAACAAACAATGGAGAAAAATTAATTTTGATTGGCGGAGAGAGTCATAAAACAGGTCAGGGAATAAATACGATGCTTCATTATGAAGCACTCTATTCTTTTGCTGAAGCCACTTTTGGAATAGATGAAGTTCCTTATAGATGGTCAGCACAAGATTTAATTACTCTAGATAAGCTTCCTTATATCGGACATATTAACGAAAGAAATCCAAATATATTTGTTGCAACTGGATATCGCAAATGGGGAATGACAACTGGAACTGCTGCCGCTCACCTACTGAAGGACTCCATCCTAAAAGTTCACAGTCCCTATAAAGAACTGTATGCACCATCACGCTTCCATGCAAATCCAGATATAAAAACGTTCCTCTCCCAAAACATTGATGTTGCGAAACATTTAATTGCAGGAAAGATTGAAACCGCATTACGTAAGCCAGAAGATCTCGAAGTTGGTGAAGGATCTGTCGTACATGTTAACGGTAAACGAGCAGGTGCTTATAAGGACAAAGAAGGAAAATTACATATCGTCGATACAACTTGTACACATCTCGGCTGTGAAATTGAATGGAATAATGGTGATTGTACTTGGGATTGCCCTTGCCATGGTTCTCGTTTTTCAATTGAGGGAGACGTTCTTGAAGGCCCAGCAGACCAACCGTTAAAACGAGTTGATAATGAGTAAACAAATAAAGAAGTTCAACAAAATTACTGTTGAACTTCTTTATTTGTTATAAACCCTTTTCAGATAAAATTCGACACAAGGAGGAAAATATTAACATTAAATAAAATAATATATTCATCTACAAATTAAAAGGGGTGAATATTATGCAACCTTCAGCTCCACCTCATCTAGAATCTACAGAAACTATCTTTCCAAGCTCTATTACAAAACTTGTTGTTTTTATTTGTTGGCTAGCCATTTTAGCTGATGGATATGATTTAGGTATTTACGGTGCCGTTCTACCAAAGCTCCTAGAAGACAAAAGCTGGGCGCTATCACCAGCGCATGCTGGTACAATTGCAAGCTATGCTTTATTTGGGATGTTTATTGGAGCTATTCTAGTTGGAACGATTACAGATCTAATTGGGCGTAAATGGACGCTTATATGCTGTTTAGCACTTTTTTCTATCACAATGGGTTTAGCGGCTATCGCTCCTTCTCCTGAGTTATTTGGATTATCTCGATTTATAGGAGGAATCGGATTAGGCGGTGTTATCCCAACAGCTTCAGCACTTACTGTTGAATATTCACCAAAAAAAAGGCAATCTTTTATTTATGCTCTTATGTTTACTGGCTATCCTTTAGGTATCGTGTTAGGTGCTATTTTGTCCATGCTTATGTTAGAAGATTTCGGATGGAGAATTATGTTTGGTATCGGAATGATTCCACTACTCCTCATTCCTTTCATTATTCGCTATTTACCCGAGTCCATTCAATTTTTATTATCAAGTAATCGCCAAGAAGAAGTGAACCAAATTCTTAATCGTTTTCAAATTGAATTTCATGTAAAAAATAAAACTCATCAAGACCCATCTACTATACGAAAGAAAAATGGATTTTTTACTTTATTCTCAAAAGAATACATAAAAGCAACGCTACTTTTTTGGATCACTTATATAATGGGAATGTTTTTAATATATGGTTTAAACACTTGGTTACCACAGATGATGCGCCAGGCAGGATATCCTCTTGGGTCTAGTCTGTCATTTCTACTTATGCTAAATATTACCGCAGCTATCGGCGCATTATTCGCTGGAGCAATTGCTGATCGTATAGGAGCAAAAATTGTTATTAGCATCTCTTATCTTATGGCAGCCATATGTATCGGACTATTAACAATCAAACCATCTGTTACAATCATTTATCTTTTAATTGGCCTTGCTGGTATTGGATCAGTCGGTATTACTCAAATATTAAATGCATATGTAACACAATACTTCCCATCACATATCCGAGCTACCTCCTTAGGCTGGGGACTGGGGCTTGGCCGAGTTGGTGCAATTGCTGGCCCAATTCTCGTCGGTATTATTATGACAATGCAATATGACTTAGCATGGAATTTTTACTTATTCTCCTTTGCAGGTTTTATCGCAGCTATATCTGTTTTCTTCATTCCTACAAAATAAAAAGAGCACAAACTTACTTGTGCTCTTTTTCATATGCTTCAAACAACATATCTCGAAACAATGTATTTAAACTCTCAATATCGATTCCTGATCCCTTTTCAATTCCTTTTACATATTGCTGATAGTAATGAATTTGTTCTTCTAAAAATTGATTTAGCACCTTAATTTTCAATCCAACATCTAATTCAGTACCTGCTTTTTTCTTTATTAACAACTTTTCAATTTCATCTAATACGCTACGTTCTAATGATAATTCTGTAATTAATCGGTCAAATTCTACAGGAGGTAAAGTCGTTTTCTCTTCTAGCCACTTACAAGCTAAAATGGGGCGTAATACATAAAAGTACTTTTTCAGCTTTACATTCTCACCTTGCAAAAATTCACGATAATTTTTCGACGCCATATGTAAATAATGATATATCGTTGCTTTTGGATCAAAATTCTTCTCACTCATCTGTTGAAGTAGTTCTGGAAAATTAGAGTTTTTCGAATAAAAAATTGGTGATCGAATCCACTCAAGTAAAGCAGGATTCGACTTCGCGAATAGTTGCAACGCCTTTTTAATATCCCAACCACTTATATCTAAATCATCACTAATTGGATATTCAATTACATCTCGTTTGTCATGAATTGATAAATACCATTCTACCGGATGTATATAAACAAACCTAACATCATAATCGCTATCTTTCGATGGAAACCCCCAAGCACGACTCCCTGATTCCACCGCAAATAAAATTTTTACATCATTCTCTTTTTCAATTCTTTCTAACTCCAACTCGATTTTCTCTCTCATTTCATAACATCTCCATTTTTTGATTATTTCCTTGGAAATTCGACAATACACTATTAATTTTACTACATACTAAAAAAACTGTCAGAAATTACTGACAGCCTAATGAAACGTCTATTGTTGCTGTTCAATTACAGTAGCAGCAATTCGTTCAAACTCTTTTTGAATCTCCTCTTTATATGCATCTACTATTGAAAAATCCATAGCAGCAATATAAATTCGTTCTAATTTATCACGAACCGATTTTGCTTTCGCTAAGAAAGACATCGCCTCATTCATTTTTGCTTTATATTGAATGGAAACATCACGAATTTCCTTCGCATATTTCTCATCCGTCCCTGGCGTAACAATAAGGGCATACATATCAATAATTTCATCACCCTCGCGACTTGGAAAATATTCATGTGGTGCGGTGCTATCAAAAATTGCAAATCCTAATTCTCTTACGATAACCATATCAAGACTATTCGGGTCAAATCCGCAATGATATACTTCAACTTCAAACCCTTTTTCTTCAGCTGCCTTAGCTAACTTTTTGAGCATCGTTGATTTTCCAGAGCCTGGGCGCCCTTTTATGAAATAACGATGTGGTAACCCTTCTGTTAAATTAGGAACAAAATCAACTGCTCCTTTCGGTGTAGCAGCTCCTAAAAAACGATGTTTTACAAGCGATTGTCTCCCGCTTTTATCTGCAAATAATTTCTGGATTAGCTGATTGGTTAGTTCATTTGCTTTATTAAAATCTATATTATCAATATATATCTTCTCCCACTCATCATGTATAACCAATGCCTCTTTAAAACGTGCGTAAGCAGACTGAAAAGCTTTGCTTGCTTCTGAAACAAATCTTTCAATTTCTAACTTCTGCTTTCTTAGTTTATCTGAGTCCCAAGCAATTCCTAAATTTATATACTCTTCAACAACTCCTGGCATTTTTGGCTCAATAACATGCGGTGATGTCCCATCAACAATTCCTACTTTTAATTGTGGGATAATTACACCATCAACCGATTTATTATCAGAAGAACAATGTAAAAATTCAATATCATATCCTTTTTCAATCCATTCACGACCTATTGCCTTTATTAAAGAAGATTTTCCCGTTCCTGGGCCACCCTTTAAGATAAATAATCTGTCTAATCCTTTTAAATTCTCTTCGTATAAATTGTGAAATCCCCTAGCTGTATTACCACCAGCATAATAATTTAATACATTTCCTGTCACTGCACTCACTCCTTCGCAGCATTCTATTTACATAAGCTACAATATGCAAGCAGCTTTATTTGGGTGAATACCTATTTTGTATTGCACGCAAAAAGGAAATGAATTACAATTTAACTATCGGAAAATTCCGATTTTAAAAACTGAATACTTCTTTATCAAGAGAGGCAGAGGGACCGGCCCTTTGAAGCCCAGCAACCTCAGTTTATACAAACTGAATAGGTGCTAATTCCTGCAAAATGCAATGCATTTTGGAAGATAAAACTCAACTAGCATGTAAAGCTCATCTTTCTTGATACTGAAGGATGAGCTTTTTATTATTTGAAAAACATATATTGGAGGTATGTAAAATGAAAGTAATTGATTTATCACAAACATTTGAAAATAATATGTCTCAATTTCCTGGAACACCTAAAATACAACTAGAAGCTGTTACAAGTGTTGAAGAATCAGGCTATCAAGTTACAGATTTTCATTCTGTCGTTCATGTTGGCACGCATTGTGATGCTCCTGCGCATTTTATTTCAGGCGCAACGACCATCGATCAATTACCGCTGGATCAATTTGTAGGTGAAGCTGTTCTTATTGATGTAACTCATGTACAAGAACGAAAACTACCTAAAGAAGTACTGCACGATGCTGATATAAAAGAAGGAGATATTGTTATTTTCCATTCCAATCTATCTACTAAATGGAACACGGAGGCGTATGAGAAAGAAGCTTTTTATCTTTCTGAAGAATTAGCCGAGGAACTAGTACAATTAAAAGTAAAATCTGTCGGTTTAGATTTTATTTCTCCTGATGAGGTAACGACAGAAACATCACCAATTCATCACATACTACTTGGGAATAATATTTATTTAATCGAAAACTTAACAAACTTAGATGCCATTCACACGAAACGTTTCTTCTTCTCAGCAGCACCTTTAAAAATTAAAGATAGCGACGGTGCTTTTGCAAGAGCATTTGCTGTAATTTTTTAAACAAACTATACAAAAAAGCAAAGATCATCATTGACCTTTGCTTCTATTTTTTTTATTTAAATTAAGAAAGAATTGCTCAACATGAGGACGTAACCAAGCTAAATAATCCTTCTCTTTCTTCTTTGTACAAGCTATTTCTTCCCCATCTACCATTTCAACAAGTTCTAGTTCTAACAGTTGCTTCGTGAATGCTAACATATTCACTTCTTCGGATGGATACTCTTCTTTTAATTTCTCCTCAATTTCCCCCAATAAAAAACCGTCACGCATCATTGCCAATGCATCAATCCAAAGTGGCGGCATTTCATATTTTTCTCCTGTAATTGTGTCTTTTACAGTATAATTCTTTTGCTCTTTTCGAAATTGAATCGTGTGTAAACATACAGTCGAATTTAATGTTAATTCCATCATACCACCTCTTTCATAATATCTGCATAGAAAAAAGGATGCGTGTGCACCCCTTCTTATCTTTTCATAACACTACTGAACCGCTACATGAGCAATCAATCTCATGTCGATATTTTCCTCCATTATAAACGAAGTATTTTATAAAAAAAACCCTTCTTGAAACATTTTATAAAATGTTTATATTTACACAACAAGAACACTTTTCTGAAAAATCTTTTCTCCCAATACATTAAAAGGTCGGCAAAAAAATTTCTACTTTCGTTCCTACTCCTACACTACTTTGGATCGTGATACTCCCTTGATGTTCCTTAATAATTTTATATGTAATCATTAATCCAAGTCCTGTACCAGTCTCCTTTGTTGTGTAAAACGCCTTGCCAATTTTTTCTAACTTCTCATTCTCTATACCAAATCCTTGGTCTTCAACAGAAATACACAAATGTCCTTGCGTTTTTTGATATGCACGGATATGAATTTCTCCACCCTCTGGCATTGACTCTATTCCATTTTTAATGATATTTAATAACACTTGTTTTAATTGCTTATCATCACCGTTTATAGCCGGTAAATTCCCATCTACTTGTAAATGACATTTAACTCTATATTGCGTTGCATAACTTTCCATTAGATGCACAACATATAGAAGGATGTCTCGTATATTACACCTTTCATAATTTGTTGGCTTTGGTTTTCCTAACAACATCAATTCACTAACAAATCCATTGACTCTTTCAATTTCTTGTAGCATAATGTCGTAGCTCATCGTATCAGTTGGATTTCTTTCTTTTTGCATTTGCGTAAACCCTTTTAACGCTGTTAACGGATTTCGAATTTCATGAGCAATTGTTGTAGACATAGTCCCAATCACAGCTAAATTTTCCGTCTCTTTCATATTGTTCATCATTTCAACCACTGTTCTTACATAAGATTGAAATCGTTTTAATAAAGAATGTGAAATAATGAAATAAAATACACATAAAACAAGTGGAATTATCACTTTTAAATCTTGTAATAGCAATGTGAAAAATACGTACTTTCCAATTACACTAAAGGACACTAAATAAAAGTATTTTCTATTCACGAAAACTGGGGCAAATAAAATTAATAACATTTCTACCATACTGCCATGTTCAAAAGGTCTATCCGTTCGCAAATAAATCATTAAATTATTCACAAGATTGATAAACATGTACCCAAATAAAAATAAATATTTTACAGAATATACATACCCTCTTTTTTGAAGATATATAGAAATAGGAAATAATGCTATTACAAATATAGGCACACCTATCCCAAGACTACCTTCTGGCCAACCTACCGCTGTTCCACTAATATTCATAGCAGGATATACAAAATAATATATAGCGTCATATAAAAAGAATATAATATAAAATAATAATATAAATACCTTTAAGGCTCTTCTTTCTTCATAAATCAAGCTCTTGTATTTATTCATATAAAAACTCCCCTTGATCGATACAAAAAACTTTCATTGTTATCTCCTTAAAGTATAAGTATGAAATTGCTTTCAGGGCAATATTTAACCTTATAATACTGAAAGGAAGGAGATCTCTCCTTCCTTTTGGTAACAACTTACATCCATCTTACCCTGTCATGTAACAATCCATCCGTAAAATTATTATGCCCCATTACAAAATCCTTCATATATAAATTTAAATACTCACCGTACTTACTTTCTGTGTTTAATAACAACTCCTCGACGTAATAAGCACCTTGTTCAAATTGATCTAAAAGTAAACTGGACAAGCCCGCATAAATCCCGCACCCTACCTGAAAATACGTTGCATTCGTTTTATATTTACGAAAAACTTGGCTACTATTCATCACATTATACATATATGTCTCACTATTTTCATAAACGAGTAACACACCGACCAAGTCCTCTCCAGCAACCTCTTCTTCCGCTGGATTAAACACTTTACGATTCCAGTTCCATAAATCTTCTACTTGATCTAAGTTCTGTCTAATTATATTTGTTGTATACTCATTAATTCGATAAAGAAAACCAACTTCCATATTGAAGTTTTTCCCTAAAATTAATACTTCCTCATGTGGCATTAAACAACCATAGAATTCTTTTTCTCCTAACTTCACTTTATACTCTGAAGAATATACATCTTCATAAAAGTAAAGAGGACGATGATGACTCATATACATCGGATAACTCCAGATCGCTTCATCTAAAAATCGCTCTACTGCCCATGAAGCATAAAGTGTATGTGGCTTTATAAGTGCTGTATCATTCAAAAATGATGTGTCATGTTCTACAATATAACATGCTCTTGGCCTTTCATTTGGTCGTTCCTTCATAAGCTCAACAACCATCCATTGAACAACACCTGGATTCATACCTGAACCTATAATCGCTTTTGTATTTGTAAATTTCTCTTTCTCCTTCTCAAACCTTGTATATCTTTCCGTAAGCTGAAAGCCAATTAAGCTATCGTCCTGATCTACTGCCTCATTTTCCAAGGCTGAGTTAATATAACAAATTCCTAGTTCATTACAGCAGCTTAATACTCTAATTGTATCTGCCCCTGAAACATCAATCACAACACTCGTTCTTTTTTCTTTTAAATGTTGTTTAAATTCCACTACATTTTGAAGGTTTATTTCATATAAATATAATTGACCTTTCAGATTCGAAAACAACTCATCATAATAAGTCCTATCTTTTTGTTTTATATCCACCAAATGAAATTTGGCATTCTTTAATACTTCATAAATTGGATCTTTTTCATTTGCTATCGCTTGATTTAAAATTGCTAAAACTGCTTTTGCTGCTCCACCAGCACTACCAAGCAATGTAATTGATAACGAATTAGGAAACTGCTCCACAAACAAAACCCCTTTAATAAATTAGTTGAGCAGCTCCTCCTCAAAAAATAAATTGAATATATAATAAGATAGCTCGTACACAATGTTTATAAGTTAGTGCAAAGTTACCTTTTAAAAAATCACACTATACTATGCTTATATTCAATTCATTTTCCCCTCATCTCCAAATTAAACTAAAACAAATAGGCTCGACCTTTTCTTCTGCATATAAAAGAAAAAGCCAGCCCTTCCAACTAATCTACGGACAATGGACGGATTTTACATGTTGAATATTCACATACATTTTTGCATCACGTGCTTTTGATATTTCAATATGACCTTCATCAATTTTCGCCATTTTTCCAATTTTATTGGACTCCTCACCTAAATCAAACACCATAATTTTCCCAGTCATTTTAATAAGCTGTTCTTCAAATGTTCTAGCTAATGTAATATTTAACGGATTTACGGGGAGTTCATTTTTATTGAGGGCATACGGTACTTGGTTTTCTTTATACGGAATTAACCATTTTAAATGCTTTAAAGATATATATACCGTTTTATAAACCGGACTATAAAAAACAATATAGTCGTTCATCACACTTGTAACATAACCATGTATTGGAGCATTTCCTGCTACATAAACTTCTGTAAAAATCCCTTTAGAAGTACTTAATACTTTTCTCAAAGAAATTGAAGGGGATTCCCTCTTAATTACAGAATCAACATCTGGTTTTAGTATGTCTTCGTCATGTGGTCTTAAAAATTTATAGTATTGTACATGATATAAAGATATATATACATAGTCTTGTCCATTGTAAAGAACAATAATGTCATTTCCTACGTCTATTAATATACCTTTAAACCTTTTTTCACCGATTAATTTAACATATATATTTTCCCCAATACTTTTGTTTAACTCATTCATCTATATCCTCCTTCCTATGAATTTCAGCTTTCCTATCTTCCGTTTCAAAAAAATAATCAGGGCAATGTTCTGTCTTAATAGTAAGTAATTCCTTTTCATACTATCGAAATAAGAAATTGTTCTTCTCTTTCCCTCATAATGCCCCTCTTATTTATTAAACATTATTCATCTTCATTCTTTTTACATTTCACTACTTGACTCACACTCTTAATATGATAATTAATGATATAAATAACTTCATCACCGTTTACTAGCGTAATACATTCTTCATGCACTTCACTTAATAGGCCTTCTACACACTCTGGGCCGCCACGGTTAATCTTTACCCACTTATACTTCAAGTCACGTAATACATCGACGAAAGTATCATCATCAGAGCAGAAACATGAAACATAGCCATCGCCACATTTACTTTCTTTCACTTTCTTAACTAGACTCTTCACATGTTTCAATTGGTAATATACTAATTCACCAAGAGGAAGTTGTAATGTAAGGTAATCTCTTCCTAACGATACAAGTACCCCCACTCGACTCTCTGGTCCACGAAGATTTACTTTTACAGTCTCACCGACTAAGCCTTTAATTTGTTCACAGCATAATATACTTTCCAAATTTGTATCCTCCTTTCTTATTATCTTCCTCTTCTTGACTGTCTTTGTGCGCGAGCTCGACCTGAATCATTACTTTCACTTTCGCTTTCACTTTCGCTTTCTTCGCTCTCTCTACAAGGTACTGTTACACTCTTAATATGAGATACTGCAACTAATATAACTTCTTCTTTTACAATTAGTGTCACAAATTCACAAGAAACATCTTGTAAAATACCTTCAACTTTCTCTGGGCCACCACGATTAATTTTCACCCAGCAATATTTGAAGCTTTGAAGTAACTTTTCAAAGTCATCTTCACATTCACATTCCAACCATCTGCAATCATCTACTTTACAATCTTTCACATTTTTTGTAATACTTTTCAGATGACGAATCTGATAGTAATAGAGCTCTCCTTTTTCATTCTTTAATACAAAGTAATCCGAACATACAGCGACTATTGTCCCTTTTTGAGATTCTGGACCACCCCTGTTTACTCTCACAAAAGATCCAATTAAGTCTTTCAGAAAATCACAATGAAATAAACTCACGAGAAAACCCCTTCCATTAATTTATAAGCTTTTGCACTGATAGTATATGTATCTGTACAGGTTACGTTCTCTATGTTTGTCCTAGCTAGAAAAAAATATGCTTTTAACATGGTAGACTACTACCTATCAAAATTTGAAGAAAGGCTAAGAACTCCTTATGTTTTTGATATCTTCAAACAAAAAATCCCTTATGAATATACATTTCTGCATATCTTCATAAGGGATTTTCCATAGTTTAATCTTCGTCTTTAACATCCATATCTTCTGGAATTGGTTCGTTCAATATTTCTTCCACTAATTGCTTATATTTCTCCATTTGTTCTAAATGTGTATTAAATTGTTCTTTATTTACTAAATATTGCTCTCCATCGAATAGCGCACGAATTTTCTTTTGCTGAATTAACTCTTCAATATACGATTTTGGTAAATTCAAATACTCCGCAGTCTCTTCTACTGTTATATACAATGCGTTCATTCCTTTATTATTTTTTCATCTATACTGTATCTTACTTTACTTTATTTTTGTAAACAAATAAAAAAGATTTTGTAAATGCAGTTCAAAAAGCAGGTAGATGCATTCCATATATTGTATAGTATTATATAGTAAGAATTTTTTAAATATAGAATGGTATTACCCATTTACACAAAGGAGAGTTAACATATGGCTACTCGTCACATCATTACAATGTTAGAAAAAACACTACAAGTTGAAACAGAAAACACAATTTCTCATTTGAATGTATCTTTATCTGATCGTTTTCTTTCTCAAAGCACAGCAATACATGAAAACAATTGTTATCATACAATTGGTGAATGGTACAAAAATCATTTCTTATTCCAACAAGATGATTTCCTTTGGGCTAAATATGCCTTCTATGACGCATATTGTGAAGCCATCCAAAAACAAGGTCATCTTACAAAACGCGTCCGTCAAATATTAGAATCATTGGCTCGAAAACATGGAAAACAATATATTGCTTCTATACTAAATATGCCATTTCCTAATGAACGCGCTAAAGGGACAGCTTAATTTAGCCATGTTCTGCGTAAGCAAAACATAGCTAAATTGTTTTCTAAGATGCTTTACCAATAAAAATGTTCATATCATATGAACTGATGAAACCGGTGTCATTATAATGATTGAAAATATAGTAAACAGGAAAACCCCCACGTACATCTCTCATCCATTTGAATAGAGAAGTATGTGGGGGTATACTTGTTCCTTATTATTTTATCATCTGCTTAATCAGTTCGCGATTTCTCTTCTTAAATACTTCATTATGAGAAGAAACCATTCCGTACTCACTTGCATCTGGTTGGATAAATTGCTTTGCTTTATTCACAGCATTTCCAGCATCTTGGAATGCACCTGCAATTAAGTGTAGTTTCCCTTCGTGCTTTAAAATATCTCCAGCAGCATATAATCCATCTACTGAAGACTCACTATTTGCATTACCTGCAATATAATAATTATCTATAATTGCAACGTCTAACTCACTATTTTCTAATAATGTAATGTCGCGTTCATATCCATGATTAATAATAACTTCATCAATAGGTAAGTGAGAAACCTCACCTGTTTCATGATTTGTTAATTCTACATATTCGATCGCTTCATGATTATCACCAGCAATTAATTTTGTAATCGATGTATTAAAGAAACACTCCGCTGAGCTGTTCATAAGTTGTTTTACTTGTGCTTCATGACCAGATAATTCTTCTTTTCTATAGGTTACATACACTTTTTTCGCAATTGGTTCCAATTCATTTGCCCAATCAACAGCAGAATTGCCTCCACCGGAAATAATAACTGTTTTACCTTTGAAACGCTTTAAAGATTTAACTGTATAATTTAAATTCGATACTTCAAATCGCTCAGCACCTTCAATAGATAACTTTTGCGGTTTCAATATACCACTTCCTGTTGCGACGATAACTGTTTTTGAAAAGTGTTCTTCGCCAGTACTTGTTTTTAATGTAAAAGTACCATCTTGATTACGAATAATCGATTCTACTTTTGTATCTAATACAACTTCCGGCTTAAATGTTAACCCTTGCTGTACAAGTTGTTCAATTAACTTATCACCTGTAACTGGCAATAGTCCTCCTACATCCCAAATCATTTTTTCCGGATACACATGTATTTTTCCACCTAAATGTGGTTGAAATTCTATTATTTTTGTTTTCATTTCTCTGAGTCCACTATAAAAAGCTGAATAAAGCCCTGCAGGTCCTCCGCCTATCACGGTTACATCAAACAATTCTTCTCGATTCATTCGTGCTCACTCCTCAGCTATTAATCATTGATTATCATTCTCAATAAAATATAACCTGTTTCCGCAAAATTTACAATCAAAATTACTATTGACAATACACCTATATAAAATTATATTATTTAAAGAATCAATAGTGATAATCATTATCATTTTGTTAATAATTAGCAAATTTGAGATTACATCTTCTTTTATTAATATGGTTAATACTATATTATAAAATCTCATATTCAAGATTTTTAATAAATCATTTTGCTTTACCACTACTCTTTCAAAAAGATTGCAGTTAAATAAATTATTGTATACACATATCATCTATGTTAAAGGAGAAAGACGATGAAAAAGTTATTTATTTCACTAACAGTTCTTTTCGTTCTTGTTATGAGTGCTTGTAGCAATGGCTCTACAGACAAAAAGAACGATGCAAAAGGTAGTAAATCAGAAACAATTACATACCAATCTGAAAATGGTAAAGTAGAAGTTCCTGCAAATCCAAAACGCGTTGTTGTACTATCATCATTCGCTGGTAACGTAATGTCATTAGGTGTAAATCTTGTTGGGGTAGATTCATGGTCTAAACAAAACCCACGTTTTGATAGCAAACTTAAAGATGTTGCTGAAGTATCTGATGAAAATGTTGAAAAAATCGCTGAACTAAATCCAGATTTAATCATCGGTTTATCAAATGTTAAAAATGTCGATAAGTTAAAGAAAATCGCGCCTACTGTAACATACACTTACGGAAAAGTTGATTACTTAACACAGCATTTAGAAATCGGTAAGTTATTAAATAAAGAAAAAGAAGCAAAAACTTGGGTTGATGACTTCAAGAAACGTGCACAAGAAGCTGGTAAAGAAATTAAAGCAAAAATCGGTGAAGATGCAACAGTTTCTGTTGTAGAAAACTTCAACAAACAGCTTTATGTATACGGCGAGAACTGGGGCCGTGGAACAGAAATCCTGTACCAAGAAATGAAATTAAAAATGCCTGAAAAAGTAAAAGAAAAAGCATTAAAAGAAGGTTACTACGCATTATCTACTGAGGTATTACCTGAATTTGCTGGTGATTACTTAATCGTAAGTAAAAACAAAGATACTGATAACTCATTCCAAGAGACAGAATCATATAAAAACATCCCAGCAGTAAAAAATAATCGCGTATATGAAGCAAACATGATGGAATTCTATTTCAATGATCCACTTACATTAGATTTCCAACTAGACTTCTTCAAGAAGAGCTTTCTTGGTAAATAATACAAACATGAGGAATTCTTAATTTAAGAATTCCTCTTCCTTTATTCTATGAACAGAAAAGATGTGAAACGAATGACAAAAGATCATGACAATCCACGTTCTATAGCTTTTACATACAAACTAATTTTAAGCTTAATTGCATTCTTTCTTATTTTTATGGTTGCAATGGTATTAGGTGCTGCAGATACTTCGATAAAAGATGTATGGTTAGCACTCACTTCCTCCGCTAAAGGAGACAAAATATCTATTATTCGAGAAATACGTTTACCACGTGAAGTTGCTGCTATTTTTGTAGGAGCTGGATTAGCCGTTTCTGGGGCAATTATGCAAGGATTAACACGAAATCCACTTGCGGATCCTGGATTATTAGGGCTATCTGGTGGAGCAAATGCTGCGCTTGCACTGACACTTGCTTTCAACCCTTCCATCAGCTATCTTTACTTAACATTAGCTTGCTTTATCGGTGCGGCAATTGGCGCAATTATGGTATTTGGAATTGGTATGGTGAAAAAAGGCGGCCTTTCTCCTCTTCGAATTGTATTAGCAGGCGCTGCAGTTTCAGCATTTCTACTCGCAATTTCAGAAGGAATCGGCATTTACTTTAAAATTTCACAAGATGTATCACTTTGGACTGCTGGGGGCGTAATTGGAACAACTTGGAGCCAATTAAAAATTATTATTCCAGTCATTTCAATTAGTATCTTTATCGCTATCTTACTAGCAAAAAAATTGACAGTTCTTAGTTTCAGTGAGGAAGTGGCTATTGGACTAGGTCAAAAAATTATTGTTATTAAAACTATTTTATTTATCATTATTATCTTACTTGCAGGTGCATCTGTAGCGCTTGTTGGAAATATGGCATTTATCGGCTTAATGGTACCTCACATGGTACGCCCAATTGTCGGTCCAGATTACCGATTTGTTATACCGATGTCAGCAATTGCTGGAGCTTCCTTTATGCTACTTGCAGATACAATCGGACGTACTATTAACGCTCCATACGAAACACCAGTTGCGGCAATTGTTGCGATTGTAGGGTTACCATTCTTCCTATTCATTGTACGTAAAGGAGGAAAAACATTCTCATGATGCAATCTATTTTAAGAAAACAGCGTCTCATTATACTCGCTTTACTTATAGTAATCATCACAACCATTGTAGTTGGAATGGGACTTGGTTCAGCGTCTTTATCTTATGATCGACTACTCCCAACATTAATGGGGCAAGGGACTTTTAAAGAGGAGTTTGTTTTATACTCTTTAAGACTACCTAGAATTGTCATTACATTATTAGCTGGTATGGCTCTCGCTTTATCAGGGGCTATTCTGCAAGGAATTACCCGAAATGATTTAGCTGAACCTGGTATTCTTGGTATTAACTCTGGGGCCGGTGTTGCTGTTGCTATTTTCTTTTTATACTTTCCAATAGATGTAGGTTCATTTCTTTACTTACTACCTGTAGTTGGATTTATCGGAGCATTTCTGACAGCTGTTCTAATTTACGTATTTTCATATAGTAAATCAACTGGACTTCAACCAATCCGATTAACATTAACCGGTATCGGTTTTGCATTTGCACTATCTGGAACGATGATTGTCCTTATTTCATCCGCGGATCGTATGAAAGTAGACTTTATTTCAAAATGGATTGCCGGAAATATTTGGGGAGATGACTGGATCTTCGTTTTAGCAATGCTCCCATGGTTAATCGTATTCATTCCGTTTATTTTCTATAAAGCAAATCGATTAAACATTTTAGCATTAAACGAACCAGTCGCAATTGGCGTTGGAATTGAAATTGAAAAAGAACGCAGGTACTTATTAGTTGCAGCCGTTGCACTTGCAGCTGCAGCTGTTTCCGTAACAGGAGGAATTAGCTTTATCGGATTAATGGCTCCTCATATTGCGAAATCTTTAGTAGGTCCAAGACATCAAATTTTCATGCCTATCGCCCTTTTAATCGGCGGATGGCTATTATTATTAGCAGATACAATCGGACGAAATATCGTTGATCCTAATGGCATTCCAGCAGGTATTGTCGTTGCTTTAATTGGGGCTCCTTACTTTATGTATTTGTTGCTTAAGAAAGCGTAAAAGACACCCTCAAGATCTTTTCTTGAGGGTGTCTTTGTTTCATTCTACTGCTGCCCATACCCTTCAAACTTCTTCGCCAAATTCTCCATCTCATCTTCTGGCAATAGCTTTGGTTCCCCAATGCTTTTCGTTTGATAATAAATTTGAGCACAAAACTCAATCTCTTCTGCAACAGTAAACGCCATTTTTATATTATTTGCACCAGCAATTAAACCGTGATTTGCAAGTAGCACAGCTCGGCGATCAATCATGCCTTCAAAAGCAGCATCCGCTAATTGCTTCGTACCAAATGTTTCATACGGCGCACAGCGGACATTCGGGCCTGCAAAAGCAATTAAATATGACACAGCCGGAAGCTCCCATCCTAATGACGCAATCGTCTTCGCGTAAGGAGAATGTGTATGCACAAGCGCATTTATATCTTCACGCTTCCTATAGTAAATAAGGTGCATATCTAATTCACTTGATGGTTTTCTCTCTCCTTCTACTACTTCACCATCTAGGTTTAATATAACTACATCTTCAGGCTTTGTTTCATAATACTCTAAACCACTTGGGCTAATCGCAACAAGACCTTGTTCACGATTAAAGATACTAATATTACCGCCCGTTCCCTTTGTTAAACCACTAGAAATCATTTTCTTTCCATACGCTACAATTTCTTCTCTTTCTTTTTGTAATAACATATACATCCCCCTAAGTATGAAGCTTATGATGACTGACTTTTACATTTATCTACTTATTGAAATAGCTTTTTTAAATTCTCCGTAAACGGTGCCTTTACAATCCCTTTTTCTGTAATAATCGCTGTTACATTTTCATGTGGAGTAACATCAAATGCTGGATTATATACTTTACTTTCTGTCGGAGCTGAATATTGTCCGAAACGATTAATCACTTCAGAAGCATCTCTTTCTTCAATCGGAATTTCTTTTCCTGTCGATGTCTTTAAATCAATTGTCGGCGTTGGTGCCGCTACATAAAACGGAATGTTGTAGTATTTCGCTAAAATAGATACGCCTAATGTTCCAATTTTATTTGCTATATCACCGTTCGCTGCCACACGGTCGCATCCAACAATTACAGCGTCAATCTTCCCTTGTGACATGACCATAGCCGCCATATTATCCGTAATGACAGTAACATCAATTCCCGCTCGCTGTAGTTCTAATGCCGTTAACGTTGACCCTTGTAATCTTGGACGTGTTTCATCCGAAAAGATTTTTAAGTCCCATCCTTTTTCTTTCGCTAAGTACATTGGAGCCGTCGCAGTACCATACTTAGTCGTCGCTAACGCACCAGCATTACAATGTGTTAATACTCCCATTCCATCATGGAATAATGTTAATGCATGTTCTCCAATTTGACGGTTAATTTCTTCATCTTCTCTATGAATCTCTTTTGCCTCTTCTAGTAATCTATTTTTCAGCTGTGAGATTGATAAATGAATATTATCTGTCGCTACACTTTCCATTCTTTCAAGTGCCCAAAATAAATTTACGGCAGTCGGTCTTGATGTCGCCAAGTATGTACATACCTTTCTTACTTCATCCATAAATCCTTCTTCCGTACTTTCAGCAAATTCCTTTATCCCTAAATACACTCCATAAGCTGCTGAAACACCAATCGCTGGTGCACCTCGTACTTTCATTACTTGAATGGCATCCCACACACTTTCAGCTGTTTTAAAAGATTCATAAACAATTTCATTCGGTAATAACGTTTGATCTAATAAAACTAAAGAATCATCTTTCCACTGAATTGGTATTAATTGCTCTTCCATCATATTCTCCCCTTACTCCGCGTAGTGCATTGACTGTTCTTTTAACGTTTCTACAAAACTTGTACCCGTTCTATATTGATTCGCTCGTAAAATAAAACTCTTCGCTACTTTAAGACAAATTCGCTCCGCTCTAGCACGTGCTTCCTCATTCTCAATACAAGTAATATCTTTTACTTTCGCTAATCCAACAATACGGCGGATTAATTCAAGACCTGTCACTGCAGCTGTATCCTCTAATACAGATTGTAAATAGGCTTCGTTAAAGCCTTCTTCCTTCGCCATAATCTCGGTCACATGAATATCCCAAGCATCTAAAAACTTCTTCTTAAATAAATCAATTACCTCTACCATCGTAGTTTGTAACCAATCCATATACGTATCTTTCTCAGCTCCAGGTAGCATCGTTGCATCTGCATTCACCCAAGCAAACATTAAATTCGCCATTACATTCCCGACGTCATATCCCATAGGTCCATAAAAAGCAAACTCAGGATCAATAACCTTTGTAGAATCATCTCTTACAAAAACAGAACCAGTATGTAAATCACCATGAATAAGCGCCTGTGCATTCGTCATAAAAGAAAATTTACGTTTCGCTACTTCCATCCGAAGCTCTTTATCACTATAAATATGCTCCCTAATCCATCCCTCATTTAAAGGAAATAACTCATTACGCTTATTATGATTTGTAAATGGTTCTGAATATACGAGGTCCTCTGTAATCTCACATAATTCAGGATTTATATAATTCTTCACAAGTTCCTTCTTCTCTTTATGATTCATTACAACATCCGATGTTAATAAAAGTGTATTTACCATAAAAGTAGTTAAGTCGTCAGCAAGCCGCGGAAATATTTGATGATTTATAAGTGCTGTACGTAATATTGTGTGATTCGATAAATCTTCCATTACGCAACAGTTCATCACACTATCAAATAAATACACCTTAGGAACAAGTCCAGGTGCTAACTCATCCTCTAACTGCAAAACATCTGATTCTATGCGAATACGATTCGTCGACAACTTAAACTCATCTGAAATGCGAGCTGTATCCCCAGCTTGCTTTACGATGACAGACATGTTCTCTTTTTCATCCCAAACGCGGAACACATAATTTAAATTGCCATCACCTATTTCTTTACACTTTAGCCCCTTTGCATGTTCAAACTTAGATAATTTCTCTTTCACATATGCAATCACATCTTTAGCTTCCATTAAAAAATACTTTGTGAACTTAGACATGGTTTCCCCTCCACACCAATTGTAAGCGTTTTCTAAAAGCTATAAAAAATAATAGGTTGAATTTTTTCATCCTATAAATATGTATTCTTCTTTTTGAAAGGTATATCTAGGTTTTATTATATCTCGTTAGCACTTTGAGTCAATATTTCTAACTATCATCGTAATATACTTCCTAATTATATATTCGAGATGACAAAAATTGTTCAAAAAGATTTCAATTCATTTTATTTTATTTATCGCACAATTCTTTGTAAAATAGAAATAAGCAGTTCCTTTTCAAATACATAACTTCTAAGAAATATTTCCTTCCTAAGAATTTACACTTACACCATATCTCTAACATACACACTACTCTTTCAAACAATCATTGAAAATTTATAAACTTAAAGTTACCTTTCCATTCCCTGTTAGCCTTAATTGAGAATAAATATTAATTAAATCGGTATAAAGTTGGTTTATTCTCTTGACAAAATAACCACTTCTATATGATAATTAATATCGAATTAGAATTATTATAGTTAATTAAAAAATATATTTTATGAGCACACTATTTTTTGATGCTCAAAACCAACATTTAGGAGGAATTTTAATATGTTATTAATCGGCACAGAAGTAAAACCGTTTAAAGCTAATGCTTACCATAATGGAGAATTTATCCAAGTTACTGACGAAAGTTTAAAAGGAAAATGGAGTGTAGTTTGTTTCTACCCAGCTGACTTCACATTCGTTTGCCCAACTGAACTTGAAGACTTACAAAACCAATACGCAACTCTAAAAGACTTAGGCGTTGAAGTATACTCTGTATCTACAGACACTCACTTCACTCACAAAGCATGGCATGATAGCTCAGAAACTATCGGCAAAATCGAGTACATCATGATTGGTGACCCAACTCGCACAATCACTACAAACTTCAACGTTTTAATGGAAGAAGAAGGTCTTGCTGCTCGTGGTACATTCATCATCGATCCAGACGGCGTTATCCAATCTATGGAAATCAATGCTGACGGTATCGGCCGTGACGCAAGCATTCTTGTTAACAAAATTAAAGCTGCTCAATACGTACGTAACAACCCAGGTGAAGTTTGCCCAGCTAAATGGCAAGAGGGTTCTGCAACACTTAAACCAAGCCTTGACCTTGTAGGCAAAATCTAAGGAGTTCGATCAAAATGATACTAGATGCAGATATAAAAACACAACTATCCCAATACCTTCAATTAATGGAGAACGATATTTTACTTAAAGTAAGCGCAGGAGACGATAACGTATCTAAAGATATGTTAGCTCTAGTAGACGAATTAGCTACTATGTCATCTAAGATTACAGTAGAAAAAGTTGAATTAGAGAGAACACCAAGCTTTAGCGTAAACCGCCCTGGTGAAAACACTGGTGTCGTATTCGCTGGTATTCCATTAGGACACGAATTTACATCATTAGTGTTAGCTTTACTACAAGTAAGTGGACGCGCTCCAAAAGTTGAACAAAAATTAATCGATCAAATTAAAAACATTCAAGGCGAATATCATTTTGAATCTTATATCAGCCTAAGTTGTCATAACTGTCCTGATGTTGTACAAGCTCTTAACGTAATGAGCGTTCTTAACCCTGGTATTACACATACTATGATTGATGGCGCTGCATTCAAAGAGGAAGTAGAAAGCAAAGACATTATGGCAGTACCAACTGTTTACCTAAACGGCGAATCTTTCGGAAGCGGTCGTATGACACTTGAAGAAATTTTAGCTAAAATGGGTAACGGTCCAGATGCATCAGAGCTTTCTGATAAAGATCCATACGATGTTCTTGTTGTTGGTGGCGGCCCTGCTGGTGCAAGTGCAGCAATTTACGCAGCACGTAAAGGCATCCGCACTGGTATCGTTGCTGAGCGCTTCGGTGGTCAAGTAATGGATACTATGGGCATTGAGAACTTCATCAGCGTGAAAAAGACTGAAGGTCCTAAGCTAGTAGCAAGCCTTGAAGAGCACGTAAAAGAATACGACATCGATGTAATGAATCTACAACGTGCGAAACGTTTAGAGAAAAAAGAACTTATTGAAGTGGAACTTGAAAACGGCGCTATTCTGAAAAGTAAGAGCGTAATCGTTTCTACAGGTGCTCGCTGGCGTAATGTTGGCGTACCAGGTGAAGCTGAGTTCAAAAATAAAGGTGTAGCATATTGCCCACACTGTGACGGTCCATTATTCACTGGAAAAGACGTAGCAGTTATCGGCGGAGGTAACTCTGGTATTGAAGCAGCTATCGACTTAGCAGGTATCGTTAAGCACGTAACTGTTCTTGAATTCATGCCAGAATTAAAAGCTGATGCTGTATTACAAGAGCGTCTTAACAGCTTACCAAACGTAACTGTTCTGAAAAACGTTCAAACGAAAGAAATCACTGGTACTGATAAAGTAAACGGTATTTCTTACATCGATCGTGAAACTGAAGAAGTTCATCACGTTGAATTACAAGGTGTATTCGTACAAATCGGTCTTGTGCCAAACACAGACTGGTTAGGCGAAACAGTTGAACGCGTTCGCGGTGAAATCGTAACAGACAAGCACGGCGCTACAAACGTACCAGGAGTGTTTGCTGCAGGTGACTGTACAAATAATCCGTACAAACAAATCATCATCTCTATGGGTTCAGGTGCAAACGCAGCTTTAGGTGCATTTGATTACTTAATCCGTAACTAATAAAAAAACAGGTGCCTTGGCACCTGTTTTTTTATTACCCTAATGTATAAACTAAAAACCTCTCATTCCCATTCTTCTCATAAGCACCTGACAATCTAACTTCTTTCTTCAGCTCAAACGCAGTCTGATTTTCTAAGAAGAAAATATAGTCCTCAGAAGGATAATATAAAATAATATCTACTTCTCTCCCCGTTTCTTCTACTGAAAGCAAAATGTTATTTACTACATTCATAAACACTTGCACAGAAAACGGATTAAAGAAATAAAACCTATTATCATGTGGATCAATCTCATATTCCTGCGCTAAACAACATTCAAATCGAATTTTGTCTTTACTGTTTCTTACCTTTCGGGCATAACGATTAAGATTATCCATCGCTTCTTTATAAAACTCTTCATTCATTTCAATTCCAACCGCTGAAGCACTACACTTATGGTGCATATAAAAGTTTAACCGCCCTTTTCCGCACCCAAAGTCTACAATTCGGTCGCTACTTCGTATTTCATATTGATTCAATAACTCATCTAACCCGCTATACGGTGTCGGTTCATAGCGATGATAATGCATAGACTTGTTAAACCCTTTTTGCTCACCGACTGTTTTTATATGTAAAACTGCATCGTAATATTGTTCGTTCATTCGTTTTCTCCTATTAAAAAATGGTACTTATTATTATACACCATGTACTGGAGGCTCATTTTTCATCAAATTAATAGGTACGTGAAATTATATTAACGATTTTCTTAATATATCTATCGTAACTTCAAATATATCAACGATTTTCTCAATATATCTATCATAACTCAAAATATATCAACGGTTTTTCAAATATATCGATTTGCCGACAATTCACGACAAAAAAACAGGAGCTCTCTAGCCCCTGTCTTCTAACACTTTCAATATAGTTTGTTTCAATATTTCTACCCCATCCATAATACAACTATGGTCAAACCTCATATACGGATGGTGTAATCCAGGTTGTAGGTCTGCTCCTAGTCCAAGCATGACAGCTTTTAAATGTGGTCTTTTCACTGTATAGTAATGGAAATCATCGCTTCCTGTCGTATAGAGAGGCCCTGTGCATCTCTCTTCCCCATACACTTCGAGAATACCTTTACGCATAAAGCGCTCTGCTTCTTCGGAAACCTCTGCTCCTGGTGCAAGATCCATCCATTCGTATGAAGTTTTTGATCCCATCGATGCAGCTGATTCTATTACATGCTCAATCTTTTTCTTTAATTCTTCTAATAGTATATTACTCTCTGCTCTTACATCTAAACTGAAATGACCATTTCCCGGAATAATATTTAAATTATCACCACCAGCTTGGCATCTCGTCATTTTTACTGAATAAGAACTTTGCGGTGGCAGCCAAATATTTTTCAAACCGATATTAATCATGGAAATGACATCAATTGCATTCACACCTTGATGTGGTCTTGCCCCGTGTGCATCCTCCCCATGAATCATACCCTCTAAAAATCCTGCTGCTCCATGACGAATAGATGGGGCTGCTTGTTTCAAAGATAGTTCTTCAATTGGTCTTAGATGGACGCCAAATAAGAAATCAGCATCATCTACAGCACCTTTCTCCACCATCTTCAAAGCACCATTCCCCTTCTCTTCTGCTGGCTGAAAAATAAATCTAACCGTACCACTTTTCCATCTCATATTTTTCAATTGTAAAATAAGTCCCATTACAATGGTCATATGAGCATCATGGCCACATGAATGGTTCGCTTTAAATTCTCCATTTACTTCTTGCCAAAGTGCATCCATATCAGCACGAATCGCAATAACTGGATTCCCGCCTCCAATCTCAGCAATTACACCTGGACAATCATCAAATGTTCTATATGAAATTCCTTCTTCTTTTAAAAAGTCAGTAATATACGCTGTCGTTTCATATTCTTTCCAACTTACTTCAGGGTTTTCGTGTAAATGCTGAAAAATCTCCGTTAAGCGCTCTTGTAGTTCTAATGTTTTCAACGTTCCAGTCTCCTTCCCACATTACAAACGATTCGGGTTAATTATACTTATGAAAAACAGATGTTTTTATGAACATATTGAATTTTAAGAAAAAAGTCAATTATTTATTTTTAAATACTTAAAAAGCTTACTCTGCACTTATATTACAAACTAAACAAACAACTAGAACATTCCTTATTTTCTGTTTTTTATGTTGACGCTTACATAAACTTTTAGTTATCATAACCTAATAAACGTCTATTTTACGACAATTCTAAAAATACAAACAAACATACGTAACAAGGAGGAACTTTATGAAAAAAGAAATACCTTTTGGAATAGCGATTATCCCTATTATCATTACCGTTGCAGTTATGATGGTTACAATTGTTGTATTAAAACAAACCCCTCACGTTCCACTTATTATTGGTACAACCGTTGCTTCTATTGTCGCTTGGCGTTACGGTTACAAATGGAATGATCTTGAAGAAGCAATGTATAAAGGGATTCGTCTTGCATTACCTGCTATCGTCATTATTATTCTTGTTGGCTTAACAATTGGTGCTTGGATTGGCGGTGGAATCGTCGCAACGATGATTTATTACGGTTTAAAACTTTTAACTCCATCACTATTTTTAGTTTCCATTACCGTCATTTGTTCTATCGTAGCATTAGCAATTGGTAGCTCTTGGTCTACAATGGGCACAATTGGTGTTGCTGGAATGGGAATTGGCCTAAGTATGGGAATTCCAGCTCCAATGGTTGCTGGTGCCATTATTTCAGGCTCTTATTTTGGCGATAAAATGTCACCGCTTTCAGACACAACTAACTTAGCCGCAGGATTAACAAATACAGATTTATTCGCACACATTCGTCATATGTTATTTACTACAGTTCCAGGTTTAATTATTACTCTTATCGTCTACGCGGTCTTAGGAAGAAGCTTCGGCGCTAACAATATTGATGCGAAGAGCATCGATCAAACGTTACAAGTATTGCAACAAAACTTTGTTATCTCACCTTTCCTACTCATTATACCCGTAGTCGTTATGGTATTGGTCGCTAAAAAGGTCCCTGCTATACCAGCGATTCTCGTCGGTATTATTTTAGGATTTTTATCACAAGTCTTTATTCAAGGTGGTTCTGTCTCAGCATCTGTCGGTGCACTCCAAGCTGGATTTGTTATAGACACTGGAAACAAGCTAGTAGACGAACTATTTAACCGCGGTGGCTTAGATTCGATGATGAATACAGTCTCGATGACAATTGTCGCTATGACTTTCGGAGGAGTATTAGAACATACAGGTATTCTTCGCTCAATTGTAAATCAGATTTTAAAGTTAGCGAAATCAGCAAAAGGGCTTATCGCTTCTACTATCGCATCTTGTTTTGCAACAAACCTTACTTGCTCTGAACAATATATTTCAATTGTTGTCCCTTCAAGAATGTACGCAAATGCATACACAGAAAAAGGACTACATTCAAAAAACTTATCCAGAGCATTAGAAGATGGCGGAACATTAACTTCTGTCTTCGTTCCTTGGAATACGTGCGGTGTATTTATTCTCGCTACACTTGGCGTAGGTGCATTTGAATATGCCCCTTATGCTATTTTGAATTTCATCGTACCTATTATCTCAATCATTTATGGTATAACAGGCTTCACAATTGTAAAACTATCAGACATTGAAAAAGCAGAACTGCTAAAGAAACAAAAAGCTCAACTAGAAGCTTAAAAATAGCGGTAAATTCAGTTCATATAGTGCGCGAGGTCGCCCTTGTTGATAGGGCATTTCCTCGCCGCAAATATGAGCATACCCGTAATCAACTAATTTCTTTAACAACCTTTCTGTCGATCTTCGAGTCACTTGTAAATACTCAGAAAGGTCAGCTGCTGTAAACTTCAATGACGGGTGCGATTGACTAAATTGAATGATTTTTGACAAGTTGGCCGGACTAAGCTTCGTTTCCTTCGCTATTTTCATTAGTTCCGGATTATCATTTTTCAAACTTTGTACTCTCTGTTCTTTCGGGAACGGACCAAACAAATCTTTATCACTTGTTAGTATATAAAAACAACGATCTATTGGATTGTTCTTTGCAAAACTTTGAGCAATTTTTGCATTTTGCTCCGCTTCTTTCACGGTTTTCCCATAACCAAATCCAATAGCTATCGTTCCTTCTATGCTCGCAAACAAGTTATCTATCGCATTTGTTTTAATAATCGATTCGATATCACCACGAGTTGTATACAAAATGCATGTCATTTCATCCACTTGTTTAAATGAACCACGTAGTTCTTTTGAAATGACATCTAGTTTTTCAAGCAAACTCGCTCGTAATTCTAAGGAAGAAATAATACAAGCACCAACAGTAGCTGAATAGCTTTTTGCTAACTCAGCTTTTATTTTTGCATCTTTTAGCCCATGTATAATGGACTGTGTTGGATCAATCATACGCTCTGAAGGAATACCTATTTTTTGAAGCTCGTCGTAAACAGCGTGAATACTAGTTAAAGCTAAATGAGCCTCTCCAGATTGATATTTAGCTACATGAAAATCGATAACTCTATTTATTTCATCTTTACTCCACAGCATATTTTCATAATCCAACACTTGTGGACTTTCTTTTATACCGATATCATGGAACACATTTGTAATAAACGAGCGGTCTACTAAATCGATGGAAATGTTATGTGGTTGAATACTTTGATGATACATGATAGAAAGAATTGAAGATACGACAGTTGTCTCGTCTTGCTGTAAGTATGTACTTGGAATTCGTAATTGTTCTCTTATTTCTTTTGCCATATAATAAGGTAAAGCACCTGAGAAAAAGATGACATCACAAGGCTTTAGACACTTTAATAGTTCAGAAGATTCCGCCGGATGAAGGTAAATATATGGATCAATTTCTATTCCCTCTAATTTTTGAGCAATAGGAAAAAGGTTCTCCATAAACTCCTTTGAACCGACAACTGCAATTTTTATCATCATTTTCTCTAACTCCTTATCATTAATTAACGACTATTTAACGTCAACTATATCAAATGTATAAAACTATTGTAAACAGGAAGGGGTTTCTATTCAATGAAAATTACAGCTATTCATCTTTACGCAATTCGTTTACCGCTTCGCAATCCGTTTGTTATTAGTTATGGCTCTTATTCTGATATGCCCTCTATTATCGTCAAAATGGAAACGGATGAAGGTATTATCGGTTACGGTGAAGGCGTTGCTGATGATCACGTCACAGGTGAATCATGGGAAAGTACTTTCCATACTTTAAAACATACGCTAACCCCTGCTCTAATCGGGCAAAATCCAATGAATATCGAAAAAATACACGACATGATGGACAATACAATTTACGGTGTTCCAACAGCGAAAGCCGCAATTGATATTGCTTGTTTTGATATAATGGGCAAAAAACTAAATCAACCTGTATATCAATTAATTGGCGGGCGCTATCATGAAGAATTCCCTGTCACTCACGTTTTAAGTATTGCCGATCCAGAAAACATGGCTGAAGAAGCTGCTTCTATGATTCAAAAAGGTTACCAATCTTTCAAAATGAAAGTTGGTACAAATGTAAAAGAAGATGTGAAACGTATTGAAGCTGTACGAGAACGTGTAGGAAATGACATCGCTATTCGCGTTGATGTAAACCAAGGCTGGAAAAATAGCGCAAACACATTAACAGCACTACGTTCATTAGGACATTTAAACATTGACTGGATTGAACAACCTGTTATCGCGGACGATATTGATGCCATGGCTCATATTCGTTCTAAAACAGACCTCCCGCTTATGATTGATGAAGGATTAAAAAGTTCTCGTGAAATGCGCCAAATTATTAAATTAGAAGCTGCTGATAAAGTAAATATAAAACTAATGAAATGCGGTGGCATATATCCAGCTGTAAAGCTCGCTCATCAAGCTGAAATGGCCGGCATTGAATGCCAAGTAGGATCAATGGTCGAATCATCTGTTGCCTCTTCCGCAGGATTCCATGTCGCCTTCTCAAAGAAAATCATTACGAGCGTAGAGCTAACAGGACCATTAAAATTCACAAAAGACATTGGAAACTTACATTACGATGTACCATTCATTCGCTTAAACGAAAAGCCGGGACTCGGCATTGAAATAAACGAAGATACATTACAAGAACTAACCGTCTTTCAAGACGTTGTACGCTAAAGGAGGACTATCATATGACGGTTCTATACGAAGGAACATTAAAACAAAATAACGAATCATTTCACGTTACATTACTATCACTAGAGCACATCAAACAAATTTTATCACTACAAAACATCGTAGTTGAAGCACTAGAAGATAAAAGTCGTTTACAACCACTCTCACAAGAAGAATTTCAATACATTCTAGAAGGAAACGGCATGATGATTGGTGCTTTTATCGAAAACGAACTCATCGCATTTCGCGCTCTACTCGTCCCTCCTATCGATGATGAACATTTAGGGCTCGATATTGGTTTGCCAGAAAGTGAGCTACACCGCGTCATCTATCAAGAAATCTCAAACGTTCATCCGAACTGCCGAGGAAATGGGATGCAAAAAATATTAGCAAACGTCATCATGGACGAATTGCAAAAAGAAGACAGCAAATATGATTATGTATGCTGCACCGTTGCTCCTTTTAACATCCCGAGTTTGAAGGATAAGTTTGCGCAAGGGATGGAGATTGCTGCGCTAAAGGAGAAGTATGGTGGTAGTCTGCGGTATGTTTTTATGAAGAAATTGCGCGGAGATAAAGAAAGCGATTGGACGGATATTCAAAGTATTCTAATGAGTGATGCTAGTGGACAGCAGGCTTTGCTTTCGGAAGGGTATCGTGGGTATGAGATGGAGAAAGTGGATGGGGATTTTGTTGTGAAGTTTGGGCGATAATCTATATGGTCGAAAAGAGGAGATGTCTGCTGTGACCTCTTCTCTTTTCGATTTGTTGAACAATCCTGTGGTAAATGAAATTATATCAACGATTTTTCGAATATATCTATCATAACTTACAATATATCAACGATTTTTAAAATATATCTATCAAAACTCACAATATATCAACGATTTTTAAAATATATCTATCAAAACTCACAATATATCAACGATTTTTAAAATATATCTATCAAAACTCACAATATATCAACGATTCGACAAGAAATATCGATTTACAGACAAAAATCGATATCCCTTCCTAAACCGTCATCTTCCAACTAGATAACGCTAACCAATTCTCCATTTCTTTATAATCAGGCATTATCTTCCCGACAAGACGCCAAAAAGATCGATCATGATTTAAATGAACCATATGACACATTTCATGAACAACTACATAGTCAATTACTCGCTGTGGTGCCATCGCTAGCTTCCAATTGAATGTTAGTTGTAAATTCGAATCGCAAGTACCCCAAGTACGACTACTATCTGTAATACGAATAGAACGTGGTTTTGTTTTGAAATTACTTTGATGCGCTTTAATACTCTTCTCTACTAAAGATTTACACTGCTTATAGTAAAATCGTTTTAAAGCTTGTTGTATTTTCTCATCCTTAAGCTCTTTTACATAAATATGTAACTTATCCCCTTCAAAAATCGCATTGTCTTGCTCAATGCTTGCATCTTGGGAAATCTGTATCGGATACGTATTCCCTAAATACAAAAAGCCCTCTCCTTGATCATAATCCTTTTCCTGTGGTCCACGCGCTCGCTCCGCCATTTCCTTACGTGTTGTCTGAATCCAATCCCACTTCTCCTCTAGCAACTGGACTAAGTATTCAACAGGTGTTCCTTTCGGAGCCTGCACTTCCACATTTCCATACGAATCCACAAAAAGACGCACGGACTTTTTCTTCTTATAAGTTATATGAAAATTAATTGTCTCACCTAAATATGTATGTACCATTTCATCACCTAGCATAGTATTTTTACAAATAAAAAAGAGTAGGATACGAACGTCCTACTCTACCTATTATATCATTTACTGCTTTAACGAACTCATTATCCTCTATACTTTACACCTAATCCCTTAATGAAATTCCTTGCGTATCTATCGCCACACTCTTTGTAATTTTTATGGCCTTTCTTTCTTAATAGAGCGCCTAACTCTCCTTTTGTTACCGTAACGCCTACGCTATCTAATATATCAAGTACATCCTCACTCGTTAAAGATAGTGCGATTTTCATTTTCTTTAGAAGAAGGTTATTGGCACTCTCCTTGCTCTGTACAGGTGCTGGTTGTCCTGGTTTCGGATCTTGCTTTCCTCTTTTTAAAGTAATAAATCCATTGAAAAATGCCTCTAACATCATCATATCGCATGTTTTTACGTACTCATCTTCAGCTACCTCATCATTTTCAGCTTCATGCTGAGGAGCTCTCTTTATTTTTGTAAGCATATCAACTACGTCTTCTTTCGTTACTTCCATCCCGCCAAGTTTAAAGATTTCTACCATATCTATATCTTTTATATCTAAAGCGTATCGTACTCTTTTTAATATATCGTTGTTGCTCATTGCCATTGGGTTTCCTCCTGAAATGTTGATTATTTATTCAGCGGTTAAAGTTTATGCTATAACCTGCTTTAAATTATCATGTTTAATCTAACCTTTTAGTTATTGTCCGCTAAATTAATACTTTAACATTTTAAAGATATGTTTTATAGTCTTACCCGAACTTTTCTCTATCATTGTATCTACAGAGCTCTTACATGTTTTTTATATGCCTATAAAAAGATTTCTCTCTTAACATTAACTAAAAGAAAAAAACAGTGCTTTGATTTCTCAAATACACTGTTCTTTTCCAGCTCTGCACTTATTTTCAACTCACTCATGTCATGCACTACATATGAAATGATTTAACTGCTTAAAAGTTAAACCGTCTCACTATCCTGAGCCTCACCAACACTATCCTCAAACCTATCCAACAAAGCACGCACCTCATCCGTCGATTTCGTACTCATCAATTGATTTCTCAATTCAGCAGCTCCAGGGAAGCCTTTTACATAAATTTTGAAGAAGCGGTGAAGCCCTGTGATTGAGCGTGGCAGTACTTCTGCATATTGATCTTGAAGATCAAGTTGTAGTCTTAAAAGATCTAGGTGCTCTTTACTGCTATGCTCTCTTGGCTCTTTTTCAAAAGCAAATGGATTTTTGAAGATGCCTCGTCCGATCATTACGCCATCAATGCCGTATTTTTCAGCAAGTTCCAGCCCCATTTTACGATCAAGGATGTCTCCATTGATTGTTATTAACGTATTTGGTGCGATACGGTCACGTAATTTTTTAATTTCCGGAATTAGTTCCCAATGCGCATCTACTTGGCTCATTTCTTCTCTTGTACGTAAGTGAATAGAAAGGTTTGCAATATCTTGTTTGAAAATGTGCGTTAACCAATCTTCCCACTCGCTTAACTCTTTAAAGCCAAGTCGTGTTTTTACGCTGACAGGTAGTCCGCCCGCTTTTGCTGCTTGGATAAGTTCTGCCGCAACGTCTGGACGTAGAATAAGGCCACTACCTTTTCCTCTTGATGCAACGTTCGGTACTGGGCAACCCATGTTAATATCGATGCCTTTAAATCCTAGTTCTGCCATACCAATACTCATTTGACGGAAGTATTCGGGATTGTCTCCCCAAATATGTGCCACCATCGGCTGTTCGTCCTCTGTAAAAATTAAACGGCCACGTACACTTTTCATACCTTCTGGATGACAATAGCTATCCGAGTTTGTAAACTCTGTGAAGAATACGTCCGGACGACCTGCTTCACTTACTACGTGACGGAAAACAACGTCTGTCACATCTTCCATTGGTGCAAGTACGAAAAATGGTCGTGGTAATTCACGCCAAAAATTATCTATCATTTCAAATTCAAATCCTCTCACTATGAATACAATTTCAAAATCTCAATTTATAATTTGTGAAAATCAGCAATATTTATTTTAACTAAAATCGCTTATGAATGGTATTTTTGTAAACCAAAAAGCAGGTGGTATAGATTTCCCCTATATCAACTGCTTTCCTATTATACCAACTTAAGCCAAGCCACACACTCTACGTGAGTCGTATGCGGGAACATATCAACAGGTTGTACTTCCTGTGTTTTATATCCGCCTTCTTCTAGTACTTTTAAATCACGTGCTAATGTTGCTGGGTTACACGATACGTATACGACGCGGTTTGGCTTCATGTCGATGATTGTATTTAGTAATGCTTCGTCACAGCCTTTACGCGGTGGGTC
The DNA here is from genome assembly GCF_056158125.1 of Bacillus sp. EB V-12. NCBI lineage: Bacteria > Bacillati > Bacillota > Bacilli > Caryophanales > Bacillaceae > Bacillus > Bacillus sp. EB V-12. The sequence continues at coordinate 49,055 of NZ_JBUXJL010000008.1, read as the reverse complement.
TACGACCATTGTGTCGGCGATTACGCCTTCTTTGTACCATTTTGGAATGACTACTTCTGCTTCTCCTACGCCAAATTCAGCGTTTGTCATGTTGTTTAGTGCTGCGTTTCGGTTTGCATCTTCGATTGCTTCTGGGACGATTTCAACGCCGTACACTTTTTTCGCTTTTTGCGCTAGGAATAACGAGATTGATCCGATTCCGCAATAGGCATCGATTACTGTTTCGTTACCATTTAATTTTGCGTATTCTAACGTTTTATCGTAAAGCACTTTCGTTTGCTCTGGGTTTACTTGATAGAATGAACGTGCTGAAATCGCAAATTTAATGTCACCGATAAAGTCATAAATGTATTCTGATCCGTACAGTACTGTCGTTTTGTCTCCGAAAATTACATTCGTACGCTTCGTATTTACGTTTTGAACAATTGATTTTACTTCTGGGAATTTCGCTGCAATTTCTTCAATAATTGCTTTTTTGTTCGGCAATTCTGCTGTACGCGTAATGAAGACAAGCATAATTTCCCCTGTTACTTGTCCGTAACGAGCCATTACGTGACGAAGTGTTCCTTTGTTACGCTCTTCGTTGTACGCAGTGATACCGTGCTTTTCACAAATACGTTTTACTTCTTGGATTAATGTATCGTTTTCTTCTGCCTGAATTAAGCATGATTCCATATTAATGATGTCATGCGTTCCTTGGCGATAAAAACCAGCTACAAGTCCGCCTTCACGTTCTCCGATTGGTACTTGTGCTTTATTACGGTATACCCACGGATTCTTCATGCCAAGTACAGGATGAACAGGAACATCAGCTAGTCCTCCGATACGCTGCATAACGTCACGTACTTGTTTTTCTTTCGCTTGTAATTGTCCTTCATAAGTTAAGTGCTGAAGCTGACAACCGCCGCACTGATTATATACTGGGCATTCAGCATCTTTACGATATGGACTTTCTGTATGAAGCTTCATTAAACGACCAAATGCGAAGTTTTTCTTCACTTTAATAATTTTAATTTGCGCTTCTTCACCTGGTAATCCGTTTTTAACGAAAATAGGATAGCCCTTTACTTTCGCAACACCGGCACCATCATGTGTTAAATCTTCAAATACTACATCTATAAACTCGTTTTTCTCAACTGGTGGCGTCATTTTAGTACTCATTTTCCGACCTCTCTTTTTCATAACACTGCGTTACATTTTATCATACTTATATGGTCTTTTTCTATTGGAAGAAAAAAAGCTATTGACGATACTTCTCTGTTAATGTTACGCTACTACTAATTTAATACGGACGATGTTACCTCATATATACTTGATAATATGGATCGAGAGTTTCTACCCGGCAACCTTAAATTGCTGGACTATGGGGAAAACTAATGAATATTAGCCTATGCGCAAAAAAGGACTCATATTGATTAGCTTTCTCTCATAGATGAAAGTGAATCCATATGGGTCTTTTTTTATTTTTATTTTTCTAAAAGGTCAGACATCTTACGTATGACATAAAACCTCATTCCTTTATTTTTAGTAATATAACGAGCGTTTTATGTACAAACTTTATACGAACTTCTGAAAGGGGCAACTACATGCAATATGTAATGAGCATTATCGGTATTCTTGCCGTGTTAGGTTTATGTTTTGCTTTGTCAAACAACAAAAGTAAAATCAACTTCCGTGCAATTGCAATTATGATTGGTTTCCAAATTTTAATCGGTTGGTTTATGTTTGCTACAAAGATTGGTCAACAAATCATTATTTTCATTAGTAAAGTTTTCAACAAACTAATTAAACTTGGTACGACAGGTGTCGATTTTCTCTTTAATGGAATTCACAGAGATTTTGTCTTTTTCTTAAACGTATTATTAATTATCGTATTTTTCTCAGCACTACTTTCAATCTTTAGTTATTTAGGTGTTTTACCATTCATCGTTCGCGTTGTCGGCGGTGCTATTTCAAAAATTACTGGTTTACCACGTGTTGAGTCATTCCACGCAGTAAACTCTGTATTCTTCGGTTCAAGTGAAGCGTTAATCGTTATTAAAAACGATTTACAGCATTTCAATAAAAACCGTATGTTTATCATTTGTTGTTCTGCGATGAGCTCCGTTTCTGCTTCTGTTACAGCATCATACGTAATGATGTTAGATGCAAAATACGTACTGGCAGCTCTTCCGCTAAACTTATTCTCAAGCTTAATCGTTTGTTCGTTATTAACACCAGTTGATACGAAGAAAGAAGATGAAGTGATTCAGAAATTTGATAGAACTCTATTCGGAGACAGCTTTATCGGCGCAATGATTAACGGTGCGCTTGATGGTTTAAAAGTAGCTGGTATCGTTGCCGCATTAATGATCGCCTTTATCGGTGTGATGGAAGTTGTAAACTACGTAATTAGTGCAGCTTCAGGCGCAATGGGACATGCTGTTACTTTACAACAAATCTTCGGTTACGTACTTTCTCCATTCGCATTCTTAATGGGTATTCCAACTCAAGATATTATCCCAGCTGGTGGTATTATGGGTACGAAGATTGTTTTAAACGAGTTTGTAGCAATCCTTGATTTAAAAGACACAGCTACAACATTAGCTCCACGTACAGTTGGAATCGTTACAGTATTCTTAATTAGCTTCGCAAGTATTAGCCAAATTGGTGCAATCGTTGGTACAATCCGTGCCCTTTCTGAAAAGCAAGGAAGCGTTGTTTCTAAATTTGGTTGGAAAATGCTATTTGCATCAACACTTGCTTCTATTTTATCTGCGACAATCGCTGGATTGTTTATTTAATAAAAAATCACCTTACTTTAACGAGTAAGGTGATTTTTTTGATTCTTTATGAAACCGAGTGAAATTCAACTGCTTCTTCTGTATTGATAATCCTATCTTTATATATACCTTTTATTGAAATGTAAATGATAGATTTGTTTATGTTTTTTAACTTTCCTAATGAAAAATGATAAAGTAATCCATCGCTTTTTAAAGTCCACATCTTCCCACTCCATGGACCAGTAGCTTTTTGTTCATCCGACGCCTTTATTTCACCTTCATATTCGCATTCTCCTAAAGGAGTTTTAATTATATTCTTCTCTGTATCAATTCGAATATTTTTAATTAGCTTCAAATTTTCATCAGAGAGAATTTGAATTTCATGATCTTTCTGTTCAAAAAAGAGTTTTCCGTCTTTGGTATTTACATATTCTGCATTATTCATTTTATCTATCATAAAATCATATTCTTCTTTTGTAATACCTAAGTTTTGATGATAAGGAAACGTTTTTTTCGGTATAATTTCTTCTTCGGCATACTTCAAATACCAATCTAAATTATTTGTAATACTATCGCTCATTTTATTTCCTATTTTCTCTAATTTCTCTTTTATCTCATAAGGAAATTCTAGTGTCATAATATCCGCCGTCACTTCCGCATTCATAAGATGCGATGGAATATACTCTTCCACGCTATTCGCTTTACTCACTTCACTTTGACAACCAACTATAAATAGCGATATGAAAAAGATATATATTATTTTTTTATATTTCATTTCTATTCTCCACTCCATACATTATTCTTACTTAGTTTTATAGCGGTTTTTATTATAGTATAAAATCTTTATATTTTAATTAAATACATATCCTTATGCAAAATTGCATATTAATATGTCTTCTTCTTACTTTAAAATTAGCTTAAATAACTTTCCAAATTATACAAATAACAAGTGTTAAATGTTATAATTTGTAAAAAACATTGGAGGATATTATGAAAGCTCACGCCCTTTTCGATTTCTTACATTTACTAGTCTTAACGCTGAAAAGCTATTATGTATGGGGAATGCCTATCTATGTCTTCATTATTCCTCTTATCTTTGTAGTCGGTTATATTATTATTAATTCTAATAAGAAACAAAAAAATACATCTATTCAAAGTCACTAATCTATTACCTTAATAGCCTCCTAAAAATCATATTCCCCTCATTTTCTTCAAATGATATGATGAACAAGGGTATATCCCCACCACTCTTATAGCGGTGGGGATTTTAATGTCAATATGCAACATACTACACAATAGAAGGTGATTTTTATGAGAAAATACGCAGCAATTGCTTTATGTACGTCTGCCATTCTAGCAGGCTGCAATACTAGCAATGTAAGCCAAGAACCTAAAAAAGAGAAAAAGGTTCAAGAAGTAGCTATACAAAAAGAGACTCTACAAGAACAAGGTAAAATTTCTTATACTCCCATCACACACGAATCTACAAACACAAGTATTCATATTACAGACTTAAAAGATTCTTTAAATGAAGTACAATATAAAATTTGGCGCACAGCTGATGGAAAGGAACGTGCTAAATCTTTTTCTTCTAAAGAAAAGGAGAAACAATTTACAATTCCTTTTGACATAAAAGAATTTGAAGGAAAACGCGGTGAGTTCCAAATTGAAGCAACAGGAATGAAAGAAGATGGGAAAACAATCCCGCTTACGAAATCTACTATTACTTTCGAACAAAAGGTTCCTGTTCTTATGTATCACGCAATCGATGATTATCATGGTCAAGGTATTAAAGACTTATTCGTATCACCAGCTAACTTTGAAGCACAAATGAAACATTTAAAAGACAATGGTTATACGCTTTTAACGTTTGAACGCTGGGGCGATATAAATAAAGTAAATAAGCCGATTTTCGTTACATTTGATGACGGTATGAAAAATAATATGAATGCATTTCGCGTTTTACAAAAGCTAAAAGATGATACTTTTAAACCGGCAGCAACAGAATATATGATTGTTGATAACGTTGATGTAGAAGGAGCATTGTCTACTTCTGAAATAAAAGAAATGGTTGATTCCGGCATTTTCTCGGTGCAATCTCATACTGCAACACATGCAGACTTACCGAAAATTACAAACTATGAGGAAGAGTTAAAAGGTTCAAAAGAAAAACTAGAAAAAATAACAGGTAAGCCTGTTATCGCGATTGCTTATCCATTCGGTCATGTAGATGATAAGGTTGTTACAGAAACGAAGAAGTATTATCAATTTGCGACGACGACAAAGCCTGGGCAATTCATTACGAAGGGTGAACCTGATGAATTGTTAAAGATGAAGCGCGTTCGTATACACCATACAACGACTGTAGAGCAGTTTGCTTCTTCAATTAAGTAAATATAAGGGCTCAATACATTTTGAGCTCTCTTTTTACTTTATATTTATATATATTTTTAGAATTTTCTTGTATTATATATAGTAAGAAATCTTTCAAATTAAAGGAGATTATACATATGTCATTTGAACAAACGTTAGAGAAATATGCTGCTCTTGCAGTTAATGTTGGTGTTAATATTCAACCTGGACAAACTTTATCAATTAGTGCACCTCTTGAAGCTGTACAATTTGTACGCCTCGTTACAGAAAAAGCATATAAATCTGGTGCAAAACACGTATATGTAGATTGGAATGATGAGACGTTAACACGCTTAAAGTTCGATCTAGCTCCTGAAGAAGCTTTCGCTGAATTTCCATCTTGGAAAGCACATGCTCGTGAAGAATTAGCAAAAGAAGGCGCTGCATTTATGTCTATCTATGCAGAAAACCCTGATTTATTAAAAGGTGTAGAAGCATCGCGTATTGCAACAGCTCATAAAGTAGCTGGAGAAGCAATGAAAGTATACCGTGATTACGTACAAGCAGATAAAGTAAGCTGGTGTGTCATTTCTGTTCCTACGAAAGAATGGGCTGCGAAAGTATTCCCTGACGTAGCGCCAGAAGAACAAGAAGCAAAGTTATGGGATGCTATTTTCAAAGCTACTCGTGCTGATTTAGAAAATCCTGTAGAAGCATGGAAAGAACATGATGAAACATTACATACAAAAGTGGATTACTTAAACGAAAAGCATTATAAAGCTCTTCACTATACAGGTCCTGGAACAGATTTAACAATCGAGCTTCCAGAAAAACATGTATGGGCTGGTGCTGGTAGCTTAAATGAAAAGAACGTACCATTTATGGCTAATATTCCAACTGAAGAAGTATTTACAATGCCACTTAAAACAGGTGTAAACGGCCAAGTTTCTAGTACAAAACCGTTAGTATTTGCAGGTAATATTATCGATAATTTCACGTTAACATTTGAAAACGGGCGTATCGTAGACTATAAAGCTGAAGCTGGTGAAGAAGCTTTAAAACATTTAGTAGAAACAGATGAAGGTTCTCACTTCTTAGGAGAAGTAGCTTTAGTACCTCATGACTCACCAATTTCAAACACAAATGTTTTATTCTACAATACACTATTTGACGAAAATGCATCTTGCCACCTTGCAATCGGAAATGCTTATGCATTTAACTTAGTTGGCGGAAAAACAATGTCTAAAGAAGAACTTGCTGAAAACGGCGCAAACGCTAGTATCACACACAACGACTTCATGATTGGGTCAGCTGAGCTTGATATTGACGGTATTACTGCTGATGGCAGACATGAGCCTATCTTCCGTAAAGGTAACTGGGCGTTTTAAATTTATTACCATAAAGAAACACATTGGATAATCCAATGTGTTTCTTTATTTATTTGGTTTCAATTCAAATTTTATCGTTCTATTTTCATGCGTAAACTCCGGTCTATACGTAGCGATATACGTATTTTCTTTCGCTACGTCAAATAGCATGATATCTTGAATTTTTTCATCTGGTGCTAACTTTTTACTAATAAAGCTATCAGGGTTATTATATTCTTTAAATCTTGTACCTTTCTTATCGGTAATCTCAAATTCATAAAATGCAAAAGGTATTTCCTTTTTACTATTATTTTCTACTTTGAAAATAATCCCCAAAATCTCCTCTTTCTTTTTATTCTCATCATAATCCGGATATCCTAATTTAACTGAATCGATAGTTACTTGCAAACCATCTACGTCTACTGTCTCCCCTATTTTATACACTTTATCTTGAACATCTTCTTGTTTACTTTCATTACTATCTTTAGTCTCAGTGCAAGCACTTAAACTAAAAGCTATGCCAAAAATTAAAACAATTTGACTTACCTTTTTTAACATACTCTTTCCTCCACATAAGACAATATTTCATATGTATCATAACAAAACGCTTTACTCTTTCTTGTCATATTTTGTCGTATTAATTGCTAACTGCACAAATAGAAAAAAGCTATCTTCTACAAAAGATAGCTTTCATGATGCCGATGAAACCTTAAGTCCAATGACACCCAAAACAATAAAAAGAATACAAAATGCTTGAAATAAACTAATATGCTCTTTAAAAAAGTACACACTAATGATTGTAATAAGTAATGTTCCAACGCCAGACCAAATAGCATAAGCAATACTTAAATGAATCTTTTTCACAACGATGGCAAACACGCTGAAACAAATTCCATAAAACACGAAAATCAGTACACTTGGAACGAGCTTTGTTAAACCATTTGATAGTTTCATCGCAATTGTTCCAGCTACTTCAAAAATAATTGTAACAAGTAATAATAGCCAATATACCATACTAGAATCTCCTTCTCTGTTACCTTATAGAGATTCTAGTATACTACTTATAGTCCCAATGAAATATATTTAATTTCTAAATATTCCTCGATGCCGAAATGGCCTCCTTCACGACCGATACCACTTTCTTTAAATCCACCAAATGGTGCTTGTGCAACTGATGGAAGACCATCGTTTAGACCGATAATACCGTACTCTAACGCTTCACTAATTTGGAATGCTTGGCTAATGTCTTTCGTGAAAATATACGCAGCTAAACCGTATGGTGTATTGTTTGCACGTTCGATTACTTCATCAACTGTTTTAAATTTCGCAACTGGTGCCACTGGCCCAAATGTTTCTTCATTCATACAAAGCATCGTATCATTTGCCAACCCAATTACAGTCGGTTGAATGAAATGTCCCTCTAACTCTACGACCTTTTGACCACCATATAAAACTGTTCCACCTTTTTGAATAGCATCTTCAATATGTTCTTGTACTTTTGAAACTGCATTCTCATCAATAAGTGGCCCGACAGTCGTTCCGTCACCGAAACCGTCTCCTACTTTCAACTGCCCTACTGCCTTTTGGAACTTCTCTACAAATACTTCGTATACTTCTTCTTGAACGAATACTCGGTTTGTACATATACACGTTTGTCCTGCATTACGGAATTTCGAACCAATCACCGCTTCTACTGCTTTATCTAAATCTGCATCATTCATTACGATAAACGGAGCGTGTCCCCCTAACTCAAGCGAAACTTTTTTCATCGTTTGCGCCGCACTAGCCATTAACTCTTTCCCGATTTCCGTTGACCCTGTAAAGGACACTTTTCGAACGCGACCATCTTCCATCCATGTATCAGCAATTGCTTTTGCACTACCTGTTACGATATTGATTACGCCCTTTGGAATATCTGCTTCATGGGCTAATTCAGCTAATTTCAATGCAGTTAATGGCGTTTGACTTGCCGGTTTCACAACGGCTGTACAGCCTGCTGCAAGCGCTGGGGCTACCTTTCTCGTAATCATAGCAGCTGGGAAGTTCCAAGGTGTAATAGCTGCCATAACGCCAACTGGTTGCTTCATAACTAAAATGCGCTTATTCGGATGAGCAGCAGGAATCATTTCACCATATACGCGTTTCCCCTCTTCTGCATACCATTCAACAAAACTGTTTGCATAATTTACTTCACCAAGCGCTTCTGCAAACGGCTTTCCTTGTTCCTTCGTCATAATCGCTGCGATCTCTTCTTTATTTTCATCAATAAGCGTAAACCACTTTTTTAACTTCGTGGCACGATCTGCTGCCGTTAACTTAGACCACGTTTTAAAAGCTTCATGTGCAGCATCAACAGCTTGCTTTGCCTCTGTTACTCCGCCTTTTGGTACAGTTGCAAATATTTCCTTCGTCGCAGGATTATTTACTTCAATTTGTTCTTGTAGTGTAATCCACTCACCATTTATATACATCGCCTTTTTATCTATACTTACGAAAGTCGCCTTTTTATCCAATGTTTTCTTCCTCCTCTATGAACTTCTTAATTTTTCTAGTAGCAGCAGATTGACTAATTTGCAAAAACTCAGCCACTTTATAACTTGATCCATACGTTTTATACGCTTTAAGAATTATATTTCTCTCTACCTCTTCCAGCATTTTATAAAGGCTTTGTCCCGATTGTTCAACTGCAGCCTCTTGCATAGAGAGTGGCAAATCCTCTACCGTTACAACATCATCAACAGTAATAACAATTCTCTCAATTACATTCTCTATTTCTCTATTGTTCCCTTCCCACGGATATCCAACAAACATTTGTAACGTACTCGGCGCTAGTTTCACATCACGTCCGTACTTTTTATTAAAGTGCTGCAAGTAATGATAAATAAGCGGCAAAATATCTTCTGTTCTTTCCCTAAGCGGGGGAATTGCAATTGGAATGACATTCAAACGATAGTATAAATCTTTCCGAAATGTTCCTTGTTTCACCATCTCGCTTAAATCTCTATTTGTTGCCGCCACAATTCGAACATCCACTTTTTTTAATTCTCTTCCGCCTATAGGACGAAATGTTTTTTCTTGCAATACTTGCAAAAGCTTCGCTTGAATTTCAAGCGGCATTTCACCGATTTCATCTAAAAAAAGAGTTCCTTTATGCGCGGATTCTAATAGTCCCTTTTTCCCTTCACGATTCGCACCTGTAAAAGATCCACCTGAATATCCAAAAAGCTCCGATTCAATTAAATTAGTTGGCAATGCCGCACAATTAATTTCATAGAAACTTTCATACTTACGGTGACTCACTTCATGTAAATGGCGTACTAATCGACTTTTTCCTACTCCAGTCTCGCCTAAAACGAGAACAGTACTATCCACTACAGATACTTTTTTGATTGTATCGACTATTTTTTGCATAGCTAGACTTTTAAAAATAAGTCCTTCATGCTCATATGTTTCTCTTAATTCTTTTTTATATGTTTTTAGCTGATTATCCATTTCCTCTACCTTTTGACGTAATTGATAGAGTTCAGTAAGGTCGCGAGAATAACTAATCACTCTTCTTAAATTTCCCTCATCATCAAAAACAGGCCTTGTACGAACGTGTAAATACTCTCCTGATTTTGTAGTTTGAACGAGTTCAATTGGCCTCTTTTTTTCAATCACTTCTAATGTCGCTGATGGATAAAAGATTCCATCCTTTTGTAGTTCTTTTACATGCTTACCAACTAACTCTTCTGCAGCTAGTTGGTAGTGCCTTTCACATGTACTATTTACACGTACAACGATCCCTTGCTCATCTGTAACAAAAATTTCGTCAAACGCATATTCAAATACATCTTTTAAATCCATTAACACTCGTTCCTTTTCTGCAACCATCCTAGCCACCCCTAACTTCAAATCCATCGATCCACTTCACTACCTTTATTATAAAGTGAATTTTCTGCATTTAACATAGAGTCAGCTAGAATGTTTGCTATTTATACTTCAGTTTTTAAACGCGAGCGATGTTTGTTTGCTCATAACAAGCTTGCAATGATTCTTCAATTATTGTTAAACCTTCTTCAAGTTGCTCATCTGTAATAACTAAAGGCATTAACACACGGATAACATTTCCATATGTCCCTGCTGATAATAACAGTAACCCACGCTTATTTGCTTCTGCACATAGATTAGCCGTTAACGTTTTGTCAGGTGCTTTCGTCTTACGATCTTGAACAACCTCAAATGCACACATTGCGCCTAACCCACGCACATCACCGATGCAATGATATTTATTTTTCATCTCTTCGAATCGGTTCATTACGACTTTTCCTAATTCTATCGCTCTATCATTTAATTTCTCATTTTCTATTACATCGAGAACAGCTAATGCAGCCGCACATCCTAATGGACTTCCTGCATACGTTCCACCAAGTTCACCTGGTGCAGACTCATTCATAATTTCTTTACGTCCAATGACACCACTTATCGGTACACCAGCACCTAATGATTTAGACACTGTAATTAAATCTGGAACGACATCATAGTGATCAATTGCAAAATATTTTCCTGTACGACTAAAGCCTGTTTGTATTTCATCCGCTACAAATAAGATGCCGTTCTCTGAACAAATGCGGCGTACTTCTTGAACAAATTTCTTACTTGGGACGATAAATCCACCTTCCCCTTGAACAGGTTCCATTACAACAGCTGCAATTGTTTCTGGTGCTACTTCCGATATGAAGAAGTTCTTAAACTCTTCAATAATAAAATCATCATACTGCTCTTCCGTTAATCCCTCTGGGCGACGGTATTCGTATGGAAATGGCGCTTTATATACTTCTGGAGCAAAGGGACCAAACCCAAATTTATATGGCTTCACTTTACTTGTCATCGTCATTGTCATTAATGTACGCCCGTGGAAACCTTTAGAAAATGCGATAATACCAGGTCTCTTCGTATATTTACGAGCGATTTTCACCGCGTTCTCAACTGCTTCTGCACCACTATTTAAAAACAGGACTTGCTTATCGAAACTTCCTGGTGCCAATGCCGCAAGCTTTTCTGCTAATTCAATATATGGCTCATACATCATGACGTTAAATCCAGTATGAATGTATTGATCGACTTGTTTATGGAGCGCTTCTTTAACCGTTGGATGACAATGCCCTACGTTAATTGTCCCGATTGCTCCTGCAAAATCAATGTACTGATTGCCATCAACATCTGTTACAAGAGCACCATTGGCAGATTGTACAAACGTTGGGATGCCGTTACTTACTCCTTTTGGTACTATATTTTGACGGCGTTCTAATAAAGATGCCGCTTTCGGTCCTGGAATTTGTTCATTTACTTTAGCAAATTTTTTTGTGTTCATTGCGTACCCCATCCTTTTCTTTACATTGTTTTCTCTTTTTATTGCAAAATATATGCCAACTTTCTTTTCTAGCATTTATCCTATATTCTTTGTATCCAGGCATAAAAAATAAGTCTATAAAGACTCATTAAGAGTCTTTATAGACTTATTTTCCTTACACATTAGACTTTTCTTTCTCCCAGAAAAACTCACCCGATTGAGAAATAAACTCTCCAACAGAATCTAAAACTAAATCAGCAAGTGGTTCTAATGTTGGACGGTCTCCTGTACCAGATAGCACCCCAATTGCATAGCAATCGCCATTTTTAGCTAAATGTAAATCAGTTGGCGTATCTCCAACAACCGCAACCTCGCATGATTCTAAATTAAATTTCTCACAAAACACTTCTATAATCTTTTTATCTGGTTTTTGCGCAGGGAATGTATCCGAGGCTATAATATAATCAAAAAAGTTCTCCAACTTATATTGTTTTAAAAATAATTCTGTTGGTGCGAAATCATCCGCCGTGACAACCCCTAATATAAATCCTTTATCTTTTAATGCCTGTAACACTTTCGGTAAGTCTGCTGTCATTTTCATATGCGAACGATGCTCATACATAAGGGAAAATAACTTCTCACTTACCCACTGATGCATCTCTTCTTCTCTAGCAAACTCAATATAATTACAAAGCCCCTTCGCTACATCAAGGCTTGTTCCAGCAGCTATTGCACTCCTTGGATTAACAAATGCTCCCTCTACACCAATCTCTTCTAATAAGGTCTGCCGCATTGTACTTGGTAAATGATATAAACTTATACATTCAGCTACAAGTTCTTCAGCTACTTTTATCCATATTGAATGAAAATCCATTAATGTCCCATCTTTATCAAATAATATCGCCTTTACCTTCTCCATAGCACCCTACCTCTCATTTCTTATCTCTTCCAGTGTATCAATAAAGTATGGATGTAAAATAAAAGAATTGTAAAAATACCATAAAAATCAAACTAACTCCCAATTTACAATTCATTTTAACAAAGTAAAAAAGGATGCCTTTACAGGGCATCCTCTTGATGTTCAGGAACAAATAGTTCTAAACAATGATATATATTTTCGAATTCCATCGGTGCATCTCCACCATACTCACCATCTAAATTAATCATTAGTTTATCTGGTGAATGTACTTTAATTCGGTTCGCTTGTGTATATAACACTTTTGGATTATTAATATGTTCACCACGTTGTGCTTGTGTTGCTGCTTTAATTAAATCAGCGATAGAACCTTTTTTCAGTACTAATAGGTCAAATAACCCATCGTTAATAGATGCATACGGTGCTACCTTTTCAAATCCACCTACTGAACGAGTATTCGTAATTAAAAACATCGTAATTTCTTCTTGTAGTAACTTTCCATCATACTCAATTTCAACATATGTCGGATGCAATGATGGTAACATCTCGATACCTTTTAGGTAATAAGCAAGCTGCCCTAATACTGTCTTTAACTTACTCGGTACTTCGTATGTTAATTCTGTAATACGACCGCCACCAGCGATGTTAATAAAATATGTATCGTTCGCTCTACCAAGGTCTAATGGCACTGTTTTTCCTTCGCAAATAATATCTGCTGCCTCTTCAATAGAACGAGGTACACCAATTGCACGTGCAAAGTCATTTGTCGTTCCAACTGGAATAATTCCAAATTTCGGACGGAATTCATGCCCAACTAAACCGTTTACTACTTCATTTAATGTACCGTCTCCACCAGCCGCAATAACAACATCAAACTTACGATCCGCAGCTTGCCTCGCCGCCACAGTAGCGTCTCCAGGACCCGTTGTCGCATGACAAGATGTCTCATAGCCAGCTTGTTCTAATTTTTGTAATACTTCTGGTAAGCTCTTCTTAAATAGCTCACGCCCAGAAGTAGGATTATAAATAATTCTTGCTCGCTTCATCATTTATTAGCACAGGAAATTTCTTTATGTATCGAAAAAGAACATACTGAACTTCTATTCAGTATTCCCATGCCTACCTCCTCTCATCTTGCTATCCTTCTTTTATCCCGCTCAAACAGGCAGTAAGAACCCGATTCGTGTAGTCCATCAAAAGTAAATATTCATTTCAATGGTTTTTTATTTGACTCCAAAATTTATCCCGCTATTTGCGGGCAGTAAATGCCCGATTGGTGAGGGCTAATAATCAGCTTTGGATGAACCTCCCACTGATTAAAGTTTCACTTTATTTCTATCCATTCTTCCATAAAAATTTACATATAACGAATAATAACTATCTATTATTTCATGAGATGAAAAAAACCTCTATGTTTAGATTTATCATTATTCCCACCTTTTTGCAACTATCATACCATAGTTGCTATACAAACATTTTTCCACTTTTGACAGTTAATCAAACGTTTGTTTAAACGATTTTGTCTCATTTAAACAAACGTTTGATTAACCTAGAAAAACACCCATGTACGGGTGTTTTTCTGCTTAATCTTTAAAAGTCATTACTATTATCGCTTATTAATCTCTTCAAGTAAGATTTTGTTAACAAGCGGTGGATTTGCTTGTCCTTTTGTAGCTTTCATAATTTGACCAACTAAGAAGCCAATTGCACGGTCTTTACCGTTTTTAAAGTCTTCGATAGATTGCTCATTATTATCAAGAATTTCTGTTACAACTTTACGAAGTGTACCCTCGTCAGAAATTTGAACAAGACCTTTCGCTTTAACGATTTCTTCTGGGTCTCCACCTTTTTCAATTAATTCATTAAATACTTTCTTCGCGATTTTAGAAGAAATTGTACCTTTTTCAATTAATTGAACCATTTTAGATAAACCAGCAGGCGTTAATGCAACGTCTTTTAATTCTTTTTGTTGTTTGTTTAAGTATGCAAGTACTTCACCCATTAACCAGTTCGATGTTAATTTCGCATCAGCACCGTCTGCAACAGTTGCTTCAAAGAAATCAGACATCTCTTTCGTTAATGTTAACACGTGTGCATCATAAGCTGGTAAGCCTAGTTCTGCAACGTAGCGAGCTTTACGTGCATCTGGAAGTTCTGGAATAGAAGCTCGAACTGCTTCTTTCCACTCATCATCAATGTAAAGTTCAACTAAGTCTGGCTCCGGGAAGTAACGGTAATCGTCAGATCCTTCTTTCACACGCATTAAGATTGTTTTCTTCGTTGCTTCATCATAACGACGTGTTTCTTGTTGGATGATACCACCAGATAACAGTTCTTTTTCTTGGCGCACTTGCTCATGCTCAAGACCTTTTTGTACGTAAGTGAATGAGTTTAAGTTTTTCAGTTCCGCTTTTGTACCGAACTTCTCTTGTCCAACTGGACGAAGAGAAATGTTCGCATCACAACGTAAGGAACCTTCTTCCATCTTACAATCAGATACACCAGTGTATTGAATGATTGATTTTAACTTCTCTAAGTATGCATATGCTTCTTCTGGCGTACGCATATCTGGCTCAGATACGATCTCGATTAAAGGCATACCTTGACGGTTGTAGTCTACTAATGAACCATCAGCTGTATGCGTTGATTTACCAGCATCTTCTTCTAAATGAAGACGTGTAATACCGATACGTTTCTTTTTACCGTCTACTTCGATTTCAATCCAACCATTTTCACCAATTGGCTTATCAAATTGAGAGATTTGGTAAGCTTTCGGGTTATCTGGATAGAAATAGTTTTTACGGTCAAACTTCGTTTCCGTTGCGATTTCACAGTTTAATGCCATTGCAGCTTTCATCGCAAAGTTAACTGCTTCTTTATTTAAAGTAGGAAGTACCCCTGGGTATCCTAAGTCAATTACACTTGTTTGTGTATTTGGCTCCGCTCCGAATTCTGTTGGACTCGCAGAGAAAATTTTCGAATTTGTTTTTAACTCAACGTGAACCTCTAAACCAATAATTGTTTCTAAATTCATCTATGCTCGCCTCCTTACAGACTTGCTTTTTTTGTATGATAGTCTGTTGCTTGCTCAAACGCATGTGCAACGCGGTAAATTGTCGCTTCATCGAAGTGTTTACCAATGATTTGTAGACCAAGTGGCATGTTGTTAGCACCGAATCCACATGGAACTGAAATCGCTGGAACACCCGCTAAGTTTACTGGGATTGTTAAAATGTCATTTGCATACATTGTCATTGGATCGTCAACTTTTTCTCCCACTTTAAATGCCGGAGTTGGTGTTGTTGGTCCAATAATAACATCATAGTTAGCAAATACGTTTTCAAAGTCGTTCTTAATTAATGTACGTACTTGTTGTGCTTTTTTGTAATATGCATCATAGTAACCAGAGCTAAGAGCAAATGTACCAAGCATAATACGACGTTTAACTTCATCACCGAAACCTTCACTACGTGTGTTTTTGTAAAGATCTAATAAGTTATTTACATTATCAGAACGAACACCGTAACGCACGCCATCAAAGCGTGAAAGGTTAGCAGATGCTTCAGAAGAAGATAGTAAGTAATACGTTGCTAGAGCGTATTTAGAGTGTGGAAGAGATACTTCCTCCCAAGTTGCGCCCATACCTTCTAATACTTTTAAAGCAGCTAGTACTGACTCACGAGCTTCTTCGCCAACACCTTCGCCTAAGTATTCTTTCGGTACAGCAATGCGTAAACCTTTAACATCGCCTGTTAAACCAGCTAAATAGTTTCCAACTTCAACGTTTGCAGAAGTTGCATCCATGCGGTCAATACCTGAAATAGCTTGTAATAAGTATGCATTGTCTTCTACTGTACGTGTAATCGGTCCGATTTGGTCAAGTGAAGATGCGAATGCTACTAATCCGTAACGAGATACGCGTCCGTAAGTTGGTTTTAAACCTACAACACCGCAATATGCAGCTGGCTGACGGATAGAACCACCCGTATCAGAACCTAGAGAGAATAGTACTTCTCCTGCTGCTACAGCTGCTGCAGAACCACCACTAGATCCGCCTGGAACGTAATCTAAGTTCCATGGGTTTTTCGTAGCGTAGAATCCTGAGTTTTCATTTGAAGAACCCATTGCGAACTCGTCCATGTTTAATTTACCGATTGTAATTGTGTCAGCAGCTTTTAGCTTTTGCACAACTGTCGCATCATAAATTGGATCGAAGTTTGCTAATATTTTGCTTGCACAAGTTGTACGAAGACCGTTAGTTACAATGTTATCTTTTACACCAATTGGCATACCGAATAATAAACCATTATCTTCAGCGCCGATTTTTGCATCTAATTCTTTCGCTTTTGCGCGTGCATTTTCTTCATCTAATGTAAGAAAAGCTTTTACGTTATCTTCAACATCCGCAATACGTTTGTAAGATTCTTCTACTAAATCCGTAACGGAAATTTCTTTGTTGTTTAACTTCTTATGTAACTCTGATACTGAATGATCAAATAATGACATCGAAATTCCCCTCCTCTATTCTAATACTGCTGGAACACGGATTTGATTATCTTTGTGATCCGGTGCATTTTTTAATACTTCTTCAACTGGTAAACCTTTTTCTGGTACATCTTCACGCATAACATTTTTCATAGTTAATACATGAGTTGTTGGTTTTACATCTGTTGTATCTAATTCATTTAACTGTTCTGCAAATGTAACAATTGCATCTAGTTGTTTTTGAAATTTTTCTGCTTCTTGATCAGTAATTGCAAGACGTGCTAAATGTGCTACGTGCTTTACATTCTCAACGGAAATTCTTGACACGGCTAGGCCACCTCCATAATATATCGTTCAATCTACAATACTATTGATGATACCAAATTTTCAGTACTTCAAGCAAGTCAACACAGAGTACTTACGCCATTTTTACATAAAAAAAGAAAGGCAAATGCCTTTCTTTACAATTTACTCTTTATCTAACGGTTTATTTTTTGGAAATCTCTCGTTATCTTCTTCATTATCACGAATTGTTTTTTGTAATACAAAACAAGACATCGTTAAAAATAATGTTCCAATTAAATAGTATCCTTTTACACTAAGCGTTTCATCTAACGTATAAATCCCAATTAGCATACCTGAAAGCGCACAAACAAATGAAGTCCATGCTAAAAATGTGAACGCTTGCGTATTACGTCTTCTCATCGTTCTCCCCCTCGTTAGCTGTATACCCATTATAGATAAGTATATTTACCATGATGGATTTTTATGTAAATTCTAGTTTTATATTTATAAATCTATCATAAAAGAATACTATTTTAAAGAAAGTTTTCTGTCTAATCTGAAAAAATAATTAAAATCATTGACAATTTTTTCTATTCTACATAAAATAAAAATAAATATTACGAACCTCGAAATATACGGGAGTGGAATTAATTGTTGCAATATGAACATTTTTTAGACTTACTGCTAGATAACGCCAAGAAACTTTTCTATCCTGAAGAATGGGTAAGCCTAGATTTAACACTTTCTAAAACAGAAGTATTTTGTTTACTTTGGATGGAACGAAATACAGATATTACAATGACGAAAATTGCTGACCTTCTTGATATACCGATGAGTACAACGACGGGCGTTGTAAATCGCCTTGTAAAAAAGGGATATATTGAGCGCTACCGTGATGAAAACGACCGACGTATTGTATTAATTCGGTTAACAGAAAACGGCGTAATGCTCGTTCAAGAAGTAAAACAAAATGCAGCCCACTACTTTAGCTTAGTGACAGAAGCATTGTCAGAAGAAGAAAAAGCATTCTTACTACAAATCTTCCAAAAGATTATGAATCACATTGCTACGTCACAGCAAAAAACAGAAGAAAAAGTTTCTACACCTAAAATGAAAAACATTCCGATTGAATAAAACCCTATCTGGGTTTTTATTCAATCATTTACTTCGACACTCGTAATATTCGATATTCGAAACAAAGGAGATATGAATGATGAGAATTATTTTGTATACAGGTAAAGGCGGCGTAGGAAAAACTAGCATTTCAGCAGCAACAGCAATTCAAAGCGCAAAACAAGGATTAAAAACTTTAGTCATGAGTACAGATCCCGCTCATAGTTTAGGAGATTCATTTGGTATAAAGCTATCTTCTGAGCCATTAGAAATTCGTGAAAATTTGTGGGCACAAGAAATTAATACGATTTATGAGATGGAAAAAGGATGGGGAAAATTACAGAAATATATTACACTACTCTTCACTTCCAAAGCAGCCGATGATATTACAACAGAAGAATTAACGATGTTTCCTGGTATGGAAGATTTAATTAGCTTACTTCGCGTACTCGATTATTATAAACAAAACACATATGATGTTATCATTATTGATTGTGCTCCAACAGGAGAAACATTAGCAATGCTAAGCTTTCCAGACATGCTCGGCTGGTGGATGGAAAAATTGTTTCCTATTAAAAGAAAAGTTTTAAAAGTCGTTCGTCCTGTAGCTCAACCACTCCTTGGTGTCCCTCTTCCAACCGATGATATTATGGACGAATTAACAAATACACTTGAACAGCTCGGAGAAATGAGAGATATTTTATCAAACCGAGAAGTAACAAGTATCCGCATCGTTGTAAATCCTGAAAAAATGGTCATTAAAGAAGCTCAGCGTAGCTTTACTTATTTAAATTTATACGATTATAACGTAGATGCCATTATGATTAACCGCGTCATCCCTAACACTGTCACCGATCCTTATTTTCAGGCATGGAAAGATACACAGAAGAAATATAAAACATTAATTCAAGATAGTTTTCAACCCCTTCCTATTTACGAAGCTCCAATGTTTGAACAAGAAGTTGTTGGTTTGTCTATGTTAGAACGTGTAGGAGATTCTTTATTTAAAACTGATCATTCCCCTACAGAAGTGAAATTTAACGGGCGCACTCAATATGTAAAAAAGGATGGCGATGAGTATATTTTCGTTCTGTCCATTCCCTTCTCAAACAAAAGTGAACTTTCCTTAAATCAAAAAGGTGATGAACTTATTATTCGAGCGGGTTCTGTTAAACGGAACATCACGTTACCAAAAACATTAACACACCTTTCTATTCAAGGAGCAAAATTTGATGAAGATGTACTAAATATTCGGTTTGGAGGTGTAGTCCATGCATGAGGAATTACTACGAAGGGTAATTCGTACAAAAGTAAAAGTCGGGATGCATATATTAGAAGAGCTACCTAATCCAATCCAGCAATCCGCTAAGCAAATATTAAATATTTTACAAGAGGAACTAGCTGCTTATCTGAAAGAACGAGAGCATCATGAAGTTAATTTAAAAAATATCATAATTGAATAACCATCTCTGTATAGAGGGCCTTTTTTTGGGCTTTCTATACTTTATTGGAGTGATGTAAATTGATGAAAAAACATTCGACTACTATACTCTGGATCATTCCCTTATTATTTTTCATTCATAACCTTGAAGAAGCTTTCCAAATGCCACAATACCTTGCTAATCAATTTTCAATCCGTCTTATAACTAGCCAACAATTTTTCATTGCCATTTCCGTATTAACAATCTTTGTATTACTTATCGTCTTTCTATATCAACTTAACTTCTTGTCTTCTATATGCTGGATTATTTTTATACAAGGGGCCATCTTCTTCAACTCTGTTCAACATATTATTTTGTTTTTCATTTATCGCTCCTATAACCCCGGCGTCATATCAGCATTTTTCATTACTCTCTTTTCTATTTTCTTTTTTTTATCCAAAAAACACTTAATTCATCAAAAGCAATTCGTAATTACACTCCTTTTCAGCTTATTTTCTTATCCCATTATAATTTGGATTACCTTACTGTTCGCTAGCTATTTTCATTCATAAAAAAAGACCAGGAAAACTCCTGGTCCATTACTCTACTTAACAAACATTGGATTCTACGTTATACAAAATTGGAAGGTACAGAATTAGGGTTTGTTTGTTAAGTTTATATGTTGAACGAACTAACAGCGGAGGGGTTCCTTCTGTTAGTCCATTAAACCCAATAATTATTTTACGATTTTTTCAAGCTCCTCAAGTGAAAGATCTACTGAAATTGAACCATCATTTGTTTCTTTCTTAATTGCATCTGTTACTTCTTTTGAATGGTATAATTCAATTACTTTTTTCAGTGTTGGATCATCTTTATCTTTCGTACGAGCTGCGAAAATATTAATATAAGGCTTCGCATTTTCATTCTTTGGATCTTCTAAGAAAATAGGATCCTTCGCTGGATCTAATCCAGCTTGACCAGCAACACCGTTATTAATAACTGATGCCGCTACATCTTTTAACACACGAGGTGTTTGCTGTGCGATAACCGGTGTAATTTTTAATTTCTTCGGATTTTCAGCAATACCACTTGGATCTCCAAATAGACCAAAATCCTTTTTCAGCTTTAATAATCCAGCTGCATCAAGAAGTTTTAATGCACGTGCTTGGTTCGTTGGATCGTTTGGAATTGCAATTTCTGAACCATCTGGGATTTCATTTGATTTCTTATATTTTTCAGAGTATAAACCCATTGGTGCAATTTGTGTTGTACCAACAGCTGTAATATCTAACTTATGTTCCTTTTTAAATTGCTCTAAGAACGCAATATGCTGGAATGAGTTTAGTTCAATATCTCCATCAGCTAACGCTTTATTTGGCGTTGTGTAATCGGAGAACTCCACCAGTTTAATCTTAATCCCTTCTTTTTCAGCTTTTTTCTTCAAAATTTCCCAAGCGTCTCCATCCGTTCCAGTTACACCGACGCGAACTACTTTTTCTTTCGCTCCTGCACCCGTGTCTCCACTTGAGCAGCCGCTTAATGCTGAGACTCCTACAATCGCTGATAATGCAAATGCTAAAATTTTCTTCATTTTCTTTTCCTCTCTTCCTTTTTATGATCTGCGTAACAAGACTTTCGCAAAGTAATTCCCTAAATTTTGAGCTATCTGTACGAGAATAATAAGTAACACGACCGTTACGAACATAACTGATGTATCAAAACGTTGATAACCATATGTCATTGCTAAATCACCAAGACCGCCACCACCGACAAGCCCAGCAACTGCAGAAAATTCAATTAAACCAACTGTCATAAATGTGACACCTAAGATTAATGGTGCTAACGCTTCTGGTACAAGGATTTCAAAAACAATTCTAATTGGCGAGGCGCCCATTGCTTGCGCTGCTTCAATTACTCCTTTCGGAACGGAAACAAGGTTTGTTTCAACCATTCTAGCAATACCAATTGATGCGACTAAGGTCATCGGGAAAATTGCTGCTGCTGTTCCAATCGTCGTTCCGATAACACTTCTCGTTAGTGGACTTAACGCTACTAAAAAGATAATGAATGGTACCGGACGAATTGTATTAATTATGATGTTAAGAATAGAAAAGACCCATTTATTTTCTAAAAAGTTTCCTTTTCTCGTTACATATAAAAGTAAACCTAGCGGTATACCAAGAATTGTAGCAAATATAAGGGTTACAATTACCATTAAGAGGGTATCCCCCGTCGCATCTAGTATGCGCGGCCAAAATATACTCCAATCAACTCGCATGAGCTTCTACCTCCTTCAGCTGCACTTGCAGTCTTAGATGTTGTAATGCTTTTTGAATTTCCCTCTGCTCCCCTTGCAACTCTACAAGAAGATTTCCAAATAGCACATTTTGAAGTTCAATAATATTTCCGTACAGTACATTTACATCGACGTTATAGTTTTTTGCGATATATGATAGTACCGGCTGTCCTGTCTCCTCACCAGTAAATGTTAGACGATAAATTTGACCACCATTTTGAATTTTCGCTAGAACACTTTCCGGTAAATGATCATTAATGACAGAACGTACAAAGTTTTGAGTCGTCTTTGTTTTTGGTTGCGTGAAAACATCAAACAGTTTTCCTTCTTCAATAACTTTTCCCTTCTCCATTACAGCTACACGGTGACAAATTTCTTTCACAACATGCATTTCATGTGTAATAAGAAGAATTGTTAAATTGTATTCTCTATTTACTTTCTTTAATAAGTTTAGAATTTCTGTCGTTGTTTCTGGATCTAAGGCTGATGTTGCCTCATCACATATAAGAATATCTGGCGATGTCGCAAGTGCTCTAGCAATGCCCACACGTTGCTTTTGTCCACCTGATAGCTGCTCTGGGTAATAGTTTGCTTTATCTTCTAACCCTACAAACTTCAGCAGTTCATTTACTCTTTCTTTTATCTCATTCTTTGGTACTTTCGCTAACTTTAATGGATAAGCAATATTTCCAAATACTGTTCTTGAATTAAATAAATT
Source organism: Bacillus sp. EB V-12 (assembly GCF_056158125.1). Lineage (NCBI taxonomy): Bacteria > Bacillati > Bacillota > Bacilli > Caryophanales > Bacillaceae > Bacillus > Bacillus sp. EB V-12. The sequence goes on along the minus strand of NZ_JBUXJL010000008.1, from coordinate 26,008 downwards.
AAAACTTTGAAAGATCATTCCGATTCTTTGTCTTAGTTTACGTAATTCTTTCGTCGATAATGATGTAATATCTTTATCATCTATTGAAATCGTTCCTGCCGTCGGTCTCTCTAACATATTTACTAGGCGTAATAACGTACTCTTTCCAGCGCCACTAAAACCGATAATGCCAAAAATTTCGCCTTTCTCAACTGATAATGTTACATCCTCTACCGCATGAACAGATTGCCCAGCTGATTCATACACTTTACTTACATTGTTAAAAGAAATCATTTTTTCCCCTCCTATATGCTGTAAAAACTTGAAGCAGAGCTTTCGAGGTAAAATAAAAAGTGCTCTCCTTCTTATCAACCATAAAGATAAGAAGGAGAGCACTTATATGTACTCATTCACATCTTCTCATCTTCCAAGCCTTTATATGGCTTGCTGGAGTTAGCACGGTATTAAAAAAACCCGTTGCTGAGGTATCGTAGGGCCAGTCCCTCCACCTCTCTGGATAAGAATGTATCGATTTAATTGTCGTTTAATTAATTCTCATTATAGAACTCAGAATAATAAGAGTCAATACATTTTTTAGAAAAATATTAATTATTCCTTTATTAAAATTTTCAGATGAAAATTCATGAGAAAATAGTAACTTTCAAGGTTATTTAAAATTCTTCTTCCTCATATTTTTAAACAGGAGAATCTTCTCTACGAATTGAATAAATTTATTTGAATATGAAACTCGGAGGAAGATAAATATATGAAAACAGCTCTTTTACTCATCGATATTCAAAACGATTATTTTCCAAATGGAAAGATGGAATTGCGTAATCCAGTAGAAGCAAGCGAATATGCTAATCAGTTATTACAACACTTTAGAACAAACAGCGAACCTATTTTTCATATCCAACACGTAGCTATAAAAGATGGCGCTACTTTTTTCCTACCTAATACAGAAGGTGTACATATTCACGAAAGCGTACGTCCACTTAGAGAAGAAACAGTTATAGTCAAACATTATCCAAATAGCTTCCGAGAAACTAATCTTCTAGAGCAATTAAAACGTTTAAATATTGAACATGTCGTTGTATGTGGGATGATGACTCATATGTGTATCGATGCTACAGTAAGGGCTGCATTCGATTTTGGCTTTCAATGTACCGTTATACATGATGCTTGTGCTACAAAAGACCTTTCTTTTAAGAACGCTACTATACCAGCTGTTTACATTCACAATACAATTTTAGCTAGTTTAAATGGTGTATATGCAAATGTAATAAGCACGCAAGAATTTTTAGCTACATAAAAAAACACTCCTTTCAGTGAGCAAAACCGAAAGGAGTGTTCCTTGTCGAACCATAGATTTTCTTTCAAATTGTATTATACAGGAAATTCTCAAAATGAATACTAAAAAATATGACTAATAAGTCAACTTTTCTCATCATTTTATTTCTGTTCGCATGTTTATCCCGCTATTAATAGGTTTTAGCTCATTCCCTTCGAACGATGGTAATATATAGGATTTCAATTTTAAAAGGAGCTCTTCACATTCTGTGAAGAGCTCCTCTACTATTTCTTATAAAGTTTCAGAAGTAGTTTTTGCTTGCATGTGAAGTGCTAAGTAATCAGGTCCACCAGCTTTAGAGTCTGTACCAGACATGTTAAAGCCACCAAATGGTTGGTAACCTACGATTGCACCAGTACATCCACGGTTGAAGTATAAGTTACCAACGTGGAAGTCTTCGCGTGCTTTTTCAATATGGTCACGGTTGTTAGTAATAACAGCACCTGTTAAACCGTATTCCGTATTATTTGCAATTGCAAGTGCATGATCGAAGTCTTTCGCTTTACAGAATGCTACTACTGGTCCGAAGATTTCTTCTTTCATTAAGCGAGCATCTTCTGCAACGTCAGCAACGATTGTTGGTTGGATGAACCAGCCTTTAGAATCGTCTCCTTCGCCACCTGCTAAGATTCTACCTTCTTCTTTACCAATTGCAACATAGCTCATTACTTTATCGAATGCAGCTTGGTCATTAACAGGACCCACGTTTGTACCTAATACTGCTGGGTTAGCAACTGTTAATTCTTTTGTTAATTCAACAGCACGATTTAATACATGATCATATACATCTTCATGGATTACTGCACGAGAACATGCAGAACATTTTTGTCCTGAGAATCCGAATGCTGATGCAACGATAGACTTAGCTGCTAATTCAAGATCTGCTTCTTTATCAACAACGATTGTATCTTTACCGCCCATTTCAGCGATAACGCGTTTTAACCAAATTTGTCCTGGGTTTACTTTCGCTGCACGCTCATAGATGCGGATACCTACATCACGAGATCCCGTGAAGCTTACGAAACGTGTACGAGGATGATCTACTAAGTAATCACCAACTTCAGAACCGTTACCTGGAACGAAGTTTACTACGCCAGCTGGTAAGCCAGCTTCTTCTAATACTTCCATAAATTTCGCTGCTACTACAGGAGTTGTACTAGCTGGTTTTAGTAATACTGTGTTACCAGAAACTAAAGCAGCTGTTGTCATACCTGCCATAATTGCGAATGGGAAGTTCCAAGGAGAAATGATAACACCTACTCCTAATGGAATGTAAGAGAAACGATTATATTCAATTGGACGGCTTTCTACTGGAATACCGTCTTTTAATTTTAACATTTGACGACCATAATATTCCATAAAATCGATTGCTTCTGCTGTATCAGCATCTGCCTCATTCCATGGCTTACCTGCTTCTTTTACAAGAATAGCAGAGAATTCATGTTTTCTGCGACGAACGATTGCTGCAGCACGGAATAAAATATCTGCACGCATTTCTGGCTTTGATTTTCTCCAAGTTTGGAATGTTTCATCCGCTACTTGCATTGCTTTTTCAGCTAACTCACGGCTTGCTTTTGAAACACGACCAACAAGTTCCTCTTTATTTGCAGGGTTTACAGAAACAATTTTGTCTTCTGTAGTGATTTTTTCTCCCCCAATAATTAATGGATAGTCTTGTCCAAGATAAGATTCTACTTTCTTTAAACCTTCTTCAAACGCTAATTTGTTAGCCTCCACTGAAAAATCTGTAAATGGCTCATGTTTGTATGCTACTACCATTTTTTTTAGCCTCCCCTTAGAAAAACGTTTACATTTTACAACATTATTCTACACGATAATTTAGATTTATTCAAATATTCCTAGACTTATATTTTAAAAATTAATAAATTTTTAAAATATAATAAAAAAAAGAGATTCATACATGCGTATGAATCTACAAAATATGAGTATATTCCAAAACATTTTTCCCGATCAATAATATAGTAACTAATAAAAATAAAGTCCTTACATATCCAACACCTTTTTGAACCGCAAACTTCGATCCAAAATAAGCACCTAAGATCATTGATAATCCCATGATAATACCGTATTCAAAATGAATTATATCTAAAAATAAAAAAGTAATTAAAGATACAATATTACTAACAAAGTTCAAAAGTTTTCCAGATGCTGCCGCTTGAATAAAATCCAAGCCAATTAATAAAAATGCAAAAATTAAAAACGACCCTGTCCCTGGCCCAAAAAATCCATCATAAAATCCTATCATTAAAATAGCAAAGAAAAATATTAATGTTTTTCTTTGCGTCATCTTCTTATAGGTAGACACACTTCCCCAATTCTTTTTTGCAATAATATAAATAGCAATAAATACCAACATTACAAGTACTAATGGGCGTAAAATATCCGGTGGAATAAATTTTACTACTAAAGCACCTGCAACAGCTCCAACAATAGTTAACGGGATTAACTTTCCTACAATTTTAAAATCAACTTTTCCTGATCGAATGAAATACATCGCACTCGTAAACGTCCCCATTGTTGCCGCTAATTTATTCGTTGCAATTGCCGAAGCTGGCGATAAGCCAACAAACATAAGTGCAGGAAGCGAAATTAACCCTCCTCCTCCAACAACGGAATCAATAAAAGCTGCTAAAAAACCGAATGCAATTAATAAAATAATGACTTGAAAACTTAATTCTTCCATGAGATTTACCCCTTACCCCTATTTTTTACAACATTTTAAATTATAACAAAATTACATAAGAAAAAAAGCTGTTCCATAGAGGAACAGCCTTCATATTTAATCTAAAATCTTCACAAGTGGTTCATCTTGTTTTGCTTCACGTATAATAATAGCTTCTGGGCGTTCTACAGATTTAATCGTTACTTGTACTTTCATATAATTCGGGAAGTATTCCATAACAAGCCCTGCCACATATTGTGTAAACCCAACTATTTCAGCTTTTCCATTAAACTGGACAGGAATATCAAGCTTCATTTCTCTTAATTCATCATCTCTATACATACCAGTACCAATAACAGCTGTATAGTCGCCTTGGAAATAATCGCTTAGTTTTGCCTTAAAGTTGGATACTCTTGCAAGGTCTTCACGTTTATTATCTGTTTTCGCTTGCTCTGATGGAAACAAATAATATTTTTCATTAATTTGTTTCCAATCTTCAACCGTTTCACTACCTTTTTCAACATTCGCATAAGAAACAAAATTACCTGGCACGAGCGAAGACTTTGGAGCTTGGCGATAAATCGCAAATGTTATTGGAATATTTTTGGTTTCAGGTTCTTTTTGATGTATGACTTTCAAAATTTCTTGCGCCATTTTTTTCCCTTCAGCTAACATCTTTTCATCCGGGATTGCAGCTTCACGTGGATAACCATGCTCTTCGTTAAAATATTGAACAGAATTCATCGCTAATCCAACTACCATACCAACGCGTTCCTCGTCGTTATCGCCTTTTTTCACATAATAATCATGCTCTAAAATATTCGAAATATATATTGGATTTTTTTTATTTTTCACTTCTAGTGATTCGGATCCTGTTCCTAATGCAGGGTTTAATCCTATATTAGGAAATTTAACTGCATCTTTTTTTAATTTGTCCTCTAGTTCCTTTTGTTCAGCATCTGTACGTTTTCTTTTAACAAGCATCTGTATAGTTTGAGTATCTAGAGCTTTTCCGCCTTTTAAAAAATTATCTTTCGTACTAAATGATTCTTTTGCAATTCGCATTAACCCTGTTTCAAATTCATCTATATCAAGACGACTATTTAACCCTTGCACGACTAAACCACGTGCCTTTCCACCATCAAATGGAATAGTCGTCTTATAATATTCATCCGAAATAGCGTATTTTGGAACAACTGATTGTTCTTTTGCTTTCCCCGATTTCTCAGCCACTTTTTCATCTTTGTCGGCACCTGCACTACACCCACTTACAAGTAGGCCAAGGCTTAATACCGCTAATGCTATTTTTTTCATGGTAAGTTTGCACCTCTTACTTATTTAGCTCTTGTAAGAACCTCTCTTCATTCCAAACCTCAACATTATGTTTCTCCGCTTGTGCTAATTTCGAACCAGCCGCTTCACCTGCAACAACTAAATCCGTACTCTTACTAACACTTCCCGTTACTTTTCCACCTAATGCCTCAATCTTCTTCTTCGCTTCACTTCGCCCCATAACTTCTAGCTTACCTGTTAAAACAACCGTTTTTCCTGCGAAGTAAGATTCAACATTTTGTAAATCTGCAATTTTTATACCTTTGTATGTCATATTCACGCCATACTCTTTAAACTGCTGTAATAACTCTAATACATCTTCATTATCAAAATATGTCACAACAGATTGAGCCATTTTTTCGCCAATTTCATTAATTGCTTTTAGTTCTTCTTCCGTTGCTTTTACAAGCTCATCCATCGTTTCAAAGTGCTCTGCAAATGTACGTGCTGCTTTCGCTCCAACGTGGCGAATTCCAAGACCAAATAATAATCGCTCTAACGAGTTTTCTTTAGAATTTTCAATTGCTTGTATTAAGTTTGTTGCTGATTTTTCACCAAAACGTTCTAACTGTAATAATTGCTCTTTCGTCAATGCATATAAATCAGCAAATGTACGAATGTAATCAGCATCAAAGAGTTGTGTAATGACACGTTCCCCAAGTCCATCAATATTCATTGCATTTCTTGAAACGAAATGGATTAACCCTTCTCGAATTTGAGCAGGACAAGTTGGATTTATACAACGAAGTGCTACTTCTTCTTCTAAACGAACAAGTTCACTCTCACATGCTGGACAATGAGTTGGCATGCGGTATTCTTCTTCCTCACCAGTACGCTTATCAAAAATAACGTTCACAACTTCAGGAATAATATCTCCAGCCTTCTTCACAACAACGTAGTCACCAATTCGAATGTCTTTTTCACGAATTAAATCTTCGTTATGTAAAGAAGCACGACGAACAATTGTACCAGCAACTCTCACTGGCTCTAGTTCTGCAGTCGGTGTTACAACTCCTGTTCGGCCAACACTTAATTCAATGCCTGTTAATCTCGTTACAACTTCTTCAGCCGGGAATTTATAAGCAATCGCCCATCTTGGACTCTTCGCTGTAGTTCCTAGACTTTCTTGAAGGGCAACATCATCTACTTTTATAACGATTCCATCAATCTCATAATCAAGATGCGGACGTTTTTCTTGCCATTCTTCTACATAAGCTATAACTTCTTCAATTGTTTCACATGTACGGCGATTTGGATTTGTCTTAAATCCAAGTTCACCTAAGAAATCAAGCGATTCACTATGTGATGGAATTGTTTTTTCTTCTACATTCGCAAGACCGTACACAAACATAGATAAGTTACGCTTCGCTGCAATTTTCGGATCAAGTTGACGTATTGAACCTGCTGCTGCATTACGCGGATTCGCAAATACATCTTCTCCATTTTGCTCTTTTTCTTCATTTAGTTTAACGAATGAACGCTTCGGCATATAAGCTTCGCCTCGTGCTTCTAACGTTACTTCTTCATTTAAACGAAGTGGGATAGCTTTAATCGTTTTTAAATTTTGAGTAATATCTTCACCCGTTACACCATCACCACGTGTCGCCCCTTGAATGAAGCGCCCTTTTTCATAATGAAGCGAAACGGCAAGCCCGTCAATTTTTAATTCACATATATATCTTACATTCGCACCATCAATTCCTTGACGTACTCTTCTGTCGAAATCACGTAAATCTCCTTCGTTAAATGCATTTCCTAAACTTAACATTGGTGACTTATGTGTTACTTTTTCAAATATATCAAGAACAGTCCCCCCAACGCGAACGGAGGGAGAATCTTCACTCATAAACTCTGGGTTCTCTGCTTCTAATTTTATAAGCTCCTGCATATTACGGTCATATTCCGCATCAGAAACAGAAGGATTGTCTAATACGTGATATTGATAGTTAAATGTATTTAATAAATCACGCAGTTCTTCTATACGTTTTTTTGCTATCTCTTTTGACATATCCTCATTCCTTTCTATTGTTTCGTCACAGGTGCAAATTTTGCTAACAAACGTTTAACACCAATTGGGCTTGGGAATGCAATATCTAATTCTTTTGCATCACCTTCACCTTTTACACTTACAACTGTACCGACTCCCCATTTTTGGTGGGAAGCTTTATCTCCTACTGCCCAGCCAATTTGTTCGCCGCCTGTCGTCTTAGCTGCAGGGCGCGCGAAAGCTGAACGAGAGCGTGTTGTCGTTGTGATTGTCGTTTTGCCGCTACTTGCCGTTCTGCCTTTTGCACCAAACGATGTTTCACGCTTTGGCGTTGTTTCATTTAATGATTCCACTAGTTCTGTCGGGATTTCTGTAATGAATCGAGACGCAGCGTTCATACTTGTTCTACCAAATAAAGTACGCATTTGCGCGTTAGATAAATATAGCTCTTCTTCTGCACGGGTAATACCTACATAAGCAAGACGACGTTCTTCTTGCATTTCATCCTCTTCCATAAGAGAACGAGTATGAGGGAATATCCCTTCCTCTAAGCCAACAATAAAGACAACCGGGAACTCTAATCCTTTCGCTGAGTGCATCGTCATTAAAATAACTTCTTCACCAGCAGTTGGGTCTTCATCTACACGATCAATATCAGCAACAAGTGCTAAATCTGTTAAGAATGCAACAAGGCTCTTATCTTCGCTTTGAGATTCAAATGTTTGCGTAACAGATAAGAACTCGTCTAAGTTTTCTAAACGACCTTCCGCTTCTAAAGAACGTTCATTTTTCAACATATCGCGATAGCCTGTTTTTTCAATAACTTCTTCTACTAATTCTGTAACAGATAAATACTCTTGCATATTTACCCAGTTATTTAATAAATTCGCAAATTCTTTTACTGCCTTTGTAATTTTTGCACTTACTCCAACATGCTCAATTTCATCAAATACAGCAGTTAATGAAATTCCGTTTTGCACACCGTAATTAATAATTTTATCGATAGAAGTCGCACCAATACCACGCTTTGGCATGTTAATAATACGTGCAAAACTAATTTCATCATCTGGATTACCGATTAAACGTAAGTACGCCAAAATATCTTTAATCTCTTTACGATCGTAGAACTTCGTACCCCCGACAATTTTGTACGGAATGTTAGATTTAAGGAAAATCTCCTCGACCATACGAGACTGAGCATTCGTACGATATAACACTGCAAAATCAGTATATTTTCGTTTCCCCATTTGAATATCGTCACGAATTTTTTTCGCAACAAAATACGCTTCGTCCTTTTCAGTTGCAGCACGATAATACGAGATTTTACTTCCAACTTGATTGTCTGTCCATAATTTCTTCGGCTTACGATTCGTATTTTTTTCAATAACAGCATTCGCTGCATTTAAAATATTTTGTGACGAACGATAGTTTTGTTCTAACAAAATTACTTGTGCATTCTCATAGTCTTTTTCGAACGACAAAATGTTAGAAATATCTGCACCACGCCAGCGATAAATAGACTGGTCAGAGTCACCTACAACGCAAAGATTTTTAAAACGCGCTGCCAAATGTTTAACAAGAAGATATTGCGCTTTGTTCGTATCTTGATACTCATCAACGTGAATATATTGGAACTTACGCTGATAAAACTCTAATACTTCTGGAACACGTTCAAATAACTGAATCGTGGTCATAATTAAATCATCAAAGTCTAATGAATTATTTTTCAAAAGACGTTTTTGATACTCTGTGTATACATCGCTCGTTAATTTTTCATATGGATCAGCCATTGTAATTTTTTTTGCATATTTATCCGCAGATAACAGTTCATTTTTCGCATTACTAATACCCGCTAAAATAGAGCGCGGCTCAAATTTCTTCGGATCAATATTGCGCTCTTTCATAATTTTTTTGACTACAGTTAGCTGATCGCCTGAATCTAAGATTGTAAAGTTACGATTAATACCAATACGATCGATATCCCGTCGTAAAATACGTACACACATAGAATGGAACGTCGAAATCCAAATATCTTCTGCTTCTGGTCCCACAAGTGTATCAATACGCTCACGCATTTCACGAGCTGCTTTATTTGTGAAGGTAATAGCTAGTACATTCCATGGTGCTACACCTTTTTCACCAAGTAAATACGCAATACGATGTGTTAACACACGTGTCTTACCACTACCTGCACCTGCCATTAATAGAAGTGGTCCATTCGTTGTTTGGACTGCTTTTTGTTGCTGTGGATTTAAACCGTTTAATAATCTATCTGTCATACTCATATACGCCTGCACCTACTCTCCTTTTACTGCTTTAACTGTTTTTAACGCCGATTTTATATCATCATAAATAATATTTCCAACAACTACTGTATCAGCATATTGTGCCATGTCTTTCGCCTGTTCTGCATTAGAAATACCACCGCCATAGTATAACTTAGCTTGTTTCAATTCTGCTTTTACATTTTTAACAAGTTCAACATCTCCATATGTACCGCTATATTCTAAATAAAATATCGGTAAATGTAATAACTTGTCTGCTAAACGAGCATATGCAATAACGTCATCTTCTGTTAAATCACATTTCGCTTCTGTAAGCTGGGCTACTTTCGCTTCTGGATTTAAAACACAATACCCTTCCATAAAAATTTCGTCCCAGTCCATAATATCCCCAAATTCTTTCAATGCCTCATGATGAACACCTGTTACCCATTCTACTTTTCGGCTATTTAAAACACTTGGGATGTAATAAAAATCAAATCCTGGTGTAATTGCTTCTACATCAGAAACCTCTAATACACAAGGAACTGCATATCTACGAATGCTAACTAGCATGTGTAATACGTTATCAATTGTAACTCCATCACTTCCGCCTACAATAACCGCATCAGTTCCAGACTCACAAATCATTTCTAAATGTTCATCGCTTAACTCCTTATTTGGATCAAGCTTAAATACATGTTTCCATCCGGAAATATCGTACATGAAAACACCCTTCCTTTTCTCTAGTTATATATATTTCTGTTCAAAATAACAGTTTATTTTCATCATTATTGTTTTAACTTCATCTTAAATATTTGTTTAAAACGGAGAATTAAGTTTGGAATTACCTCTTCCATATTTTTTAAACTAGAGGATTTAATTTTGAAGTTCCTTTTATGCATTCTTTCATTATAACAAAAAAAGTTACTTACACACACGCACATTCCAACATCTTTTTCCACGTCAAATGTTGGATTACATATCCCAAAAATCAAACGGGATACTAATAAAAGAAATAGTATTATCTATTTCAACTTTCATAAAAAGGAGTGTTTTTCTAATGAAGCAAAATATCGGGACAATAAACGCTCTAATTCGAATTACACTTGGGCTTGTCCTCTTCGGATGTAGTGCAACTAAACTTGTACGCAAGCCGTGGTGCACTTGGTCTAACATTTTTCTATGGATTGGTGCAATGAAAGTTGCAGAAGGAATTGTTCGTTTCTGCCCTGTTGTTGAAATGTGGAAATTCGGAAAATACATGAATATGGGGGCATTTAAAATGCCTAGCATGAATTTTGCTGAAAAAGGACATGCTAAAGAAGAAGTGAATCAAACTTCCACTCATGACAAGCCAAAGTCAAAAGGAAGTTATGACGCTTCTGACAAAGAGATTGAGTCAGCGATTGAAAATATAATCCTGGCAAAACCGCTTTGAATCATTTGTCACGATGCAAGATGCTCTCAAAGGGACTTAGCTGCTGCAGTGGGCGGTTAAGTCTTCTTTATTTTACCATAAAACAGAACGTACATTCTCTTTTTTGACCTTAAAATGTATATAAAAGATATCAATCAATAAAATTCAGAAAATTAGGTGCATACCTCTTGCTTAAAATGATATAAAAGTGATATCATTTTTATATCAGGAGGCGATCATATGAAAGAAAAACAAGTATTTTATGTAAATGGTTTTCTCGGTATTATTGGAATTTTGATTTTAGCTGCTATCGGTGTATTTTTCCTTGCACAAGAAATTTTCATAGGAGCGGCACTAACTATTATATTAGCCGCAGTTCTCGCTACAGGTATCGGTATTGTTCAACCGAATCAAGCGAAGGTTATTACGTTCTTCGGTAATTATTTAGGAACAATTCGTCAAAACGGTTTATTTTTAACGATTCCGTTCGCATTCCGTCAAACTGTATCTTTACGTGTTGAAAACTTTAACAGTAAAAAATTAAAAGTAAATGACGTTGATGGAAATCCAATTGAAATTGCAGCTGTTATCGTATATAAAGTTGTTGATTCTGCAAAAGCAATGTTTGGTGTTGAACATTATGATCGATTTGTAGAAATTCAAAGCGAAACGGCAATCCGCCATGTTGCAACAAAATATCCTTATGACAATTTCCAAGATGAAACCTGCGTTACGTTACGCGGAAATACTGAAGAAGTCTCTGAAGAATTAAAACGTGAGTTAGAGGCGCGTCTTGAAATTGCTGGTGTAGAAGTATTAGAAACTCGTTTAACGCACTTAGCTTACGCAACAGAAATTGCCCATGCAATGCTACAACGCCAGCAAGCAAAAGCAGTATTAGCTGCTAGAAAAGAAATTGTTGAAGGTGCTGTGAAGATGGCGAAAGATTCCATCCATATGTTAGATGAAGAAGGCGTACTAGAACTCGATGACGAGCGTAAAGCAAATATGGTAAACAACTTATTAGTTGCCATCGTTTCAGATAAAGGTGCGCAACCAGTTATTAATACAGGAAGCCTATACTAAGGGCTATAAGTAATTATGGCTAAAAAGAAAAGCTTTCCATTACGTATTGATCCTGAATTACACGCAGTCATCGAAAAATGGGCAAATGATGAATTTCGTAGCGTCAATGCACACATCGAGTATTTACTTCGAGAAATGGCAAAGCAAAAAGGGAAATTAAAAAAAGATAAAGATGCATAAAAAATCCCGCTGATTCCTCAGCGGGATTTTTACATATTAACTTTTCGTCATCTCATGCCCAATTGCACGATATCCTATATCACTTCGATAAAATAGACCATCACTCTCAATTTTACCGATTTCTTTATATACTTTATCTTTTGCTTCTTGTAAACTATTTGCCTTACAAGCAACAAATAATACACGGCCACCGTTCGTTACAAAGTCCCCATGTTTCATTGCTGTACCTGCATGGAAAACAATCACATCTTGCAGTGCATCTAGTCCACTAATAATATCACCTTTTTTATATGCTTCTGGATATCCTTTAGAAGCAAGTACAACACCGATTACCGCTTCTTCTGACCATTGTAACGTTAGTTCACTTTCATCTAATACAGCGTTACATACGTCAACTAAATCATTTTCTAAGCGAGGTAATACAACTTCTGTTTCAGGATCACCGAAGCGTGCATTAAATTCAATTACCTTCGGACCATCATTTGTTAAAATAAGACCTGCGTATAAAATACCTGTAAACGAACGGTTTTCTGCAATCATCGCCTTAGCAGTTGGATGTAATACGGTTTGAATCGCTTCTTGAACTACTGATTCTGGAATTTGTGGTACTGGAGAATATGCACCCATTCCGCCCGTATTTGGACCTTTATCACCATCAAAAGCTCTTTTATGATCTTGGGCGATTACCATTGGATGTACAGTTGTTCCATTCACGAATGCCATTAATGAAAATTCTTGTCCATCTAAAAACTCTTCAATAACGACCTTCTTACTTGCCGCGCCGAATTTCACATCTTGTAGCATTTCTTTCACAGCTTGTAATGCCTCTTCAAGCGTCATTGCTACCGTTACCCCTTTACCCGCAGCTAGGCCGTCAGCTTTAATAACGATTGGTGCACCAACTTTTTGAATGTACTGTACCGCTTCTTCATAATCTGTAAAAGTTTCGTACGCCGCAGTTGGAATATCATACTTTTTCATAAGCTCTTTTGTAAAAGCTTTACTACCTTCAATAACAGCAGCCGCTTTATTCGGACCAAATACGCGAAGTCCCTCTTCTTTAAAACGATCAACAATTCCATTCATAAGTGGAATTTCTGGTCCAACGAAAGTTAACTCAATATTATTCTCTTTGGCAAATAAAACTAATGCATCAAAATCATTTTCATCAATATCAACTGGTATTGCAACATCTCTCATACCTTCATTACCTGGTGCTACATATACCTTTTCTACTTTTTCAGATTGTGCAAACTTCCAAGCTAAAGCATGCTCACGCCCACCGCGGCCAATTACTAAAACATTCATATTTCATCCCCCAATAATTAAATAAGTACAAACTAGAAGCTATGCTCCTAGTTTGCTTTTTCATATCAATAAAAGGTTATCTTAACCGGACTTTTTAAACATCCTCTATTAGTGTTTGAAATGACGTACGCCAGTGAACACCATAGCAATCCCATAAGTATCTGCCACTTTAATAGAATCTTCATCACGGATTGATCCGCCTGGTTGAATGATTGCTGTAATTCCTGCTTTTGCTGCTTCTTCTAATGTATCTGGCATTGGGAAGAAAGCATCAGATGCAAGTGCGCTACCTTGTGCTTTTTCACCAGCTTGTGTAATTGCGATTTTTGCAGAACCTACACGGTTCATCTGTCCCGCACCGACGCCAATTGTCATGTCATCTTTCGCTAAAACAATTGCGTTTGATTTCACATGTTTTACAACTTTCCAAGCTAGTTTTAAATCTTTCCATTCTTGCTCTGAAGGTTCACGTTTCGTTGGAATTGAAATTGTACTTTCATCTAATGATAACGTATCTTCTTCTTGAACGAGAAGTCCACCTTGTACAGAAGTTAGTTTTTTGCTTGCACTTGTCGCTTTTTCAATATTTATAGTTAATAAACGTAAGTTCTTCTTACTTTGTAACACTTCTAAAGCTTCTTGCGAGAACGAAGGTGCGATAACAATTTCTAAGAAAATTTCATGTAACTTTTCTGCTGTAGCTTTATCAATTTCACGATTTGCTGCAATAATACCGCCGAAAATTGATACTGGATCTGCTTCATAAGCGCGAGTATATGCTTCGTGAATATCAGTTCCTACTCCAACACCACATGGATTCATATGTTTTACTGCTACTACTGCTGGTTCTGTAAATTCTTTTACGATGCTAAGCGCTGCGTCTGCATCATTAATATTGTTATACGATAATTCTTTACCGTGTAATTGTTCTGCGTATGCAACAGAAGAAGTTGCTGCGAATGGCGCTTTATAGAAAGTTGCCTTTTGATGTGGGTTCTCGCCATAACGTAAGTCTTGCTTTTTCTCAAATGTCACCGTTAATGTTTCTGGACTTTCTTCACCCATTTGCTCTGTTAAGTAGTTAGAAATTAACGCATCATACGCTGCTGTATGACGGAATACTTTCGCTGCTAGTTTACGTTTTGTTTCCTCTGCTACTTCACCGTTCTCTTTCAGTTCTGCTAACACAATATCATAATCTACTGGATCTACAATTACAGATACGAATTTATGATTTTTCGCAGCAGAGCGAATCATTGTCGGGCCACCGATATCAATATTTTCAATTGCATCAGCAAATGTTACATCAGGCTTAGCGATTGTTTCTTTAAATGGGTATAAGTTAACAACAACAAAGTCAATTGGCTCTATACCTAACTCATTCATTTGTGTTACATGTGTTTCATTATCACGAACTGCTAATAGACCACCATGAATATTTGGATGTAATGTTTTCACACGGCCATCCATAATTTCAGGGAAACCAGTTACTTCAGAAATGCCGATTACTTGTAAGCCATTTTCTTCTAGTAACTTTTTCGTACCACCTGTTGAAATAACTTCAATCCCTTGTTCTAGTAACCCTTTAACAAATTCTACTACTCCTGTTTTATCTGAAACACTTACTAATGCACGCTTTTTCATTTATCCTTCACCCCTGGTTGTATGTTAGTTAACAGTTGATTCTTTCACAGACTGAACAATTTGATTCACTGTATTTACGTATAATTTATGTTCAACTTGTTGAATTTTCTTTTGTAAGCTTTCTCTCGTATCCCCTTCAGAAACAACCACTGCTTCTTGTGCAATAATTGGCCCTGTATCCATACCTGCATCTACATAATGAATTGTTACTCCAGTTACTTTCACACCTGCTTCTAACGCTTGACCGACAGCATCTTTACCCGGAAAGCTCGGTAGTAATGATGGATGAATATTAATAATCTTCCCGCCGTATGCTTCTAGTAACGTCGGCCCGATTAAACGCATATATCCAGCTAAAATAACATAATCAATTTCATATTCTTCTAGCTTCTTTAATATCTCTTTTTCAAACGCTTCTTTTGACTCATATGCTTTCGCTGAAAAAGCAAAACACGGAATATGATGATAATTTGCCCGTCCAACAGCTCGTGCTTCTGGTTTATCACATACTAATAAACTAATTTCTGCATCCAATCTTTTTTCTTCTACCGCATTAACGAGAGATTGAAAGTTAGATCCACTTCCAGAAGCAAAAACTGCTAATCTACTCATAGTGCTGTGCCCCCATTAAAAGTAACGCCAGCTCCTTGTATAGTACGTCCAATAATACGAGCCATTTCTCCTTGCTCTTCAAGAAGACGAACAACATCTTTTGCATCTTCTTCCTTCACTGCTACTACCATACCAATACCCATGTTAAAAATATTGAACATTTCTTTCTCTTCCAGTTTTCCAACTTCTTGAAGCAAACTAAAGATCGGCTGAATTTCCCAAGATCCTAGTTCAATCTCAGCACCGATTCCTTCTGGCAACATGCGTGGAATATTTTCAATAAATCCACCACCTGTAATATGCGCCATACCGTATACTTCATGTTTCTTCAATAGTTCTAAAATAGGTTTGACATAAATTTTCGTTGGTTTTAATAATTCTTCACCAAGAGGTAGTTCTAAGCGGCCATAAATACGCTCTAAAGATAGTTCCCCATCTTCTAATAACACTTTTCGTACTAAAGAGTAACCATTGCTATGAATACCGCTAGATGCTAAGCCAATTAGCACGTGACCAGCTTCAATCTTTTCACCTGTTACAATTTTCTTTTTATCAACAATCCCAACTGTAAAACCAGCTAAATCATATTCTTCCGTAGAATACATTCCTGGCATTTCAGCTGTTTCTCCACCGATTAATGCACAACCAGCTTGGCGACAGCCCTCTGATATACCTTTGACGATGTTTTCAATTTTACTAGGTTCAGCTTTACCACAAGCAATATAATCAAGGAAGAAAAGCGGCTCTGCTCCTTGGACAACAATATCATTTACACACATTGCTACTGCATCAATACCAATTGTGTCATGTTTATCTGCCATAAAAGCGAGCATCAATTTCGTTCCCACGCCATCTGTTCCAGATACTAATACAGGTTCTTCTAATGCAAATTTTGATAGATCAAACATACCTCCAAAACCGCCTAAACCGCCTAGTACTTCTTTTCTCATAGTTGTTTGTACGTGTTTTTTCATGCGAGATACCGCTTCATATCCAGCTTCAATATCTACTCCTGCTTGCTTATATGCATTCGCCATCGTTATTTACACCTCGTCTTTTAATTTCTCCCCATCCAGGGCGGGCTATTTTAAGAAAGGATCTAGCTCCTACATCAAAAGAAGTAGAAGCTTTTCTCACTTTTCTTATTTCATGCTTTCTAAAAGCTCTTGCTCATAATCATAAAGAGCTGTTGGATAGTCCCCATTAAAGTAAGCCATGCATAGGCCGCCATATTTCCCTTCATATGGACGTCCAATTGCATCTACTAATCCATCTTCACTTAAAAATGTTAAAGAATCTGCTCCGATCATTTCACGGATTTCTTCTACTGTATGATTTGCTGCAATTAATTCTTTTCTCGTTTGAATATCAATGCCATAGAAACATGGATATTTCAGAGGTGGTGAAGCAATTCTTACGTGAACTTCTGTCGCTCCAGCCTCACGAAGCATACGAACAATTCGTTTACTTGTCGTTCCTCTTACGATAGAGTCATCAATCATAACAACTCGTTTCCCTTCAACTACACCTCTTACTGCGGAAAGCTTCATCTTAACCCCTTGCTCGCGCAGTTCTTGAGAAGGTTGAATAAACGTACGTCCAACGTAACGATTTTTAATTAATCCTAACTCATATGGAATACCTGTCGCCTCCGCATAGCCAATCGCAGCTGAAATACTAGAGTCTGGTACACCAGTAACAACATCTGCTTCAATAGGAGCTTCTGCCGCTAAACGTTTCCCCATATTCTTACGTGCTGCATGGACGTTAACACCAGCAATATTAGAATCTGGTCGTGCAAAGTAAATATATTCCATACTACAAATTGCATGTTCTACATCGTTTGTGAAACGATCTACGTGAATTCCTTCATCATTAATGATAAGTAATTCACCCGGTTCTACATCGCGAATGTATGTTGCACCTACTACATCAAAAGCACATGTTTCAGATGCTACAACGTAAGCATCCCCCATCTTTCCAATTGAAAGCGGACGGAACCCATTCGGATCTAATGCAACGATCATTTCATTTCCAGTTAGTAAAAGATACGCAAACGCACCTTTCACTTTGTTTAAAGCTTCTTTTACACTTTCAATTAAAGAATCTTTTGTACTACGTTTAATAAGATGTAAAAGTACTTCTGTATCTGAACTAGTTTGAAAAATACTGCCCTCTGCTTCTAATTCACGACGAAGCATTTTTGCGTTAATTAAATTTCCGTTATGAGCTAACGCCATACTATGATCGGAAAAACGGAACAACAATGGTTGAACGTTAGCAACTTCACTTCCACCAGCTGTTGCATATCGTACATGTCCGATCGCTGATTTTCCATTTAATCCTTCTAGCTCACCTCTTGAAAACACTTCTGATATTAAACCTAACCCCTTGTGACCGACGATTTTTTCCCCATTATTTACGACAATGCCTGCGCCTTCTTGCCCACGGTGCTGTAAACTGTGCAATCCGTAGTATGAAACTTGTGCTGCATTTTCATGCCCCCAAATTCCGAAAACGCCACATTCTTCGTTTAACCCCTTTATTTCAGCAAGCATGGGATTGCCCCTTTCCAAGCCTTTCTCATTTCATCTACATTTGCTGTAAGTAATACTTCATTTTCTTCATTATGAATTGTTACTTCATTTGTACTTGTTACTTCTCCAACTTGGATTGCTTCTACCACTTTCTCAAACGCCTCTTTATTTTCACGTTTTACAGTTATCACGAAGCGAGACTGTGATTCAGCGAATAATGCTGCTGTTGCTTCTCCATCTAATTTCACAGTAGCACCTAAGCCTTTAGCACCAATTGCACTTTCTGAAATCGCAACTGCTAAACCACCTTCAGCAACATCATGTGCAGATTGAACAAGACCAGCTTGAATTGCTTCTAATACTTGTTTTTGGCGTTTTAATTCTACATCTAAATCGATACTTGGTGATTGACCGAAAATTTTGCCGTGAATCATTTTCTGTAATTCACTTCCGCCAAACTCAGCTTTCGTCTCACCAATTACATACACTAAATCACCAGCTTGCTTAAACTCTTGTGTTGTTACATGTTTTAAGTCATGCACAAGTCCGACCATCCCAACAGTTGGTGTTGGATATACAGCTTCACCACTACGCTCGTTATACATCGATACGTTTCCGCCGATAACTGGTGTTTGTAATGTGCGACAAGCTTCACTCATACCGTCTACTGATTTCTCAATCTGCCAGAAGATTTCTGGTTTTTCTGGGTTACCGAAGTTTAAGCAATCTGTAATTGCAAGTGGCTCTCCGCCAGAACATACGATATTACGCGCTGCCTCTGCTACTGCAATTTTACCGCCCATCTCTGGGTCTAGATAAATGTAGCGAGAGTTACAATCTGTCGTCATTGCTAATCCTTTTTCTGTACCGCGTACACGTACAACTGCAGCATCTGAACCTGGCGTAACAACTGTGCTTGTGCGAACTTGGTAATCGTATTGATCGTATACCCACTCTTTACTTGCAATTGTTGGTTGCTGTAATAAAGCGAATAACGTTTCTTTATAATTTTCTACTTTTGGCGTTTCCATTTTCATTGCTTGGAATTCAGCAAAGTATGCTGCTTCTTTTGATGGCTTATGATAAATTGGTGCTTCTTCTGCTAAAGCATCTGCTGGAACTTCAGCTACCTTTTCACCTTTATGGAATAAACGAAGCATTTTATCTTCTGTTACTTTCCCCATCGTAACCGCTGCAAGACCATACTTCTCAAATAAATCTACTATTTCTTGTTCTCTACCTTTTTTCACGACAATTAACATACGCTCTTGTGATTCAGATAGCATCATTTCATATGGTGTCATTCCTGTTTCACGCTGTGGTACATCATCTAAGTACATTTCAATACCCATTCCTGCTTTACTTGCCATTTCTGCAGATGATGATGTTAAACCAGCCGCACCCATATCTTGAATTCCAACAAGTGCATCGGATTGAATTAATTCTAAACACGCTTCAATAAGAAGCTTTTCCATAAATGGATCCCCTACTTGAACCGCTGGACGTTTCGCTTCTGAGCTTTCAGATAGTTCTTCCGACGCGAATGTTGCACCGTGAATACCGTCACGACCAGTTGATGCTCCTACGTACATTACTGTGTTACCAGCACCGTGCGCTTGCCCTTTTTTAATGTCTTCGTGGTTAATCAAACCTACGCACATTGCATTTACAAGTGGATTTCCTTCATAACATGGATCAAATTGTACTTCGCCGCCAACAGTCGGAATACCGATGCAGTTACCGTATCCTGCAATTCCTGCTACTACTTCTTCGAATAAATATTTCACACGTGGTGACTGTAATTCACCGAAACGAAGTGAGTTTAATAGAGCTACCGGGCGTGCTCCCATAGAGAATACGTCACGAATAATACCACCAACACCTGTTGCAGCTCCTTGATATGGTTCAATAGCTGAAGGATGGTTATGACTTTCCATTTTAAATACAACTGCTTGATTATCACCGATATCTACAATTCCAGCACCTTCTCCAGGTCCTTGCAGAACGCGCTCACCTGTAGTTGGAAACTTACGAAGAACTGGTTTTGAATTTTTATAACTACAATGTTCAGACCACATTACAGAGAATAACCCTGTTTCTGTATAATTTGGCAGACGACCTAAAATCTTTTCAACCATGGCAAACTCTTCGTCTGTTAGCCCCATTTCCGCATATATACGCTCTTCTTTAATTTGTGTTGGATTTGGTTCAAGCATTAACGACATATGTTTCCCTCCACTGTTTTAAGATAGATTGAAAGACTTTTAACCCTTCAGCACCGCCAAGTAATTCATCTACAGCACGCTCTGGGTGCGGCATCATACCAAGTACATTTCCTTTTTCATTTACAATACCAGCAATATCTGAAACGCTACCGTTAGGGTTTTCTACGTAACGGAATGCGATTTGATTGTTCTCTTCTAATTGTTTAAGAGTCGCTTCATCACAATAGTAATTCCCCTCACCATGCGCGATTGGAATATTAATTATTTCATCTTTTTCATATTGTGATGTAAACATCGTTTCATTATTTTCAACACGTAACTGAACAGTGCGACACATAAATTTTAAGTTTTCGTTTCTTATTAACGCTCCTGGTAGTAATCCTGATTCAACAAGAATCTGGAATCCATTACATACACCTAAAATCGGCTTTCCTTGCTCAGCAGCTTTTTGCACTGCTTTCATTGCATTAGCAAAGCGAGAGATAGCACCGCAGCGTAAGTAGTCACCATAAGAAAATCCACCTGGTAGTAGAATTGCGTCATATTCATCTAAATTCTCTGTATCGTGCCAAACGTAATCTACTTCTTCGCCAAGCTCATCTTTAATTGCATGGAACATATCGACATCACAGTTCGAACCCGGAAATACTATTACGGCAAATTTCACTGTGCGACAACCTCCTCAACTTCATAACGGAAGTCTTCCATTACAACGTTCGCTAATAGTTTTTCACACATTTCTTTTACCTTGCTATCTAAATCAGATACAGATTTATCAATTGTTAGTTCCATGTACTTTCCGATTCGAACGTCTTGTACTTCTGTGAATGAAAGACTATGAAGTGCTCCTTTTACTGCTGTTCCTTGTGGATCTAATACGCTTTCTCTTAATGTTACATATACCTTAACTTTATACATGTGAAAATCCCCCTAAACGTTTTAAAATCTCTTCATAAGCATCTGTTAAATTTCCAAGATCACGACGGAATACATCTTTATCAAACTTTTCATTGCTCGTTTCATCCCATAAACGGCAAGTATCTGGTGAAATTTCATCCGCTAAAATGATTTCTCCTTCTTCCGTTACACCAAACTCTAATTTGAAATCTACTAATCTTACACGACAGCTTGCGAAATGATCAATCAACACTTGATTGATTTGTAGAGCCATATCTCGTAATACACTTACTTGCTCTGGCGATGCAACGTTTAATACACGAATATGATCTTCCGTTACAAGCGGATCTCCTAAATCATCATCTTTGAAGTAAAATTCTACGATTGGTTCTGCAAGTACAGTTCCCTCTTCCATTCCTAATCGTTTTGAAAGACTTCCTGCAATTACATTTCTTGTGACAACTTCTAAAGGAATAATACTCACTTTTTTAACAAGTTGTTCTGTTTCAGATAACTTCTCAACAAAATGTGTTTTAATTCCCACTTCTTGTAACTTTCTGAACAATAAAGTTGTAATTTCATTGTTCAAACGACCTTTTCCTGTAATCGTCTCTTTTTTCTCCCCATTGAAAGCAGTCGCACTATCTTTGTACTCTACCCAAACCATATCTGCTGATTCTGTACGATAAATTCTTTTTGCCTTACCTTCATACAGCAATTCTAGCTTTTGCATTTCGCAAGCCCCCTGTAGTTTGAAAAATGTGAATAATATTTTTATAAAGAATGGCACAGAATGACTCTATTCTGTGCCATATGAAATTTTACGCTTCGTTTAATCCAAGGCGTTCAAAGATTGTATCAACGTGTTGCATATGATGCTCATAGTTGAAGCATTCATTAATCTCTTCTTGTGTTAACTTGCTTGTAATACGCTCATCAGCTTCTACAAGCTCTTTAAATTGTACTTGTGTTTCCCAAGCTTCCATCGCTTTAGGCTGTACGATATCATAAGCTTCTTCACGTACCATACCTTTGTCGATTAGTGTAAGCATTACGCGCTGAGAATAAATTAAGCCGTATGTTCTTGTCATATTACGTTTCATATTCTCTGGGTATACAGTTAAGTTTTTAACGATATTACCAAAGCGATTTAACATGTAATTTAATGCGATTGTAGCATCTGGTAAAATTACGCGTTCTGCCGAAGAGTGAGAAATGTCACGCTCATGCCATAATGGAACATTTTCGTAAGCTGTCATCATATAACCGCGGATAACACGAGCTAAACCAGTCATATTTTCAGAACCAATTGGATTACGTTTATGTGGCATTGCAGAAGAACCCTTTTGACCTTTTGCGAAAGCTTCTTCAACTTCACGTGTTTCACTCTTTTGTAAACCACGAATCTCAACTGCCATCTTTTCGATAGATGTTGCAATTAGTGCAAGTGTTGACATGTAGTGTGCGTGACGATCACGTTGCAATGTTTGTGTTGAAATTGGTGCTGCTTCTAATCCTAAATTTTCACAAACATATTTTTCTACGAATGGATCGATATTTGCATATGTACCAACCGCACCAGATAGTTTACCAACACGAACTGTATCAGCAGCTTGTTTGAAACGCTCTACGTTACGTTTCATCTCTTCATACCAAAGACCAAGTTTTAAACCAAATGTCGTTGGTTCTGCATGAACACCGTGTGTTCTTCCCATCATGATTGTGTATTTATGCTCTTTCGCTTTGTTAGCTAAAATGCTTACAAAGTTCTCTAAGTCTTTTAATATAATTTCATTCGCTTGTTTTAAGATGTAAGATAATGCTGTATCTACTACATCTGTAGATGTTAAACCGTAATGAACCCATTTACGTTCTTCGCCTAATGCTGGCGTTTCTGATACAGCACGAGTGAATGCAACTACGTCATGACGTGTTTCTTTTTCAATTTCATAAATACGATCAATATCAAATGATGCATGTTCACGAATTTTTTTAACATCTTCTTTTGGAATATCGCCAAGCTCAGCCCATGCTTCACAAGCTAAAATCTCAACTTCTAACCACGCTTTAAATTTGTTCTCTTCCGTCCAAATCGCACCCATTTCAGGGCGTGTATAACGACTAATCATCTTTTTCCCTCCAACAGTTGTTCTTGATGGTCCCAAATATGCAAACTCTTTGCTTTTTCTAGAGCGACTTCAATATTATCATTTAAAATATTAACATGCCCCATTTTTCGCTGTGCTTTTGCTTCTTCTTTTCCATACAAGTGTAAATAGCACCCGGTTAATCTATTCACTTGTCTTAGGACCCCTTCTATATGTTCGCCTAAAATGTTTACCATGACAACTGGTTTTAACAAATTTGTTTCTCCTAGAGGTAAATTACAGATTGCTCGAATATGTTGACCAAATTGACTCGTTTCACATGCATCCTGTGTATAGTGTCCTGAATTGTGAGGTCTTGGCGCTAATTCATTAATATAAATCTCACCATTATCTGTAGCAAACATCTCTACAGCTAGTGTTCCCACAAGTTCTAATTCATCCGCAAGTACCTTTGCATACGCAATTGCTTTTTGAGAAAGCTCTTCTGTAATGCGAGCTGGAACGATAGATTCATGTAAAATGTTATTTACATGAATATTTTCTGCTACTGGAAACACTTTTGTTTCACCACTTACACTACGAATCACAATAACTGATACTTCTTTTTCAAAAGGCACCCATTTCTCTAAAATACATTCTGCTTTATCCACAAGATTTCTTGCTGCCTCAACATCAGCTTCACTTCTTAAAACAACTTGCCCTTTCCCATCATATCCACCTGTCGTCGTTTTTAAGACGGAAGGGAATGATAACCCAGCAATTGCTTCTGTAAGCTGATCTTGATTTTGAACTAATCTATACGTTGCTACTGGTAACCCAGCCTTCTCAATCGCATTCTTTTCTGTAAAACGATTTTGCGTTGTATTTAACAACTGACTACCTTGTGGTAAGTACGCATGTTTTTCAAGCCATTGTAAACATCTATAATCAATATTCTCAAATTCATATGTGACAACATCACTTATCTCTGCTAAATGCTGAATTGCTTTTAAATCATCATATGGTGCAACAATTTCAATATCAGCAACTTGTGCACATGGCGAATGCTTTGTAGGATCTAAAACAGCAATTTTATATCCCATCTCCTTAGCTGCCAATGCCATCATTCTTCCTAGCTGGCCGCCTCCAATAATACCGATTGTTTTTCCAGGTAAAATGATTCTCGTCATACTAGCTCACTACCTTCACGCACATCTTTTTCAATCGCTTCTCGTCTCAATTCTAATGCATCATGTATATCATCATGAAATGATCCAAGTATTTGTGCGGCAAGTAATCCAGCATTCGTTGAACCGGCTTTACCAATTGCAACAGTTGCAACTGGAACACCTCCTGGCATTTGGGCGATGGATAATAATGAATCTAAGCCGTTTAATGCTTTTGATTGAACTGGAACTCCAATTACAGGAAGATTTGTCTTCGCTGCAACCATTCCTGGTAAATGTGCTGCTCCACCAGCTCCAGCAATAATAACTTTCAATCCACGTTCACGAGCCGTCTCTGCATATTCAAACATATAATCCGGAGTCCGATGAGCGGATACAACTTTTTTCTCATACGGTATATTTAATTCATCTAAAATGTCACAAGCATATTTCATTGTTTCCCAGTCTGACGTACTTCCCATTATGACTCCAACTAGTGATTTCATATTAGAATCCCCCCGATTCAAATAAAAAAAGCCTGAAATAGAACAGTTTCTCTTTTACTATGAGAGAAAGCGCTCTACTCAGGCATACGTATCCCTTGTGAATAGAAAAATACCGAGTGACTTTCCCTCATAGTCTAACGAATAACGGTCGTTAGGTAGAGACTTGCAGGCCATATCCCCGCGATTATATGAGGTCTTATATTATTGTTTCTATGGCTATATTAACAATATTTCATAAACAATGTCAATAAATAATCGAATGTTTTTTTATTAGCAGTCAATAACGTTCGTGTTTTAGTTATATTCAAAAGAAGAATTGCAACTATATACAAGAAGAAAAGGGAATTAGAATATATATTTCTAGAGATCTATTTTATGTATTTATCGTTTAAATAGCACTTCAGTATGTTTTTAATCAAAATATATACACTCTTGTATTATTATAACGATTTAATTTCTAAGGAGGATAACTGTTAAAGAAAGAACTATGCTATTATCCTATTTATTTTTCTCTATTGCAGTAATTTCTGTAATTATTAAATACTTATTTATAGCATCTCATTATTTAAAATATATACTTATGATAGAAATAATGTGTCCTATTTTAAGTATTACTTTAGCGACATTAGGAAAATCAGGAACACAAAAAATCATTACTATTATTTTAAAGAGTCTCTACTTCATTCTTTTTTCGTCTGTAGCTTTATTAAATTTACGGATTATAGCATTCGGTAAATAAAAATAAAC
>NZ_JBUXJL010000007.1:0-305472 GCF_056158125.1 Bacillus sp. EB V-12 | reverse complement strand
ATATCATAGTATATTATTTTCGTCAACAAGTTTTTTCGATAAGTTGTATCTCTCATTTGCTGACTCTGCCTATTATATAGGCTTTCTCTTCCCTATGCAAGTATTATTATAAAAAAATAAAGAGAGGGAAAATCCCCTCTCTTATTCTTCTGAAGAAACCTCTTCACTCGTTTCTTCCTCTTCATCTTTTTGTGCTTTTGCTACCGTCGCTACCTCTTGGTCTTCCTCTAATCGAATTAGACGAACACCTTGTGTATTACGTCCCATTTGAGAGATTTGATCAACTGGCATACGAATAATAACGCCTGCCGCTGTAATTAACATAATATCTTCTTCACCTGTAACAGACTTAACAGCTACTAATTTACCGTTCTTATCTGTAATGTTACAAGTTTTCAGACCTTTACCACCGCGACTTTGCAGACGGTATTCATCAATCGGTGTACGCTTTCCGTAACCATTTTTCGTTACAATTAGAACATTTACATCCTCTTCGACAATTTCCATACCTACAACTTGGTCTTCATCGCCCAACGTAATAGCTTTAACACCTGCAGCATTACGTCCCATAGAACGAACATCTTGTTCATTGAAACGAATTAGCATACCGTTACTTGTCCCGACAATAATATCCTTATCACCCGATGTTAAACGTACAGATATTACTTCATCCTCTTCACGAAGAGAAATTGCAATTAAACCATTTGTACGTATATTTGCAAATGATGAAAGTGGTGTTCTCTTAGAAACCCCTTGTTTTGTCGTAAAGAATAAGAACTGATCGTCACCAAATTCACGAATCGGAATAATAGCGTTAATCCACTCACCCTTATCTACCCCTAATAGGTTAATAATTGGTAGTCCTTTTGCAGTACGACTATACTCTGGAATTTCATATCCTTTCGTACGGTATACTTTACCCTTGTTTGTAAAGAATAAAATATGATCATGAGTAGACGTTGTTAATAAATGTTCAACAAAGTCATCATCATTCGTACCCATTCCTTGCACACCACGTCCCCCACGGTTCTGTGTTTTGTACGTAGAAGCCGGTAACCTCTTAATATAACCGTTATGAGTTAACGTAATCGCAATGTTTTGTTCAGGAATTAAATCTTCATCTTCAATAAATTCCATACCGCCAATTGTAATTTCTGTTCGTCTCTTATCATTGAAACGCTCTTTTACTTCTGTTAATTCTTCACGAATAATCTCAAGAACTTTTTCTTCATCTGCTAAAATCGCTTTTAATTCAGCAATTAACTTCATTAAGTCTTGATATTCTTGCTCAATTTTTTCACGTTCTAATCCAGTTAAGCGTTGCAGACGCATATCTAAAATCGCTTGCGCTTGTTTCTCACTTAAACCAAAACGTTCCATTAAGCCTTGCTTTGCAATATCTGCCGTTTTTGAACTACGAATTAACGTAATAACTTCATCAAGATGATCTAAAGCAATTCGTAATCCTTCTAAAATATGAGCACGTGCTTCTGCTTTTTCTAATTCATAAGCAGTACGTCTACGAATTACTACCTTCTGATGCTCTAAATAATGATATAGATTTTGTTTTAAATTTAGTACTTGTGGCTCCCCATTTACAAGAGACAACATATTAATACCGAAACTTGTTTGAAGCGCTGTATGTTTATATAGATTGTTTAATAGTACGTTTGCATTAGCATCACGACGTACTTCCATGACAATACGCATACCATTACGATCTGATTCATCACGTAAATCTGTAATACCTTCAATTTTCTTATCGCGAACTAATTCTGCGATTTTTTCAATTAATCGTGCCTTATTAACTTGATAAGGTAGTTCAGTTACGATAATAGATTGTTTACCGTTTGACTTCTCTTCAATTTCAACCTTAGCACGAAGCATAATGGAACCGCGACCTGTTTCATAAGCTCTTCGAATTCCACTTCTTCCTAAAATTAAACCTGCCGTCGGAAAGTCTGGACCTGGAATGTATTCCATTAATTCCGCGATAGTAATATCAGGATTATGACTTAATGCCAGCACACCATCAATTACTTCGCCAAGCTGATGCGGCGGTATATTTGTTGCCATACCAACAGCAATACCTGTTGTACCGTTTACTAATAAATTAGGGAAACGCGCTGGTAGTACTATCGGTTCTCTTTCGGAACCATCATAGTTATCTTGATAATCAATTGTATTTTTTGAAATATCACGTATTAATTCCATAGAAATCTTAGACATTCTTGCCTCTGTATAACGCATTGCAGCTGCTGAATCTCCATCTACAGAACCGAAGTTACCATGCCCATCTACAAGCATATAACGTTGACTAAAATCTTGCGCCATACGTACCATTGTTTCATAAACGGCTGAATCACCATGAGGGTGATACTTACCGATTACTTCACCGACAATACGTGCTGATTTCTTATACGCTTTATCAGCTGTAATTCCTAAATCATTCATCGCATATAAAACCCTACGATGCACAGGTTTTAATCCATCACGAACATCTGGTAATGCACGAGATACGATAACACTCATTGCGTAATCTAAAAATGAGGTACGCATTTCATGACTAATATTAATTTCTCGAATTCGTGCTTGTTGTTGATTGTCTGACATCAACGAGCACCTCCTCTTACATTTCCGTTACACATACATTGATTTATATGTAGAAGACAGGAATACTTAGATTCCTGTCATTACTCATTTAAATATCAAGGTTCTTCACGTATTTTGCATTCTCTTGGATAAAGTTACGACGTGGCTCTACTTTATCTCCCATTAAAATTTCAAATGTTTCGTCTGCTTCAATTGCATCTTGAAGGGAAACTTGAAGTAATGAACGTACTTCTGGATCCATTGTCGTCTCCCATAGCTGAGTTGGATTCATCTCCCCAAGACCTTTATAACGTTGAATTCCTGGTTTCGGCTGGGCTGGTAGCTCAGCTAAGATTTTTTCAAGTTCCTTATCGTTGTAAGCATATTGAATTTTTTTACCTTGTTGTATTTTAAACAATGGCGGCTGTGCAATATAGATATAACCACACTCAATTATTTGACGCATATAACGATAGAAGAACGTTAATAATAGGGTACGAATATGTGCACCATCAACATCGGCATCGGTCATAATAATAACTTTATGATAGCGTGCTTTTTCAATATCGAAGTCTCCACCAATATTTGTACCGATTGCCGTAATAATTGTACGAACTTCATCATTTGATAAAATCTTATCTAAGCGCGCCTTTTCCACATTAATAATTTTACCCTTCAGCGGTAAAATTGCTTGGAAATGACGATCGCGTCCTTGTTTTGCAGATCCACCCGCAGAGTCACCCTCTACGATGTAAATTTCACTAATTGCTGGATCTTTCGAAGAGCAATCAGCTAATTTACCAGGTAAACTTGAAACTTCTAACGCACTCTTTCGACGTGTCAATTCACGCGCTTTTTTCGCAGCTACACGTGCACGTGCAGCCATCGTACCTTTTTCTACAATTTTTCGCGCTACATTAGGATTTTCTAGTAAGAACTTTTCAAATGCCTCTGAGAATACAGACTCTGTAATTGTTCTCGCTTCACTATTCCCAAGTTTTGTCTTCGTTTGTCCTTCAAATTGTGGATTTGGATGCTTGATTGATACAATTGCTGTTAAACCTTCACGAACATCCTCACCAGTTAAATTACTGTCCGCATCTTTTAAAATGCTATTTTTACGACCATAGTCGTTGATTACACGAGTTAAAGCTGTTTTAAAACCTACCTCATGTGTACCACCTTCATACGTATGGATGTTATTCGTAAATGAGTAAATATTATTTGTGTATCCTTCGTTATATTGAAGAGAAACCTCAACCTGAATACCATCTTTTGAACCTTCTACGTACACAGGCTCTTCATGAATCGGTTGTTTTGAGCGATTTAAATGCTCAACGTATGATTTAATTCCACCTTCGTAATGGAATTCTTTCTTTTGCTTATGTTCACGTTTATCTTCAATTGTTAATTTAATATTACGATTTAAAAACGCTAATTCACGCATACGAGTTGCTAGCGTATCAAAATCGTATACTGTTGTTTCTTGGAAAATTTCCGGATCTGGTTTAAATCGAGTTATTGTTCCTGTTTGATCTGTGTCACCAATGACTTTTAAATCCGCAACCGGAATACCTCTTTCATATTTTTGGTAATGGATTTTACCTTCACGATGTACAAATACTTCTAATTCTGTTGATAGAGCATTTACAACCGATGCCCCAACACCATGTAAACCACCAGAAACTTTATAACCGCCACCGCCAAATTTACCACCGGCGTGGAGAACAGTCATAATAACTTCTACAGCTGGACGTCCCATTTTTTCTTGTATACCAACCGGAATACCACGCCCATTATCCGTTACACGAATACTATTATCTTCTTCGATACTAACATTAATTTCATCACAATAACCTGCAAGTGCTTCATCAATACTATTATCTACGATTTCCCAAACAAGATGGTGAAGCCCTTTTCCACTTGTAGATCCAATATACATACCAGGGCGTTTCCGAACTGCCTCTAGTCCTTCAAGCACCTGTATCTGACTTTCATCATATGCATTTTCTTGCATTTGCTTTTGTTCCATTGACACAAAGATCACCTACTTTTCCATTTAAACAGGGGTTATTCCCTATCTATTTCACAATCTACAGTGCCGTTCGTTACATGAATTGTTTTCGCTTCTTTTAATGTTTCGTGTTCAATTCCGTCGACACTCGTCGTTGTAACAAATGTTTGCACTTTTCCTTGAATTGTATTTAAAAGATGTGATTGACGATAATCATCTAATTCTGATAAAACATCATCCAACAAAAGGATTGGATATTCTTTAACCTCTGAATAAATCAATTCAATTTCAGCTAATTTTAGGGATAGTGCGGTCGTTCGTTGTTGTCCTTGCGAACCAAAGACTTGAACATTTTTACTATTAACGAAGAATTGTAAATCGTCACGATGAGGACCAATCAAAGTCGTACCACGGAAAATTTCACGTTGTTTCACAGATTGAAAACTTTCATAGTATACTTCTTTTATTTTCGACAAATCCATTGATTCTGATACATCTACACTTGGTTTATAGACAATTTCTAACTCTTCTAATCCACGGCTTATACCTCGATGAATTGGAGCTGCCCATTCCTGTAGCAAATGCAAAAATTCAAAACGTTTTTGCAGTATTTTCGCACCATGCTCAATTAGTTGAAGTGTAAATACATCCAACATCGTTTCCTCATTCTTACTATTCCCTTGCATTTTTTTCAACAAGTGATTTCGTTGCGTGAGCACCTTTTGATATTGACTTAATTCATACAAATATACAGGAGCTATTTGTCCTAATTCCATATCTAAAAAGCGTCTTCTTACTTGAGGGCTTCCTTTTACAAGATTTAAATCTTCTGGGGCAAACATGACAACGTTCATCACGCCAATATATTGACTTAACTTTTGTTGTTCAAGTTGATTTAATTTTGCCTTTTTACCTTTTTTCGAAATATTTAATTCCAAAGACAAAGAACTGTTTCTTTTTTGTAATTTCCCTTTTATTTGACCAAAATCTTCATCCCAGCGGATAAGTTCGCGATCATTAGAGGTTCTATGAGATTTCGCCATCGCTAAAACATAAATAGCTTCCATCAAATTTGTTTTCCCTTGCGCATTTTCGCCGATAATTACATTTACCTTATCTTCAAAGGAAAGCTCTAATTTTTCATAATTGCGATAGTTTTTTAATTGTATTTCTGAAATAAACAAAGGGCTCCCCCTTTATGCCTGAACTTGGAAAGTTCCGCTTCCTGGAATTTCAATAACATCATTCGCATATAGTTTGCGACCTCTTCTATTTTCAAGTTCGTTGTTCACGTACACTTCATATTCTTGTAAAAACCATTTTACAGCGCCACCTGTATCAATTACATCAGCTAACTTTAAAAATTGTCCTAGTGTAATATACTCCGTTGAAATTTTAATACGTTTCATAAAATCGCTCACTTTCTGAAAGTGTTCATTCTTTCATTGTACTAAATAAACTAGCATTAGGAAAGTAATACCCAAAAATCAAATAAGGGCCACTAGCATCTTTAAACTAGCAACCCTTATTCCTTACCTAGTAAGTACGAACCGGTAAAATTAATTGAATAATTGAATCATCATTTACTGTACGAATTAAGAACGGTCTCATCGCCCCAGTAAAGCTAACTTTAATCTCTGTACTATCCAAAGCTTTCAATGCATCCATCATATATTTTGCACTAAAAGATATTTTTAACTCTTCTCCATCTACTTTTTCGCATTGTACTTCTTCGACAACTTTTCCGATTTCTGGTGAATTCGAAGAAATCTCTAGCATTTCTTGCTCTAAAGTTGATAATTTAACAACGTTATTGCGGCCATCTCTTGCTAATAGTGAAGCACGATCAATTGCTTGTAGGAATTCTTTTGTATTCACAAAAATATCCGTTTTACTCTCTGCCGGAATTAAACGTGTCGTATCAGGATAATTCCCTTCTAACAATCTTGAGAAGAATAATAAATGTTTTGTACGGAATAATACTTGATACTCCGTAATAACGATATCTACCATTTCTTCAGACTCATCTAAAATTTTACTTAATTCATTTAAGCTCTTACCTGGAATAACAACATTAGCTTGGAATTCATCTGCAATATTATGTCCTTCAATTTTTGCTTTTCGAAGTGCCAGCCTATGACTATCTGTTGCAATACAAGTTAACTCGCTGTTATATACCTTCCAGTTTACACCTGTCAAGATTGGTCTTGTTTCAGAAGTAGAAACTGCAAATACAGTTTGTCTGATCATATGTTTAAGTAAATCTGTTGGTATCTTAAATACATGATGTTCTTCAATCTGTGGCAATAACGGATATTCTGCAGAATCTAAACCATTTAAGTTAAACTCTGATTTTCCAGATTTTATTTTTGTCATAAAATGATTTTCTACAGAAATTTCGACAGTGTCTTTAGGTAGTTTTTTTACAATCTCACTAAAATATTTTGCCTGTAAAACAATGCTTCCTGATTGAGTTATTTCTACGATTTCTTTTCCAGCTTCTTCGACTGGAATAAACGATTCAATAGAAATATCAGCATCGCTTCCTGTTAATGTAACTCCTTCTTCAGTCGCTACAACTTTAATTCCCGTAAGAATTGGGATTGTTGTACGAGAAGAAACTGCCTTCATTACATCTTGTACACCTCTTACAAGATAGTCTTTTTGTATTGTAAAACGCATAAAGAAAAACCTCCGGTAAGTATAAGATTTTATTTAATTAATAAAGATAAAAAATAGTAGTAATAGTAATAGGGCTTGTGGATATGTGGATAACTCCGCTAAAGGATGTAAAAACAGTCTATCTACATGTGGATAGACTGTGCGTAAAACAAGGTAAGTTATTCACACTATTCAGCTACTACTTTAAAATACCATTAATTTCTTCAACTTGCTTTTGTAATTGCGTATCGGTTTTTAGTAGTTTAGAGATTTTTTCATGGGCATGGATAACTGTTGTATGATCACGTCCACCAAATTCTTCACCTATTTTTGGTAAAGAGGAATCTGTAAGCTCGCGCGATAAATACATTGCAATTTGGCGAGGAAACGCAACTGATTTTGTACGTTTTTTCGCTTTAAAATCTTCTAATTTCACTTGATAAACGTCCCCGACAGCTTTTTGAATATCATAAATAGAGATAATTTTCGGCTTAGAATTTGGAATAATATCTTTAAGTGCTTCAGCTGCTAAATCAGCATTAATATCTTTATTAATTAAAGATGAATAAGCTACAACTCGGATAAGTGCACCTTCTAATTCACGAATATTTGAATCAATTTGATTTGCGATATAAAGCATAACTTCATTTGGTATATCAAGCCCTTCAGCTTTTGCTTTTTTGCGTAAAATCGCAATTCGTGTCTCTAAATCTGGCGGCGTAATGTCTGTAATAAGTCCCCATTCAAAGCGGGAACGAAGACGATCTTCTAAAGTTGGAATTTCTTTTGGTGGTCGGTCACTAGAAATTACAATTTGTTTACTTTCTTCGTGTAATGCATTAAATGTATGGAAAAACTCTTCTTGAGTCTGTTCTTTTCCAGCAAGAAATTGAATATCATCTATCAATAAAACATCTACGTTGCGATATTTATTACGAAAATCAACAGCTTTATTATCACGAATAGAGTTAATAAATTCATTTGTGAATTTTTCTGATGATAAATATACAACTTTTGCATTTGGATTATGTTCAATTACATAATGACCAATTGCATGCATTAAATGTGTCTTTCCAAGTCCAACTCCTCCGTAAATAAAGAGTGGATTATACGCTTTAGCTGGCGCCTCAGCTACAGCTAATGAAGCTGCATGGGCAAAACGGTTACCAGAGCCAATAACAAATGTATCGAATGTATATTTTGGATTTAACATGCTCTGTGGTAAATGAGCTGAATCATCTTGTGCTGGATTCGGCTTAACTGGAGGCAGATCAATGTCCTCTTCAGCTTGACTTTGGGGAATAATAAAGCGAATTGCTAATTTTGCCCCTGTTAAATCGTATAGTGTTTCTGAAATTAGTTCGGAGTAATGAGATTCTAGCCAGTCACGAGCAAATTCATTCGGAGCTGTAATCGTTAATACGTCTTTCTTCAAGTTATGAGCGGTTGTGGATTTTAACCATGTCTCATAACTAGGCTTGCTTACCTTTTTTTCTAATTCTTTTAAGGCACTATTCCATAAATCAGAGATATTTTCCAAAGGTGTCCCTCCTTTACTAAGTTGGTAAAAGAATAAGGTTGCGCAACAAATGTACAACCTAATAAATATAAAATGTATATTTATACGAAACGTATTTTAAAACCTAAAAACGTCGTTTGTATATGAGATAGGGTTTTCGACAAAAAAAGCAAATGTGGACAACTATTTACCCACATGTGATTAAAACTGTCCACATGTTATACACAAATTGTGGATAAGATAAAGATGTGGAAAACTTATTCAAAGTGAAAACACAACTATAATATCAAAAAAAAGTGGCTATAGCAATGAATTTAAGAAAGTTATCCACAAAATCAATACCTTGTGGAATAAACTTGTCCACAACACGATATACTGTGTAAAAGTGTGAAAAAAGTTTGTGGATATAAAAAACGCGAAAAAATATTTATCCACAAGGAAATATAGGTGCTGTGAAAAAGTATGTGAATAGGTTCAAAATGAATATTTGATGAAAATTTCTAGAACCATTGACATTTTCCTAGTTAATTAACTATAATTTATAGGACTGTCTTTAACAGATATTCCTCAGGGAGGTGTCATATAATGAAAAGAACTTACCAACCAAATAAACGTAAGCGCAGCAAAGTACATGGTTTCCGCAGCCGTATGAGCACAGCGAACGGACGTAAAGTGCTAGCAGCTCGTCGTCGTAAAGGAAGAAAAGTATTATCTGCGTAGACCACTGATCGTTCAGTGGTCTTTTTTTCTAATAATAGTGAATTTCCGCTGATGAAATACAGGAGTGTCAATTGATATGAAGAAAAAACATCGTATAAAGAAGAATGATGAATTCCAGGCGGTTTTTCAAAAAGGAAAATCAAATGCAAATCGTCAGTTTGTTGTATACCAATTAGATAAAGAAGAACAGCCAAACTTTCGCATCGGCCTTTCTGTTAGCAAGAAAATAGGAAATGCAGTAGTTCGTAATCGAATTAAGCGCATGGTCCGTCAGGCTATTACAGAGTTAAAAGATGAGATAGATTCTGGAAAAGATTTTGTTATAATAGCAAGGAAGCCTTGTGCAGAGATGACATATGAAGAAGTAAAGAAAAGCTTAATTCATGTCTTTAAACGCTCTGGTATGAAAAGAATAAAAAAGTAGCGTAAGGAAATGAATTACACTATATACATACCGATACAAGGAGGAGTAGGCTTTGAAAAAGAAATTAGGTTTACTAGCCATGGTCGTTGCATTAATGGCGATTGCCACCGGTTGTAGTGAAACGGGTCAGCCGATTACATCGAAAAGTACTGGGATTTGGAATGAATATTTCGTATATCCGCTTTCTCAGTTAATCACGTATTTTGCCGACTTATTTAACAGTAATTACGGTTTAGCAATTGTTATTACAACTCTTATCATTCGTTTTGCATTATTACCATTAATGATTAAACAAACAAAGAGTACAAAGGCAATGCAAGCGTTACAACCAGAAATGGTGAAGTTAAAAGAGAAATATAGTTCTAAAGATCAAGCAACACAGCAAAAACTACAACAAGAAATGATGCAGTTATATCAAAAGAATGGTGTAAATCCATTGGCAGGATGTTTACCGATATTTGTTCAGATGCCTATTTTATTCGCGTTTTATCATGCGATTATGAGAACAGCTGAAATTAAACAACATAGTTTCTTATGGTTCGATTTAGGACATGCAGACCCGTTCTATATCTTACCAGTCGTTGCAGCAATTACGACATTTATTCAGCAAAAGCTTGCAATGGCAGGAACAGCTGGTCAAAATCCACAAATGGCAATGATGCTTTGGCTTATGCCGATTATGATTTTAATCTTTGCAATTAACTTCCCAGCTGCATTATCACTTTACTGGGTTGTTGGTAATATCTTTGGTATTGCTCAAATGTACTTTATTAAAGGGCCAGAGATTAAGGCTAGTAAGGCTGGTAAAGCTGGAGGCTCAAGCAAGTGAGTGTAATTACTGCTAAAGGACAAACAGTCGAGCTGGCAGTAGAGGATGCTTTAAGGCAATTAAATACATCAAAAGATCGAGTAGATATAAATATTGTCGATGAGGGTAAAAGGGGATTCTTAGGTTTATTTGGGAATCGCCCTGCAGTAGTAGAAGTTGTATTGAAGAAAGATCCAATTCAAGAATGTGAAGAATATTTAAGAAATGTTATTCACGATATGGGTGTGGAAGTCGAGATTAGTAAAATTGTAAAAGGACGCGAAATCGAATTCACAATTTCTGGTGATAATGTAGGTGTTTTAATTGGGAAAAGAGGTAATACATTGAACTCTTTACAGTATTTAACAAAACTTGTCGCGAATCGTAACACGAAGCAATATATCGGTATTACACTAGATGCTGAAAATTATCGTAGTAAAAGAAAAAGTACGTTAGAATCACTTTCTTATCGATTAGCGAAACAAGTATTTAATACGAAAAAAAGAGTTATTTTAGAACCGATGCCATCTTTTGAACGAAAAATTATTCATCAGGCATTATCAAATCATCAAGGTATCAATACAACTTCTGAAGGAAATGAACCACATCGGCATGTTGTAATATCTCCTAAATGACCGGTTGCTCAAATGAGTGCCGGTTTTTTTGAGCGGAAAATAGATGTGGATAACTAAAAAACACTAAACTTATCCACTGTGAATAAGTTTAGTGTTTTTTACATGGGGATATAATAAAATGAGTTATTCTTCTTTTGTAGATAGGTTCGTTATGGTATCCTAATAATTTAGTGAAAGAAATAATCATGTTGAAATAGAGATAAATAAGCAAGTGAGGTGAAAGGACATGGAATTTGATACAATTGCTGCGATTTCCACAGCGCTTGGAGAGGGTGCAATTGCCATTGTTCGAGTAAGTGGGGATGATGCGGTTGAGAAAGTTGATCGTATTTTTAAGGGGAAGGATTTAACAGAGGTTCCTTCTCACACTATTCATTATGGTCATATTGTTGATTTAGATACAAATCAAGTTATTGAAGAAGTTATGGTGTCTATTATGCGCGCACCAAGGACTTTTACACGTGAAAATATAGTGGAAATTAACTGTCACGGTGGACTTGTTTCAGTAAATAAAGTATTGCAACTTATTCTAGCACAAGGAGTACGATTGGCAGAACCGGGCGAATTTACAAAACGTGCTTTTTTAAATGGACGTATCGACTTATCACAAGCAGAAGCTGTTATGGATTTGATTCGAGCAAAAACAGATCGTGCGATGAATGTAGCAATTAATCAAATGGAAGGGCGATTATCTAAATTAATTGGTCTTTTGCGTCAAGAAATATTAGAAACATTAGCTCATGTTGAGGTAAATATAGATTATCCAGAATACGATGATGTAGAAGAGATGACACATAATATTTTAATTGAGAAAGCGACGCATGTTCGTTCGGAAATCGAAAAAATATTAGAAACATCAAAACAAGGGAAAATTTTACGTGAAGGTATTGCTACAGCAATTATCGGTAGACCTAACGTTGGGAAATCATCGTTATTAAATAGTCTTGTTCAGGAGAAAAAGGCAATTGTAACTGATATTGCAGGAACAACTCGTGATGTTATTGAAGAGTACGTTAACGTGCGTGGTGTACCTCTTAAACTTATAGATACAGCCGGTATTCGGGAGACAGAAGATATTGTTGAACGAATTGGTGTGGAACGTTCAAAAGAAATGATGAGCCAAGCGGATTTAGTATTAGTTGTTGTCAACTATAGCGAGGCTTTAACAAATGAGGATGAAGATCTATTCCGTGCGGTACAAGGAAAAGACTTTATTGTTATTGTGAATAAGACTGATTTACCGCAAGCGATTGATATGGAACGTGTTACAGAGTTAGCCGCGGGAAATCGTGTTATTACAACATCCTTAATTGAGGAACAAGGAATAGATGAACTCGAAAAGGCAATAGCTGATTTATTCTTTGAAGGAACAATTGATTCTGCAGATATGACATATGTTTCTAATGCGAGACATATTGGATTATTAACACAAGCAGGAAAAACAATCGGTGATGCAGTTGAGGCGATTGAAAATGGTGTACCAATTGATATGGTACAAATTGATTTAACAAGAACGTGGGAAATACTTGGTGAAATTACTGGGGACACAGTGCATGAAAGCTTAATTGACCAGTTGTTCTCTCAATTTTGTTTAGGAAAATAATATAGTGAAGTTGTAGAAAGATAGAGATTATTAGGAGGAATAAACAATGGGATACAATGCCGGTTCATACGATGTCATAGTAATCGGTGCAGGTCATGCAGGATGTGAAGCTGGTCTTGCGGCAGCACGAATGGGCTCAAAAACATTAATGTTAACAATTAATTTGGATATGGTAGCATTCATGCCATGTAACCCTTCTGTTGGTGGACCAGCAAAAGGGATTGTTGTTCGTGAAATTGATGCATTAGGCGGAGAAATGGGACGTAATATTGATAAAACTCATATTCAAATGCGTATGCTAAATACAGGTAAGGGACCAGCCGTACGTGCACTTCGAGCGCAAGCTGATAAATTCGCTTACCAACATGAATTAAAGAAAACAATTGAAGAAACACCAAACTTAACGTTGTTCCAAGGAATGGTAGAGCGTTTAATCGTTGAAGAAGGTGTATGTAAAGGGGTAGTTACACAAGCTGGTGCAGAATATACAGCAAAAACCGTTGTAATTACAACTGGAACATTTTTACGCGGCGAGATTATCATGGGCGACTTAAAATATTCAAGCGGTCCAAATAATCAGCAACCGTCTATTACATTATCTGAGCATTTAGAAGAACTTGGATTTGATCTTGTTAGATTTAAAACAGGGACACCTCCGCGTGTAAACAGTAATACAATTGACTACAGTAAAACAGAAATTCAACCAGGTGATGATAAGCCACGTGCGTTCTCTTTTGAAACAACGAAATTTATTATGGATCAAATTCCATGTTGGTTGACATATACAAGTACAGAAACACACCGTTTAATAGATGAAAATTTACATCGTTCAGCTATGTATTCTGGTATGATTAAAGGAACAGGCCCTAGATACTGTCCTTCTATTGAAGACAAAGTAGTAAGATTTAATGATAAACCACGTCATCAAATTTTCTTAGAGCCAGAAGGGCGTAATACACAAGAAGTATATGTACAAGGTTTATCCACAAGCTTACCAGAAGATGTACAACGTGACATGCTTAGAACAATTCCAGGCCTAGAAAATGTTGAAATGATGCGTACAGGTTATGCAATTGAATATGATGCAATTGTGCCAACACAACTATGGCCAACACTTGAAACGAAAAAGATTAAAAATTTATATACAGCAGGACAAATTAATGGAACTTCTGGTTACGAAGAGGCGGCCGGACAAGGGCTTATGGCTGGAATTAATGCAGCATGCCGTTCTTTAGGTAAAAAAGAAGTTGTTTTAGGTCGCGAGGATGCTTATATTGGCGTCTTAATTGATGATCTTGTAACGAAAGGTACAAATGAACCATATCGTTTATTAACGTCTCGTGCAGAATACCGTCTATTATTACGCCACGATAATGCTGATCTTCGTTTAACTGAAGTTGGTCGTGAAATTGGACTAATTAAAGAAGAGCGCTATGAGCGATTTACAAATAAAAAATTACAAATTGAACAGGAAAAGGAACGTTTAAGCAGCATTATTATTAAACCACGTCCTGAAGTTCAAGAATTAATTCGCAATATTGGCGGAAGTGAATTGAAAGATGGAATACGTGCAAGTGACTTATTACGTCGTCCAGAGATGACATATGAGCATATTCATCTTTTA
Source organism: Bacillus sp. EB V-12 (assembly GCF_056158125.1). Taxonomy (NCBI): domain Bacteria; kingdom Bacillati; phylum Bacillota; class Bacilli; order Caryophanales; family Bacillaceae; genus Bacillus; species Bacillus sp. EB V-12. The sequence goes on along the minus strand of NZ_JBUXJL010000007.1, from coordinate 290,872 downwards.
GTACCAAGTGAAGTAGAATTAAGTGATGAAGTTAAAGAACAAGTTGAAATTCAGATTAAGTATGAAGGGTATATTGAAAAATCTTTACAGCAAGTAGAGCGTATGAAGAAAATGGAGAGTAAAAAAATCCCTGTAGATATTGATTATGATGCGATTTCTAGCCTTGCTTCAGAAGCTAGACAGAAATTGAAAGATGTTCGTCCACTTTCAATGGGGCAGGCTTCACGTATTTCTGGCGTAAATCCAGCGGATATTTCCATTTTACTTGTGTATATAGAACAAGGAAAAATTGCACGCGTATCGAACCAATAAATAGTAAGGAGATATTGCTAGATGAACATAGAACAATTTCAATCTATGCTAGAAGAGAAGGGAATCACCCTCTCTTCTAGACAGTTAGAGCAGTTCAAAATCTACTTTGAAACATTAGTAGAGTGGAATGAAAAAATGAACTTAACGGCTATTACAGAAAAAGAAGAAGTATATTTAAAACACTTTTTTGATTCCATTACAGCTGCTTTTTATTATGATTTTTCAAAACCATTCTCAATTTGTGATGTTGGTGCAGGGGCTGGATTCCCAAGTATTCCTTTAAAAATCTGTTTCCCGCACTTAAAAGTAACAATTGTAGATTCATTGCAAAAACGTATTAATTTCTTAAATCACTTAGCCCAAAAGTTAGAATTAAGTGATGTTGCATTTTGTCACGATCGTGCTGAAACATTTGGGAAAAAAGAAGGTGTACGTGAATCATACGATATTGTAATGGCACGTGCAGTTGCGCGTCTTTCTGTATTAAGTGAGCTATGTTTACCACTTGTAAAAGTTGGAGGAACATTCATTGCAATGAAAGGTGCAGCAGCAAACGAAGAAATTGAAAATGGCAAGTATGCTTTAGAGGTGCTAGGCGGAGAGTTGAAAGAGATGTCTACTTTCCAATTACCATTTGAAGAGAGTGAACGTAATATTTTATTAATCGAGAAAAAGCGCAAGACACCAAAGAAATATCCACGCAAACCGGGAACACCCAATAAATTACCTATTGAAAAATAAATCTTATTAGACGTAAGATTAAATTATATAAATGAAAACGTAAATGTTTCATAGGAAACATTTTATGGAGAATAGTCAATAGGCCTAAAAGGTGGTGGAATATGTATGAAAAATACGTTTTCTCGTTTATTTGGCTTTGGAGATAAAGAGAGCGAATTCGAATTACAAGACGAAAGCCATGAAGAGATAGATAAAAAGGTATATGAAGAAATACAAGAAATTCCGATAGTAAATATTACCCCTAACCGTTATCAACCAAGAACAGTTTTTGATGATGCGCGTATTGATGAGTTAGCATTAACAATTCGTACACATGGACTTATTCAACCGATTGTTGTAAGGCAATATGAGGATGATAAGTACGAGATTATTGCTGGAGAAAGACGTTTTCGCGCGGCAACAAAGTTAGGTTGGGAAAAGGTTCCTGCAATTATAAAGAATTTAAATGATACAGAGACAGCTTCTGTAGCTTTAATTGAAAACTTGCAACGTGAGGAACTAACGGCAATCGAGGAAGCTGTGGCATATCAAAAGCTGATTGAGTTACATAATTTAACACAAGAAGCATTGGCACAACGACTTGGAAAAGGACAATCTACAATCGCAAATAAGTTGCGCTTGTTAAAGTTGCCTGAAGAAATAAAAAGTGCATTATTAGAAAAAAGCATTACAGAACGTCATGCCCGCGCTCTCATTCCTTTAAAAAATGAGGAATTACAACTGAAGGTTTTACAGGAAATTGTGGAGAAACAACTAAATGTAAAGCAAACAGAAGAACGAATTGCGAAGTTACTAGAGGAAGCGAAACCGAAGCGTAAGGCAAAGCAAAAAGCAGTAAGTCGAGATACGAGGATTGCTATGAATACAATTAGACAATCTTTACAAATGGTTACTGAAAGTGGTTTGAATGTTAATTCTGAGGAAGAAGAATTTGATGAGTACTATCAAATTACAATTAAAATTCCAAAGAAAAAATAATAATGACGTGCTAGAGACCTTATCCTATTGGAGAGGTCTCTTTTACTATATTTTCTTGTTAAATGAAGAAGGAGTTTAGAAATAAATTTTGAAGTTTAATAAAGGACGTAAAAGAAAAAGTTTTATTTCATGTTACAATAAACGTAATTGTTACTAGAATAAGATAGAAAGGTTGAAAGTAGGTGACATCATGGGAAAAATCATTGCTATTGCTAATCAAAAAGGCGGTGTTGGAAAAACAACAACATCTGTTAATTTAGGGGCTGGATTGGCGCAAGTAGGTAAAAAAGTCCTTCTTGTAGATATTGATGCTCAAGGAAATGCAACGACTGGTGTGGGAATTGAAAAATCTGAATTAGATCAATGTATTTACAACGTTCTTGTGGAAGATGCAGATGTTCAAGGGGTTATACAGAAAACCGCAACTGAAAACTTAGATGTTCTACCCGCTACAATTCAATTGGCTGGTGCTGAAATTGAATTGGTACCGACTATTTCCCGGGAAGTACGTTTGCAAAGAGCATTACAGCCAGTTCGTGATGAATATGACTATATTATTATCGACTGTCCCCCATCTTTAGGGTTATTAACGATTAATGCATTAACAGCAGCAGATTCTGTTATTATTCCTGTACAGTGTGAATATTACGCACTAGAAGGGTTAAGTCAGCTATTAAATACAGTTCGACTTGTACAAAAACATTTAAATAAAAATTTAGCAATTCAAGGTGTATTGTTAACAATGTTGGATGCCCGTACAAATTTAGGGATTCAAGTTATAGATGAAGTGAAAAAGTATTTTAGGGATAAAGTATATCGCTCGATTATTCCGCGTAATGTACGCTTGAGCGAGGCTCCAAGTCATGGGAAACCTATTATGCAGTATGACGCTAAATCAAGAGGAGCAGAAGTGTATATAGATTTAGCAGAGGAAGTGATTGCAGGTGGCTAAAGGATTAGGAAGAGGAATTAATGTGTTTTTTCCTGATTTAGATGTGAAAGAAGAGGAAACAATTCAGGAGATTCTTGTAACTGAATTAAGGCCGAATCCATATCAACCGCGTAAACACTTTAATAAAGAGGCGATTCAGGAATTAGCAATTTCGATTAAGGAACACGGTATTCTACAACCATTAATTGCTAGGAAGAGTATTAAAGGATATGAAATTGTTGCAGGTGAAAGACGATTTCGTGCTGCAAAAGAGGCTGGTTTAGAAAAAGTACCTGCGGTTGTAAGACAATTAACTGAACAGCAAATGATGGAATTTGCGTTGTTAGAAAACTTACAACGAGAAGATTTAAATCCTATGGAAGAGGCAATGGCATACCAGATGTTAATGAATGAGCTAAATGTAACGCAAGAACAATTAGCGAAACGTCTTGGTAAAAGCAGACCTTACATTGCAAATTATACTCGGTTATTAAGCCTACCTTCTTTCGTACAAGATATGATTGCAAATGGTCAACTTTCAATGGCTCATGGGAGAACTTTACTTACGATAAAAGATGAAGAACAATTGAAGTCCTTATTGAAACGCATTGAAAAAGAAGGATTAAATGTTCGTCAATTAGAGAAAATCGTCCAAGAGATTAATCAACACGTTTCACGTGAAACAAAAAAAGTGAAAAAAGAGCGAAATATATTTTTCGTGGAACGTGAAACGTTCTTAAGAGAAAAGTTTGGCACAGATGTGAAAATTAAAGAGACGAAAAAAGAAAAAGGTAAAATCGAAATTGAATTTTTTAATAAAGAAGATTTAAATCGTATTTTAGAACTATTAGCACAGAAAAATTAAAAAGCAAACCATCTTATTATTTATAGATGGTTTGCTTTTTTTAATGCGGATAATTTTTGATCCGTCTCTTTTATACTTTTTGCGATTACATCAGCCATTTTCATGACTAAACTTAATCTTGTATTTTGAAGAACGAAAAACTCCATAAACCCATTTAGATTGACGATACCGTGTATGTGCAAATCACCAACTGCAGGTAATTTCTTATTCATAGCAGCTCCAGGTTTACTAGGTCCCTTTCCAGTAGTGATTGATCCGATATTTTGGGACTTTCCTAAACATGCATCAACAGCAATTATAAATGCAGTAGGATATTCTTTCTGTATATTCTGAATTTTCTCTTCTAAATTTAGCGCATGTACTGGCTCATCTAGTGTACCGAATACTTGGAGGTTTTGGATGTCTATTTGTTCAAGTTTTGTACCAACTAATGGGCCGAGTGCGTCACCTGTAGAGCGATCTGTGCCGATACAAACGAGAATGAGTGGTATATTAGTTTTAATAGGAATATGGGTAAGTAAGAAATTACTGATTATCTCAGAGGCTTCTAGATCTTGGTGCATAACGTTTTGAGTTTCTTTCTCAAAAAATGGTAAGCGAAAACTTCCAATATTCATGAAGCACCCATCCTTTTAATAAATTTTCAATATATGTTATATGGTGAGGAAAATGGAAAGTTATAAGTGCGTAATTTTTGCAAAATGTGAATGAAAACGGAAATAATAGTACTAGTATATATATATTCGTTCCATTTTATACCTGGATGTCGGGGATAAAATAGGATTAAAATCATAAAATTTTTTCAGCAATTAGGGGACTTCTGATACAATAATAAGGGTAACTAAAAAGAAATTTTAGCTAGAGAGGTAGAGGTACATGGATTTATTAGCGAAGTGGTTTAATTCTATGAAACAGTATTTATTAGATGCTGATCGTTGGGCTCATATTGGAGTTGCGACATTAAAAATATGTATTATTTTAACAATTGGTGCAGTTGTTGTGCGAATTGCAAGGGCGGTTGTACGAAATGCGTTTCGTATGGGGAGTCGTTCTCCAATTCAAATTTCAGAACGTCGTACAGTTACAGTAGCGAAATTACTTGAAAATATTGTAGCGTACGTTGTTATGTTCATTATGCTAATTGCGATTTTAGGTGTGTTTGATATTAATGCATCAGGTTTATTAGCGGGTGCTGGGGTAATTGGTTTAGCAGTCGGATTTGGTGCTCAAAGTTTAGTGAAAGACGTTATTACAGGTTTATTTATTTTGTTAGAAGATCAGTTTTCAGTTGGCGATTATGTTAAAATCGGTCAATTTGAAGGAGTCGTTTTAGAAATTGGACTTCGTACAACGAAAGTAAAGAGTTGGACAGGTGAAATTCATACTTTACCAAATGGAAGTATTATTCAAGTTACTAACTACTCAGTTAGTAATAGTGTAGCATTTGTTGATGTATCTATTTCATATGAGGCTGATATTGCGAAAGCAGAGCAAGTTATTGAAGATTTATTAGTAGAATTACCTTCAAAGTACGAAAAAATGGTAACAACGCCTCAATTATTAGGTGTGCAAACATTAGCAGCATCAGAAGTTATATTACGTGTTATTGCTGAAGTAGAACCGATGCAACATGCAGTTATTGCAAGGGCACTTCGTAAAGAGATTAAAAATCGTCTTGATTTACATGGAATTGAAATTCCATATCCACGTATGGTTTTATATAATCGTGAAGAATTAGTTAGTGGAAAAGCAATTTAGTATGGAGAGGAGTTTGGAGAATGGAGCAAAAGGAATATAACTTGTATGATGTTGTGGAAATGAAGAAAGCCCATCCATGTGGCGAGAATCGTTGGAAAATTATTCGTATGGGAATGGATATCCGCATTAAGTGCGAGGGGTGTGACCATTCAGTAATGATTCCTCGAAGAGAGTTTGATCGTAAGGTGAAAAAAATACTTGTGAAGCACGAAGAATAGAGGGAGAGTAACAGTTACAGTAGGTAACTGTTACTTTTTTTCGTTTGGCGGAAACTTGTCATTTTTTTCGTTACTATCTATAATGATGAAAGATTGAGACATAGGAGTGAAAAATATGGGATTAACGGCTGGGATTGTTGGATTACCTAACGTAGGGAAGTCCACTTTATTTAATGCAATTACACAAGCAGGAGCAGAATCTGCGAACTATCCATTCTGTACAATTGATCCAAACGTAGGGATTGTAGAAGTACCAGATGAGCGTTTAAATAAATTAACGGAATTAGTAGAACCGAAAAAGACTGTTCCGACTGTATTCGAGTTTACTGATATTGCAGGTATCGTAAAAGGTGCTAGTAAAGGTGAAGGTTTAGGAAATAAATTCTTATCTCACATTCGTCAAGTAGATGCAATTTGCCAAGTTGTTCGTTGTTTTGAAGACGAAAATATTACGCACGTTTCAGGGAAAGTAGATCCAATTGATGATATTGAAACAATCAATTTAGAGCTAATTTTAGCGGACTTAGAGTCTGTTGATAAGCGTATCGAGCGTGTTGCGAAATTAGCAAGACAAAAAGATAAAGAAGCGGTATATGAGCATGAAATTTTAGTTCGTTTAAAAGAAGCTTTTGAAGAGGGAAAACCAGCTCGTACTGTTGAATTTACAGAAGAGCAGATGAAGATTGTTAAAGGCCTTCATTTACTTACAACAAAAGAAATGTTATACGTAGCGAATGTAAGTGAAGACGATATTATCGATCCTTCGGAAAATAAATACGTACAAATGGTAAAAGAATTTGCAGCAAATGAAAATTCTCAAGTAATCGTTGTATGTGCAAAAATCGAATCAGAAATCGCTGAATTAGACGAAGAAGAGAAAAAAGTATTCCTTGAAGAATTAGGAATTGAAGAGTCTGGTTTAGATCAATTAATTCGTGCAGCATATGACCTATTAGGACTTGCTACTTACTTTACAGCTGGCGTTCAAGAAGTACGTGCTTGGACATTTAAACAAGGAATGAAGGCACCACAATGTGCTGGTGTTATTCATACAGACTTTGAGCGTGGATTTATTCGTGCAGAAACAGTTTCTTACGATGATTTAATGACAAACGGTTCTATGACAGCTGCAAAAGAAGCTGGAAAAGTACGTTTAGAAGGAAAAGAATATATCGTAAAAGACGGAGATGTTATGCACTTCCGTTTTAACGTTTAATTTAATATTTCCTAGGAAAAATAAAGATATGAGCTTGGCAAATATATTATATGTTTGCCAAGTTTTTTATGTATTGGTGAGTTGATTCATATAACTTACTATGATATAATCTAAACTCGTGAGTAATTACTATAAATTAATTGCTCCTTGCCCATTACGGGCCGTTTAGACCAAAAGGAGGTGAAAGTGTAATGAGAAAGTACGAAATTATGTACATCATTCGTCCTGGCGTTGAAGAAGAAGCTCAAAAAGCTTTAGTTGAACGTTTTGCAGGTGTTTTAACAAACAATGGTGCAGAAATCATTAACACGAAAGAGTGGGGTAAGCGTCGTTTAGCTTACGAAATCAACGACTTACGTGAAGGTTTCTACATGATCTTAAACGTGAAATCTAACGCAGAAGCGATTAACGAATTCGACCGTTTAGCTAAGATCAACGAAGACATCCTTCGTCATATCGTTGTTAAAGAAGAAGAAAAATAATTGATATATAAGGGAGAGTGGTTCGATTGATGAATCGTGTTATCCTCGTTGGTCGTTTAACTAAGGACCCTGACTTACGTTACACGCCCAATGGTGTCGCAGTAGCTACTTTTACGTTAGCTGTGAATCGCGCATTTGCCAATCAGCAAGGTGAGCGTGAAGCTGACTTTATTAATTGTGTAATATGGCGTAAACAAGCAGAAAACGTAGCAAATTATTTGAAAAAAGGTAGCTTAGCAGGCGTAGATGGACGTCTTCAAACTCGTAATTACGAGGGACAAGATGGTAAACGTGTATACGTAACAGAAGTTCTTGCGGAAAGCGTGCAATTTTTAGAGCCGCGTAATGGCGGTGGGGAGCAACGTGGTTCATTTAATCAGCAACCATCAGGAGCTGGTTTCGGTAACCAAGGCTCTAACCCATTTGGTCAATCTAGTAATTCAGGTAACCAAGGTAACTCTGGATTTACGAAGAATGACGATCCATTTTCAAATGTAGGTCAACCGATCGACATTTCCGACGACGATTTACCGTTCTAATACAGTAAATTTGTTAGTTTTAACAAAGAATGGAGGGAAATAGACATGGCAGGACGCAAAGGTGGACGTGCGAAACGTCGTAAGGTGTGTTTCTTCACAGCTAACGGCATCACTCGCATTGACTATAAAGATGTTGATTTATTAAAACGTTTCGTTTCTGAGCGTGGTAAAATTTTACCTCGTCGTGTAACAGGAACAAGCGCAAAATACCAACGCAAACTTACAGTTGCAATTAAACGTGCTCGTCAAATGGCACTTTTACCATATGTTGGTGAATAATAGCGTATGAAATGCACAGTAGAGTGGGACTCTACTGTGCATTTTGCTATGCTTTTCTTTTTGAAAGAGAGGTTAAAATGTGAAACAAACAAAGTTTATTACAGAAGGTGCAGCATTATTAGCTATATATGCAATTTTATTGCTTATATCTATGTATGTTCCGATTTTGGGTACAGTTGTAACTTTTGCGTTGCCGTTACCATTTATACTATTAATGATAAGACATAAACTATCTAATGTGCTCGTGGTTTTTGTAGCGGCACTTTTTGTTACTATTATTGTGAGTCAACCGCTGAATTTAGTGAAGACAATTATGTTTGGATTGATAGGGATTGTTTTAGGATATATGTATAAAACAAGAAAAAAGCCAGTCGAAATCTTAATAGCGGGGACGCTTGCATACTTAATTGGTTTTGTACTTATTTATGTTGCGAGTATAAAGTTTTTCAACATAGATATAATGAAGCAAATGCAAAGTATGTTCAGTGAAAGTATGGCGAAAAGCGAAAAGATAGTAAGTGCTACAGGTATGCCGATTAGTAAGGAACAAAAAGAGTTACTCGCACAAATGAATGATATATTACAATCGTTACTTCCAAGTATACTTGTGCTAGTTTCAGTATGTTTTTCTTGGATTACAGTGATAATATCAGGTAGTGTTTTGAAAAAGTTAAAACATGAAGTTATATCTTGGCCTAAATTTAAAGATATACAATTACCAAAGAGTATCATTTGGTATTACGTTATATTTATTTTGTTAGCAACTTTTATAAAAGTAGAACCAACATCATATTTACATATGGTATTTTCTAACCTAAATGTCATATTTGCACTATTGCTTGTACTGCAAGGTCTGACATTTATCGCCTTTTTAGCGTATAGAAAAGGTTTTACTAAAGGGGTTCCTATTATTAGTTTTATTGCATGCATGTTTATTCCGATGCTGTTTCCTCTTGTGACAATCTTAGGTATAATTGACTTAGGGATTTCATTGCGTTCTAAAATAGGGGGATAAAATAATATTCCTTATACTATTTTAATCTGTTTAACTAACTGGAAGGTAAGTTAGTTTTACTTTATAGGAGTTGTATACATGCCTGAATTTGATAAGAAACAGTGGTTTTTATATCCTGTTTATGTATTGGCATTTTTTGTGTTTGTGCTCATTTTAATTCTCTGTTATTTTCATTTAATTATGGGTATAGCTGCTTTTGTCATTTTTTGTATCGTATTCTTTATCGTTATACGATTTGAACTTAATTTTCAAAGGAATTTCGAAAAGCATACGACAGATATGATTACAAGAGTAAAGAAAGTAAGTAATGAAGCATTTAACCAAATGCCGATTGGTATTTTGTTATACAATAAGGATTATGGGATTGATTGGGCAAATCCTTATTTATCTTCATGTCTGGGACAGCACGCATTAGCTGGATGGCACCTTTACGATGTATCAGAAACATTACTTCTTTTCATTAAAGGAGAAACTTCTGATGATATAGTCTCTTTAAATAATCGAAAGTTTCGCGTTTTTGTAAGGAAAGAAGAAAAGTTAATTTATTTCTTTGATGTAACGGAACAAACAGAAATCGAAAAGATGTACGAGGATCAAAGGACTGTTTTAGCTGTCATCTATTTGGATAATTATGATGAAGTTACACAAGGATTAGATGATCAATTACGTACGAATATAACAAGTCTTGTGACATCGCGACTAAATGAATGGGCACTTAAGTATGGTGCTTATTTAAAACGTGCATCTTCAGAAAGATTCTTCGTTGTGCTAAATGAAAGTATTTTGACGCAGATGGAGAAAGGGAAATTTAGCATTTTAGATCAGGTGCGTGAAGAAACATCTAAAAGGAATATACCACTTACATTAAGTGTGGGTGTCGGATCAGGTGATTTACCTTTATCAGAGCTTGGAGCAATGGCTCAATCTGGTTTAGATCTTGCGCTTGGGCGCGGGGGAGACCAAGTAGCTATTAAACAAGCGACAGGTAAAGTTAAGTTCTATGGAGGTAAGACAAATCCGGTTGAAAAACGTACCCGTGTACGTGCCAGGGTCATTTCGCATGCGTTAAAGGATTTAGTATTAGAAAGTAGTAATGTCATTATTATGGGGCATAGGGCTCCCGATATGGACGCAATTGGTGCTGCGATTGGTATTTTAAAAGTGGCTCAATTAAATGAGCGTAAAGGATATATTGTGTTAGATGAAAATGATTCCGATAAAGGAATTAAGCGTTTGATGGACAAAGTGAAACAAAATGAGGAGTTATGGTCTCATTTTATTACTCCAGAGCAAGCGATGGAATTTGCAAATGATGAGTCGTTACTTGTTGTTGTCGATACGCATAAACCTTCTATGGTGATGGAGCAAAAACTGTTACATAAAATTGAAAATGTGGTAGTTATTGATCATCATCGCCGTGGAGAAGATTTTATTGAAGACCCATTGCTAGTTTATATGGAACCATATGCTTCTTCAACGGCAGAATTGGTTACAGAATTACTTGAGTATCAACCTAAAAATTTAAAGATGACAATGTTAGAAGCGACGGCATTGTTAGCGGGTATTATTGTCGACACGAAAAGTTTCACATTCCGGACAGGGGCTCGTACATTTGATGCTGCTTCTTATTTACGCTCACATGGTGCAGATACTGTACTTGTACAAGAACTTTTAAAGGAAGATATGGATCAGTATTTACGGGTTGCAAAAGCTATAAAAAATGCGTACATTTATAAAAATGGAATTGCGATTGCTAAAGTTGATAGTGATGATTACTACGATCAAGTGCTTATTGCGCAATCGGCAGACACGTTATTAACGATGACAGGGATTATTGCATCATTTGTTGTTGCGAAACGTGGCGAGAATCTCATTGGAATTAGCAGCAGGTCTTTAGGTGAAGTGAATGTGCAGCTAATTATGGAAAACTTAGGCGGTGGCGGGCATTTGACGAATGCAGCCACACAGATGAAAAATGTTACAGTAGATGAAGCTGAGGAGAAGCTTCGATTTGTTATTGATGACTATTTACAGGGAGGCACACAATCATGAAAGTAATTTTTCTAAAAGACGTAAAAGGTAAAGGTAAAAAAGGAGAAGTAAAAAACGTACCAGATGGCTATGCAAATAACTTCTTACTAAAACAAGGATTAGCTGCTGAAGCAACAAATAGCAGTATGAAAACTTTAGAAGCTCAAAAGCGTAAAGAAGAAAAAGATGCAGCAGCAGAGCTTGAAAATGCAAAAGAGTTAAAAGAGACTTTAGAGAAATTAACTGTAGAATTAAAGGCGAAATCTGGAGAAGGTGGCCGTTTATTTGGTTCTATCACAAGCAAACAAATCGTAGATGCAATGCAAAAATCACACAAGATTAAACTTGATAAACGTAAATTTGAAATGGACGATGCAATCCGCGCGTTAGGTTATACAAACGTTACTGTGAAATTGCATCCACAAGTAACAGCAACAGTAAAAGTTCATGTTAGTGAACAATAAAAATAAATTAAGCAAGGAGGATTGCGTATGAGTGATGTACTTGCTGATCGTACCCCTCCGCATAATATAGAGGCTGAGCAGGCGGTTTTAGGGGCCATATTGATTGATCAAGATGCGTTAACTTCAGCATCAGAGTTATTGGTACCTGATTCGTTCTATCGAACGAAGCATCAAAAGATTTTTGAAGTCATGCTTGGGCTATCTGATAAGGGAGAGCCGATTGACTTAGTAATGATGACATCAGCAATGGCTGATCAAGGATTACTAGAAGAGGTTGGTGGGGTTTCTTACTTAGCAGAGTTAGCAGAAGTTGTGCCAACTGCAGCTAACGTAGAATATTACGCACGCATCATCGCTGAAAAGGCGCTTTTACGTCGTTTAATTCGCACGGCGACTCATATTGTATCGGATGGATACGAGAGAGAAGATGATGTGGATGGTCTTTTAAACGAGGCTGAGAAAAAAATATTAGAAGTATCCCATCAAACGAATGCAAAAGCATTCCAAAACATTAAAGATGTTCTTGTAGATGCTTATGACAAAATTGAACTTTTGCATAATCAAAAGGGTGAAGTTACTGGGATACCAACTGGGTTTACTGAATTAGATAAGATGACAGCAGGTTTCCAACGAAATGATTTAATTATCGTGGCAGCACGTCCATCAGTAGGGAAAACGGCATTTTCATTAAATATTGCACAAAACGTAGCGACGAAAACGGATGAAAATGTAGCGATTTTTAGTTTGGAGATGGGTGCTGATCAGCTTGTTATGCGTATGCTTTGTGCAGAAGGGAATATTGATGCACAAAGACTTCGTACTGGTTCATTAACTTCCGATGATTGGGCAAAATTAACAATGGCAATGGGGAGTCTCTCAAATGCTGGTATATATATTGATGATACGCCAGGTATTAAAGTAAATGAGATTCGAGCAAAATGTCGTAGATTAAAGCAAGAACAAGGTCTTGGTATGATTTTGATTGACTATTTGCAGCTTATTCAAGGAAGTGGGAAATCAGGAGAAAACCGTCAGCAGGAAGTATCTGAGATTTCTCGTACCTTAAAAGGGATTGCGCGTGAATTGCAAGTGCCTGTTATTGCTTTATCACAGTTATCTCGTGGTGTAGAATCGCGTCAAGATAAACGCCCGATGATGTCTGATATTCGTGAATCTGGAAGTATTGAGCAGGATGCTGATATTGTAGCTTTCCTATATCGTGAAGACTACTATGATCGAGAAACAGAAAACAAAAATACAATTGAAATTATTATTGCAAAACAACGTAACGGTCCAGTTGGTTCAGTGGAACTTGCATTCGTCAAAGAGTTCAATAAGTTCGTTAACTTAGAACGTCGTTTTGAGGATGGACATGCTCCACCGGCATAAAGGCAGTATAAAAAAGAAACACATTTCTTATAATAAGATGTGTTTCTTTTTTTTTTATAAGAAAGATAAGGCTTTCATAAGTTAAATATATAATTCTTACGAACGAAAATGTTTTTTTGTGAAAAAATGTTCGCTTTTCGGTTGACTTCTCTTTCGGTTTTGGTACAATTATATTGTTTGAATAGATCGTTTGAAAATTGCGGAGGTGCTTTAATAATGTCTTCAGTAGTAGTTGTAGGAACACAATGGGGCGACGAAGGAAAAGGTAAAATCACTGATTTTCTTTCTGAGCATGCGGAAGTAGTTGCAAGATATCAAGGTGGAAATAACGCGGGACATACAATTGTTTTCGGCGGAGTTAAATATAAATTACACTTAATTCCATCTGGTATTTTCTATAAAGAGAAAATTTGTGTAATCGGAAACGGATTAGTAGTAGATCCAAAAGCATTACTTGAAGAGTTAAAATACTTACACGATCGTGGTGTAAGTACTGATAATTTACGTGTAAGTAACCGTGCACATGTTATTTTACCTTACCACTTAAAACAAGATGAGTTAGAAGAAGCAAGTAAAGGTGATAACAAAATCGGTACAACGAAAAAAGGTATCGGTCCTGCATATATGGATAAAGCTGCTCGTATTGGTATTCGTATGGCTGATCTTTTAGACCGTGAAGCATTTAAAGAGAAGCTTGAGCGCAATTTAGTAGAAAAAAATCGTTTATTTGAAAAAATGTACGATACAGAAGGTTTCACTGTAGAAGAAATTTTTGAAGAGTACTTCGAGTACGGGCAACAAATCGCGCAATATGTATGTGATACGTCTGTTGTATTAAATGATGCATTAGATAATAATCACCGTGTATTATTTGAAGGTGCGCAAGGTGTTATGCTTGATATTGACCACGGTACGTACCCGTTCGTTACATCTTCTAACCCAATTGCTGGCGGTGTAACAGTTGGAACTGGAGTTGGTCCTGCGAAAGTTACTCGCGTTGTAGGTGTATGTAAAGCATATACAAGCCGCGTTGGTGATGGTCCATTCCCTACTGAGCTTCATGATGAAATTGGTCATCAAATTCGTGAAGTTGGTCGCGAGTATGGAACGACAACTGGTCGTCCACGCCGCGTAGGTTGGTTCGATAGCGTTGTTGTAAGACATGCACGTCGTGTTAGTGGTTTAACGGATCTATCATTAAATTCTATCGACGTTTTAACAGGTATTCCAACTCTTAAAATTTGTGTAGCTTACAAATACAATGGCGAAGTTATTGATGAAGTTCCAGCTAACTTAAACATTTTAGCGAAATGTGAGCCTGTATATGAAGAGCTTCCAGGTTGGGAAGAAGATATTACTGGTGTAAAATCATTAGATGAACTTCCTGAAAATGCACGAAAATACGTAGAACGTGTTTCTGAGTTAACAGGAATTCAAATATCTATGTTCTCAGTTGGACCAGATCGTAACCAAACAAATATTGTTCGTAACGTATACGAAGCTTAATTAACATTTTTTAGAAAAAACTCATGTCTGCATGAGTTTTTTCTTATTCTTTTATAAAAAAACAAAAAAAGTATTGCAATAAATACATAATACATGTTATGATACATCTTGTCGTCACGAAAATATGACGTTGGTGAGTATGAGCCATTAGCTCAGTTGGTAGAGCATCTGACTTTTAATCAGAGGGTCGAAGGTTCGAGTCCTTCATGGCTCACCATTTTATTTTTCGTGGCCCGTTGGTCAAGTGGTTAAGACACCGCCCTTTCACGGCGGTAACACGGGTTCGAATCCCGTACGGGTCATGTTTTTTTTTGCTTATTTTTGGTCCCGTGGTGTAGTGGTTAACATGCCTGCCTGTCACGCAGGAGATCGCCGGTTCGACCCCGGTCGGGACCGCCACTTTTGTTTATACCACCATTAGTGGTTTTATATATAGTTTTGGCTCGGTAGCTCAGTCGGTAGAGCAGAGGACTGAAAATCCTCGTGTCGGCGGTTCGATTCCGTCCCGAGCCACTCTCAGGATATTAAGTGGGCCCACTTAATATCCTTTTTATTTATGTAATTTTACAAAACTGAGTAGTTATTTTAAAATAGAACGAGGAGCCTCTAGCAGTTGAAGCTAGAGGTTTTTCTATAGATCGTATAGGATGCCGTGTAAAAGTGGATCATACATGAGTCTATGAGAATAGAGGAGAAAATACTTAAACAAAGGATGCGGTCATATAGGACATACTATGTAAACATCAATATGTTTAGGGATTATTGACCATATTTTTATAAGGAGGAAATAGACGATGATGGGAAAGAAAATTTTAGTAGTTGATGATGAAAAGCCGATTGCAGATATTTTGAAGTTTAACCTAGAAAAAGAAGGTTTTGAAATAGTAATGGCGCATGATGGTGATGAAGCAATTGAAAAGGCTAATGAAGAGCAACCAGATATGGTTTTATTAGATATTATGCTACCAGGTAAAGATGGCTTAGAGGTTTGCCGTGAAATACGTAAAAGCTCAGAAATGCCGATTATTATGCTTACAGCAAAGGATTCTGAGATTGATAAAGTATTAGGGCTTGAGCTTGGGGCAGATGATTATGTAACGAAGCCATTTAGTACAAGGGAATTACTTGCTCGTGTGAAGGCGAATTTACGCCGCCATCAACAAGGTGGTGCTGCGGAAAAAGAAGAAAATACAGAAATGGTTATTGGACCAATTGTGATTAATCCAAATGCATATAGTGTAACGAAGCGTGAGGAAAATATCGAGCTTACACATCGTGAATTTGAGTTGCTACATTATTTAGCGAAACATTTAGGACAAGTTATGACACGCGAACATTTATTACAAACAGTTTGGGGTTATGACTATTTTGGAGATGTGCGCACAGTAGACGTTACAGTACGTCGTTTGCGTGAAAAAATTGAAGATAATCCAAGCCATCCTACTTTAATTGTAACTAGACGTGGAGTAGGGTATTACTTGCGTGACCCAGAGCAGGAATAGTATATGAAGAAAGTTGGTTTTTTTCAATCTATTCATTTAAAATTTGTGCTTATATATATGCTATTAATATTAATAGCGATGCAAGTTATTGGAGTATATTTCGTAAGGGAATTAGAGAAGAGCTTAGTACAAGGTTTTAGGGATTCTTTAACGCAGCAAACAAACTTATTATCATATAATTTGAAGCAAGAGTTTAAAAAAAGTTATACAAAAGCAGAAACAGAGTCAACAGATGAAACGATTAAAACTTCAATTCGAAAATTTGCCTCTGATCAGAAGAAAGTTATACAAGAGGTAAGTGTATTTGATTCGCACAGAAAGTTACTGGCTATTTCAGATGAATCAAAGCAGAATAAGGTGAATCGAACATCAACTGATATAGCTGTTCAGCGAGTGTTAGTACAAAAAAAGCCGGAAGTGAAAATTGAGAAGGATGGTAGTACAGGTCATCGTGTTCAAGTTATGCTTACTCCGATTCTAGATGATAACGGTAAGGATGCGCTTGGTGTTATTTACATTGTGGCATCTATGGAAGATGTATATAAACAAATGAAGGATATAAATCAAATTTTTGCTACGGGAACAGTAATTGCTTTATTAGTAACGGCCGTACTTGGGATTTTATTGGCTCAAACAATTACAAGACCAATTTCAGATATGCGGAGACAAGCAATCGAAATGGCAAAAGGAAATTATTCGAGAAAAGTAAAAGTGCATAGCCATGATGAAATTGGACAACTGGCATTATCCTTCAATAATTTATCAAAAAAATTACAACAAGCTCGTTCTTCTACAGAAAGTGAAAGGCGTAAATTATCATCTGTTTTATCACATATGACAGATGGAGTAATTGCTACTGACCGAAAAGGGGATATTATTTTACTAAATGACCCTGCGGAAAAGATGTTAAATGTTTCTCGTGAAACAGCGCTCGATCAATCTGTTTTAGAGGTATTAGGAATACAGGAAGAATTTACGCTCGATCATTTATATGAAGAGCCAGATTCTGTTTTATTAGATTTTAGTACGAGAAACGAACCATATATTTTACGTGCTAGTTTCTCTGTTATTCAAAAAGAAACAGGGAAGGCAAATGGCTTAATTGCTGTACTATATGATGTAACAGAGCAGGAGCGTATAGAAAGGGAACGCCGTGAGTTTGTGGCGAATGTCTCTCATGAATTAAGGACGCCATTAACGACGATGCGCAGTTATTTAGAGGCACTTACAGATGGAGCATGGCAGGATCCAAATATTGCACCACAATTTTTAACGGTTACACAAGAAGAAACAGAAAGAATGATTAGACTTGTAAATGCGTTGTTACAGCTATCTAAACTTGATAGTACAGAGCATCGTTTAATGAAAGAATGGGTCGACTTTACTGATTTCTTTAATAATATTATTGATCGCTTTGAAATGTCTAAAGAGCAAAATGTAAGTTTCAAACGATCTTTCTCTAAGAAATCTAGATTTATTGATATGGATACTGACAAAATTACTCAAGTGCTGTATAACATTATTTCTAACGCATTAAAGTATTCACCAGAAGGTGGAACAGTAACATATCGTTTACGTGATCGCGGTGATTTATTAGAAATTAGTGTAAGTGACCAAGGAATGGGTATTCCAAAAGAAAACGTTGATAAAATCTTTGAACGTTTTTATCGCGTAGATAAAGCTCGTTCAAGACAAATGGGTGGTACTGGGCTTGGATTAGCAATTGCAAAAGAAATGATTGAGGCACATGGTGGCTCTATTTGGGCGAAGAGTGAAGAAGGAAAAGGGACAACTATTTATTTCACGTTACCAATGGCAGCAGATGAAGAGGACGATTGGGAATGAGTATGGAAAACTTTAAAACAATAGTTTTAATTAACCTAGTTGTAATTAGCCTATTTCTTACTTTTAACCTATGGACGTATGTGCCAGATTCTACATCCATGCAAAACGCGAAATTTGTGCAGGGAAATGAAGGAATGAACCAAACTAAAATTTCCGATGTTGTCCGTCCTACTTCTATCATCGTGCATAAAGATAAAAATCATTATGGGAGCAGAAGAGAGGCAGATATAGAATCAATCTATAAGCCTCTGGAAGTAGGGGAACTACATGATTTTAAAGAGATATCAATCACTAAGGGTGATTTCCTTTCATATGTGCATGGTGAAGGGAAAGTTGAACTTGTTTTTCCTACCGATATCCCATTTAATGCAGTAAAATCCATGTTTAACATGAAAGAGAAGAGTACAGATAAGCCTAAACATTTTAATCGTATTCTCCTCGATCCTTCTCGAAGTAAGGATCAAGAAATTAAAATTAACTTTGTTTCTGATGGTGATAACTTTAAAATATACGAGGCAAAATTAAGTGGCGTGTATTTAAAAGATATTGTAAATGCCCAAAATCAATTTATAGTATCAGCAAAGCCTTATTTTGATTATCAACTTAATGATATGAAAAAGTTATTTTTACCAGATGGAACGACAGAGTTAAACAATATAACATATATTTCATCTAATTTAGCAGTTGATACGTTTAAGAATGCTCTGTTTAGTGATCCTCGTTATTTAAGTCCGATTACCGAGATGTCGAAAGAAACATTTACAGATGGTATTAGATCCATGGAAATTGAAAACGATCGTCACATGCTAAAGTATAAAAACTCTTCTGTCTTAACTGAGAAAACGATAGATAATTTAATGCTTTTACAAAAAAGCTTTGAATTCGTAAGTGGTCACAGTGGAAGTTTGGATTCATATCGTTTGGACTATATGAATAAAGGAGAGACAGTATTTCGTTTAAATGAAGATGGATATTCAGTATTCAATGAAGATGGGTTAGCTGAATTGAGACAAATATGGGGATCAGAAGAAGTAATGGAATATGAAAGACCGTTGCTGTCTTTAAATACTAAAGGTATAGAACAGAAGGTTACTCTTCCGTCAGGGCATGTTGTAATAGCATCTCTAGAAAATAATCCAGAGATAAAGAAACAAGTAATTAAGGATATTGGTATTGGATACAAGTTATCACTAGATGGACAAGTAGTTCGATTACAACCAATTTGGTATGTAAAGCTTGTTGAAGATGAAACAGGTAAACAGAAAATCTATGAGTGGAGTGAGGGAGGACTAAATGGATTGGGATCGGATTAAAACCATATTTATTGTGACCTTTTTTGTTTTGGACCTCTTTCTCATTTTCCAATTCATTCAAAAGCAAGATAGTAATCAATTGGAGCTTATTGCAGAAACAAAGATAGATCAAGAATTAAAAGCAAACAAAATTACGATGGGAAATATCCCTAAAGAACCGAAAAAAGAGTCATTTATTAGAGCGGAAAATAAAGCTTTTAAAGAAGAAGATATACAGTCTTTGAAAAATCAAACAGTGCATATACAAAATATGTACAAGATAGAAAGTAAGCTAAAAGAGCCTTTTTTAAATACGAAATCATTATCAAAAGATAAGTATAATGAATTTTTGAAGAACTATGTATTGGATGGACAAAAGTATGAATTTGGAGCGGTGAAAGACTCTAAAATTTATTTCTTCCAAAAATATAAAGATAAGCCTATTTTCTATAATAATCAGGCGATGATTGTTGTGGAATTAAATGAAAAAAATGAACTTGTTTCATATACGCAGACAATGCTAACTGATTTAAAAGAAATGGGCGAAGGTGAAAAAACGAAAGAGCAAGAAATTATTACGGCTCAAACAGCTTTAGAAAATTTGTATTTAAAAAATAAAATTCATGGAAATACGCATGTTAAAGAAGCGCAAATTGGTTATGCCACTCTTACCGCATCTACTTCTAATAACCAAGTACTGGCTCCAACGTGGAATTTGAAAACGGAGCAGAAGCAGGACTTCTTTGTGAATGCAATTGAAGGACAAGTTATGGAATTAGGAGAAAAGGAAAATCAAGTGGTTGATGAACATACTGGAGTGAGAAAGAATGGGGTTGCATTTTAGCGTACTTGCAAGTGGAAGTACAGGAAATATGCTATACGTAGGAACCGATGAAAAAAAATTACTAGTCGACGCAGGTTTAAGTGGTAAAGCAACAGAGGCTTTATTTAAACAAGCAGAACTGAATATAAATGATGTATCAGGTATTCTTGTAACGCATGAGCATAGTGATCATATTAAAGGATTAGGTGTACTGGCACGTAAATATGATTTACCTGTTTATGCGAATGAGAAAACATGGAATGCAATGGAACATTTAATAGGAAATATCCCAACTGAACAAAAGTTTATTTTCTCAGTTGGTGATGTGAAAACCTTTGGTGATATTGAAGTCGAGTCATTTGGAGTTTCTCATGATGCGGCAGAACCGATGTTTTATGCTTTCCATAACAATAATAGGAAGTTAGCGCTTATTACAGATACGGGATACGTAAGTGACCGTATGAAAGGCGTTATTAAGGGAGCTAATGCTTTCGTATTTGAAAGTAATCATGATGTAGAAATGCTTCGTATGGGACGTTATCCATGGAGCATTAAACGACGTATTTTAAGTGACGTTGGGCATGTTTGTAATGAGGATGCTGCATTAGCGATGGCAGATGTAATTACAGATGAGACAAAGCATATTTATTTAGCCCATTTAAGCTTAGATAATAACATGAAAGAACTAGCGCGTATGTCAGTATCACAAGTACTAGAGGAAAAAGGATTTGGAGTGGGTGAATCCTTTGAAATTCACGATACAGATCCAAAAATGCCTACAAAAATTCAATACGTATAATTCTTCATTTTAGTAAACAATAAAGGTGAATATAGTTGTTTTCAGGAAGATAGGTGAACAAATATGTCCTTTATTGATGAAGAAAATTATCGTATGAAACGTGCAGGAAAAAAGAAGCACAAAGGTATAGTTCTTTCTAGTATAGCGGGAACAATTGTAGGAGCTTCTTTATTCGCGTTTGGAGCGCCTTTATTTTCAAATTCTGCTGATACGCTTCCGCAAGCTGAAGCAAGCGGAAGTAATATGGCCGAAGCTCAAGGGATTAAACAGATTAGCTTTGTAGATGCTGTTGATCGTGCATCTGAAGCTGTTGTGGGTGTTATTAACATTCAACGAGATAACTTTTCAGAGGCAGATTCAGAGGCCGGTACAGGATCAGGAGTAATTTATAAAAAGACAGATGGTCAAGCTTATATTGTAACGAATAATCATGTTGTAGCTGGAGCGAATCGTATTGAAGTAAGTCTAAGTGACGGTAAGAAGGTTCCTGGAAAAGTATTAGGAACCGATGTAGTCACAGACTTAGCTGTATTAGAAATAGATGCAAAGCATGTGAAAAAAATAATTGAAATTGGCGATTCTAATACTGTTCGCAGAGGAGAGCCAGTTATTGCGATTGGAAACCCACTTGGACTGCAATTTTCTGGAACAGTTACACAAGGTATTATTTCAGCTAATGAACGTATTGTCCCTGTAGATTTAGATCAAGATGGACATTATGATTGGCAAGTAGAAGTGTTACAAACAGATGCAGCAATTAATCCGGGGAATAGTGGCGGTGCGCTTGTAAATGCAGCAGGACAATTAATTGGTATTAATTCAATGAAAATTGCTGCAAAAGAAGTAGAAGGAATCGGCCTTGCTATTCCGGTGACTAGAGCTGTTCCGATTATGAATGAACTTGAGAAGTATGGAAAAGTAAGAAGACCATATGTTGGGATTGAACTTAGGTCATTAAATGAAATTCCAAACTATTATTGGTCAAAAACATTACATTTACCAGGTACTGTAACAGAGGGAGTTTGTATTTTGGATGTGAAAAGTCCTTCGCCAGGTGCGGATGCTGGTTTAAGAGAACATGATGTTATTGTGGCGGTAGATGGAAAACCGATTCGCGATATTATTGGATTCCGTACGGCCTTATATGATAAGGAAATTAATGATAAAATGACTCTTACGTTTTATCGTGGCACAAAAAGAGTAACAACAACAGTGAAATTAGGCATTCAAAAGTATTAAAAACAGGAGGGCCTACCTCCTGTTTTCTATTGTAGAAAAGTGAGGTGAAGAAAATGAATTTACCTTGTTGTTTAGAGCATGTTGAATTAGCGTTAGATATTATTGTGGATGAGTGTGAAGTTGCGCCAGTTATCAACAATGTGGATAACTCGGAAAAAGAGAAAAAAACATGTGAATTTTGTCAAAATGAGGCGACATATGTTGTATCGAACACAGATTCTCACACAATATGTGGGTAGTATTTGTGGATATGTGGATAAGTTTTGTGGATAACATGTTTGTAAGGTGGAGGATACGTGTGAATATCTCGATTATTTCAATTGGGAAATTAAAAGAAAAATATTTGAAACAAGGTATAGCAGAATACTTAAAACGATTATCTGCATACGCAAAAGTAGAAGTAATTGAATTGCCTGATGAAAAGGCGCCAGAAAATTTAAGTGAAGCAGAAATGTTAATTGTAAAGGAAAAAGAAGGTATACGTATACTGGATAAAATTTCTGATGACACGCATGTGATTGCATTAGCTATAGAAGGAAAGCAAAAGTCATCAGAAGAATTCGCGATAAGTCTAGATCGCCTTGCTACATACGGAAAGAGTAAAGTCGCATTTGTAATTGGTGGATCACTTGGACTAAGCTCAGAAGTGATGAAGCGTTCAAATGAATCACTTTCTTTTTCAAAGATGACATTACCACACCAATTAATGCGATTAGTGTTGCTTGAGCAAGTGTATAGAGCGTTTCGGATTAATCGTGGGGAACCGTATCATAAGTAATGTATTCTATATAAAACACTGATATTATCATATTTATTTTATTATGCCTATAACTGGAGGCTATGTGAATGGTAAGTGATCAGACGAGATATTCTAGGCTCGCGAATATAACAAAAATAATAAATACGAAATTAGAACTACGTGACGTATTGCAGCGTGTGACAATGGCGATATCAGAGGAGATTGTTAGGTGCGATGCTGTTGGAATTTATTTACCCCAGGAAGATGGAACATTTAGAGGGTTTGCAGGAAAACCAGAGACTATAAATGGTGTAACGCTCGATACTCAAGTAATTGATCCTGAAATAGACTTACTGGCAAAAGAAGTTATTGAAACGAAAAGAACCATCTATATTCCTGATACCTCAAAGGATCATCGACCAGATCCGAGACCGGTTAATGCATTCAAAATTAAGTCCTTATTAGCTCTGCCTATCTCATTTGGGCAAGAGTTATTTGGTCTAGTTTTTTTATTTGATTATGGAATTCCGATGAACTTAACAGATTCAGAAATTCAAAGTGTTGAAGCTTATGTAAATATGGCTGCGGTTGCAATTCAAAACGCAAATAATTTAAAACAAAAGGAAAACCTTATTGCTGAGAAACAACTGTTACTAAATGTTACACGTGATTTATCGATGTGTTCCTCGATACAGGAGAGTTTTGATAAATGCTTTTTTTACCTAGAACAGATTTTAGAGAGTAAAAATATGACTGCTCATCTTCTAGATCCGCTAGATAAAACAACAATTAAAACAACGAAATTAAGTAAGGACTGTCATTGGACAGAAGCGGATTGGACAGAGAAAAGCTATGAAGCCAAGATCCAAGAGGTTATTCAAACAAAAAATATAGATAGTAAGGGTCTATTGATGATTCCATTGGTTTCAATGGGAGAAGTATTAGGGGTAATCGTCGTTGGCAAAGAAGGAAAAGCTCACAATTATGATGATTCCCAACTTCAACTAGCAAAATCTATCGTTGATGCCACAGCCCCTACGTTTTCGAATTTGTTGTATATGGATCAACTAGAGAGCATAGTGGAAGAGCGAACGAGAGAGTTAGCTGCTGCTAATGAAAAAGTTACAAGTGTGATTGAATGTATTACGGATGGATTTTTTATTTTAAATAATAAATGGGAATTTACGTACGTAAATAAGTACCAATATTTTCCGCAAAGAAAAACAGCAAAAGATGTATTAGGAAAGAATATATGGAATGTTTTCCCGAGTGAAATTGACACAGTTATGTATAAGGAATTTCATCGTGCGATGTCAGAGCGAACTACAGTTCATTTCGAATTTCTTTCTACTGCAGATGAATATTGGCACGAAGTTATTGCATACCCATATGATGATGGTATTTGTTGTATTTTTAAAAACATAACGGAAAAAAAGAAATATGAACAGGAATTGAAAAGATTATCCAATATAGATTTAATAGGGCAAATGGCAGCAGGTATCAGCCATGAAATTAGAAATCCAATGACAACAGTACTGGGATTTTTACAGTTATTAAAAGAAGAGAATACCTATGAGAAACATAATAAGTACTTTTATTTAATGATTGAAGAACTTAACCGTGCCAATTCTATTATTACTGAATTTCTCTCAATGGGTAATACAAGGAAATTGGATTTGCAGATGTTAGATTTAAATTCAATTATCCGCGATATTATTCCTTTAATAAAGATTGATACGTACAATCAAAATAAATATATTCAAGTCGATACAAATGACATTCCAGAATTACTTTTAAATCGTAATGAGATACGGCAATTATTAATGAATCTATATCGTAATGGCTTAGAAGCGATGAATACAGGGAAAGTTCTAACCATTAGCACTTACAAGGAAGGTCAAAATTGTGTGGTGCTTGCAGTGCGGGATCAAGGAAAAGGTATCAGGCCTGAAGTATTAGAGAAACTGGGTACGCCGTTTTACACGACCAAAGATAATGGAACTGGATTGGGGTTAGGTGTATGTTATGCCATCGCTGCCCGCCATAATGCAAAAATAGAAATTCAAACAGGATCGGAAGGCACTACCTTTTTTGTTAAATTTAATTATGAAAATAATAAAAAATAACCTTATTTAGAATAGTTACGATGAACCGTATCATAAATAAATTTATTCTTTGTATATAAAAGGATAAAAAGACCATTGGACAAAAATTACCGATGGTCTTTTAAATATTATTAGATGGTATGTAGATTTCCTAAAATAAGTATGTTTCTATTTCCATAAAAATATGCTGTAATATGAAGAGGAAAAAGTATAAGTAGTTAGAGAAGTGAGGAATTAAAGGTGAAGAAGTTTAAGAAGTTTTACTTGGAGATTACGAGTGTATGTAATCTTGCGTGTAGCTTTTGTCCGCCGACGGAAAGGCAGAAGCAATTCATTTCTGTGGAGGATTTTGCTAAAAGATTAGACCAAATTAAACCTCACACAGACTACATTTATTTGCACGTGAAGGGTGAGCCGTTGCTCCATCCGAAAATAGATCAACTATTAGACTTAAGTCATGAAAAAGGGTTTAAAGTTAATATTACAACGAACGGAACGTTAATTAATAAGAGAAGACATAGGCTGTTAAATAAGCCTGCGTTAAGACAAATGAATTTTTCACTGCATAGTTTTGATGGACATCCAGGTTCGCAAGATAAAGAGGGCTATGTAAGGAGTATACTTTCCTTCATTAGGGAAGCGACAAGTCAATCAGATTTAATTGTATCGTTAAGGTTATGGAATTTAACTCAGGATAATAAAACAAATGCTGAAATCCAGAAAAATAGAGAGTTATTATCTATAATTGAAAATGAATTTGATCTATCTTATCAAATTGAAGAGAAGCTTACACCAGGAAAAGGTATAAAAATTGCAGAACGTGTCTTTATTAATCAAGACTATGAATTCCAGTGGCCAGCATTACATGAGGAAGAGGATGATGGGAAAGGATTCTGTCATGGACTTCGTAATCAAGCGGGTATTTTAGCGAATGGAACAGTTATTCCTTGTTGTTTAGATGGTGAAGGGATTATTAACCTTGGGAATATTAATAATGATTCATTTTCTAACATTATTGAAGGTGAAAGAGCAACAAACATTGTCGATGGATTTTCGAAAAGAGTTGCGGTTGAAGAACTTTGCAGGAAATGTGGATATCGCAAACGGTTTGGGAAGTAAATATGAAATAAGCCCTCATTAAAGCGAGGGCTTATTTTTTTATTCTTGATAAGAATGCTCTAATTCATCAATTAATGAACCAACGTAAGAAACAGCTTTACGGATTGCATCTGGTTTTGACATATCTACTCCGGCATGTTTCATTAGTTCAAGTGGTTTCATTGTACCACCAGCACGAAGCACATCTAACCAGCGATCAATAGCAGGTTGTCTTTCCTCTTTAATCATTTGAGCTACTGCAGTGGATGCAGTGAGGCCTGCGGAATATGTATAAGAATATAGACCCATATAATAATGAGGTTGACGCATCCAAGTTAAGCCTGCACCTTCATCGATTTCTACAGAATCTCCCCAGAATGTCGATAGGACATTCGTTTTGATTTCAGTTAAAGTTGTAGCTGTAAGGGCCTGTCCTTCTTCTGCTAGAGCATATACTCTACGTTGATATTCACCCTCAAGTAAGTGAGTAACAAAGTTGTGATAATATGTGCCAAGTAGTTGCAGAATAACCCATCTGCGCATTCTCTTATCGTCAGTAGTCGCTAGTAAATGCTGAGCTAATAGTAATTCATTCATAGTTGATGGTGCTTCAACAAAGTACATAGATGGGCGTACGTTCATAATACGTTGATTTTTATTTGCTAAATAAAAATGACCAGCATGTCCAAATTCATGTGCTAATGTAAAGCATCCGCGCATCGTATTTTGCCATGTAATTAAAATATAGGGATGAGAGCCGTATGGACTTGAGCAAAATGCTCCTGTTGATTTACCTACGTTATCTGCAAGATCTACCCATCTTTCTTTGAATCCTTTTTCGATTATGGAACTATATTCATCGCCTAATATTTTTAAAGAATCTTGAATGAGCGTGCCTGCGTCTTC
Organism: Bacillus sp. EB V-12; assembly: GCF_056158125.1. Lineage (NCBI taxonomy): Bacteria > Bacillati > Bacillota > Bacilli > Caryophanales > Bacillaceae > Bacillus > Bacillus sp. EB V-12. Next base: position 263,800 of record NZ_JBUXJL010000007.1, on the reverse strand, counting down.
ATAAGTAATCGACGGATTAAATTCGGGATCTAAAGGTGCATGTAAGTCACAGAAAAGCATTTGATCGAGTCCTAATACTTTCCTTTTTAAATCTGCAAAACGGCGCATATGAGGTGCTAGTTCTTTATAAATAATATCAAGTTGGTTGTTATACATTTCAAGTGGAACCTTTTGTGGTTCTAATAGCATATGGGTAACGGATTCATATTTACGTAAACGAGAAAGTGTTACTTGTTTTTTTACTTCAGTAGCATATGTTGTGGCAATTGTATTTTTATATCGTTTTAGTGTGGAAACAAATGATGAATATGCTTTTCGACGTATATATGTGCTTGGAGAAAATTCATATTTGCTTTCAACTAATGAGAATGAAACAGGAAGTTCGTTTCCTTGTTCGTCTTGTATAGAAGTGAAATCCATATCGGCCAATTTAGTCATGCCGTAAATTTTGTATGGAGAACTATGAACTTCGCCAAGTGCAGCAAGTGCTTCTTCTGTTTCAGGAGAGAGTGTGTGCTGTCTTTTTTGTAGTATTTCTAGTAACGATTTACGGAAAGGTTCGAGTTTTGTTTCTTCAGTTAAATATTTTTCAATTGTTCCTTCGTCGAATGAGAGGATTTCATTATGAATAAAGGATAGTGCAGTATGTACTTTCGTCCATAAAGCAGAAATTTTGGAAGAGTTCGCTTGAATACTTGGATTTGTACGATCAGTAGATTCTTTTAAATTTGCATATGAGTATAGTTTTGTTAACGTCATTAAAAGCTCTTCTTCTAAAAGTAGGCAATTTAATAAAGTGTGGGAGCTAGTATGTAAATGCCCTTTAAATGAATCAAGTTTCTGTATATCATTTTCCAATGCGTTTAATGCAGCATGCCATTCGGCATCAGAATTATACAAATCGGATAAATCCCATGTTAGTTCAGCAGGTACCTCTGCGCGATTAAGGCGATTTTCCATTACATTTTTCAAATCGTATCTCCTCCTTATTAAGACTATCTAAACACATGATACTAGAAAATTAAGTTAAATTAAAATATTTTATATTTTTATATACAAAAAAGAAGGACAAGCATGAAAATGCTTGTCCTTCGAGTTAATTTAAGAATTAATATACTTTGTCACCATTGAAAATCGAGTTTTTCACGACAACATAATCTACAGTACGAATAGCGTCTAATTTTGTTCCGCCAGCGTAAGAGATAGAAGATTGAAGATCTTGTTCCATTTCGATTAACGTATCTTCTAAAGAACCTTTATGCTCAACGAACATTTTCTTACCTTCAACGTTTTTCTTCTCACCCTTTTGGAATTCAGAAGCAGAACCGAAGTATTCTTTATAAAGTTTGCCATCTCTTTCAATTGTTTCCCCTGGAGACTCTTCGTGACCAGCGAATAGAGAACCGATCATGACCATAGTTGCCCCAAATCGAATAGATTTAGCTACGTCGCCGTGTGTACGAATACCACCATCAGCGATAATTGGCTTACTTGCAGCTTTTGCACACCAGCGAAGTGCAGCTAGCTGCCAACCACCAGTTCCGAAGCCTGTTTTAATTTTAGTAATACAAACTTTACCAGGTCCAATACCAACTTTTGTTGCATCGGCACCAGCATTTTCTAATTCTCTTACCGCTTCTGGAGTTCCAACGTTTCCAGCGATAACGAAGCTCTCTGGTAAATGTTTTTTAATATGTTGAATCATGTTGATCACAGCATTAGAATGACCGTGTGCGATATCAATCGTGATATATTCAGGTGTAAGTTGCTCAGCAGCTAATTGTTGTACGAATTCATATTCGTCCTCTTTTACACCAACGCTGATAGAAGCGATTAATCCACGTGATTGCATATCTCTAATGAATGAGATTCGTTTCTCTGGTTGGAAACGATGCATGATATAAAAGTAGTTGTTCTCAGCTAAATAAGTTGCAATTCTTTCATCAATAATCGTTTGCATATTTGCAGGCACGACAGGTAATTTAAATTTATGTTTTCCTAAAGTGACAGTTGTATCACATTCAGAACGGCTATTTACAATGCATTTTGCAGGAATTAATTGAATATCTTCATAGTCAAATACGTTTTCCATCATTTACACCCCTAAAATACGAATATTTTATTTTTATTAATCAAAAATGTTCGTCCATAGGATAATTTACATTATTTTTATTAAGAAGTCAAAGGATTTCTTAACATTTTTTAAAAAAGTAGATTTTACATCTAAAAAAAAACGTTAAAAACGAATTTAAAACGTTTTTTTGTTTTTATTGTTCGTTTATGGGAAGGGTTGAAAAATTAAGATAATTATACAAGGTTGTATGTATTCTTTTTATTTTTTTGAGTGGATGTAGGATACTATAATAAGGTTAATGCTAACAATACGAGAAAAAGATGTTATCAAGTAGTTGAACAATATATGAAATGAAAAGGTTTATTTCTATATAAAAAGATGAATCTGGCATGATTCACCTTTTATGTGAGGTTTCAAGTATAATAAGTAGGGTGATAGTAACGTATACAATAGATAAAAAAGAAAATAATACAGAATAAAATGAGGTTAATATATGAGTAAAAAAAGTTTTTCTGATTATAAATTAAGTAAGGAAATTGTAAGGGCACTTACTGGGTTAGGGTATGATCATCCAACGGAAGTACAAGGTGAGGTTATTCCAGTTGCATTACAAAAGAAGGATCTTGTTGTGAAATCCCAGACTGGAAGTGGAAAAACAGCTTCATTTGGTATTCCACTTTGTGAAATGGTGGAGTGGGAAGAGAATAAACCACAAGCATTAGTTTTAACACCAACGAGAGAGCTTGCGGTACAGGTAAAAGAAGATATTACAAATATAGGTCGATTCAAAAGGATTAAGGCTGCGGCAGTTTATGGGAAATCTCCATTTGCACGTCAAAAATTAGAATTAAAGCAAAAGACACATATTGTAGTTGGGACTCCTGGTCGTGTGTTGGATCATATTGAGAAGGGTACCCTTTCTTTAGAGTGTTTGAAGTATTTAGTTATTGATGAAGCAGATGAGATGCTAAATATGGGCTTTATCGATCAAGTAGAGGCAATTATTGATGAATTACCTACAAAAAGAATGACAATGTTATTTTCAGCAACACTTCCAGAAGATGTTGAGAAATTGTCTCGTACATATATGAATTCACCAACTCATATTGAAATTAAAGCGGCTGGGATTACGACGGATAAAATTGAACATACTCTTTTTGAGGTGATAGAAGACGAGAAGCTTTCACTACTTAAAGATGTAACAACGATTGAGAATCCTGATAGCTGTATTATTTTCTGCCGTACACAAGAAAATGTAGATCATGTATATAGACAATTAAAACGAGCTAACTATCCTTGTGACAAAATACATGGTGGTATGGTACAAGAAGATCGTTTTGAAGTCATGGATGATTTTAGAAAAGGAAAATTCCGTTATTTAGTAGCAACAGATGTAGCTGCGAGAGGAATTGATATTGATAATATTACACATGTTATTAATTATGATATTCCACTTGAAAAAGAAAGCTATGTACATCGTACTGGAAGAACGGGACGAGCTGGAAATAGTGGAAAAGCTATTACATTTATAACACCATATGAAAATAGATTTTTAGAAGAGATTGAGGAGTATATTGGATTTGAAATTCCAAAGGCAATTGGACCTTCAAAAGAAGAAGTTATGAAAGAGAAAGCTGCATTTGAAGAAAAGATACATGCTAAACCAATTATAAAGAAAGATAAAAATGCAGACATCAATAAAGGCATTATGAAGCTGTACTTTAATGGCGGGAAGAAAAAGAAAATTAGGGCGGTAGATTTCGTCGGTACAATTGCTAAAATTAAAGGTGTTACAGCAGAAGATATAGGCATTATTACGATACAGGATAATGTTTCTTACGTTGAAATATTAAATGGAAAAGGACCACTTGTCTTGAAAGTCATGAAGACTACAACGATTAAAGGGAAACAACTAAAAGTTCATGAAGCAATTAAGTAAATAAAAAACTATCCACTTTAATAGGTGGATAGTTTTTTATTTATGATTCTTTTAAATCATCCACTAGTTGCTCCGCTAAACGTCTATACATATTACTCATAGTCACGAAGGATGTTAGTAGTAGAAATTTTTCTAGCTTTGTATCTTCTAAGGAAGAAATCTCATTTACTTCTGTAACACGGTTATTTACGTCTTGTTTAAAGCTTTCGACATTGCTTTCAGTAAGAGCAAGATAATTTTTGTATAACGTATTTAATTCGAATGAATCATCATTTAATAAGGAGTCATTTATAGTTTCTAATGAACTTTTTATGTCGTTAATGGAGAGAGCTCCCTTTAATTGATAAATTAGGCTAATTAAAATCATATGCTCTTTTGAATACTTTTTATTTTTGATGGGGATGAATAGTTTTCCTTTTGCGTAATTATTAATCATCGTTTTGGTTAATACTTTTTCATCATCAGTTCTCGTTGTATCTGCATAAGTATTCTCAAATAGTTGAACAACTTGATCTACATATAAGTCAACATTTGGAATATCCTCAAGTTTAATGTTTTTTTCTAAATGCAATGTCTCAAGTAATTCATTTATATTTTCCACGTAGAATCCCTCACTTTTATAACTTAGTGGAACTTAATGTTTAATATATCTTTAAATATGGTATTACGAAACAAATGAATTGTAAATGTTGACCTTAAAAAGAAATGTGTATATAATTACATGTAGTTATTAAAACTACATGTAATTATATGAGGGGTGTTATTATGAATGCTTATGTAAGGGAACCAGTTAATGCATTTACTCACTTAGGTGGAGCGATATTATCATTTATTGCCTTATTAGCTATGCTTGTGAAAGTTTCTATCAAGATGCCATCATTTGCTGCAATTACAGCTGTTATTTTGTTTGGTATTGGAATGATGGTCCTTTATACGGCGTCAGCTGTGTATCATAGTGTTGTGGCCAATGAACGTGTTATTTACTTCTTTAGGAAGCTAGATCATTCTATGATTTTTATATTAATTGCAGGTACATATGCACCCTTTTGCTTAATTACATTAAATTCAGCAAGTGGTTTACTATTATTTTGTTTAGTCTATGCAACTGCGATTTGTGGCATTGTATTTAAAATGTTTTGGTTTAATTGTCCAAGATGGTTATCGACAGCAATTTATATTACGATGGGTTGGTTAATTGTGTTATTCTTTGCACCGTTAGCTGAGAATTTAAGTACAGGAGGCATTATTTTCTTAGTACTTGGGGGCATTTTTTATACAATTGGTGGATTTATTTATGGAACAAAGCCAAAATGGTTAGAGTTTAAATATATGGGGCATCATGAAATTTTTCATGTTTTTGTATTATTAGGTAGTCTTGCGCATTTTCTAAGTGTATATTGTTATGTAATTTAATAAAAAAACGCCACATAATAAAAATTATGTGGCGTTTTTTTATTAACTGATTAGAATCGTATATGTTATAAAATTATTATGGGATAAAATGTAAGTTTCTGTGTTCGCATGTTAAACATAGGATAAGAAATATGTGATATACTTTGAGAAGTTTATAATGAATGAAATATGGAGGACTATAATTATGGCAATACTTGTAACAGGTGGAGCAGGATATATTGGTAGTCATACATGTGTAGAATTACTAAATAGCGGTTACGAAGTTATAGTAGTGGATAACCTTTCGAATAGCTCGGTAGAATCTATAAATCGAGTGAAAGAAATAACAGGAAAACAATTTAAGTTTTATAAAGAAGATGTTTTAAATCGCGAAGCGCTTGACGCAATTTTTGAAGAAAATGCAATTGAAGCAGTTATTCACTTTGCAGGATTTAAAGCTGTAGGGGAGTCAGTAGCGATTCCATTAACATATTATCATAACAACATTACAAGCACGTTAGTGCTATGTGAAGTAATGCAGAAACATAATGTAAAGAAGATAATCTTTAGTTCATCTGCAACTGTATATGGTATCCCGGAAACGTCACCGATTACGGAGGAGTTTCCATTAAGTGCAACAAATCCATATGGTCAAACGAAATTAATGATTGAGCAAATTATGCGTGATGTAGCATTTGCAGATGCAGAATGGAGTATCGCGTTACTTCGCTATTTCAATCCATTTGGTGCACACGAAAGTGGGCGTATCGGAGAAGATCCAAATGGAATCCCAAATAACTTAATGCCATATGTAACGCAAGTAGCGGTAGGTAAGTTAAAAGAATTAAGCGTATTCGGAAATGACTATCCAACGAAAGATGGAACAGGAGTCCGTGATTACATCCATGTTGTGGACTTAGCAAATGGTCACGTAAAGGCGCTTGAGAAAGTACTGAGTACAACGGGAGTAGATGCTTATAACCTGGGCACAGGTATGGGCTATAGTGTACTAGAGATGGTTGAAGCGTTTGAAAAAGTTTCGGGTAAGAAAGTTCCTTATAAAATTACAGAGCGTCGCCCAGGTGATGTGGCAGTATGTTTTGCTGATGCATCGAAAGCAAAGCGTGAATTAGGCTGGGAGGCAACACGCGGATTAGAAGAAATGTGTGCAGATTCTTGGAAATGGCAATCAAATAATAAAAATGGCTATTTAGAAGTTTAATGATGAATATAAAAAAATGACCTTTGCATAAAAGCAAGAGGTCATTTTTTATTAATTTTATTAGCGAACCTAGAAAAGAACGTTCGCTGTTTTAAATGATGTGATTTTACAATATCTTATGCTAGAAGGTAGTAGAATGAGATAGAGGAATGTATTATTTTATTAATTTTTTATAGAAATTGAAAGCGTATTATTGAAAAGTATTCCAACACTTGTATCATTGCTAGAGTCCGTTTATAATCAAGGAATCCTAGTTCATGTTTTAATAGGATTATTTATTATTGAAAGCGTTTTAAGTTCGCTCCTTTTTGAGGTAGGAGGTCTGACTTATTTGGATGAAAAATTATGTATGTAGTTTTAAATGGGAAGAAAAATAATATAAGTATTACTTTATAGTGTGGGGAGGTTAAAAGTGTGAAAGGTAAAGATTTTCACACGAATATATATGGGTTATGTAGGATTATTACTTTCAGGGGCAGCTTTATTTTTAAATAGTCTTGTTATATTAGGGAAAGCAGAGATGAAAAGTGCGGGTGTTTTTAATTTATTTGTGGGTGCACTACAAATTATTATTCCGTTTTATTTGATCATGATTTCTGACCAAAGCAATTGGACAGTGTATTCATATGCGGCTACTTTCTTATTTGGATTAACTTATTTATATGTAGGTGTTACTTTTATAAAAGGAATGGATAGTAGTGGTCTAGGATGGTTTTGTATTTGGGTAGCAATTATAGCCTTATTCTATATGGTTGTTTCATTTGTTCAATTCCATGATGTTGTTAATGCGTTAACGTGGTTTATGTGGGCATTACTTTGGTATTTATTCTTTGTATTAAATACACAAAAGAAGAACATTAATCAATATCTTGGAAGGATTGCCTTCGTACAATCATGGGTAACATTGACTTTACCTTCACTCTTTTATTTTATGGGAGTGTGGGGAGAGGGATTTGTATATGAACTATGGGTTTATGTATCAGTAATTTCTATTTTGTACTTCTGTTATTGTATTTATAAATATCGAGTACGTTAATATATTTTCTGTAGAAAAGCATGGAATCGTTAAACGAATTCCATGCTTTTTATATGTTGGCACTTATAATAGAGAGGTAGTATTTTACAATTTGCTAAAATGGGGATGATGAAGTTGAAAAAAGTATTGGTGCTAGGGGGAACAAGATTTTTTGGTAAACATTTAGTAGAAGCACTTTTGCAAGAGGGGCACGATGTAACGATTGCGACGAGGGGAGTTACTGAAGATTCTTTTGGTAGCGCAGTAAAAAGAATAATTATTGATAGAGAAGATGGAAAGCTACTAGAAAAGCGTCTAGAAGGAAAAAGTTATGATATTGTATACGATAATTTATGCTATAGCTCGAATGCAGCGAAGATAATATGTGAAGTGTTACGAGGGAAAACGAAGAAATATGTTATGACATCTTCAATGGCCGTCTATGAACCTGCCCTAAGCTTATCAGAAGAAGACTTTAATCCGTACGATTATGCAATCGCGTATGGAGATAGGAATGACTTCAATTATGGTGAAGGAAAGAGATTAGCTGAAGCCGTTGTATTTCAACAAGCAACATTCCCAGTTGTTGCAGTTCGTTTTCCAGTTGTTATTGGAGAAAACGATTATACGAAAAGGTTACAATTTTACGTTGAATGTATTGTGAACCAAAAACCTATCGTTGTGGATCATGTAGATGGAACTTTGTCATTTATACATGAAAAAGAGGCAGGAGAGTTTCTAGCTTGGTGCGGAATGGAAAATGTGAAAGGGCCAATTAACGCCTGTAGTAACGGGGTAGTTTCTACGGAAGAAATTATTCATTTCATAGAAGAGAAGACAGGAATAAAAGCACTCATTCAGAAAGCTGGGGAAAATATAGCTCCTTATAATGAGGTAACTAACTGTACATTACATAATGGAAAGGCTCGTGAATTCGGATTTTTGTTCCGAGAGCTGAAACTAGAAATGAAAAATGTTTTAAAACATTATATAAATACAATGAAGTAATCATAAATCCCCCGGTGGCAATCCGGGGGATTCTGGAGGATTTCGACAATACTGATTTTACATTACCAAATTTACCTTATACGTACGACTAATGTTTTTGTGATTGAATTGCTTGTAAATACTTCTCGTTTACTTGGTCCCAGTTTACTGTATGCCACCAGTTGGTAACAAACTCTGGGCGCCTATTTTGATACTTTAAATAATAAGCATGTTCCCATACATCAATTACGAGTAAGGGGATTTTCCCTTCTTGCAAAGGCGTATCTTGATTTGGTGTACTCATAACAGAGAGTTCCTCACCGTCAAGAACAAGCCATCCATAGCCACTTCCAAAACGACTAATAGCTGCTTTGGAAAGTTGATCTTTTAAGTTGTCAAAGGTATTGAAATAATAATCAATTACTTTTGCAACGTCTCCATTAGGCTCACCGCCACCTCGTGGGCTCATCACTTCCCAAAAAAGACTATGACAATAGTGACCACCACCGTTATTTCGTACAGCTGTAACAATTTCCTTCGGTAAAGCATCTAAATTACATAGCAATTCTTCTAAAGATTTATTATGTAATTCAGTATAATTTTCTAAAGTAGCATTTAAATTGTTTACGTATGTCGCATGGTGCTTTCCATGATGAATGGAAAGTGTATTGCTATCAATATGTGGCTCTAGTTCATCATAGTCATATGAAAGCTTTGGCAATTGAAATGAAGACATAACATTACCTCCTTTCCACTTAAAAAGTTGGTCTAGGTAAAAATACTTTACCTGAGTCAAAAATACACCCATTTTCCATATAAGTCAATAGTAAGTCCATTAATTTTCTGAAAAATATTACAATAAAAGTAACACTCTCACTTTCATTTGTGACTCCTATCCTTTTTGCTTATACTGTAAAGTAGCAGGGTTTTGTTGAAATAGAAGGAGATTGTTTATGAGTAAAACGAAACAATTAATAGAGGAAGCAAGTAATTTTATTACGATTTGTTATAAGGAGCTTCATAAAGAACAATTGATAGAAGAACGTATAAAAGAAATTCAAATTGAGATAGAAAAGACAGGGACATATGAGCATACATTTGAAGAACTTGTTCATGGTTCACGAATGGCATGGCGTAACAGTAATAGATGTATTGGAAGACTATTTTGGAGTAAGATGCACATATTAGATGCGCGCGAAGTAAATGATGAAGAGGGTGTATATAATGCATTAATTCATCATATTAAATATGCAACGAACGACGGGAAAGTTAAACCAACCATTACGATTTTTAAGCAATATCAAGGTGAGGAAAATAATATAAGAATTTATAATCACCAATTGATTCGATATGCAGGATATAAAACAGAAACGGGAGTGATTGGTGATTCTCATTCCGCTACATTTACGGACTTTTGTCAGGGGCTTGGTTGGCAAGGAGAAGGTACGAATTTCGATGTATTGCCACTTGTGTTCTCTATAAACGGGAAGGCGCCTACATATAAAGAAATTCCGAGAGAAGAAGTAAAAGAAGTGCCAATTGAACACCCAGAATACCCTATTTCATCACTTGGAGTAAAATGGTATGGTGTTCCAATGATTTCAGATATGCGTTTAGAAATTGGCGGTATTTCTTATACAGCCGCTCCGTTCAATGGATGGTATATGGGAACAGAAATTGGGGCGCGTAACTTAGCAGATCATGATCGTTATAATTTACTTCCGGCTGTTGCGGAGAGGATGGATTTAGATACATCGAGAAACGGTACCTTATGGAAAGATAAGGCGCTAATTGAGTTGAATATTGCCGTACTACACTCCTTTAAAAAACAAGGAGTTAGTATTGTTGATCACCATACTGCTGCACAACAATTTCAGCAATTTGAGAAGCAAGAAGCTGCTTGTGGTCGTGTTGTAACAGGTAATTGGGTATGGCTTATTCCGCCATTATCTCCAGCTACCACTCACATTTATCATAAACCGTATCCGAATGAAATTTTGAAGCCAAATTTCTTTCATAAATAATATTTAGTGTAGGTTTTTTCTGTGAAATATAATTTTTTTTAATTACTGTTATGTAGCAAATGGAAGCCTTTACTCTCGGTTATTTTTGGAAGAGGCTTTTTGAACCAAGGAGTACCTTATGTTATAATCAAATTTCTGTTTCGAAGACCTTATAGAAATATAAGGTCTTTTGTTTTGCTTTTTTATGTAAGAGGAAGAGGATTTTTCTTTTTAATAAGGGATTTGGCATATTTTTAGGGACAACATAAGTATGTGGGAAGTCGATAAAATGTTATGCATATATAATTATTATGTTTTGGGTTTAAACAATAAAACATAATAAAGTTGTTTTTTTTGATTGCTGAGGAAGGAGGAAGTATAAATGAGGATGAAGAGTCGAAAAACTGATTGGCCTGTATTTATTATTAGTGGTGGTTCACTTTTATTATTTGTAATTGCAGTTTTTTTGAACAAGGATTATGTAGAGAGTGCGATTAATAAAAGTTTCGCTTTTTCAATTAAATATTTCGGTGCCTTCTGGCAAGTTTTATTATTAGGTACATTTATTGTTGCGATGTGTATGGCTTTCTCCAAATATGGGAGAGTTAAGCTTGGGGGATTAGAAAAACCTGAGATTAGTACGGCAAAATGGCTTGCTATTATTATGTCTACATTACTTGCTGGAGGTGGCGTTTTTTGGGCAGCAGCAGAGCCAATGTATCATTTGATGACGGTGCCACCAATACATGATGGTATATCTGCTGGAACGAAAGAAGCAGTCATGCCTGCTTTAGCACAAAGTTATATGCATTGGGGATTTTTAGCATGGACGATTTTAGGTACAATTAGTGCGGTAGTTATGATGTATGGACATTATCATAAAGATATGCCGCTAAAACCTCGAACACTTTTATATCCTATTTTTGGGGAAAAATTAAGAAAGAGCCTGCTTGGAACGATAATTGATGCAGCTGCAATTATTGCAGTAGCTGCAGGTACAATTGGCCCAATTGGATTTTTAGGTTTACAAGCAAGTTATGGATTACAAGAATTATTTGGAGTTTCTGATGTGTTTATTACTCAATTAGCAATTATTGTTTGTGTGGTGGCCGTGTCTACCATATCGGCAGTAACAGGTATTGATAAAGGGATTCAAATTATAAGTAATTTAAATGTTAGATTAGCAATTGTGTTAATGGCATTCATATTACTATTTGGGCCAGGTGGATTTATTATTGATTCGTTTGTTTCTTCGTTTGGATTTTATGTAAATGAGTTTATACCGATGAGCACATACCGTGGTGATACAAGTTGGTTAGGATCTTGGACAATCTTTTTCTGGGGATGGTTTATTGGATACGGACCAATGATGGCAATTTTAGTGAGTCGAATTTCAAGAGGGAGAACGATTCGAGAAATCATCGTTGCAATTGGAATTATCGCACCTATTATTACAACATTTTGGTTTACTATATTAGGTGGATCAGGCGTGTTTTATGAGTTGATGAATCCTGGGTCTATCTCGGACGCATTAAGTGAATCTGGTATGCCGGCAGCTATGATTGCAATTACAGGGCAATTGCCACTTTCTAATATTATTGGACCAGCATTTCTTTTATTAACAATTTTATTTGTAGTGACAACAGGAGATTCAATGGCGTATTCCATTTCAATGGCAGTGACTGGAGACGGAGATCCTAGAATTAGTTTGCGAATTTTTTGGTCGCTTATTATGGGCGCAGTTGCAGCAATTCTTTTATATATGGGTGAAGGAAGTATTAATGCGCTACAATCGTTTATCGTGGTGACGGCAGTTCCGGTATCAATTTTGTTATTCCCAATGCTATGGTTAGCGCCTAAAGTTGCGGGAGAATTAGCATTAAAACAAGGTATTGTAAAAGAAGAAGATAAAACTGCATTCTTATTTCAGAAGGCTAGTAAATCAAAATAAATAAAAACGTAAAAGAGGAAGCATCTTAAATGAGATGCTTCCTCTTTTACGTTTAATCTAATACTTTTCCCTTTGTTTCTGGTACACATAGTAGCATTGTAATTAACCCGATTGGGTAGATGATAAAAATCAAGGACAATGCTCCAAGTAGGTTGCCACCTGTAGCAAGTAAGCCAATAATAACAGGCCCAAATCCAGCTAACCCACGTCCTGTACCGAAAATAAAGTTTTCGGCGGTAGAGCGAGCTTCAGCAGGATAGTTTTCAGCTAAAATTGCTCCAAATCCTCCCATCATTCCATTTGCAAAGAATCCAAGCAATGCACTTCCCCATAATAATAATGTTGAATCTGTGAATAAGAAGAAGTAAATGAGACAGTATACTGTACCGCCAATATAATAGATTGCAAAAGTTTTACGGCGACCAATTTTATCAGCTAGAATACCAAAGATTGCAATTCCAATTAGCATACCGATGGTAGAAATGAACATCCAGCCACTTGCTTTTGCTAATGTATAGTTATATTTATTTGCTAAAATAGTGGGCATCCATGTGAAGATTCCGTAATATCCGAAGTTTTGGATGAACGACATAATAATAAGACCAATTGTTGTAATTGTTACTTTTTTATTGGCAAATAACTTTCGAAGTGGAAATTTTTTTATATGTTTTAGTTGTTCTGCTTCAGTAGTTGTTAATTTACCTGCAGCTTCTTTTTGCAATAGTTCCTTTTTGTAGCGTTGTTTTTGCTCCCATATTTTCGGTTCACTTAAACTTTTACGGACATAGACAGCTAGTAAAGCTGGAATTAATCCAAATAAGAAAACGGCTCTCCATCCAAAGTGTGGGACAATAAATGCTGGAAGGAGTGAAGCAATCAGTACACCAAATTGCCATCCAAGTGCAACAACAGATGTCGCTTTAGCGCGCATTTCTTTAGACCATGTTTCTGTTACGATGGCCATTCCGATTCCGAATTCACCACCAACTCCCATTCCAACTAAAAAGCGCAGAATTAATAATTGCCAGTAGTCTGTTGCGAAATAAATGAGTGCGGTTGCTAGTGAAAACAGTAAGATTGTGAAGGCCATTGTACGAATACGGCCAAATAAATCAGCAATAAATCCAAATAAATAAGAACCAATTAACATTCCTATTGTGGTAGCTAAAGTTAAGTTTCCACCTTCAACAGGACTTAAGTGAAACTCTTTTAAAATATAGACAAGTACGAAAGATAATAGCAACATATCTAAACCTTCTGCTGCATATCCTAGCGCAGAACCAAATAATGTTTTATATCTTTTCGCTTTTGTCTCCTCTGTTGTTTGTTGTACATCAGTAGTGACGTTCATTATTACTCCTCCTTATTTTCTACAGTCGCTATGGAAGAATAACAAAAGGCCTTCTCACCTGATATGATGAGAAGGCCAAAAAAGCATACGTATCCCCAAGAAAAGAACATACGTATATTGTATTCCGACTTCCTTCTCAACCTCACGGGGTTGGGTTAAAGGACTGTATTATATTACTTTATTTTTAGCACTCTTCTATATGTATTGTCAAATAAAGAGGAAGTTATTATGTGTAAAATATTTCAAAAAACATTTCGTTCTTCTTGACGCCGACTTCATTATTTTCCCATAATAAAACTAACTAAATAAAAAGGAATGAATCAAAGATGCTAAATTTAGTACTCATGATGATTGAACGAGTCGGACTTATAGTTATTTTAGGATTTTTACTCTCTCATATTAAAACTTTCAGACGCCTCCTTCATAAACAGGATGGCTATGTAGATAAGCTTAAGCTTATTTGTATTTTTTCGGTATTTACAATTGTAAGCAATTACACTGGGATTGAAATAGCAGGAAATACGATTATGAATGAAAATTGGTTACAAGGTGTTTCATCATCGAGTACCATTGCAAATACACGTATTATGGGTGTTGGAATTAGTGGATTGCTTGGTGGTCCTATCGTCGGAATTGGGGTAGGATCAATTGCTGGTATTCACCGTTATATGCTTGGAGGGACGACAGCTCTAAGTTGTGCAATCTCTTCAATTTTAGCAGGCGTTATAACTGGTTATATCGGATACATTTTTAAAAAATATAACCGTACAATTACCCCTAAGTTTTCAGCGATTTTAAGTGTTTTTATCGTTTCTTTAGAAATGATTATGATCCTATTAATTGTAGAGGATGGAATGAGCATTGTGAAAACAATTGCGATACCAATGATCCTTGTAAATAGTTTTGGAAGTTTTATTTTACTTTCTATGATACAAGCTATTTTGCGTCAGGAAGAGAACGCAAAGGCACTTCAGACTCATAAGGTATTACGTATTGCAGATAAAACGTTACCATATTTTCGCCAAGGCTTAACAGAAGAATCGTGTAAGCATGTGGCACAAATTATTCACCGCTTTACAGGAACAGATGCGGTATCCTTAACAGATACAGAGAAAATATTAGCTCATGTTGGATTAGCATCAGATCACCATATTCCGTCACATAGTTTAATAACTGGTTTGTCGAAAGAAGTGTTACACACAGGGAAAATAATGAAAGCAAAATCACGTGAGGTTATTAATTGTCAACATGAAGGCTGCCCTTTGCAAGCGGCGATTGTTATTCCACTAACTTCACATGGAAATACAATAGGGACATTAAAACTGTATTTCAAAAATCCTAACCAGTTAAGTCGTGTGGAAGAGGAATTAGCAGAAGGATTAGCAAAAATATTCTCTACACAACTTGAATTAGGTGAAGCTGAGTTGCAAAGTAAATTATTGCAAGATGCGGAAATAAAGGCATTACAAGCACAAATTAACCCGCATTTTTTATTTAATGCGATTAATACAGTATCAGCTTTATGCCGAACAGATGTAGAAAAAGCAAGGAAGTTATTATTACAGCTTAGCGTATATTTCCGATGTAATTTGCAAGGGGCACGTCAGTTATTGATTCCACTAGAACAAGAATTAAACCATGTACAGGCATATTTATCCTTAGAACAAGCAAGGTTCCCAAATAAGTATGAGGTAAAGATGTATATTGAGGACGAGCTAAAGACAACTTTAGTACCACCATTTGTTCTTCAACTATTGGTTGAAAATGCATTGCGACACGCTTTTCCGAAGAAGCAACCAGTATGTGAAGTAGAAGTGCATGTTTTTGAAAAAGAGGGTATGGTTCATTTTGAAGTAAAAGATAATGGGCAGGGAATTGAGGAAGAACGTTTAGAACAATTAGGAAAGATGGTAGTTTCGTCAAAGAAAGGGACTGGAACAGCTTTATATAATATTAATGAACGTCTTATTGGATTATTTGGAAAAGAAACGATGCTTCATATCGAAAGTGAATTAAATGAGGGGACAGAGATTACTTTTGTTATTCCAAAAAAAGTAGGGGAGGAAGAGCAGATTGTTAAAAGTATTAGTAGTTGACGATGAAATGTTAGCACGTGATGAACTAAAGTATTTATTAGAGAGAACGAAAGAAGTTGAGATAATTGGTGAGGCTGATTGTGTGGAAGACGCATTAGAAGAACTAATGCAAAGTAGACCAGATATTGTGTTTTTAGATATTCAATTATCCGATGATAACGGATTTGAAATCGCCAATATATTAAAGAAGATGAAAAATCCACCTGCAATTGTATTTGCTACTGCCTATGATCAATATGCACTGCAAGCATTTGAAGTAGATGCGTTAGACTACATTTTAAAACCATTTGATGAAGAGCGTATTGTGCAGACATTAAAGAAGTATAAAAAACAAAAACAATCGCAAATAGAAACGAAGCACGAAATAAAGGGGACAGATGTAACAGTAGAGATGCATAAATTAGCATTACCAATTGAAGAATCAATCGTACTTGTTAATATTGAAGATATTGTATATGTAGGACTTGTGGACGGAAAAGTGACAGTAAAAACAATGAGGGAAACATATGTAACACACGATACACTTGTGATTTTGGAAAAGAAGTTGCCGCAAGTAAGTTTCATGCGCATCCATCGTAGTTTTATTGCGAATATTAATCATATTACTGAAATTCAGCCATGGTTCAATTCTACTTATAATTTAATCATGAAAGAAGGATCAAAAGTACCTGTTAGCCGTACATATGCAAAAGAACTCAAGAAGCTGCTTCGTATTTAAGGAGCAGCTTTTGTATTTCATCCTTTTATATTTGTAACTGATTCTGTATATTTGACGCTCTGTTATGTAAACGCTTACTCGGGCGGTTATATCCTATACAATAAAGGTACCAAATCGAAAGAGGTGGCCAAAATGAGTACGAAAAAAGTATATAGTTTCTTATCACAAGCATTCATATTCTCAGCTATTATGTTAATTTCTAATATTATTGCAACACATTTACCAATTCCAATGCCTTCATCGGTAATCGGGTTAGTTATTTTATTTAGTCTATTATGTTTAAAAGTTATTAAATTGGAGCAAGTTGAATCACTCGGAACAGCTTTAACAGGTATTATTGGATTCTTATTCGTCCCATCAGGTATTTCAGTTATTAATTCTCTTGGTGTAATGGGACAATACTTTGTACAAATTTTAACTGTAATTGTTGTAGCAACAGTTATTTTACTCGCTGTAACAGGATTATTTGCACAATTTATTTTAGGAAAAGATGAAAAAGAAACAGAAGATACAAAAGAATTGAAAGTAGTAAATAAAGGACGCAAGCACGGAAAGGTTGCGTAACCATTGTATTTATATATTGTTGGGAGGTAATGAACATGGCAAGCACAATGACTCCATATTTCGGAATCGTCGTTTCATTAATCGCATACGGAATCGGAACATTATTATTCAAGCATTCAAAAGGGTTCTTCCTATTTACACCATTATTCGTGGCGATGGTATTAGGGATTGTATTTCTAAAGGTAGGTAACTTTACTTTTGAAGAATATAATACTGGCGGAAAAATGATTAGTTTCTTCTTAGAGCCAGCAACAATTGCATTCGCTATCCCACTATATAAACAAGTTGATAAGTTGAAAAAATATTGGTGGCAAATTTTATCAGCTATCGTGGTTGGATCTATTTGCTCAGTAATTGTCGTGTTCATTGTTGCAAAAGCAATCGGTTTAGATACAGCAGTAATGAATTCAATGCTACCACAAGCAGCAACAACAGCAATTGCGTTACCAATTTCAGAAAGTATTGGTGGTATTCCAGCAATTACATCGTTTGCAGTTATTTTCAACGCAGTTATCGTATACGCATTAGGAGCATTATTCTTAAAAACATTTAGAGTGAAACATCCGATTGCAAAAGGTTTAGCACTTGGAACAGCGGGTCATGCATTAGGAGTTGCAGTAGGAATTGAAATGGGTGAGGTAGAGGCAGCGATGGCAAGTATTGCTGTAACGGTAGTTGGGGTTGTAACAGTAGTTGTCATCCCAATGTTCATGCCATTCATTGGATAGTAAAACTTACTTAAAAAATAAGAAAAGCAAGCTATTTGTAGGACAGATTTCTACTGATAGCTTGCTTTTTATGTTACAGTAGTGGTAAGACCTATTAAAAAATGTAAGTTTCCTTAAATCTTCATTAATACTATGTAGAATACGTTTTGAATTAGGTCATTGTATTGTAAAATAAGAAGTAAGCTACTATATACCTGGTAAGGTAGGCATATAATGAGTTTATAAAAATCTTAATATGAATGAATAATTAAAAGTAGAAAAGAGAGAGAAATCTACTTATTAACGTTTTAGTTTATAGGACAGGAGAGAGTATTCGTCGATTATGCAAATAAAAAACCTGTTTCAAAGCAAAGGATTCCAGAGGTTACTCGTATTAGTAATACTTGCTCTCGTGTTATACGGGCTGCAAAGTATGTTGAATTTAATATTAATTACGTTTATTCTCACGTATTTAATGGATCGATTCCAAAAGTTTATTTCACGCAAATTAGATCATTTCATGCCTATTAATCGAAAAATTATTATAGCGTTTCTATATGTAATGTTAATTGGTGGAATTGCTATTACGCTATTTAAATATTTACCAGTATTGACGATACAAATTTCACAACTGATTTACCAATTCAATGTATTTTTAAGAAACCCACCAGATAGTGAACTAATTAAGTATGCAGTTAATGCTGTCAATCATATGGAGCTTTCTAAATATGTAGGACAAGGCGTAGACATTTTGTATAAATCGATTACGAATGTTGGTAAATTTGGCCTTCAAGTTTTACTTTCTTTAATTTTGAGTTTGTTTTTCTTATTAGAAAAATCTCGTATTGTCGGTTTTACTGCAAAGTTTAAAGAAAGCAGGCTTGCAATTTTCTATACTGAAATTGAGTACTTCGGAAAGAAATTTGCACGTTCATTTGGAAAGGTAATCGAAGCGCAATTTTTAATTGCTGTTGTTAACTGTGTTCTTTCAGTTATCGCATTATGGATATTAGGATTCCCACAATTATTAGGTTTAGCGTTAATGATTTTCTTGCTTGGCTTAATTCCAGTAGCAGGGGTTATCATTTCGTTATTCCCACTTTGTATGATTGCTTACAATATTGGCGGTATCATGTACGTTGTTTATATTTTGGTTATCGTAACAGTGATTCATGCGCTTGAAAGTTACGTATTAAACCCGAAGTTTATGTCGCAAAAAACAAATTTACCGATTTTCTATACATTTATGGTATTAATCTTCTCAGAACACTTCTTAGGTGTATGGGGATTAATTATCGGTATTCCAATCTTCATCTTCTTATTAGATGTTTTAGACGTGACAAGTGATGAAATGGAGAAGGATGTTGGAAAAAATAAAGTGAAGTAAAGAAAAAGCATCGATGTTCGGTGCTTTTTCTTTTATAATATGATGTTTCTTATGCCATACTGTAAGCAGAACATAGAATAGGGGTGAAGTAATGGCTGTAAATGAAAAGGTAGAATTGGCTACATTTGCTGGAGGGTGCTTCTGGTGTATGGTTTCGCCATTTGAAGAGATGGAAGGGATTATAAAGGTTGTTTCTGGCTATACAGGTGGTCATAAAGAGAATCCAACGTATAAAGAAGTATGTTCAGAAACGACGGGACATTATGAGGCAGTACAAATTACATTTGATGCAAATAAAATGCCGTATGAGGAATTGTTAAATATATATTGGAGACAAATTGATCCGACCGATATTGGTGGACAATTCCACGACCGCGGACAGTCTTATGAAACGGTGATTTTTTATCATAATGAAGAACAACATAAAAAAGCAGAGACCTCAAAAGAAGAGCTTGAGCAGAGTGGACGCTTTTCAAAACCAATTGCGACAAAAATACTACCAGCAGCTACATTTTATCCAGCTGAAGAATATCACCAAGGATACCATAAGAAAAACACATTCCGCTATGAGTTATATCGTAAAGGCTCAGGACGAGATGCTTTTATTAAGCAACATTGGCCAAAGGATAATGCTCATTTAAAAGAAAAACTCAATGAGATGCAGTATTATGTAACACAGGAAAATGGTACAGAACCACCATTTCGAAATGAGTATTGGAACCATAAAGAGGAAGGTCTTTATGTAGACATCGTTTCAGGTGAGCCGTTGTTTACTTCTCTAGATAAATTTGATAGTGGATGTGGATGGCCTAGTTTTACAAAACCAGTGATGTCAGCAAGTGTGAAAGAAAAGATGGATGTGAGTCATAATATGACACGTACAGAAGTGAGAAGTAAAGAAGGAGATTCACATCTTGGGCACGTATTTCCAGATGGTCCAGGACCAAATGGCCTTCGTTACTGTATTAATTCCGCAGCTCTTCGATTTATTCCAAAAGAGGAATTAGAGAAAGAAGGCTATGGCGATTTCCTAATCTTGTTTGGAAATAAAAAATAACCTCGCAGTTAGCGAGGTTATTTTTTTGTTATTTTGTTTTTTTCTTTTTAAATTTGCTTAATACTTCATAAACGATTGGAACAATAAGAAGTGTTAATAACGTTGAACTTGTTAATCCACCAATTACCGTTACGCCAAGTCCTTTAGAAATTAAGCCACTACCTTCAAATCCTAATGCAAGCGGGATAAGAGCACCGATTGTTGCAATTGCAGTCATTAAAATTGGACGAAGGCGTGTTGCACCAGCTTCTAATAAAGCTTCACGTGTTGATAGTCCTTCATTTTCCTTATGAATAACGCGGTCGATAAGCACGATTGCGTTTGTTACAACGATACCGATTAACATAAGCGCACCAATCATTGCAGATACACTTAATGTTTCACCAGAGATTAATAAGGCAACAAGAGCCCCAATAATTGTAAATGGTAGCGAGAATAAAATTGCGAATGGTGCTAGGGCACCACCAAATGTAACGACAAGAACGAAGTATACAATGGCAATCGCAGCTAACATCGCTAGGCCAAGTTGCTTGAATGATTCTTGAATATCTTTAGTAACACCGCCCATAGAAACATCTACACCAGAAGGAAGATCCATTTTATCTACTTCTTTTTGTACTGCAGCAGATGCTTTTGAAACGTCATCAGATGTTAATTTGGCACTAACCTCTGCATAAACACGACCATCTCGGTGTGTTACTGTATTCGATGTTTCACCTTCTTTTACAGTCATAACATCTTTCACAGCTACTTCATTACCAAGTGGTGTTGTAATTTTGCGATTTGTTAAGTCATCGATTGTTTCATAATTTTGTTTTTCAGCTTCTACATATACATTGATATCTTTACCGTCTTTTTTAATTGTTGTCAGAACAGGGCGATCATGTTGATTAGAAAGTCCCATTCCAATTTGAGCAGCCGTTAAGCCCATTTTACTCAGCTTTTCTTGATCTGCGACTAAAGTGTACTCTGCATATGTTTTTGCAATACTAGAATCTATATCTTTTAAGTCTTTATTTTTCTTCATGATATTTTGAATATCTTTTACGACAGGCTTAATGTCTTCTGAGCTATCTCCATAAACGTATAGTTTAATTTCGTTACTACCGCCACTTGCTCCGAAGTCTTGGTTTTTCCATTCGCCTTTGCCAGACATCTTCTGTAAATCTTTAACGACTTGTTCTTTCTCTTTTTCAAAGTTTTTCGTGTCGTTATCATATTGCACGAAGAACATTGCTTGGTTTGATTGACCAGGACTCATTGGATTCTCTCCACCTAATGAGAACTGAATTGTTTTGACGTCTTTATTATCTTGGAAGTGCTTCTCAGCTTTTGTTGCAATTTTTTCAACGTCTTCTAACGTTTGACCTGGTTCAGGATTATATGTTGCAATAATCATTTTTTCTTCTTCAGAAGGTAAGAAACTTACACCGATAACTGGTACAAGTGCAAGACTACCAACTAATAGAAGGACAGCGATACTTGATGTAATAATTTTGTGATTTAAAGCCCATGCAAGTATGCGTTTATACCCATTTGCTAATTTACTTGGTTTTTCTTCATGATGTACTTCTTTTTCCCTCATGCTCTCTTTCTTAAATAAGGAATGAGCTAGCATCGGTACGATTGTAACTGCTACTAGTAATGATGCTAATAAAGCGAAGACGATAGTTAAGGCGAATGGTAAGAACATTTCACCAATCATACCTTTTACTAGTCCAAGCGGTAAAAATACAGCAATTGTTACAATGGTGGAAGACATAATCGGGATAAACATTTCTTTCGTAGCTTCACGAATTAAATCTTTTCCACGTAATTTCTCTTCTGATAACGACATACGTCGGTAAATATTTTCAATAACAACAATTGAGTCATCGACAACGCGGCCTATAGCAACGGTCATTGCTCCAAGTGTCATAATGTTAAGCGTAATATCCATTTGCTTTATGACTAAAACAGCAATTAATAAAGAAAGTGGTATTGAAACGACAGAAATTAACGTTGTTCGAATATTTCGTAGGAACAGCATAATAATAACAATCGCAAAGATAGCACCGAAAATTGCTTTGCTCAGCATTGTTTCAACTGATTTTTCAATAGGTGCACCTTGGTCGAATGTTGAAATGATCTCTAAATCTTTATATTTTTTCTCAAGATCTTTTACTTTATCTTTTACTGCATTTACAACATCAACTGTATTTGCATCAGAGGCCTTCACAATTTGAATTCCAATTGCTTCTTTTCCATTTGTTCGAGAAATAGATTCTGCTTTCCCAACTTCTTTAATGTCAGCAATTTCGTCTAATGTAACTGTTGGAATCCCGTTCATAGCAGCTGGATTCATTTGCGGCGTTTGTGCACCAGCGCCAGCATTTTGACTACCTTGACCGTTAGGTGAGGAAGGTATAGCTGGGATTTTAAGTTCTTTTAACGCTTTAATCGTTGTAATATTGCCATCTACAACAACTGATTTTTCCGTGTCTTTAAATGTGTATAAGCCAAGTGGTAAAGATACATCCGATCCCTTAATCACATTTTTTACGGTATCTTCACTTAGTCCTAGTTCTTTCATTTTATCTTTCTTGAAGACAAGCTGTACTTCATCTACTTGTTGGCCAGCAATTTGAACAGATGCAACACCATCAAGTCCTTTTAATCCTGGTACAACATTTTTTTCTACATTTTCAGTTAAGGTAGCTAAAGATTCATTCTTACTTGCCACGCTTAACGAAATAACTGGAAAGGCATTGAAGTTTACTCGTGAAACTTTAGGATCTTTAACACCTTCTGGGAGTTTTACATTTGTGAGAGCTTCTTTAATTTCTGTTTCTGCTTTTTCCATATTTTTATCAAAATCGTATTCTACTTGAATAGAAGATGCGTTTTGAAAAGATGATGAACTCACAACGTTAACACCGCTTAAATTTTGTAGTTGTTCTTCCATCGGCTTTGAAACTTTATCAGCTACTTCTTCTGGTGTAGCACCAGGATAGACCGTAGTTACCGTCACAATCGGTGTTGTAATATCAGGGATTGTTTCCAGCTTCATATTGAGTCCAGAGTAGATCCCCGCAATAGTAACAATAATGGTTAGTAGCCAAACTGCGAACTTATTTTTTAACGAGAAATTGATGATTTTGTTCATGTTTGCGCTCCTTTTTATTATATTGACCAACTGGTCAGTCTAATACATAATATAACTGACCGTTCGGTCAATCGTCAATAAAAAGAGATGGTATAATACATTTATAATAAGATGCGAGATTAAATTTAGGAGAGAAGATATGAAAGAAAAAGAGCGTTTAATTATAGAATCGGCTATGAAGTTATTTGCTACTAAGGGTGTAAATGCGACATCAGTGCAGGAAATTGTGACAGCTAGTGGTATATCTAAGGGAGCTTTTTACTTATATTTTAAATCGAAAGATGAGCTTTTATTAGCGACACTTCGATATTATTATGACAAAATCCAAAAGAAAATGCTGGATATTGAACAAGAGTCTTTATTACCACGTGAAAAATTTGCAAAACAATTACATTGTCAGTTTAATGATATACAAAAGCATAAAGAATTTATTATTATGCATGCGAGAGAAAATGCGATTCCGTTTAATAAAGAAGTAGAAGAATTTATGATGCGGATGAAGTTAGAGTCTCATGCATTTTATCGGAATAGTTTATTGTCCATTTATGGTGAAAAGGTTATGCCATATTTATTGGATTTAGTAATTATGGTAGAAGGCATATGCCGTGGTTATTTAGAGTTAATTATTTTACAAGCACCAGAAATTGATTTATCGTATGTCGCTGCTTTTATTTTAAAAAGAGTAGATCATTTAGTAGATGGCTTAGTAGAATCTTCGGAAGAACCTATTTTACATGAAGAAAAGCTTGGAGAATTCCTTTGTAAATCAGAGCTTATTAAGGAACAAGTTAAAGAACATTTTTTAAAAGAGATTATTGTATTTAAGCGCACTTTAGCTGATCAATTAGAGGATGATGAGCTGTTGGTTACATTAGATGTTTTAGAGGCGGAAATACGATTGCTTAATCCAAGAATTCCGGTAATTAGAGGTATGTTAGCAAATTTAGAGGCGTATCCGGAATTAAAAGAATTTCGATTACGCCTTATAGGATACTACAATATAAAAAATTCTTAATAAAAATAAGTAAAAAACTCCTTGTCTACACAAGGAGTTTTTTCTTAAAGACTACTTACTATTTTGAGACCATTCTTCAACATCCCAAACTTTTGTGATCCAATCTTCATAGAAGTCCGGTTCGTGACATACAAGGAGAATTGTTCCTTTATATGCTTTCATAGCCTTCTTAAGTTCCGCTTTTGCTGTAACATCAAGATGGTTTGTCGGCTCATCAAATAATAGCCAGTTACTTTCCTCACCCATTAGCTTACATAAACGAACTTTTGCTTGTTCTCCACCACTTAATTGACTTAATGGGCGAGAAATATGTTCATTTTTTAATCCGCATTTTGCTAACATCGCACGAATTTGATGCTGGTCTAGGCCAGGGAATGTATTCCATACATCATCAATTGGTGTTATATTATCAGCTTTAACTTCTTGTTCAAAGTATGCAGGCTCTAAGAAGTCACCAAGACTTGTTTTACCGCTTAAAGGTTTAATTTTACCTAAGATTGTTTTTAGTAACGTTGATTTACCAACACCGTTACATCCAACAATAGCAATTTTTTCACCACGTTCAATCGTCATTGATAGCTTTGGTAGTAGCGGATGTGTATATCCGATTTCTACATTTTCACCTTCAAAGACGAAGCGACTACTTGCACGACTTTCTTTAAATGAGAATTCCGGTTTAATTGCTGTTTCCGGACGATCAATAAGCTCCATGCGATCAAGTTGTTTTTGACGACTCTTTGCACGACCTGTCGTTGAATAACGAGCTTTGTTCTTTGCAATGAAGTCTTCTTGCTTTTTGATAAACTCGCGCTGTTTTTCATAAGCGTTTATATGTTGATTTTTATTGATTTCTGCTAGTTCTAGGAATTTTTCATATGTCGCTGTATAGCGTGTCATTTTTGTGAATTCTAGATGGAAAATAACATCAACACATTTGTTCATAAATTCCGTATCATGAGAAATTAATAAGAATGCATGTGGATATTCTTTCAAATAATTTGTTAACCAATGAATATGTTCAACGTCTAAATAGTTAGTAGGTTCATCAAGCAATAACACTTCTGGCTGTTCAAGTAATAGCTTTGCAAGCAATACCTTTGTACGTTGTCCGCCACTTAGTGCTGAAACATCACGATCTAAACCAATTGCATCAATTCCAAGACCACGTGCAGCCTCTTCAATTTTCATATCTAGTAAGTAGAAACCACCTGCTTCAAGTGCATCTTGTATTTCTGCCATTTGCTCAAGAAGTTCTTCTAGTTCTTCTGGTGTAGCAGTTCCCATTTTTTCTGTAACTTCATTTAAAGCTTTTTCCTTTTCGAATAACGGTAAAAATGCATCCGCTAGTACGTCACGGATTGTACGCCCAGGTGTTAAAACAGTATGCTGATCTAAGTAGCCGTAATGTGTGCCCGGTGTCCATTCTACGCGACCTTGGTCATGAATAAGCTGACCAGTAATGATATTCATGAATGTTGATTTACCAACACCGTTTGCACCAACTAATCCAACGTGCTCACCTGCTAATAATCGCATAGATACATCTTTAAATAATGTACGATCGCCAAATGTATGTCCTAATTTTTCAACTGTTAATAAGCTCATAGTATCCTCCGTCCAACTTGAAATAGTACCTTGAATCATGATACTAAATTCTTTCATATAATGCTATCATTTCAAAATGTATATTTTTTCAAAAGAAGTGTTTGTAAATGTTAGTATATAAAAAAGTTACTTCTCCTACAGAAGTAACTTTTTGGTTATGCCTTTTGTTTAACTTCACTAACTTTCTTTTCAGCTACAATAAAATGCGGTCTACGTTTTGTTTCATAATAAATACGACCGATATATTCACCAATAACACCTAGGAATATGAGTTGAATACCGCCAATAAATAGTATAGCGGAAATGAGAGTAAAGTAACCAGGAACTTCCACACCACCGAGGATGATTTGAACGAACGTAGTGATTACGTATAAAAGTCCTAAAATGGTTGTTAGTAATCCAAGATATATAGATAGACGTAACGGTTTATTATTGAATGAAATTACACCATCAATTCCATAATTTAATAATTTCGAGAAGGTCCATTTACTTTCTCCATCAGAACGTAATACATTTTCATATTCAATGATTAATTCGTTATAACCGATCCAAGAAAATAAGCCCTTTGAAAATCGGTTGTATTCACTTAAAGATAATAAAGAATCTACTGCTCTTCGACTTAAAAGTCTAAAGTCACCAATACCGTCTACTAATTCAATATCTACAAATTTATTCATCACTTTATAGTAAAGACGAGAGACGAAAGAGCGAACGGGTGAATCACCAGTTCTTGTTCTTTTTGCAATGACTTGGTCGTAGCCGTCGTTATATCCTTCTAACAGTTCTTTTATTAACGTAGGAGGGTGTTGTAAGTCAGCATCCATAATAACAATTGCATCACCTGTAGCATATTTTAAACCAGCTAACATTGCAGCTTCTTTTCCGAAGTTTCGACTAAATGATATGTAGTGTACCGATGAATCTGCACTAGCTAAATCACGTAAAATATTTAAAGTATCATCTTTACTACCATCATTAACAAAAACAAATTCATAATCGGTAGTTAATTTATGAATTTCAAGGGAAGTCTCTGAATAAAAGGCTCGAAGCACCTTTTCTTCATTGTAGCATGGTACAACTATTGAAAGGGTCATGTTTGACACTCCTTGTTTGTAGTGGATTAAAATAATATTTAGATATTATTTTAGGAAGCTATCTAAATAGATAGCTTCATGATTCATTAAGTGCTCATTATTGCTTTTTAAAAGAAAATTTTCGTCGTGCTTTTGGATTTTTGAAAATTAGTAAAGCTATACAGATAATTAGTGAGATGATTGATATAGTCATACCTAATTTGAAGTAAGGTGTAACGTAAGTCATTTCGATTACATGTGAACCTTTTGTAATTGGAACACCGATAAAGGCAGAATTCGCTTTCGTAAATTCTGTTTCTTTCCCATCAATTTTTATAGTCCAGCCTTTACTATATGGGACAGATAGATATAAGAGCCCGTCTTTATTTGATTTGAGATCCCCTTTTAAATAATTGTTCTTATAATAAATATTTTCAAGCCTATTTTCAGTTAGTTTTTTTGTTTCTTTTTGTATACTTTCATAGTTTACAATATTTGCTTGCAAGTCACCTAATTCATACTCACCTGCCATATCAATAGAGATAGTTAGGTTTTCTGGACGCTCATTGCCCAAATTGTAAACAAACCTTTCTAACGGATAAGAGTATGCACCAGCATCGTCCCCTTTTCCTATCGTTTTTCCATTAACAGTTGCATTGAATGTGCCTGCATTTTTTAATTTTAATTCTATGAGTAGATCACCAGGTGTATCAGGATAATTGATAGGTACAATCATATTTCCAAAGCCATGAACAATTAGTTTATTTTCTTGTTTTTTCATGTTTTCGAATTTTGCTTTTTCCGTTTTAATAGATACTGCCTTTGATTTAAGGTCTTGTTTATTAAAATGGTTTAATGAAAATTCTTTTGTATTATTAACGACAACAGCATGTAATAATAATTGATCACGCTGAGCGAAGTTTAATTTAGAAAATTCTTCTTCACTTATAGCCGAATCATATACATATCCTAACGGTAAAGCATAGTCATTTTTGTAAATATTATATGGTCCTACTTGCTGTAATAGTTTATATCCATAAGGTACATTCTTTGAATCTGTATCAGCACTTAATACGCGATATTTTATACCTAGCATATTTTCGAGTAGTAGTCGACTATCAGCTTGATAAAACATTGAAGGTGTATCGTACATTTGGAATACGCCATATTTATTTTTCATAAAGTCATGGACATAATAATTAACCAAGCTTTGATACGTACTTACGCCATGATATCCTTGTAGCATTGGTGTGTTATATTCGCTATATGGATTAAGAATACGATAAAAGTCTTTATCATTTTCTTGTATGTAGCGAATTGCAGCAATTTCTTCTTGATTATCATAGCCTGGTTCGTGTAACTTTTCAGTTGAAATCTGGCTCTGTCCGTAAACTGTGCTAAGTATATTATTCGCATACATATAATTCATAGAAATTGTGCTAATGAGTACGTTCAATACAACTAAAAATTGTATGAAAGGTTTAGAAATATAACGCCATAAACATACTGTAATAACAGAAAGAACGACAGTTCCGAGTAAAATGTTATCAACGTCTTGTAAAGGTTTATCAGTTACATTTATATTTGCCTTTCTATAAAATGCATAAATGAATAATCCAATAGACACTAATAAACTTATTAAATAAGGTAATTTGTAGTCTTTCTTATGAATAATCATCCAATCTAGAATGTATGCAATTGTTTGGGCAATTACAAATACAAATAAATAAAACCATCTAGATTGCATTGCTGAAAAACCATTAAACATAGAATATGTATATGGAAGCATAAACAGAATGAACATGAATAACGTAAAGAATACTTTATTCTTAACGAGTTTATCACGTATAAACATTCCAAATACGATTAAGAATAAAATTAAAGCTGGTAAAGCTAATTGATGATTTTCAGCATTATACATGAAGAAAATATTTTCCATTAAATCTTTATAAAATTTATCTTCAAATAATAATGGTATCTCAAACTTTTTTGATAGTCGATCAGCGCTAAATACGGCATTAACTGATGGGAGGAAGCAAACGGCGGCTAAACCGAGTGATAATCCGTACAATAAACCGATTCTAATATAATAAGTTAGAAAAGAGACAATCGTTTTATTTTGTTGTGTCGCAAAGTATTGGAATAATGCATAAATAAATATGAAAATACTTGTGATAAAAGCAAAATAAAAGTTTGATGCTAACATTAAAGTAGCAGCGATTAGGAAAAGGCCGTGCTTCTTTTCAATAATATATTTATCAAGTCCCCATATTACTAATGGTAAAAATACAATGGCATCAGCCATGAAATCCCATAGTAAAGAGTGGCGGATGAAAGTAATACAGCCACCATATATAATAGCAGCAACAAAAGATGAGAATGCTGTTTTATTATGGTAACGTAAAGAACCATACATGAATACCATAGCTAAAAAGTTTTTTAAAATACTCATGTATAATTTCACGTCATATACTTGCTCAAGACTTAGTTTAGGTAGTAACAGTGTAATCCAGAAAAACGGTGATGTGCTGTAATAATAACTAAACTCTCCAAATAAATCTCCACCTAATCCATAATCAAAAGACCAAAAAAGGTTGCCATCTTTAAAGGCATGTTGTAGAAGAAACGTAAAAAAGCCAAATTGACGTAACGCATCCCCTGTACCAGAAAAGGCTTGATTAGATGTTAAAAAGAAATAATGAAAAGCAAAAGCGCACAATAATAATATTGGCATAATTATCATTGTTTTCTTGGAAAAGAATTTATTATTCGGCTTTATGCTCATAAAAATTGATAATCCTCCTTTGAAAGTCGTTACATGTAGCAACTAGTTTTTAGGTAGCATATAAAAACACACCAATTTTTAAAGGTGTGTTCTTTAGTTTTAACATGAGAAAATATATATTTTTGTTGAAGCATATATATTTTTACAAGCGTTGAAGTTCATAGTTTACATGTAATTTAGTATAAGGCATTTTCAGAAAGTAAGTCAATTTGAGCTGGAATATATAGCATTTTTTTACTGAAGAAAAATGATGGTATATAAAAAAAGCAAAAAGCTTTTCCATTTTTAAATAGGAAAAGCTTTTTGCTTTTAAGCATGTTTGCGAATGAGCTTTTGTTTTATAAACCCTAAAACAAATCCACGTATTTGAGGATCAATTCCAATTCCAATTATACCGTATAGTATACCAGTAAGAGTTAAAGCAATTAGTGGCGGTAAGTTGATTAATGCAATTCGGTATATACCGTAACTAATAATAAAGGCTAAGGAATTAAATATAATTCCTTTAACTAATAATTGCATGCCTTTACGAATAAAGAGGGTAAATCCGATTAATAGTGTAATTTCGGTAAGGATAGCTGCGGCAGCTGCTCCCATCATTCCATATTTACTACCTAATACAATATAACCTATGATGGCAACAACTAATCCAATAGTCATTGTTGTTGCACGTTTCCATTGCTGGCCAATCGTTGTTAAATTATCGGCTAGTGGATAGTTAATTGATTGTAAAATAACCATAAACGCTAGAATAGCAAGAGCGTCACCGGCGGGAGCGTATTCTTCTCCTAATAAACTAACAATCCAGAAACTTGGATCCGCAATAAAGGGGATAGAAATTCCCATTCCTAAAAAAGACATAAGTTTTAATTCAAAACTTGATAATTTTCTATGTTCTTCAATATTTTTCTCATTACCAAAAGCAAAAAGCCTTGGATAAAAGGCCGCTGCAATTACCCCAGGTATTTGATATAGTACAGCAGGTATTTTAGATGCAGCACCAAAGAATCCAACTTGATTATACGTTGAAACCTTTTCTAATATAATAGGGCCCAATTGTGGTAAGAGCATAATGATGATGCCATTGATTGTAAAAATAAGTAGTTGATCTAAAATGCCTTTATCCCAACCCTTATGGACCTTCGTATAACGTATTGTCATTATAAAGGCGATAACACCTGTTACAAGACTAGATACCCCGTACATGGCAGCAACCATCATAAGTGACCATTGGAAAGACATCCCTAGTAATAGGGCAGCAGCAGCAGTTACACCTTGTAGTACAGAAATAATAGCTGTAAATTGCATGCGTTCTGTTACTTGGAAGTAAGCCATTCCAACACCTTGTAAGGTTGCTCCGAACATTGTTGGTAGAACAACCCAATATACCATCGCGCGTAAGTAAGCATCGGGATAGAAGAACTGGGCAAAAATAGCGAAAAGTACAGAAATTACGATAGCTAATATTAAACGAATACGTAAGTAACTACTTATTAGCACGCTAATATTAGCATCGCTTCTCGTTCCTTCACGCATAAACGTATGTGTTAAACCTGCATCTGTAAAGTAACAAATAACAGCTGAAACTGCTAACGCAGTTGTAAACATACCGTAATCACTTGGAGAAACATACCTTGCAAAGAAAATTGTTGCAATAGCCAGTACAAAACGGACAGTAATGTTTCCTACAAACAGGTAGGATGCGTTTTTTAGAATTTTATTTGTTTTCATGAGAAAAGACCTTTCTATTCTTTAGGACCCGGTTAGCTTGTCCTATTTGTAAATTTGATTTGTTCACAGAAAGAGAGAGTATCGTTATATTTTCAGTTTAAGAAAACAGAGATTTAATTCGTACAAACCAAAGCATTGCATATAGTTTTTTACTACGCTTTCCATTCTTTGAATAGATTTTACGGCAATATTTCCTTATATCTTTTTTGATTAATTGAACTTGTGATTTATCTAATCGAGAGTTTTCTTTAATATATATACAAGCGTTATTGATGACTGTATAAGGGAATAAATAAGTCTCAAGAATCTCAATCAGTGACTGAGGGTCTTTTGTAATGAAATCTTGAGATTTGTTATGTACCCAATCTTTCATACGATTGAATACTTCTAGCTCTTTTGTCGTTTTTAATTCATAATCTTTATACTTAGAAGAAAGATTTCCTTCTGATAAGATTCTATAATAAGTTAAGTATTCATCGACATAACATACATTTGTCACACTCATAAGTTTAAATAAAAACTCTAAATCTTCGCCCCAACTACATCCTGGTGTAAAACGAATGTTATGATTCATTACGATGGATCGTTTGAAAATCCAAGTACTTGTTTGAGCCACAACTTGATGTGTTAGGAATGCTTTTGCCATATCACCTTTAATAAAGTTTGTGGTATGTTCAACCTTCTCGCCTGTTTCTTCGTAGAAATTCATATAACCACAATAGCACGCGTCCATTTCGTTTTTATGCATACTTTCGACTTGCTTCTCAATTTTAGTTGGATGCCATAAGTCATCACTATCAAGAAAAGCGATATATTCTCCGCTAGCATTTTCGATACCTGTATTACGTGCTACCGAAACACCTTGGTTTTTTTGATGAACGTATTTTACTTGCCCTGGGTATTTTTCAGCAAGGTTTTTCACAATAGAAGGTGATTGATCTTTACTTCCATCATCTACAATTACAATTTCAATGTTTTTATATGTTTGATCTAGTATTGACTGCATCGTTTCTTCAATATATTTTTCCGTGTTATACAGGGGTATGACAACAGAAACAAGTTGCTTTTGTTCCATCATAGAATTTTTATCTCCTCAAGTTTTTTATGTCTTGCATCATATATACAAGCCTTTTGGAAGGAAGAAGATTACAAGAACATCTGTATAAGTTTAACGCATATAAACTTTGTAAATCAACTTTCTATTGTTGTACTTTGTATAAAAAGTATTTATTATAGAACGTATTGTGTTGTAAAAATATAGAAATATATTTTGAAAATTATGTATCTGAAGGGAGAAGATGAGATGTTAGGGCGATTTACTCGCAAATCTAATATAATCCTTTTAGGGATTATTATGATAGTCGGTTTTGCACTTCGTTTTGCAACTTTACAAACACATGGTGCAGATCTATCTATAGCTAGCGATGATATAGGTTATCAAAAAACGGCAAATATTTTATTGGAAACAGGGATGTTAACATATCATGAACCAGATAAACCAACGATTCATATTATGCCGGGTTTTCCAGCTTTATTAGCTGTTGTATTTTATTTTTTTGGAAATGGCAGTGAAGGTCTTTTTGTAGCAAAATTAATTATTATCCTATTAGGGGTACTTAGTATTTTGCTAACTTATAAGATTGGTACTTATTTATTAAATTCTGCTGCAGGATTAATAGGTGCTTTCTTATTAGCTGTGTATCCTCCAGAGATTGTTATGGAAAATTTAACTTTAACAGAAGGGCCGTTTCTATTCCTTTCATTAGGATTAGTATATTGGAGTTTAAAATTAGCTGATACTCATAAAACGAAACATCTTCTGATTGTATTAATTTTCTACTTTTTAGCACTGTACCTCCGTGTACAAATTGCCTTATATCCAATCTTACTATTTGGGTATCTTTTAATGAAACGCTACCCATTCCGTATTATGATGAAGCAAGCGATTATAAGCATAGGAATAGGACTTATCGTACTTGGACCATGGTGGGCTCGCAATTACATTCAATTTGATAAATTTATCCCACTAACTGCTGGGGCAGGGAATCCGTTATTACTTGGAACGTATCAAGGGAAAGGTTACCCAGAAGGTAAGGATATGGGGGAACTTGAAATAGAGTTACATGCAAAATACCCTAATCTTGAAGCACATGAATTTATGGAATTAGAAGAAAAAATAGCGATTGATAAAATGAAGGAATGGTGGAAAACTGATAAGG
This sequence comes from Bacillus sp. EB V-12, assembly GCF_056158125.1. Lineage (NCBI taxonomy): Bacteria > Bacillati > Bacillota > Bacilli > Caryophanales > Bacillaceae > Bacillus > Bacillus sp. EB V-12. The sequence goes on along the minus strand of NZ_JBUXJL010000007.1, from coordinate 229,764 downwards.
AATCTATGATAGAGAGTTATTTAGTTTTGAAGCCAGAAATTCTTTGGAAAAAACCGTATTATTCTATAGAACATAATATTGAAGTATTCAATGTTTCTGCAAAGGATATGAATGAAATATATAATTTTATTAAGACGACGTTTTTAATATGTACAGTACTTTCATTTATTTTCCTTTTAAAAAGGTGGAGAGAGACTACATTTTTATGGTCAATCCTTTTATTGCAAACAGCTTTAACATGTTTTTATGTTGCATATGAACGATATGCATTACCGTTAATACCATTCTTATTTATTATAATTGGAGTTGGGACCGTGGCAACTGTTATGAAAATTAGTAAATTATTAATTAGAAAAAAATAGTTTGCAATAAAAAACATCTTAATTTTTTTAAAAAAATTAAGATGTTTTTTGTATATATTAATATTTAAATAGAAAACTATTCGTTATCGGTTTCAGGCTGCGTTACTTTTAATTTTTGCTTTAATAACGCATAATCTTGCGTTAACGTTACAAGTTGATGATGTAATTTAGAAATTTTTCTTGTTAAGTCAAAAATTAATATGAAACAGAATAATAGTCCAAATAAGAATAAAACAGATGGAGGATATTCTACGTGTAATAGTTGGCCAATCCAATTTATAATTTTTTCAGTAGAACTTAAAATAGCCATTGCAACACAAACAAAAATCCATAAAATAGCATATTTAGTTTCTAAAGCTCCACGACGAATGGAATTAATAATTAATAAAAATAATAATAGAATGAAGATAAATGAAAAGGTAATTATAGGCATTTATTATCAACCTTTCACAATTTTTTGCATCAATATAGCAAGGCTTACTTTAATCATGTAATATGCAGATTTAAGAGGTGTGATAGAAGATTGTCCCCCTTGACGCTCTTGCATATTTACGGATATTTCATTAATGCGTAATTTTTTCTTTTTTAAATGAATAAGGACTTCTGGTTCTGGATAATCTTTTGGATAATTATGTGCAAAAATCTTAATTACTTCTCTATTGATAGCACGATACCCAGAAGTTGGATCCATAAAGGTTTGTTTTGTTAGTACTTTCAGTAGAGCAGTAAAATAAAAAATACCAATTCTTCTGGAAATACTACCTTTATAGGCTGTTTTCTCTGTAAAACGTGAACCTAGCACCATATCGCATTGGTCTTCAGCAATAGGTTTTATAATTTTGTACAAATCATCAGGATTATGTTGCCCATCAGCATCGAACTGAATCGCAATATCATATCCATTCTCATAAGCGTATTTATAACCAGTTTGTACAGCTGAGCCAATACCTAGGTTATATGGTAAGTTCACAAGGTGAACAGGAAAATCATTTACGATTTGAGCTGTTTTATCATGTGATCCATCATTAATAACGCAAATGCTTAATTCTGTAAAATGCTGTTTTAGTTTTAATAATCTTGTTAATGTATCTGCAATTGCTTCTTCCTCGTTATACGCAGGAATAATAATTAACGTTTTTGGTATTGAAATTGGTACCTCAATAGACATTATCGCACCATCCCTTATATACTTAATTATATTATAGTTATTTTTAAACGAACCTTATCTAATATACCATTAATAGTATAGCAAAATAAAGGAAAAACTGGTGGATTATTTTAGGAGACAAACAGTAAATAAAAGATAAGAGGTGGAATTTTTTACAATAAAAAATACATGCAAGGATGAAATAAACCTGTGCATGTATGAAGTGAGAGTATTGTATTAAATATTCCAAGGTTTATTTAAAGTTAAAACCTCAGCCATTTCTTTGCTTTTTAAACGTCCTTTTTTTCTATTTTCCGCACGTTCTGAACCGGTTGTGTATAACCAATGTTCTTCCTCAGTTTCAGGTAGTACTTGTGGTACGGACGAAGGTTTTCCATCTTTTATTGCTACAAATGTAATGAAGCAAGTAGCAGCAATTCTACGCTCGCCGGCTAATAAATTTTCTGCAATTACTTTTACGAAAACTTCCATTGAAGATTTCCCTGTATAACATACGAATGCTTCATAACAAACAGAATCAGCTTGGTGAATTGGAGTTAAAAAATCAACTGAATCAATAGATGCTGTTACGCAATGTTTACGACTATGTCTTGCAGCCGCAATTGAAGCAATACTATCAATTTCTGCTAATAATTTCCCCCCAAAAAGTGTTTGGTGATTATTTAAATCGTTAGGAAAAACACGTGTTGTCTTAATTGCTTTAGATTCTCGCATGAATTTCTTTTCCATATATTCAGCCCCTATAGTCTGTTTTCAATCAGAATAATATGTGTAAGCTTAGTACTCATATTAGATATTTAATGAAGTAAAGTGTAGTCCAAAAGAGTATTATTTAAACTTCTGTATTTGTATTCATGTAACTGAAAGAAAATTTATTTTATCTAAAATGTAGTGTAAAAGAGGATTCGCTTACATTGCAAGTAAAAAGTAATGACTATGTATTTGTCATAGAAATTCTCTATCAGCCGTGTACCCATTCATGATAGAATCGTTTTGTTATGAATGGAAATAGAGGTGCAATGGACATATGAATCATATACAAACAAATTTTTCATCTTTCTTCAATAAAATTACGATCGGTGCGATGTTCGCATTTTTTGTTTATAGTTGTTGGGCAGCATTTGAGACAAGTAAGCAATTCTTTGGAGGAAGTACAACAAGTGTAACAATCATATTGGCAATTTTCGTCATACTTATTTTGTTAGTGGCATCAATTCTACAATATCGTTTTACAGATAAACAATTTCTTATTTTTCTTATAAGTATATCTATAGTTGTGAGGCTTAGTATGCTGTTATTTGTAGATGCTCCAATAATTGGTGATATGAAAGTGATGTATGAGTCTGCAAAGCAGATTGCAATTGGTAATAATATAGAGACTGTAACTCATTTGCCTTTTATTATATATGAGTCAGTAATTATTCGTATATTTGGTGATACATTATTCGCTTTACAACTATTTAATGTGTTATTTTGCGCAGGAACCGCATTTTTTATTTATCGTATTGCAGCAATGGTTTTTGGAGAAGAATGCGGTCGTATTGCTTCTATCTTTTATGCTCTGTATATTCCAAATATATTCATGAGTTCCGTATTAACTCCTGAGTCACTTGCAATATTTTTATTTTATTTTGCTTGTTACATACTTTTATATAAAGGATTAGATCATCCTTATATGTGGGTGTTTTCAGCGATTTTATTTGCATTTAGTAATATGATTTTCCCAATGGGATTATTTCTTCCTATTTTTATCACGTTATATGTATTATTAATCGAAGTATTTCAATCAGCAACGAAACAAAAGGTGTTACTAAAGATGATGGGGATACTTATTCTATTTTATAGTGCCCATTTTGGTGTGAATTATGGAATTAAGACAATGGGAATGTCACAATATACGATTGCGAATGAGACGTATGTTCAATCTGTTTTAATTGGAAAAACGCAACATGAAGAAAAAATATCGAAAAATCAAAGTGTAACAGAGCATATTGATCAAAAGTTAAAAGAGATTGAGGGAGAAAGATTTAAACTTTTAGAACCGATGATAAATCAGTTTTCAGATGAGGGGATAAATTCTATTCTTTTCAAATATGAAAAATTGATATATATAGCCGTAACATTGTTTATGACTATAGCTCTATTACAGTTCCTTATTAAGAAACAACAAAATGAGGGATATATGTTGTTCTTATTTTTAATTAGTGGATACGTATTGTTAAAGCTCTTCCAAGTAGATATGGCATATTACAATGTAATTATGCCAGCATTGTTTATTTTGCAGAGCTTTGGTGTTTATATGAGTTATGTGTATTGTCAAAAAATATTTTTCAGAAAATAAAAAGAATCCATTCTGGATTCTTTTTTTGATGGAAGATGAAATTTAGTAGTTAGTACAGATGAAAAGTATGCTTGACTACTAAATTTCATCTTATCGATTTAGTTCTAGTTGCAAATTATCGGCTGTTAGAGCCATTTGTGAGGAATCATCTTGAATTCCTTTCATTACTTGTGAAATAGCTTGTAGTTCGTGTTCAATTTTCTTATTCTGTTCTTTTGAGTTAGACATATCTTTTACGATTTCTTGGAAGTATCGATCTGTTGCCGACATACTATCTGTTCCTTCCGATACGAGAGAGCTAATTTGTTTCACAGAAGACGAGACACGAGTAATTTGTTCATTTGTTTTTTCGACGAGCTTTGTAACGTTAAATATAGATTCTTTCGTTTGCTCTGATAATTTTCGGATTTCGCCAGCAACAACAGAAAACCCTTTCCCAAATTCTCCAGCACGTGCCGACTCAATAGCAGCATTTAGTGCGAGTAAATTTGTTTGCTCCGCAATCGATTTAACAATATCTATGATTTCATTAATTTTGTTAGAAATATTGAGAAGTTCATGAGTATCTGTAATAATCGTTTCCATATTCATTTGAATAGATCCCATTCGTTTGTTTTGCTGGTTTAATTGTTCTTTCCCTTTATTCGCTTTTTCTTCAGATGTTGTAGCTAATGATGTACCTGTTTTAGCAATCTCTACAATAGTTTCAGATTTGGCGGTTAGTTTTTGAATAGAAGAGCTTGTTTTTTCAGATACAGCAGCTAGTTCTGTTGCGATATGCGTAATTGTCATAGCAGTTAATTCTTTTTCTTTCTCATGCTCTTTTTGCATTCTTTCATATTCAGATTCATAAGCTGCAAGAACAAGTTCTTGTTCAAGAGTGAATAATTTATTTATAACATTTATAGAATATGAAAAATCATCGATTGTCGTTATTTTTGTTTGCAAAATCTTCATGATAGAGCGGAATAATTCTTGATAAGCAGCAGTATACCATTTTCGATGTAAACCAATTTGTACATGCCTTTTGGCAATCCTAACACGCTGTTCAATAAAATCTTCATGCATATTGCCGCTGAATAATTCTTTAATATGTGTTTTTAAAGTTTGTTTTAGTTTTGGAATAGAGCTGTAACGCTCAATAATAGTAATTAAATTAGGTTGTTTTGTAATGTTGGCATAGAATTTTTCAGTAATCCAATCAATTTCTGCATAAATAAAAGGCTGTAGTACTTTTACAACTTGTAAATCTTCTTTTGAAATATGTAGCATATCCATTTGAATTTTTAATTCAGAATTAGTAGGTACATTAAAAGTTATTTGTTGGTTCTTACTTAATTCGATTATACTGGCATTTGTTTTATTAATATTTTTTTTGAAAACCCCAAGCATCATTCTTCCCCCTGTATATAAAACGTTTTCAATTTTAAAACTAATATAGAGTAATTATATATGCTTATATATAATTACTCTATATTAGTTCGTTGAATAGTATATAAATTAAGAGAATTCTATCTAGAATTCTCTTAATGGCCTTTATTAATTTTAGCATGTGTTTTAAAGAAAACAGGGAAATGCACATTATATATTACAGTGACGACACGAATAACGAATGTTACTAATAAACAAACATAGAAAGCTAATACGTGCGCCCCCATAGCGTGTGTGATTAGGAAGCTAATTGCTCCTAAGATAGAAGCGATTGCGTAAATCTCTTTTCGGAATACGTAAGGGATATCTTGAGCACAAATGTCACGCAAAATACCGCCTCCAATACCTGTAATGACTCCCATTGAAACAACTAGAAATGAGGCGTCAACATGATGTGACATTGCCGCATTTGCACCAATAGCTGTAAAAACGCCTAAGCCAACAGCATCAGAAAGCATAATAACGACTTGAAGTTTATTGATACGCTCAAAAAACATACAAGTAAATAATGCTGATAATACACTTACGAAAAAGTAAATGGGTTTTACAAATGCGACAGGGGGCAGGTTACCAATCATGATATCACGAATAATACCGCCGCCGAGCGCAGTGGCTACAGCTAAACAAAGGACACCAAATAAATCTAAATCTTTTTTTAAACCAACTAATGTACCAGAAATGGCAGCGGCGATAATGCCAAGAAACGTAAATATATCGATTAATAACATGGCCTTAATCCCTTCCTCTTAAAGATGTTCCAGAGAAAAAATATACACTAAAGTATTGGAAATAACAATTACTTTTCGCTACATGTAGAAAAACGGATAAAATTCATAAAGAAAGCGTTTGAAAATGTTTGGAAAATAACCATAAAGTAATCTGAAAAAGATATGAAAAGATTAATTTTACATTTTTTGATGTTGTTCATTTGGTAAAATATTATAATTAGAGGTGGGATGTTTATATTTGTATAAAATGATAAAAAAATATGTATATACTGACAAAAATAAGGGGATGGTTGTTAGATAGATTTTGTAAAAATAGGGGAGTATAGCTAAAGGACGATGATTTCTATTACTTATTAATACTTGTCCTGGCTAGTTTTAGCTGGAAAAATAGTTCTCGATTTGAATATGAGTTATGTTATAATTGCTAGGTGTGTTTGAATGATAAAAAATTATGATTAAAAGATAATGTTAAGATTTTGTATGGAGGTCTTGGAATGTTAGCAAATCAAGCTAGGGTTAGATTTGAGCATTTTTTGCTCTTTTTTATTATTTTACAGCCTGTTTTAGATTTATTAACGTCTCTTAGCATCACTTTATTAAAGTCAAATGCTACCGTTGGAATTTTAGTAAGATTCCTTATTATGGCTGTTGGTGGTATTTACATTTTAATTCAGGCAAAAGAGAAGGAAAATAGAAAGTTTTTAATTTATCTTATATTATTAGCCGGAGTTTTAGGGATAGGGTTTATTAATAACAAACTAGTTAAAAATCCTATTGTACTTGGTGAAGAGGTTAAATTTGTTGCGAAAGCATTATATATATATATCATGCTGGGATCATACATTTTAGCTTTAAAATCATTGAAAAAGACAGTTAATATTAGTGATAAGGTTCGAAATAGTATTGTATATTCTACATTAATCATTAACGCAATTATGGTTATTTCTATTTCAACATCTACTGACTTTGGTAGTTATGAATGGATGAAGGTTGGTTCTCGAGGTTGGTTCTATGCAGGGAATGAACTAGGTTCAATCTTAGCTATTATTTTCCCTATTGTGGTACTATATTCTATTCAAAAAACAAAGAGCTGGAAACACATTTTATATTGGATTCCATCACTTTTAATGATTTATTCGCTAATTCAAGTCGGTACAAAAGTTGGAATGGGCTCAATTGGTGCTACGTTAGGGGCAGCAATCGGAATCATTGTACTACAATTATTATTTGATAGAAAAAATCCGAACAAAAAATCCCTTGCGCTTAATGCAGTAATTGCTATGGTCCTATTAGCTGGTGTAGTTGGGACGTTTAAACAAACACCATTAGCACAAAATATGGGTATTCACAATAATTATTTATCAGAGCAAAATGTGGCACAGCAAGGTCAAAAAGAAAAAGAAATTAAAGAGAAGCTGAAAAAAGAGCAAGAACTTAAAGCAAAAGAAGAAAATCATCATAAAGTTGAAAAGCCAGAAGAAAAGGCGAAGATAGAAGAGGAAGTTAAGAAAGAGCTTGAGAAAGAGCAAAAGAAAGAAAATCAAGAAAATCTTATTTTCAGTGGACGTCAAGTATATGAAGAAAGACATAAGCAGTTCTTTAAAGAAGCGCCAATGTCACAAAAGTTATTAGGAATGGGTTATGCAGGTAACTTTAAATACAATGAACAAAAGCAGCCAGATCCAAAACTAATTGAAATGGACTTCCATGATTGGTTTTATGATTTCGGGATTATTGGCTTTGTATTACTAATGATTCCATTTATTTATTACGGGCTAAGAATTTTACTAGCATTTGCTACGAGATTTAAGGACATATTCAATATAAAATATGGAATGATTTCAGCAAGCTTATTGTTAGCGTTAGGTATTGCTTATATTGCAGGACATATTTTAACAGCACCAGGAGTTGGGATTTACTTTGTAGTGGTGTTAGCTTATCTAATAGTAGACCTAGAAATTGAATGATAAAAATAAAAGCTAACTTTTGTTAGCTTTTATTTTTTAGTACAGTAAAATAAAAATAGATGGAAACGTAGCGAGGATTTAAAGGAGGAAAAAATATGAGAATATTGCATATGAATGCAGGAGCAGAAGATGGGGGAGGGAAAACACATATTATTTCACTTCTCGATCAGTTTCCAACTGGTGAAGTAGAATTAGCAGTATTTGAAGATGGAATTGTTGCGAAGGAAGCAAGGGAGTTAGGGATAAAAGTCCATGTGTTTTCACAAAAATCGCGCTATGATTTATCCATTTTAAAGAATATAAGTGAATTTATTAATAAAGAAAAATTTGATGTAGTTCATACACATGGCCCTAGGGCTAATTTCTATGTTTCTTTAATGAAAAAGAGAATAAAGGCAAAATGGGTAACGACTATTCATAGTGATCCATTTCAAGACTTTACTAAACAGGGCTTAAAAGGTTGGATTTTTACGAAATTAAATTTGAAAGCCTTAAAAAATATAGACTTATTTTTCGTTGTAACAAATAGATTGAAAAAAAGCCTGGCAGCATTAGGTATTTCAAATGAAAAGATGCATGTTATTTATAATGGAATTGAATACGATAAGGAAAAAGCAGAAGGCTATAATAAAAAAGAAATGTTCAATATTGATGAAGATGTATTTACGGCAATCCAAGTAGCACGATTACATCCTGTCAAAGGACATGAAGTTTTATTCGATGCGTTACAACAAACAAAATTAGAGAAAATTAAAGTATTATTAGTTGGCGATGGCCCATTAGAAGAAAATCTAAAGTCATTAGCTACTGAAAAAGGGATTAACGATAAAGTAGAGTTTTTAGGACATCGTCAAGATGTAAAACAATTATTTGCGTCGTCACATGTAAATTTATTAACTTCCCATAGTGAAGGGTTCCCACTAGTTTTATTAGAAGCGGCAAATCAACGCGTACCATCAATTGTGACTAGGGCTGGAGAAATTGAACCATTAATCGTAGATGAAACTTACGGATGGATTGTGCCAACAGGTGATGGAAAGACATTAGCATTAGCTTTAGAAGAAGCGTATGATAAGTGGAAAACTGGAGAGTTAGCAGCAATGGGTAAACATATTTATGAGCATGCTACTATGAACTTCTCACTTCAAAAACTATATGAAGATACAAAGGAAACATATAAGCAATTAATAGCGAAAAACTTGTAATGATAGAGAGGATAGTTAACTATGGCAGTACAAACAGTTGATATTCTAGGCGTTCCTTTTTCTACAATGACAATGGATGAAACGGTCCAATATTTAAAAGAACAACTAGAAGCGGAGCGAATTCATACGTTTCAGGTAGTAACAGCAAACCCTGAAATTGTTATGTGCGCAAAAAAGGATGAAAAGTTCTATCAAACATTATTGAATACAGATTTAATTACACCTGATGGTATTGGGGTTGTAAAGGCAAGCGGGATGCTTGGTACACCTTTAAAAGAACGTGTAGCAGGTTTTGATTTAATGTGTAATTTACTTGCGAAGTTATCAGAAGATAGTAAGCCGGTATCTGTTTTCTTATTAGGTGCAAAGCCGCATGTTGTACAAGCTGCAGCAGATCATTTAACAAAGACATATTCAGCTGTATCCATCGCCGGTATACAAGATGGTTATTTTAAACAAGAAGACGAAGAGAATATTATTTCTCGCATTCAAGAAGCAAAACCAGATTTATTACTTGTTGCACTTGGTTTCCCGAGACAAGAGAACTTTATCCAAAACAATAAGCATCGTTTAGAAACGAAAATGGCTGTTGGAGTGGGTGGAAGTTTAGACGTATGGGCTGGAGAGGTAAAACGTGCACCAAAATGGATTCAAGCGATTCATTTAGAGTGGTTTTATAGATTATGCAGTAATCCAACACGCTGGCGTCGTCAGTTAGTATTAGCGGAATTTTTAAAAGAAGTAATGCGTTCGAAAAAGTAGCGAAATATCGCTGCTTTTTTTATTTGTTCATTTTTAATAAATTGAAACTTTAATCAGTGAGGCATCCCCACTGATTATTAGCTCTCACCAATCGGGATAGACGTTTTACTTTTTGGGAATGATGAAGGAGAATTTTTTACACAAAAGTATTTTACTTATACAATTCACACGTGTAAAATTATGTGTAAAGACACCTGTGTGAGGAGGACTTCTAGTGGGCAAGGTAAAAGAAATTTCGAAGCGCAAACTACTTGGTATAGCTGGGCTTGGATGGCTATTTGATGCAATGGATGTTGGAATGCTTTCATTTGTAATGGTAGCCTTGCAAAAGGATTGGGGATTAAGTACGCAAGAAATGGGCTGGATAGGCAGTATTAACTCAATCGGTATGGCAGTAGGAGCGCTTATTTTTGGGATACTATCAGATAAAATAGGGCGAAAATCAGTCTTTATTATTACATTATTATTATTTTCTATCGGTAGTGGTTTAACTGCATTAACAACAACACTTGCGATGTTTCTCGTTTTACGCTTTTTAATTGGTATGGGGCTTGGCGGAGAGCTTCCGGTTGCCTCTACACTAGTATCAGAGAGTGTTGAAGCGCATGAGCGTGGGAAAATTGTTGTTTTATTAGAAAGTTTTTGGGCAGGTGGATGGCTAATTGCAGCTCTTATCTCGTATTTTGTTATTCCTAAATATGGTTGGGGAGTTGCGATGGTATTGAGTGCAGTTCCAGCATTATATGCTTTATATTTAAGATGGAATTTACCGGATTCCCCAAGGTTCCAAAAAGTTGAAAAAAGGCCATCTGTTATTGAAAATATAAAATCAGTTTGGTCTGGGGAATATCGTAAAGCAACAATTATGCTATGGATTCTATGGTTTTGTGTTGTTTTTTCCTATTATGGAATGTTCCTTTGGTTACCGAGTGTAATGGTGCTAAAAGGATTTAGTTTAATAAAAAGTTTCCAATACGTACTTATTATGACATTAGCTCAACTTCCAGGATATTTCACAGCTGCTTGGTTTATTGAACGTCTCGGTCGTAAATTTGTTTTGGTTACGTATTTAATCGGGACAGCTTGCAGTGCTTATTTGTTTGGGGTTGCGGATTCATTAACAGTATTAATCGTGGCAGGTATGTTACTATCCTTCTTTAACTTAGGTGCTTGGGGAGCATTATACGCCTATACACCTGAGCAGTATCCAACGGTTATTCGTGGTACAGGTGCAGGAATGGCAGCAGCATTTGGTCGTATTGGTGGTATTCTTGGGCCACTATTAGTGGGATATTTAGTTGCCTCAGAAGCTTCACTATCATTAATATTTACGATTTTCTGTGGATCAATTTTAATTGGTGTATTCGCTGTAATAATACTTGGACAGGAAACGAAGCAACGAGAATTAGTATAAAGTGAAAATTTAAACGTATCCTGGATCGTTTATCATCCTACACTACTCGGCTCTTTATAGGCAGTTAGTACGGGATAAAGGGGGAGAGGAAACCGAAGTGGTTTCCTTTTTTCTGTTTTTTTAGATAAATAATGGTATAGTAAGAAAAAGGGATTATTTCTTATAAAAGCGAATGTATACAACAGGACATATGGACAAAGAATTAGGTGGTTGAAGAAATGAAAATTTTACTGATTATGGAAGAGGCAGAAGAGAGAAGAGAGTTAGCTGAAAATTTCACTGAAAATATGAGAAATGTAGAATGTTTTGAAGCAAAGACAGGAACAGAATCTTTATTTATGATGAAAAAACATATACCAGACTTTGTTTTTTTAAGTTCCAAATTACTAGATGGTACTGGTTTTGAATATGCAAGTTTATTACGAGAAATAAATTGCTATACAAAATTTATTTTTGTAGGTGAAAACATAGAAGAATCTATTACAGCTTTTCGTTTCCAAGCATTTTATTATTTATTGCGACCATTTCGTGAAGAAGATTTACAATTTCTTTTATATAAAATAGGTAAAGAACAAGGTGAGAAAGCAAAGAGTTATTTGCGAAAACTACCGATAGAAAGTCAAGAGGGCATACGATATATTCTTCCAGAAGATATCGTATATGTAAGTAAAAATAAAGAAAATAAAACTGTTTCAATTTACACAACGAATAATCAGTATATTTCAACATATACACTTCAGGAATTAGAAAATAAGCTAAATGCATATGATTTTTTACGTGTACATAAAAGCTATTTAATTAATATGTCATATGTAAAAGAACTGAAACCTTATTATAATGGCACGTATAATTTGTATTTAGATAGGTATGATGAGCAACCGATTCCAGTCAGTCGTAATTATGTAAAACGCCTTCGAAATAACATTGAATTATAGTAGATAATGAGAGTATTTTAACATGATAAACTGAAAATCCTTCATGATAGGGAGGATTCAAGTTAAATATTCAGAAAATTTAGTACAATCTCCACTAAGAAATAGTATTGGGGGAATTGTATGTGAAGACATTGAAATCGATCTTACTTTGGGGCGTTATTACAGCAGTAGGAGCAGGTGCTTTTGGGGTAATAGCTTTATCACAAGGTGAAACCATTAATGCTGTATGGCTCTTAGTAGCTGCCGTATGTGTATATGCAGTTGCTTATCGCTTTTATAGTAGATTTATAGCGAGAAAGGTTTTTAATTTAGATGATAATCGGCAAACACCAGCCCATACATTAAATGATGGGAAAGACTATGTTCCAACAAATAAGTGGGTATTGTTTGGACATCACTTTGCAGCGATTGCTGGAGCGGGACCTTTAGTAGGACCGATTTTAGCGGCACAAATGGGGTATTTACCAGGGACCATTTGGATTATTGTTGGGGTAGTTGTTGCGGGGGCTGTCCAAGATTTTGTTATTTTATTTGCTTCAATGAGACGTAATGGTAAATCGTTAGGAGAAATGATTAAAGATGAGATTGGACCTGTTACAGGACTAATTGCAATGATAGGTATTTTAGGAATTATGATTATTTTATTAGCAGTATTAGCGTTGGTCGTAGTAAAGGCACTAATCGGAAGTCCTTGGGGAATGTTTACGATAGCAGCAACGATTCCTATCGCTATTTTAATGGGAGTTTATATGCGCTATATTAGGCCTGGTCGTGTTGGAGAAGGATCAGTAATCGGTATTATCCTACTTATTTTATCTCTTGTTGGAGGACAGTATGTAGCAGAAAATCCAACACTTGCAAGTATGTTCACATTTAGTGGTGAAACAATTGCTATTATGCTTATTGTATATGGATTTATCGCATCGGCATTACCAGTTTGGATGCTTTTAGCACCACGTGATTATTTAAGTACATTTTTAAAAGTCGGAACAATTGTAGGGTTAGCAATCGGTATCTTAATTGTAGCACCAGATTTACAAATGCCAGCAGTTTCGAAATTTATTGATGGAACTGGTCCTGTGTTTTCTGGAAACTTATTCCCGTTCTTATTTATTACTATTGCTTGTGGTGCAGTGTCTGGATTCCATGCTCTCGTTTCATCAGGTACGACGCCGAAGATGATCGAGCAAGAGGGACACGCACAGCCAATCGGTTATGGAGCAATGTTAATGGAGTCGTTTGTAGCAGCGATGGCGATGATTGCGGCTTGTGTATTAACACCGGGAACGTATTTTGCAATTAATAGTCCCGCAGCACTTATCGGTACAGATGTTTCGCAGGCAGCTCAAGTTATTTCCTCATGGGGATTTGCTATTACACCAAATGAACTAAAAGATCTCGCTGTAAATGTTGGAGAGCAAACAATTTTATCACGTACAGGTGGTGCGCCAACATTAGCGATAGGTATGGCATATATTTTCTCACAAGTAATAGGTGGAACGGCCATGATGGCATTTTGGTATCATTTTGCGATTCTCTTTGAAGCTCTATTCATTTTAACAACAATTGATGCCGGAACGCGTGTCGGCCGATTTATGATTCAAGATATTTTAGGGCATGTATATAAGCCATTTGGGAAAACGGATTCTACATTAGCGAATGTAATCGCTACAACATTATGTGTATTAGGGTGGGGATATTTCTTATACCAAGGGGTAATAGATCCGCTCGGTGGAATTAATACATTATGGCCACTTTTCGGTATTGCAAATCAAATGCTAGCAGGTATTGCATTATTACTTGGAACGACAATTTTGTTCAAAATGGGAAAAAAGGCGTACGTTTGGGTAACACTTATTCCAACTGTCGGGTTGCTGATTGTAACGATGACGGCGGGATATCAAAAGCTATTTCATGAAAATCCTAAAATTGGATTTCTATCGCATGCAAAGGTATTTCAGGGAGCATTAGATGAGGGAAAAGTGTTAGCGCCAGCTAAAAATGTCGCTCAAATGAAGCAAATTATTTTCAATGATTATATTGATGCAGCGCTTTGTGGGATTTTTATGATAGTTGTAATCGCTGTGTTAATTTCAGCACTTCGAATTTGGATACAAGTATTAAGAAATAAGCCAATGCCGTTAAAGGAGGCACCATATATTCCGAGAGATGAAAGTGAGTCGAGGAACTATGCTTAAAAAGCTGTGGCAAGTATGGAGGGAAAGAAAACGCTTTATTAGTTTGCTCGTTGGGGTACCAAGTTATGAAGTATATGTGGAGCATATGAAAAAGCATCATCCTGAAGAAGAGGTTTTATGTCAAAAGCAATTTTTTGCTGAGGCACAAGAAGCAAGATTTAATGCAAAGGGTGGAAAAATATCACGCTGTTGTTAATGAAAAAGGGCGAGTTTTCGCCCTTTTTATTTTTTTGCTGTTTCACGTGGAACAGCAAAAATAAACAAAATATTTGGGAATTAAAGGTATTTCGTATACAATAAGGTGAGGAAGGGGATAGATGGAAAAGTAGGGAGATTATTTTATGTTAAAGGACTTATTTGTAAATACAACAATTATTCTTTCCTTTATTTTTATTGGAGGTCAGCTTTTAAGGGATAAGCCGTTAAAAGAAGGATTCTCTTTTGGACAGAAATGTGTAGTAGGCATTTTTACTGGGATACTAGGTATAGTATTAATGTATTTCAGTGTTCGTGTTGGTACCATTCTATTGGATTTACGCTACTTAGCTGTTATTCTAGCTGTTATTATTGGAGGACCGATAGCGAGTACCATAACAATTATTATGATTTTAGTAACTAGGCTGTTGTTTATGGATTATTCATTAGCTTCTCAAGTGGCTTTTTATACAATCATTGCGATAGGAATAGGGAGTATCTTTATTTCGCGCATGAAGCTTTCTTTAGGGGGAAAGTGGGTATGGTTACACACATATATTTTATCTATTCTAATCCCAGCGTTATATATATGGTTAATTAAAGAGATCCACATAGTGGGATTATATTTAATTTCTAGTATTATTACAGGTTACATAACATTCATAAGTGCAAATTATGTTTTACAATCCAATGAGTTATTTCAAAAGATGAAACAATACGCAACGATAGATGCATTGACAGGTTTAGGAAACGTAAGACAGTTTGATTTAGAGATGAATCGTCATATTAGTAATAAGAACATGAAAAATGATTCGTTTTGTTTACTACTTATAGATATTGACCACTTTAAGTATGTAAATGATACGTACGGGCATCCTGCAGGGGACGAAGTGCTAAAACAAGTAGGATGTATTTTACGAGAAACTTCACAATTTCCAGATTTGGCTTTTCGAAAGGGTGGAGAGGAGTTTGCGCTTTTGATACCGAATAAGGGATTAGCTTACGGAATTCTTACGGGAGAGCAAATTCGTACAGCTGTTGAAAGTCACTCATTTCAATTGTTAGATGAAACGAAAATAAAAATTACTGTTTCGGTGGGGGTTTCGGAATATGAAGAATCACCGGAGCAATTTATTCAAGCGGCGGATGATGCGTTATACTACTCGAAACGAAATGGTAGAAATAAGGTCAGCTCTGTATCTTAAAGATAAGATGACCAGAAGACATAAAGCTTATAAAAAACACTCACAGAGGCAATGTATGAACTTTGTGAGTGTTTTTTATTTATATATTAGACAAGTTCTTTTGATACAACGAATTTACGATATGCACCATGGTGAGTTGGACCTACGTATTCGTTAATTTTGAATGAGTAACGAATAGCAGCTGTGATGAATTCTTTAGCAGTTTTTACTGCTTCTTTCACAGGTTTTCCTTTTGCAAGTTCTGCTGTAATTGCAGCAGAATATGTGCAACCTGCGCCGTGTGTATTTGTAGTATCAATTTTTTCTGATTCTAAAAGATCGAATGTTTCTCCATCATATAGGACGTCGATTGCAGTTTCCGTACCAAGTTTGCTTCCGCCTTTAATTAGTACGTATTTGGCACCTAAAGCGTGGATTTTCTTCGCTGCTTCTTTCATGTCCTCAAGAGAATTAATTTTCACACCGCTTAATTGGTAAGCTTCAAATAAGTTTGGCGTTACAACTAATGCCTTTGGCACAAGAACGTCACGTAAGCAATCGTTCGTTTCAGGGTGTAATGCTTCATCTGCACCTTTACATACCATAACAGGGTCAACTACTACATTTTTGAAATTGTGCTTTTCGATTGTTTCTGCAACCATTTCAATAATTTCTACTGATCCAAGCATACCTGTTTTTAAAGCGTCTACGCCAACACCTTCAATTGTTGTTTCTAATTGTGGTTTTAATGTAGAAGCTGGGATTGGAAATACGTTATGTGCCCAACCGTTATGTGGATCCATCGTTACGATTGTTGTAAGAGATGTCATTCCGTATACGCCCAGTTCTTGGAATGTTTTTAAATCTGCTTGTATACCAGCACCGCCACTTGTGTCAGAACCAGCGATAGTAAGTGCTTTATTTAATGTCATTATGAAAGCCCCCTCGAGTGATATAATGAAAACTATGTTTTCACCATTATATCAATGTTACGAATAAGTACAAAGTGAAAAGTAGATGATTTATTTTAAGAGCTATTTAAAATCTTGTATGCAGGAGAATGAGTATGTTTCGAGATAATCGTACGAATGAATTAGTTATATTAAAGGAAATTGCAGAAACATTAAATACATCAAATGATACATATCATGTATTGCAAGCTGTCCTCGAGAAATTGCTAAGTGTAACAGGTTTAACGACAGGATGGATTTTTCTTGCGGATGAAAATGGGAAGTATACGAAGTTAATTGATTATCAATTACCAGAGGCACTTACATATAAAAATAAACGCCCGATGTGCGAAGGTGAATGTTGGTGTTTACGAGGTTTTGTAGATGGAAAATTAGAGAGAGCCGTTAATATTATTGAATGTAAAAGAATTAATAATGCAATTGAATATAATTGGGGGGATACGGAGGGCATTCTTCATCATGCTACGGTTCCTTTAAAAGCTGGGGGAGAAAAATTTGGGGTGTTAAATGTTGCAAGTCCGGGTAAAACACATTTTTCAGAAGAAGAATTAGTATTACTCCAATCGGTTGCCTTCCAAATTGGTACGGCTTTAAAGCGAACAAAATTATATGAAAATGAAAAGAGAAGAGCACATTATTATGTGAAATTAGAGCGTTTCATTCAAGATTTAAAAATGATTCATAAGTTTAATGTACTACCTGAAAAGGTGGTAAATCACGTAGGTGAAGTATTTCAATGGAATCAAGTAGCGCTTTTTATTAGGGAGGAAAAAGAATTATCTCTGCGAGCGTCTTACGTTCAGGAAGAGTTACAAGAGGATGTAAAAGAGGCGGCCAAGAAGGCGTTAGAACAAGATGAACCAGTTCTAATAAAACATCAAATAGGACATAATGTACATCTAAATCGAGCTGTTATTGCTACACCAATACATATTCAAAACCATATATTTGGTGTTTTATGTGTTAGTTTGAATAATGGAGAGTTTGATGCTAATACAATAGATGTAATTCAAGCATTATCGAACCATGTTTCGTTAATAATAGAGAATTTGAGGTTAAACGAGCAGCGCCGTGAACTTGTACGAATGGAAGAAAGAAATCGGTTAGCAAGAGATTTACATGATTCTGTTTCGCAAAAATTATTTTCATTAACCTTCATGACAAAAGGCGCCGAGGCAGTTTTAAAAGGTAAAAATGAAAAGGTAGATCAATCTTTGCATGAGATGCGTGAACTTGCGCAAGGAGCTTTGAAAGAAATGAGGACATTAATTTGGCAGCTTCGTCCGGCAGGATTAGAAAAAGGATTATTGCCAGCTCTAAAGCAGTACGGTGAAAATTTGGGACTGAAAATTAGGGAGCAAGTTACGGGTGTTCGTGATTTACCTCGTGTAGTAGAAGAAGCTTTGTGGCGCATAGGCCAAGAAGCACTGAACAATGTAAGTAAGCATGCAGGTGTAAAAGAAGCGACGATTTATTTTACAGTGAATGAGAAAAATGTATCATTAGAAATAGTTGATCAAGGAAAGGGCTTTGTGGAAAAGAATATAAAAGAAAAGAAATCACTAGGTATGACTACGATGCGTGAAAGAGTAGAATTAGTTGGTGGAACAATTAAAATTGTAAGTAGTAATAAACGAACGAGCGTAAAAGTAAATGTACCATTATGATGTGAAAATGAGGGAAGTTTGTGAAAATAAAAGTATTGTTAGTTGATGATCATACAGTCGTTTTAAAAGGATTAGCATTTTTCTTAAGTACACAGGAAGATTTAGAGTTAGTTGGAGAAGCGAATAATGGGAAAGAAGCGTTAGTGAAAGTAGGAGAAACAAATCCCGATGTTATATTAATGGATTTATATATGCCTGAAATGGATGGTGTTGAGGCGACGGCATATATAAAAAAAGAGTATCCAAATGTGAAAGTAATTGTATTAACTAGCTTTTCTGATCAGGCGCATGTGTTACCTGCATTAAGGGCTGGAGCAAGTGGGTATATTTTAAAAGATGTAGAACCAGATCAGCTTGTTGAGGCTATTCGAAGCGCATATAAAGGTAATATTCAATTACATCCGGATATAGCAAATGCTCTTCTCTCTCAAACATTACCTGTAGAAGAAAAGGAAGAAGAACCTTCTATTCAAGTGGATGTGCTAACAGCGAGAGAAAATGAAGTATTGCAGCTATTAGCGAAAGGGATGAGCAATAAGGAAATTGCATCTGTTTTAGTTATTACAGAAAAGACGGTTAAGGCGCATGTAAGTAGCATTTTGAGTAAGTTGAATTTATCTGATCGTACGCAAGCGGCATTATATGCAGTTAAAAATGGAATTGTATAAGACGAAAGTCGTAAGACCAAGTTCGCCTTTAGAAGGTGGACTTTTTTTATGGAAAAATACGTCTATGTGAGGACGAAATTGTCTTTATATAAAGATAAAATATGTTTGTAAGCAACAAAACAACAATTACAAGGGATACCTTTTTTGAAAGCATATAACAACATAAGAGTGAGTACTAGGAGGAATAAATAATGGCAACAGTTTTATTCGTTAAAGCAAATAACCGTCCAGCGGAACAAGCAGTTAGTGTAAAATTATATGAGGCATTTTTAGTAAACTATAAAGAAGCACACCCAAATGATACAGTAGTAGAACTTGATTTATATAAAGAAGAATTACCATACGTAGGCGTAGACATGATCAATGGTACATTCAAGGTAGGTAAAGGATTTGATTTAACAGAAGAAGAAGCAAAAGCAGTAGCAGTTGCTGATAAGTATTTAAATCAATTCCTAGAAGCTGATAAAGTTGTTTTCGGCTTCCCATTATGGAACTTAACGATTCCAGCAGTATTGCACACATATATTGATTATTTAAACCGTGCTGGTAAAACGTTTAAATATACGCCAGAGGGTCCAGTTGGCCTAATTGGAGATAAGAAGATTGCATTATTAAATGCAAGAGGCGGCGTATATTCAGAAGGTCCAGCAGCTGAGGTAGAAATGGCTGTTAAATATGTAGCAAGTATGATGGGCTTCTTCGGCGCAACAAACATGGAAACAGTAGTTATTGAAGGGCATAACCAATTCCCAGATAAAGCAGAAGAAATCATCGCTGCAGGTCTTGAAGAAGCAGCTAAAGTAGCAAGTAAATTTTAATTAAAATTATAATCGTCACTCGAAAAAAGCAGAATTAACATGTAAACGTTAATTCTGCTTTTTTATATTTTTAGTTCATCAGCAAGCTTTTCTAATGTATTTCGATCTTGTATATAATATGTTCGGCCTTCTTTTCTTAAATAATTTTGTTGGCAAAACTGATTTAATACATATAAAAGATGACGGTAGCTGATATTTAAATATTCCGAGGCCTCAGTATGCTTTTCTATATAACAATTATTTTGCTCTGTTAATAAAATAAAAGCAGCTAATCGATTTTCAAAAGGATAACTATAGTTTTTTGCGTAATTTTCAGTGCGAGTAATTGTCTTTTCTCCAATAAATTTACATAAGTGCTGTAAAAACGTTGCATCTTGTAATAAAAGTTGCTGACAATCTTTAAGAGGAAGTGCCAAACACACACAATCTTCTAGTACTTCAACGGACTTAGTAATATGTTCTACTCCTATTAATCCTAATTCTCCGATAAAAGATGGTGCTTGAATAAAATTAATTAATGAAACCTTCCCGTTTTTATGACTCATATATATTTTAGCTCTCCCAGAAATTAAGTAATAGAGATAAGGAAGAGCATTTCCTTCACTACATATCATCTCTTTCGTTTGAAAAGAATGCAGCTCTACATATGGCAAGACATGAAATGAAAATAGGGTATGGAATTGATGGATTCGCATGTATTGATAAATTTCTTCCTCATTTTTGCTGATTTTCATATTTTCACCCCTATGTATAGTATGAGATATCTCCTATTATCTTTACAAGAAGGAATGATACGATTTATGTAAATTTGTTTTTGTAGAAAAGAGAGTGTGATGAATTTATGAAAAAATATAAAACATTGTTATTTGATGTAGATGATACATTACTAGACTTCCAAAAGGCTGAAAAAGTGGCTTTACGGGTACTTTTTGAAGAGAAGGGAATCCCTTTAACAGATGAGATAGAGGCTCGTTATAAAAAAATAAATAAAGGTCTTTGGGATGCTTTTGAAAAAGGTGAACTATCACGCAATGAAGTTGTAAATACACGATTCTCTCTGTTGTTTAAAGAGTATGGAGAAGAAGTAAATGGAATATTATTCGAAAATAATTATCGTAACTACTTAGAAGAAGGAAATCAACTCATGCAAGGTGCATTTGAATTTATAAATCAAATTCAAGGGGAGTATGAGTTGTATATAGTGACAAATGGTGTTTCTAAGACGCAAGATAAACGTTTGCGTAATGCAGGGTTACATTCATTGTTTAAAGATGTTTTTGTTTCGGAAGATACAGGTTTTCAAAAGCCGATGAAAGAGTATTTTGATTATGTTTTTGAACGGATTCCTAACTTTGCACCTGAAGAAGGGCTGATTATTGGGGATTCATTAAGCGCGGATATTAAAGGTGGATATGTAGCGGGAATTGATACTTGTTGGTTTAATCCAGAAAGGAAGTTAAATGATAGTGGGATTATACCGACATATGAAGTGCATAATTTTGAGGAGTTAGAAGCGTTATTAAAGCAGCATGTGTAATAAAAAAATAGACAGTGGAGCTTTCGTCTACACTGTCTATTTTTGTTAATTTGTATTTTCGTTATGTTTTGGGAGTGGAAAGGCATTCCCGATAGCAGCTGCACCAAGCATTGGCAATAGTAAATTAAGCGGGAAAAACATAAGTAATAGCAATGTAATAGCTATTGGCTTTCGTAACGCATAGCTCGAAATTGCTGTCGTTACGATAGCAACGGATGCTACTGGATCTATAGGAAGAATAGATGCTATAGCGTATCCAATACTTGATCCGGAAAATATAATTGGGAATATATGTCCACCCCGCCACCCTGTGTTCAAACAAACGGCAGTAATACACAACTTTAAAATCCCTGAAAGAAGTAGTATCCAAAAAGATAAATGGCTCCATTCAACAACTAACTCTTTTAATTGATGTTCCCCTGAAAATAATGTGTACGGAAGAAAAGTTCCTGCAATTCCTAATAAAATGCCACCGATAATTCCGAGTGTCAGCTTGTATTCTCTAAAAGGGTGAATGAACTTTTCTAATGTGAATTCTAACTTGAAATAA
The DNA here is from genome assembly GCF_056158125.1 of Bacillus sp. EB V-12. NCBI lineage: Bacteria > Bacillati > Bacillota > Bacilli > Caryophanales > Bacillaceae > Bacillus > Bacillus sp. EB V-12. Next base: position 207,663 of record NZ_JBUXJL010000007.1, on the reverse strand, counting down.
AAGAAACCAACTATAGCGCCGATACTAGCAAGTGGAAGAAATGCAATCCATTCATTGAAAGAAAGTGCACCTTCCCCGAAATCAACAATAAAGGATCCACGATTATCAAGTTTACTCAGTAGTAAATAAACAGAAAAACCTGCGAAAGTAGTAGCTAAGTATACAATCGCTTTTTTTCCTTTAGAAAAAGCAGCAATTTGTTCCCCCTCATTTTCATTTGGTGCTAAATAACCGAATAATGGTGCGTTAAAAATGACACTTAAAGTAGCGCCAATTCCGATCTCGGTTAGCTCATTCATACCCTTTAAGGCAAATTTAAAGCGATCCCCTACCCATGTGCACAGTCCGCCTATAATTCCAACTAGTGCGGCTTCTGGACCAAGACTAGCACCGAAAATTAAAACAATAATCGCTGTTAAAGTAGCCCGATGGACAAAGCGATATTCGATTCGACCAGTTTTTTTATATTCAGCCATTACTTCAGGCATAAGGCGTGGGTATGTACCGAAATGTTTTTGTGATAGACCAACAAGGACCCCGCCAATTATTGTTACGCAAAGGGTGTAATAAGAGGGAAAAGAGAGAACTTCAGGCAAGTATCCCCAAATAAAGTGGATTCCAATATTTATTGTGACTAAAAATAACCAGACTGTAGCTCCTACTATAGATCCTAGAAGAATGCCATATAGAGCAAGTATGTACTGCATATCTTTTTTATTTGTCATGTTATACCTCCGTTATGTAAATCTTAGTAGGGAAAAAAGTGAAATATACTAGTGAAAAATGGATTGAATATATATAGTATCTTTTTGAGAAGATGGCCTATTCAACATATAGGCTAACTTTTGGGGAATTTGAATTTATAGGTTAAATTACTTATTTAATTTTATAGACTGATTTGAGGTTTTTAAAGGTCTTTTTTGAAATAGACTAGAATATATTTCTTTTGTTGCTTTATATGAAACTGTTAACATTTATTTTAGAACATTCAGAAAAACTGTTTGACATTAGGAAATTATTGCTATAAAATCAACGGTAATTGCATAGTCTTATCAAGAAAAGGTGGAGGGACAGGCCCGATGAAACCTTGGCAACAGCCGTATAACGGAATTGTGCCAAATCCTGCAGGTAGTAATCCTGAGAGATAAGAAAGAGCCTTTAGAGCGTGTTTTCAAACTGCTCCTTTCTTGTTTTCAGGAAAGGGGCAGTTTTTTATTTTGTATAAAAAAAGGAGAATGAGAGATGGGAGAATCATGGGGAAAAGGAACAATTTGTGTGCAAGGTGGCTATACGCCAAAGAATGGTGAACCACGTGTTTTACCACTTTATCAAAGCACAACGTATAAATACGATACTTCGGATGATTTAGCAGCTCTATTTAACTTAGAGGCAGAAGGATATATTTATACACGTATTGGAAACCCTACTCTAGCAGCATTTGAGCAGAAGTTATCAGATTTAGAAGGCGGTGTAGGAGCTGTTGCAACGGCTTCTGGGCAAGCAGCTATTATGCTCGCAGTTTTAAATATTTGTAGTAGTGGAGACCATTTACTTTGCTCTTCAACTGTTTACGGGGGAACGTTTAATTTATTTGGGGTGAGTTTACGTAAGCTTGGCATTGATGTTACGTTCTTTAATCCAAATTTAACGGCAGATGAAATCACGGCGCTTGCTAATGACAAGACGAAACTTATCTATGCAGAATCGTTAGGAAATCCAGCGATGAATGTTTTAAATTTTAAAGAATTTTCAGCAGCCGCTAAAGAATTAGAGGTACCTTTTATCGTTGATAATACATTAGCAACTCCTTATTTATGCCAGGCGTTTGAACATGGGGCAAATATTATTGTTCATTCTACGACGAAGTATATCGATGGGCATGCGAGCTCCTTAGGCGGTATTGTAATTGACGGTGGAAACTTTGATTGGACAAATGGAAAGTATCCTGAACTTGTTGAACCAGATCCAAGTTATCACGGTGTAAGTTACGTTCAAAACTTTGGTGCAGCAGCGTATATTGTGAAAGCACGTGTTCAGCTATTAAGAGATTATGGAAATTGTATGAGCCCATTCAATGCATATATTAGCAATATTGGCTTAGAAACATTGCATTTACGAATGGAACGTCATAGTGAAAATGCTCTTGCAGTTGCTAAGTGGCTTGCTAATCATGAACGTATTGAATGGGTGAATTATCCAGGCTTAGATAGTAATGAAAATTACTCATTAGCACAACAGTACTTGAAAAAAGGTGCTAGTGGTGTTTTAACTTTCGGTATTAAAGGCGGATTAGAAGCAGCAAAAGAATTTATCGCAAATGTAAAACTAGCAACTCTTGTAACGCACGTAGCTGATGCACGAACTTGCGTTATACATCCTGCTAGTACGACGCATAGACAATTAAATGCTGAAGATCAGCGTTTAGCGGGTGTTACATCTGATTTAATTCGTTTATCGGTTGGTATAGAAGATGTTTCTGATATTATTGCAGATTTGGAAGCAGCTCTAGTTGGAGGCAAAACACATGCCGATCATAATTGATAAAGATTTACCGGCTCGCAAAGTGTTGCAAAAAGAAAATATTTTTGTAATGACGAAGGAGCGGGCAGAAACACAAGATATACGTGCTTTAAAAATTGCTATATTAAATTTAATGCCAACGAAACAAGATACAGAGGCGCAATTACTTCGCTTAATTGGAAACACACCGTTACAATTAGATGTTCATTTGCTTCATATGGAATCACATCTATCGCGTAATGTAACGCAAGAACATTTAACAAGCTTTTATAAAACGTTTCGTGATATTGAAAATGAAAAGTTTGATGGGCTCATTATTACAGGAGCGCCAGTGGAGACCCTTGCTTTTGAAGAGGTAGATTATTGGGAAGAGCTTAAACATATTATGGAGTATTCAAAAACGAATGTAACATCTACGCTCCATATTTGCTGGGGGGCACAGGCTGGCTTGTACTATCATTATGGTGTTCCAAAGTATCCCCTTAAGGAAAAAGTGTTCGGTGTATTTGAACATGAAGTTTGCGAGCAACATGTGAAATTATTACAAGGATTTGATGAATTGTTTTTTGCTCCGCATTCTCGTCATACAGAAGTACGAGAGAATGATATTAGAGGAGTGAAAGAATTAACATTGTTAGCAAACTCTGAAGAAGCAGGTGTTCACCTTGTTATTGGGCCAGAAGGAAGGCAAGTGTTTGCCCTTGGACATAGCGAATATAGTTGTGAGACGTTAAAACAAGAATACGAACGAGATCGTGACAAGGGATTAAATATTGATGTGCCAAAAAACTATTTTAAACATAATAATCCAGATGAAAAGCCGCTTGTTAGGTGGAGGAGTCATGGTAATTTATTGTTTTCTAATTGGTTGAATTATTACGTGTATCAAGAAACCCCTTATATATTGTAAAGAAAGATTGTGTAACACGTGGCAACGTTTTCCTTGTAAAGATTAACCTTTATTTTTCCGAATGTTCAAAATACATTGTTTTTCAGATTTTTTACTCATATAATTTCATCTAAACACAATTTTTGAGGGGTGGACAGTACTATGAAAGAAATTCAAGTTGGGTTATTAGGTCTTGGGACAGTTGGCAGTGGTGTGGTTCGTATTATTACGGATCATCAAGAACGACTCATACACCAAGTAGGTTGTCCAGTGAAGGTAACGAAAGTATTAGTGCAAAACATTGAGAAAGAGAGAGAGGTAGAGGTACCTTCTACTCTATTAACACAAGATGCAAATGAAATTTTAGATAATCCAAATATTGATGTTGTTATTGAAGTGATGGGTGGCATTGATGATGCAAAATCATATATTTTACAAGCTTTAAAAAGCGGAAAGCATGTTGTAACTGCAAATAAAGACTTAATGGCATTACATGGAGCTGAATTATTAGCGACAGCAAAAGATAATAAGGCTGATTTATTCTATGAGGCGAGTGTGGCAGGGGGAATTCCAATTTTACGCAGTATCGTAGAAGGACTTTCTTCAGATCTTATTACGAAAGTAATGGGAATTGTAAATGGAACAACAAATTTTATTTTGACGAAAATGTCAGACGAAGGGAGAGCATATAACGACGTGTTAAAAGAAGCCCAACAACTTGGATTTGCAGAAGCAGATCCAACATCAGATGTAGAAGGTTTAGATGCAGCAAGAAAAATGACGATTTTAGCTACCCTCGGTTTCTCTACAAATGTAGAGCTTGGAGATGTGAAAGTAAAAGGTATTACCTCTATTACAGAGGAAGATATTGAATACAGTAAGAGCTTAGGTTATACAATTAAATTAATCGGTCTTGCAAAACGAGATGGTGAAAAATTGGAGGTTACAGTTGAACCAACTTTACTTCCAAATACACATCCTCTTGCAGCAGTACAAAATGAATATAACGCTGTGTATGTGTACGGTGAAGCAGTTGGGGAAACGATGTTTTATGGACCAGGCGCAGGAAGTTTACCGACAGCTACAGCTGTTGTTTCGGATTTAGTTGCTGTAATGCAAAATATTAGATTAGGGGTAACAGGAAATAGTGCTGTAGTCCCACAATATCAAAAAGTATTAAAAGAGCCAGACGAAATTGTCGTGAAAAAGTTTTTAAGACTGCATGTAAAAGACGAAATTGGTGTATTTGCAAAAATTACTTCATTGTTCTCTGAGCGCGGAGTTAGCTTTGAGAAAATTATTCAAATGCCGCTTGAAGAGAAAGGAAAGGCTGAAATTGTAATTGTAACGCATCGTGCGTCTCTTGCTGATTATGATTATATTCTACATACGTTGCAAGGGTATGAAGAAATAGATTGTTTGAAAGCGAGCTATCGAATTGAAGGGGATGCTAAGTAGTATCTCTTACCATAAAACAGAAAGAGCCTATTAAGCAGCTTGCTTAATAGGCTCTTTTCTATTTAAAATCTGCGTACCAACTTGAATAAATGCTTGGATAATCCAGCCTGTTGTAAAGGATAAGATGATTGTTCCAAAATAGATAGGTCCGTCTAATAAAAAGCTTAACGTTAAAAATAAAAAGGCTAATGAAATCTCTGTTCTTCTAAACGTCCATTTTTTCTTCTCGGCAACCGTTAAAACGAAAGCTTCTTGAGGCGCTGCACAAAGGTTTGTAGAGACGTAAAGACCAATTCCAGCTCCAACGAATAGATTTCCGCAAATAAGTGTTATATATTTTGGAAGAGAGCGGATAGCGTCCATAATAGTTGTAATGGAACCAATCCAATCAACAAAAAGAGAAATAAGAACCATCGTTACAATTGTACCAATTGTAATTTGTTTTTTATTCCAAAAGAGTACGATAAGTGTAAAGGCAAAGTTAATCATGAAAATCCAAAAACCAATACTTATCCCAAAATTTTGATATAGTGCAATAAAGAAGGAATCATAAGGGCTAAGTCCAAAGAAAGTAATTGTCGTCATCATATTAATACCGATGGCAAGAATGAGTAAACCGCCAATGAAAAATATATATTCTAATTTGAATCGAAGCATAGTTGTATATCCTTTCTAAATGTATTTGCTAGGAAAGGATATATTGTGGAAAGCTTACCAGGTCAAGGGAGAATTTTTGTGAAAAGGGGAAAATGAGATGACAAATATAAGAAAGATTGCTGAACTTGCTGGAGTATCTGTTTCAACTGTTTCACGTGTACTAAATAATCATCCGTACGTAAATGAACAGAAACGAAAAGAAATTTTAGCGATTATAGAAGAATTAAATTACACGCAAAACGTGAATGCAATTCATTTAGTGAAAGGAAAAACGAATGTAATTGGCGTTTTATTGCCACACGTAAATGATCAATATTATAGCGCTATTATCGAGGGGATATCAAAAGAGACAGCAAAGAATAATTATAATATGATGCTTTGCCAGACGAATTATAGTGAAGAAAGAGAACTAGAAATTTTGAATATGTTAAAAATGAAAAAGCTTGATGGGGTTATTATTTGTTCTCGGACAAATAGTAAGGAGAAGCTTGAAGAATATACGAAATTCGGCCCGATTGTTATGTGTGAAGAAATAGATTCAAAATGCATTTCAAGTGTACATATCGATTACTACAAAGTATTTTCACGTGGGATGAAAAGCTTAATAGATGCCGGTCATACACGTATTGGATATTGTATTGGAAGAAGTAATAGTGTTAATAGCCAAAGACGAAAGAAGGCGTATGAAGATTCGCTTCAACAGAGTATCGTAACACCGTTAGAGACCTGGAAATTTGAAGGTTGTTTTACAGTGGAAGATGGACGCAATGTAATTAGAGAATGGGCTCATATGTCAGTAAAACCGACAGCGTTCCTTGTATCTTGTAACCATATTGCAGCGGGGATGGTTACAGAAGCAAAAAAACAAGGAATTCGTATTCCAGAGGATATTACGATTATCGGGTGTGATGATCAAGAGGTGGCAGATATATTGGGTATAACGACGATTTCGCATTCTAGTAAAAACGTTGGAGTAAAAGCGTTTGAATTATTATATGAAAAGATTAATGAAGAGAAATTAGATGTGAAGCATATAGAGTTATTACCAGAGTTAATAGATAGAGAAACGACATAATTGAGAAGGTGTGAAAATCGCTTTTCAAAATTTCGTTTGGTATAATTATGGACAATCTATGAGGGCTAAAAGGGGTTTTGATATGAGATCAAAAGTAGTAAAAGTAATTCTACTCATTACAATTGCATCTTTCTGTTTATTTGCATATGGCTTTGTTTCAGGTGTAAATGATGTATTAAATCCGAAAGCTTCAAATTTAATTAAAAAGACCGATGTAGTGGCAAAAGAGAAAAAGAAAACGGGAACGTTACAAATCGTTAGTTTAGGTGATTCATTAACGCGTGGCGTTGGTGATAAAGAAGGAATTGGCTATGTTGGGCGAATGAAAGAGGATTTACAAAAAGATTATAAGCAAAAAATTGCATTAACAAATTTAGCAGTTAGTGGTGCAAAAATGCCCGATTTATTAAAACAAATTGAAAGTAATGGCGCTCAATATTCAATTAAGCAAGCAGATGTAATTGTGTTAACGATTGGTGGAAATGATTTGTTCCCAGGCTGGGAATCACTTGGGAAAATAGATTTAGAGACGTATCGTCCTGACACAGAGACGTTTCAAAATGAAGCAAAGAAAATTATAGAAGAAATTCGTAAATTAAATACAGATAGTCCGATTTTTTGGCTTGGTTTATACAATCCTTTTGAAGATGTAGAAGATTTAAAAGGGTCTTCAAACATTGTTGTGGACTGGAATGCATCTTTAGAGAAATTAGCGCTAAACGATAAAAATGTGTATATTACACCGACATTTGATTTATTCCAAAACCGCGGGAAAGATTTATTATACTCTGATCATTTTCATCCGAACGAAGTAGGTTATACGTATATGGCAGAACGTTTAGTTCAAAATGTTGTAAGTAAATTAAAACTAGAACAAGGAGGGGTAAAATGACGACGATACTTTCCGTACGAGACTTGAAGAAGGTAATTGGAAAGAAGACTCTTGTAGAGAATATTTCCTTTGATGTAAAGCAAGGAGAAGTGTTCGGGTTCTTAGGACCAAATGGTGCTGGAAAGACGACTACGATTCGAATGTTAGTCGGATTGATTAAGGCGACAGAAGGTACGATTTCTATCGGTGGTTATTTGATTAAGGAAAATTTCAGAAAAGCGATGCGTCAAATTGGGAGTATCGTTGAAAACCCAGAGTTGTATACATATTTAACGGGATGGGAAAATTTAAAGCAATTTGCTCGTATGTTAGGTGATATATCAGATGAACGTATTATTGAAATTGCTGAAATGGTTCATTTAGATGAAAGAATTCATGACAAGGTAAAAACGTACTCACTTGGTATGAAACAACGCCTTGGAATTGCGCAGGCGCTCCTTGGAAATCCGAAATTGCTCATATTAGATGAACCAACGAATGGTTTAGATCCAGCAGGGATTAGAGAACTTAGGGAATTTATACATAAGCTTGTAAAAGAAGAAAATATGAGCGTGTTTATTTCAAGCCACTTGCTAAGTGAAGTGCAAATGATATGCGATCGCGTTGCTATTATTCATAAAGGAAAGATGATAACAGTTGCCAAGGTTGAAGAATTAATTAAAACAGCAAGTGATCGTGTAGAATGGATTGTTACACCGATTTCTAAGGCGAAAGATATGCTAGAAGCGGCCGAAGAAGTAAGGGAAGTGAGTGTAGAAGGCGATCGATTACTATGCCGCATGGATATTGCATCTATAAGTAGTTGGAATAAACACTTTGTCGCAAATGAAATAGATGTACATAGCGTTAAGGAGCTTGTATTTACGCTAGAAGATTTATTTATTGAACTCACAAGGGGTGAGCAGCATGCGTGAATTTGCGAATCTAGTTTTAAATGAATCAGAAAAGATTTACCGCAAGAAACGTATTTTTGTTGTCATGCTTATTTTAGCAATCTTGATCCCGCTTTTTGTGTATGCGCAGTATCGTGAAATAGAAACGACACAAAAAAGACTCGGTACAACTGATTGGAAGGTTTCATTGCAACAGCAAATTGTTGATTCTCAGAACCGGTTGAACAATTCTAGGTTGCCAGAAGAATGGCGTGATTGGTTAAAGGTAAGAGTTGAGCAACAACAATATTATTTAGATCATGATATTAATCCGATGGAACCGGGTGCACCGACTTTTGTCAGAGCATTTATTGAACAAGGAATTACATTATTTATTCCGCTTCTCGTAATGATTGTCGCCATTGATATCGTTTCAGGAGAACGAAGTGATGGGACGATGAAGATGTTACTTACGCGGCCGATTCGGCGCTGGAAAATACTCCTTAGTAAATACGTGACGATGTTATTTTTCATTTCGCTCATACTGTTTCTTGTAGGTTTGTTTGCTTACATATTATCAGGGCTTGTATTTGGGTACTCGGGATGGAATTTACCTGTTTTAACAGGATTCGTCATTGATAAGGAAACGTTAAATACGAACTTTGTGCATCTTATTCCGCAGTGGCAATACATCTTAATGGCGTATGGACTAGCCTGGTTTGTTGCTATCGTTGTCGGAACTATATCATTTATGGTCTCTGTTTTAATTCGTAATACACCAGCTGGTATGGGCGTTATGCTAGCTGCATTAATTGCAGGCGGTATTTTAAGCTCGTTCGCAACATCTTGGGAAGGCGCCAAATATATTTTTAGTGTGAATTTATCATTAACGGATTATTTATCAGGAAAATTACCTGCATTACAAGGTTTATCGATGGGATTTTCTTTGATGAATTTAACTGTTTGGGCAGTTGTTTCTCTTGTTATTTCGTTCGTAGTATTTACAAGACAGGATATGGTGAATTAATTAGACAGGAAGTGACAGTATGGAAAATGTTTTAAAGAATGATTGGGAGCCACTATTGGCACCAGAATTCGAGAAAGAGTATTATCTTACTCTATCCAGTTTTTTGACAGAAGAATACAGCACGCATGTTGTTTATCCGAAGGTAGAAGATATTTTTAACGCTCTTCAGTATACAAGTTATGAAAATACAAAGGTTGTCATTTTAGGGCAAGATCCATATCATGGACCGAATCAAGCGCATGGTTTAAGCTTTTCTGTGCAACCTGGTGTTAAAACACCACCGTCATTGTTAAATATGTATAAAGAACTTCGAGATGAATATGGTTATGAAATCCCGAATAACGGTTATTTAGTAAAATGGGCGGAACAAGGAGTATTATTACTAAATACCGTATTAACAGTTCGTCAAGGCGAAGCAAATTCTCATAAGGGAAAAGGATGGGAGCACTTCACAGATCGTGTAATTGAACTGTTGAACGAACGTGAAAAGCCAGTTATTTTCATATTGTGGGGGCGCCATGCGCAGGCGAAGAAGAAATTAATTACGAATCCGAATCATCATATTATCGAATCTGTACATCCAAGCCCATTATCGGCAAGACGTGGTTTCTTTGGTAGTAAGCCATATTCTAAAATAAATACGATTTTAGCTAATATGGGCGAAAGAGAAATTGATTGGGAAATTCCAAATTTATAAATAGAAAAGGTAGTTAACAGTTGTTAACTACCTTTTTATTATCATTGTTGCTCGTTCTTTAATTTTGCATCTAGTACAAAAGTACCAAATGGGATAACTGATGAAACGAATGCTCCAAGTGCCCATAAAATTGATTTACGGTGTACGATTGTTACTTGAATTACTGCAAAGATGAATAGAATAAATAGAACACCATGAGCCATGCCTGTAATTTTAACAGCTGTTGCAAATCCTGCGAAATATTTCAATGGCATTGCTACAAATAATAGTAATAGGAAAGAAATACCTTCAACTAGTCCAATTGCTCTTAATCGTCCGATTGGTGTAGATAACATAAAGTAGCCTCCTTTAACGTATGCTTGTATATAGTAAATTTGTATTCTTTTTCAAAATAAAATAGTCTATTTTGTTTCATTATATACAAAAAGAAAGTTTACACTACGAGAATAGTGCAAAGTTCAAAATATAGTCACAAAAGCATGAGAATTTAAATAAAAACCTATTTGAAGTATTTGACTTCAAATAGGTTTTGTGAATGAAAATATTAAACAAGTACATCCGTTTTTAAAACGAATTTCTCTACAACTTTTGCAACACCATCGTTCATATTTGTATCTGTTACGTAGTTTGCAATTTCTTTAATATCATCAGGTGCATTTCCCATTGCAACGCCAAGACCAGCAAATTCAATCATTGCTTGGTCGTTATAGCTATCGCCCATTGCGATAACTTCTTCACGCTTAATGCCAAGCTTTTGAATCAGTTTGTTTAAGCTCGTTCCTTTTGTAACACCGGCTTCTGTAAATTCTAAGAAGAATGGTTTCGAACGCATCACGCTTAATTGGCCTTCTAGTTGTTTTTGTAGTTTCTTTTCAACTTCAACAAGGCGTTCAGCCTCTTTATTCATTAATACTTTTACTACAGGCTCTTTAACTGCGGCTTTAAAGTCATCTACTACAACAATTGGCATACCGGTAATATCGCCCTCAATTTCAGTATAAGGATTATTTTCTTCCGTTACGATATCATCGCCCATATAAGTATGAATCCATACATCTTCAGTTTGACTAATTTCAAATAGGTTGTGAACGATTTCAGGAGATAGCGTACTACTAAAGATTTCTTCGTTTGTTTTACAGTTAATAATTTTTGCACCATTAAAAGATAGAATGAAACTGCCGTATTCTTCTAAACGAAGTTCTTTGGCTACATTGCGCATACCAAACGTTGGACGTCCAGAAGCAAGTACAACCTTTACACCTTGCTCTTGTGCAGTCATTAACGCTTCTTTCGTACGAGGTGAAATAGTATGGTCATCACGTAATAAAGTATCATCTAAATCTAAAACAATCATTTTATAAGTCATATAGAAAATTCCTTTCTTTAATTGAAATCAAAATACATGTTCATGAAGATGTTGAGGAATAATAGTAAGACATCAAACCTCTTTGAAAAGAAGTAGATAAATTATTATGAGTTGTTACTCATAATATTGGTTAATAATCATTGGGGAAGAATAAAACCCCAATGATTAAAGTTTGATTTTATCGTAACAACTCTAAAGGTAGAGTGCAATAATGGAAGTTTTCCAATTTAAGATATTTGTTTTGCAACGGAACGAGAAAATAGTATTTCTAGCAAGATTGCCATTACAGATCCAAGAACGAGACCATTACTTAAAAACGATGCTAGAAATGGTGGAAGTGTGGAATATGCTCCTGCTGGAACAAACATAACTCCGACTCCTGTAAAGATTGAAAGACCGGCTACTTTAAATAATCGTTCTTTATCCTGGACAGTTTCGTATTCTCGAAAGGCGAGACCAATCATGCTTGCGAATACAGGATAAATAGCGGCATAACCAACTGCAACAGGGATTGCCGCAAAGAATGAAGTAATCTTTGGAAATATACTAACGACAATAATAAAGCTTGACCCTAATATAAACGGGAGACGTTTATAAATATTAGTCGTTGCAATAAAACCTGCTGATCCAGAAATAGCGACAGGCCCAATAGCTGAAAATAGGCCGCCTAGCAATTGGTTGATTCCTGTGATAATGCCAGCTTGTTTAAAACGATCTGATGCAGCGTTTTCTTCATATTTAGAGACAACCTTTTGTACAACGCGAATACTTGCTAACATATTTGTTAGAAGTAAGAGTGTAACGAAAATGACCGTAATTACCATGTTCCATTCAACACGAGGCATTCCGAAAACAAATAAGGATGGAAAACGGATTATGTCTGTCACTGGTGTTATTGGATTAGATAATCCGAAACATGCGAATAATATCCAGCCGCATACGATACTGAAAAGAACGGAATATTGTCCAATAATAGGTAGCTTCATGATGAAAAAGGATAGTAAAATAACAATGAGTGAAAGAATAAATACGTTAGGTTGTACTTCTGTATGTTTTCCATCAAGGCCAAACATTCCCTTTAAGAAGGAGCCACTAAGCTGCGCGACAAGAAGAAATAAATACGTTCCAATGACTGTCGGTGTAAAATAGCGAACGAGTTTATCAATAAGTCCAAAAACGCTAAGAATAATACAAATAATACCGCTTAATAAGAAAGCATATTGAAGAACTTTAAGTGTCTCATTGCTTGATCCAAATAGCACGACGCCTAAACTTGCGTAAAGGGAGAAAATTCCCCACCAAAGGCCAGCAGGACCTTCTTGAATAGGAAGTTTATGCCCAAATATAGCTTGCAAGAGACCAGCAAAACCTAGAACAAATAACGTTCTTTGTACGAATGCGATAGCTTCAGCACCATCAAGACCATAACTAGTTGCGACACTAATTGGTACAATAAGGCTTCCAGCTAAAATAAATAGTGCCCATTGTAAGGCGGAAAGAAATGTCTTCATTATATCAACCTCTTTCATAGATTCCGTATCTAGTATATACGTATTTTATTTCCACTGGCAAAGATTGTAGATAGAGAAAAGAGTTGAAACACGGTATGAATGCACGTAAGCAATTATGGATAGCAGTTATATGTATGACTTTTGTTGTAATTCTAGGAACGATAGGATTTATGACGATTGAAGAGATTAGTTTGTTTCAAGCATTTTGGATGACAATGATTACTGTATTGACTGTTGGATACGGAGATGCCGTTCCTGTAACGCAAGCGGGGAAAGTATTTGCGCTTCTTATTATTCCTGTTGGCGTAGGTATTGTTACGTATGCAATTGGGGTAGTGGCAGCTATGATTATTGAAGGGAATTTATTTCATGCAGTACGGAGGAAGAAGATGGATAAACAAATAGCGCAGTTGAAAAATCATATTATAGTATGTGGTTGCGGTAGAGTGGGGCTTCAAGTTGTACATGAATTGCAAGAAAAGAATATTCCATTTGTCGTTGTTGATAAAGATGAAAGTATATTGGAGCAGGAAAAGCTTTTATTTGTACATGGAGATGCAACGGAAGATCAAGTATTACATAATGCCGGAATTTTAAAAGCAGCTGGTTTAGTTGCTATTGTTGCAAATGATGCCGAAAATGTATTTATTACATTAACAGCAAGAGGGTTAAACGATACGATTAAAATTGTGGCGAGATCTGAAAAGCCAGAAACTGAAGAGAAATTAAGGCGTGCCGGTGCAAATAAGGTTATTAATCCATCTAGTATGGCAGGTATTCATATCGCAAAAGGTATTGCAAATCCATTAACCGTTCATTATATTGATACAGTGTTGTATGGAATAGAACAGTCATTTGTCATTGAAGAAATTCTAGTTGGAAAAGATTCAATATTAGTTGGTAAATCGTTACTAGAGAGTAATGTAAGGAATCAGTTTGATGTAACAATATTAGCGATTTCAAGAAATGGGGATATTATACATAATCCAGCAGGGCAGGAAAAATTGAAAGAACGTGATATGATAATAGTATTTGGTTCAGTAGAGAAATTGGGACAATTCGAGAAAGAATTACAAAGTACGAGGTGATAAGGAATGCAAATATCTAGCGGCAAGATTTTAAATAAAATGGCGAATGAAATTGCGAAGGCGAAAAGTAGTGAAGGACAAAAGTCAAAAGAACATTTATTAGTTGTGCGTGCTTTATGTGACTTATTATTAGATGAACAAGTTGAAACATCTACATATAGAGAACCGCAAATTCCATCGCAAGTAATTGAATCACAACCAGTAACAACTATGCAACCAATTGCACCTGTTTCTGGGGAGCCAGTATATATAAAAGAAAGTGATGCAAACGGTAACTCTTTATTTGATTTTTAGAAGATAAATCGTTTGGCTTATATGAAAAAATTGCTTATGATAAAGGTAAAAAAGGGGAATTAAGATGAAAATTTTCTTTTTACTAGGTTGTATTGCAGCGGGGCTATCTGTTGCGTTAGGGGCCTTTGGAGCACACGGTTTAGAAAATAAAATTTCTGCAAAAATGTTAGAAGTGTGGAAAACAGGCGTTACATATCAAATGTTTCATGCAGGTGGACTATTCGTAGTTGCTTTATTGATGGATAAGGTTCAATCATCACTTTTAACTACTGCTGGTTGGCTAATGGTAGCTGGAATTATTATGTTCTCAGGTAGTTTGTATGCATTAAGTACGACAGGTATTAAGTTCTTTGGTCCAATTACACCTCTTGGTGGTGTAGCGTTTATTGTGGCGTGGATTCTAGTAGGGACTGCAGTTGTAAAAGGATTATAAAAAACAAAAGCTGGCATTTGCCAGCTTTTTTTATGGTCTTGGAGTATAAGTTGCTTGTTGACTAGGTAAATACGTAATTTCTTCTGGAAATTCTACGTAATCTAAGTAAATCATTAGTAGTAAATAGCGTTTTCCTGATTGTGGTTCACTAATAACGATATGGTCACGGCCAGCTGCTTCAATAATACCTGTATAAGATTGTGTGCCAAGGGAACTGCCACGTTCATAGGTCATTACAACCGTAGCTTGCTTACCTTTGTTTAAACGAAGGATATTTTCAATATAGGATTGCTCTAGAGGTAACATGCCTTGAGAAATTGCATATTGAGCTTGCGCAGCTTGAGCTGTTTGTTGTTGCATCGCTTGCTGCTGTTGTTGAGTCATTTGTTGCGGTTGTACATAAGTTCCAGATGGTTGATAAAAACCTGTTCCATAGTACGGATTTTGTTGCTGTGCCATTCAAAAATCCCTCCTCATTTTTATTCCTTAATATACGCTAGGGCAGTCTCCAGCAGATGGCTGGAAGAAGCAGTGCTTTTTAAAGCGACCAGAGTTTTGTTGGTTATACCAAGTTGGTGGACATGCACCTTCAGGTCTAAAGAACCATAAGGCAAAGTTGGCAGGCCAAAAACGTTGCCCTTGAATGGTCCGTCTCGCTAGGGCAATATCTTGTTCGCGTGCCCGTTGATAAAAATATCCTTTTTGCGTTGCTTCAAAACCGCCGGGGTTTTGATAAACCATTTGACGTAAATTACGAATGCTTTTAAAGTCTAAACAATTTCCGCGGACACGATTTACCCCAACGTTTCCGACCATTAACATTCCTTGTTGCCCTTCTCCTTCGGCTTCAGCACGCATCAGTCTAGCCAACAACTTTACATCTTCTTCGTTATAAGCAATAACGCCCATTATGTGTCACCTCTCTTTTTGTAATACCTTTTGGAAAGAGGTTTATCCCGCATTAACAGGCAGTAAGACTCCTGCCCTAAAATTTGGTTGAAGTAAAGAAATTAGATGGGAGATCAAACTGCCCGTAAACGCCCGATTGGTTCAACTAATAATCAGCGGGGGATTCCCCCACTGATTAAAGTTTCACTTTATCTCTAGATGAAGTGTGTAACAATTACTAGTTCATACGTATGAGGAAAAGGACTCAGATATGACAACCAAACGAAGTTTTACATTGAGAGTGGAAAATAAAAAAAGCTAGCGTGAGCCAGCTTTTTTTATTAAAAAACTTTAGACCATAAGTTTGAGAAGAAATCACCAATAGAGCGCATTGTTAACACAAACCAATTTGCTTTTTCAACTTCCTCTGTCGTTTTTGCAGTAACTTTCATACTTTTACTACCGTCTAAGAAACCATATTTATCAGTTGATTCTAAAGTAATTGAGCCTACTTTGGTATCTTTCTTAATAGGAGCAACTAAATGTCCATCTTCAGAAAGAGATTTATCTAATTCAGTTCCAATTTTATAAGGCTCTTTGCTACCTTTTTTCGCAATTACTGTTATTTCTTTTTCGGGTGCAACAGTTACTTGGTCTTCTTTCCCTTTTACTACAGAGATTGTATTGTTTTTACTAACTTTTAGTTTTTGTTTTTCAAAGTTATTAAATCCATATTCGATTAATTCACGAGATTCCGTGAAACGTTCATCCATTGATTTTGTTTTAATAATAACCGAGATAAGACGTACATCACCACGTTTAGCAGTAATGGTAAATCCGTATCCAGCTGTATCAGAACTTCCGGTTTTTAAACCATCAGTACCTTCATAAGCGAAAGCAGCTCCTGGTAACATCCAATTCCAGTTTTCCATACGAATTGGTTTTGGGTGATTGTCTGGGAAGTTTCTAAATCTTTGTTTTGTATCCTCTAGCATTTCTGGATACTTTGTAATCATTGCTTTTGAAAGCATACCCATATCACGAGCTGACATAGAGTTTTCTGCATTTGGATCAGTACCCTCAGGATGTTTTCCTTTTAAGTCAGCGTTATTTAAGCCAGTAGCGTTTACAAATTTATATTTCTTTAATCCTAGCTTTTTAGCATGTTCATTTGCAAGATTTAAGAAGTTTTTCTCACTTCCTGCAAGAAGTTCTGCTAAAGCAATACTAGATCCATTTGCAGAGAATATAACAATAGAATGATATAATTCTTTTACAGTATATTGACGTCCTTTTTCGAACGGTACATTAGAGAATTCATTATTACGAGAGACTTCATAAGCGTAATCAGAAATATTTACTTTCGTATCCCATGTGATTTTTCCTTCTTTAATTGCTTCTAAAACAGCGTAAACAACAATTAATTTTGACATACTAGCAATAGCTAGCAATTCATCTGGATTTTGCTCGTGAAGTATTTTTCCTGTATCTGCATCAAATAAAAGTGCAGCCGCCGCCTCAATATGTATTTTTTCTTCCGCATGGGATGTTGTTACTCCTAAGGAAGAAATTGACAATACAAGCAATAGTAAAATAGACAAGATTTTTTTCATATAGATTATCACCTTCGCATCGTTATTTAGCATATAGCTCGTATCATTTTAGCATATCTTTACATATAAAAAGGTTACAATTTTACAAGAAATTTGAAAAAATGTTGGTTTTTCTTCAAAAGTGCAGAAAAAAGGAGATTTTTGAGGATAAATATAGAGAAGAATAAAAAAAGGAACGAATTTCGTTCCTTTTCACCATTTATATGTGTAAAAATTTCTCTACTTTTTCGTCTTGTAAAATGTTTCCAACGAAGAATGTTCCAAATTCACCATAACGAGCACTTACTTCATCGAAGCGCATTTCGTATATAAGTTTCTTAAATTGAAGAACATCGTCAGCGAATAATGTTACGCCCCATTCGAAATCGTCGAATCCAACAGATCCTGAAATCACTTGGCGTACTTTACCTGCGTATTGACGACCAATTTTACTATGGCTGTACATCATTTTTTTACGTTCTTCCATAGGAAGCATGTACCAGTTGTCATCACCTTGGCGACGCTTATCCATTGGATAGAAGCAAATATGATTTGCTTTCGGTAATTCAGGATATAAACGAGCTAAAATTTGCGGGTTTTGGTATGGATCCTCATCAGCTGGAAGGTAGTTGCTTAATTCAACAACAGATACGTAAGAATATGCAGGAACCATATATTCAGCTAAAGTTGTTTTATTCAATTCTGTCTCAATTTCATTTAACTCTTCCATTGTTGGACGTAAAATCATAAGCATAATATCAGCTTTTTGGCCAACAACTGTATACATTGCGTGACTACCTTTTTTCGCAGTAGCTACTTCGTTCCATTTTTCAACGACATTTAAAAATTCAGACACTGCTTGTCCGCGTTCGTCGCTAGATAATGTTTTCCATGCAGCCCAATCAATAGAACGTAAATCATGTAAACAATACCAGCCATCTAACGTTGTTGTTGCTTCACTCATTCTATTCACCTCAGTTAATGATAGTTTTACACGTTAACTATAGCATATATAGTTTTAAAATCATCTATATAAAACCTTGGCGCATAAAATTGTCACATTTAAGTGTTTAAGCAAGGTGAATTTAACGGCTGAATTTTATGAAAATATAATCATTTTTATTTTATCTATTTTTTGGGAGCTATAAGTTTAAAATATAGAAGAAAAGCAGTATTCTTAAAGATAGAGTTTTTTTAACATATGTAGGAGGGTTTATTCGTGAGCAACTTATTTACAACAGTAAAAGAAAAAGTTCAAGGAAAAGGCATTTCTATCGTACTTCCTGAAGGAACTGATGAAAGAATTTTAGGCGCTGCAGAGCGTTTAGCAAAAGAAGAGTTAGTAAAACCAATCTTAGTTGGTAATAAGGAAGAAATTAGCGCAAAAGCTGCTAGCATGAATTTAACATTAGCAGGCGTTGATATTTACGACCCAGCTACATACGAAGAAATGGATGCAATGGTAGCATCTTTCGTTGAACGCCGTAAAGGTAAAGCGACTGAAGAAGACGCTCGCAAAATCCTTAAAGACGAAAACTACTTCGGTACAATGCTTGTATACATGGGCAAAGCACACGGTTTAGTAAGTGGTGCAGCTCACTCTACAGCTGATACAGTTCGTCCAGCACTTCAAATTATTAAAACAAAACCAGGCGTTACAAAAACTTCTGGCGTATTCATCATGGTACGTGAAGAAGAGAAATATGTATTCGCTGATTGCGCAATTAACATTGCACCAAACAGCCAAGATTTAGCTGAAATCGGTATCGAAAGTGCGAAAACTGCTGAGTTATTCGGCATTGATCCACGTGTTGCTATGTTAAGCTTCTCTACAAAAGGTTCTGCGAAATCTCCAGAAACAGAAAAAGTTGTAGAAGCAACTCGCATTGCAAAAGAAATGGCTCCTGAGTTAACTTTAGATGGAGAATTCCAATTCGATGCTGCATTCGTACCATCTGTAGCTGAGAAAAAAGCTCCAGGTTCTACAATTAAAGGTGATGCTAACGTATTCGTATTCCCAAGCTTAGAAGCTGGCAATATCGGCTACAAAATCGCTCAACGTTTAGGTAACTTCGAAGCAGTAGGACCAATCTTACAAGGCTTAAACATGCCTGTAAATGATCTGTCTCGTGGATGTAACGAAGAAGAAGTGTACAAGTTAGCTTTAATTACAGCAGCTCAAGCACTTTAATTCTATAATGAATTGAAATAAAGACCGTCGCTATTATAGCGACGGTCTTTATTTTTCTAAGCCAAGTGCTTTATTATTACGATCAATAATACGTTGTAAATTCGTCTCATATAAAGGAATCTCGTCTATTGTTAATTGAGATGTTGTTAACTTTGGAGCGAATTGCTGCAATGTTTTTAAAAGACGCATCATTAAATCTTGTACTGTAATGGTTTCGCCAAGTAATTCTGAGAGTGAGGCCATCGTACTTGGTACAATTTCAGGGTACGTAAAGCGTGTTTCTTCCCCTTGAATTGCTAGGTTGTAGAAATCACGAACGAGTGCGGCACGCTCAGAGCCACTTCCGGTAGCACAGAGGTAAATTTGGACAGCGACACCCCCGCGAATACGACGTTGTGAAATACCAGCGAATTTTTGATCGCGAATACTTAAGTCATAACTACCAGGACAGTAAGAGCCAACAATTTCTTTTGCCTCGATAGTAACGTCGTAATCCTTTAACATCTCCTTAATCAAATGCCACATTGTATCGTATCCAAGATCGATATCGATACCTTTTTCTGTTTCTTGAAATAAAAGTGATACATTTAAAACACCTTCATCAAGCACGACCGCAAGCCCGCCAGAATTACGAACAATGACATTGAAGTTGTTTTGTTTTAAAAAAGAAATACCTTCTTCTAAATGCGGAAGGCGTGAATCTTGAATGCCAAGGACAATTGTATTGTGATGAACCCAAGAACGCATTGTTGCGGCTGACTTGCCATTTCCAATGCTTGTGCATAATGTGTCATCCATTGCGAATGACTGAAGTGCATGGAATGTTGGTCCTAAACTAGATTGATCTACAATGCGCCACTCTGGCTGAGATAAAATGGAACGGGAATTGCTCATATAACTAACCCCTTATCTTTAAAATGACAATCTCTATTATAGCAAAAAATGAAGAATGGAGTTTTCTCACATATAAAGGGGGAGCTTAGAGGTGAAATAATAAAAAGGATGCATTACATGCATCCTTCTTATTCTGCAATTTTTTCTAAATTACCGTTTCGGTCCATTCGGAAAGATGTTTGAGAACGTTCTTCGTCATCCATGACTGCCAATTTACGAGCACGGTTCATAATGTTCATAAGTGTTTCGTAATCTTCTTGTACAGTATGAGATTGCTTTTCTAATTTTTCTAGTTTCTTTTCTAGTTCCTCATTCCGAAGGATTTGTGCTTTAATTTCTTGTTTCAATCTCGTATTCTCGTTTTCAAGAGCTGTCACTTTTATATTTGAAGATCCGACTGTTTGTAAAAAATAAATAACATCTTGCATTGTCATAGAGCTTCTTGCAGCAGGAGCAGTAGATTCTTGATATGGAATAGCTTCTTTATATTGTACGATTGATTCTTCTTGTACTAATTCTTCATAATCAGTTATCGAATCTGAAGCTGGTGGTGTATAAAGTAAACGTTTTTTCGCTTGTTCACCGCTTGCAGCACGCATTTTATCTTTACGATGTTTTTTTGCTAGTTGAAGAGCTTGTTCATAGCTATAGCGAACAACGGCATTCCAGCGGAAACCACAAGCAGCAGATGTACGATTTAACTGATCCCCTACTTCCTCAAATGCATTTAATTGCGTACTTCCTTCTCTAACATGACGAAGTACCGTTTCAGCAAGTAATAAATCATCCTCATCTGTCCAAGCATCTTGTCTTACTTTCATAGATTCAACTCCCTTTCTTTTTATGAACTTCCTATTTTTATAATGGGCAAAAAAATAAACTTTTATACAAAGCTTTTAAAAATATGGTAGATTTCGATGAAAGGTAAAAATTTTCCCATGAATGGTGAGCGCTTCTGTAGGAGAGCATATAAATATGTAGCAATATGTAGAGAATAGGCTTTGTAGGGAAACTTGCAACGAGCTTCAAAGAGCGGTAAAATACCATTTAGTGTTTATTTTTAAATGTACTTGAGAAAAGTTTAAAATAGAGGAAGTGTTATATAATGGGAAACGAGTTTCGCGTGTGCGATGACTGTCAGGCAACGAACGTTAAAACGTTAGTTCCGAAGCTAAAAAAAGTAGATTCATGTGCAACGATTGAAGTTGGATGTCAGTCTTACTGTGGTCCTGGTCGTAAAAAATCATTCGCATTTGTAAATAACCGTCCAGTTGCGGCTCCAACAGAAGATGAGTTAATCGTGAAAATTGAAGCAAAGTTAAATAAGTAAGAAAAAGAAGAGTGAAAAGATTCCTCTTCTTTTTTTATGCCCATAAGAGGAATGGTTTATTCTGCGAAAGTAATCTTGTGTGGATGAACGTTTTCTAAAGGATGGACATAACTTTTGTATTAAAATTCCAATTTATATAAATTTATATTTCAAAATAATGGTTGACAGTCTTTTAAAGCGATAGGTAGAATAGAAGTGTCTGATTCTGAGAATCATTATCAGGGAAATAGCAATTCACCTAATTTTTTTATTACTATTTGAGAATAAATTTCATTTCAATAAATATATGTTGTTGGTTAGGATGGTTGAGGGATGGAAGCGAGCGCAAGCAGTATAGAACAGCAAGAAGAGAATGTTAAAGAGATTAAGAGCAGACCGCTCATCGCTTCTATTATTTTAGTAGCGGGTACAATTTTGTTAGCTTTAAGCATGGCAGTTTCTATTTCTTTTGGGGCTGCAGATATTAGTTTAAAGACTGTATGGCAAGCTGTATTTCAGTTTGATGGATCTATTACACATCATAACGTAATTCAAGAGCTTCGCATGCCTAGAGCAATAGGGGGCGTAGTTGCAGGTGCCTTTTTAGCGGTATCAGGAGCAATTATGCAAGGTATGACGCGAAATCCACTTGCTTCACCATCGTTAATGGGGATTACAGATGGAGCTGTATTTGGAATTGCAATTATGTATGCATTTTTCCCTAATTCACCTTATTTAATGTTTGTTATCGCATCTTTTATTGGAGCTGCGTTTGGTGCAAGCATTGTATATGGAATTGGATCTTCTTCACCAGGTGGATTAACACCTGTGAAATTAGCTTTAGCAGGTGCAGCTATTAGTGCTTTATTAGGGGCAATTTCATCTGGAATCGCATTGTATTTCAATCTTGCCCAAGAGGTGAGTATGTGGAATGCAGGCGGAGTCGCTGGAGTGAAATGGCAAAGTATTAATATGTTAGTGCCAATTGGCCTTGTTTGTCTTTTTATCGCAATTATGATGTCGAGATATATTACAATTTTGAGCTTCGGTGAAGAAATTGCAATTGGACTTGGTCAAAATACGACATTGATTAAATTTATCGGAACAGTACTTGTTCTTGTTTTAACGGGTTCCGCAGTTTCCATGGCAGGATCAGTTGGATTTGTTGGTCTTGTAATTCCGCATATGACTCGTTTCCTCGTAGGCTCGGACTATAGATGGGTTATTCCATGTTCTGCGGTCTTAGGTGGGCTGTTAATTGAATGTGCAGATATGTTATCTCGCGTTATTAACCCGCCATTTGAAACGCCAATTGGAGCAATTACAGCGCTAATTGGGGTTCCATTCTTCCTCTACTTAGCACGTAATGAAGGGAGAGGAAAGATGTGAGGACGAGTGTCTTAACAAAAAAGAACATTTCTATATTAACGATTTTAGTAGGACTAATCGTTTCTATATTTCTTATTAGTTTAAATACAGGAACTTTTAAAATCCCGCCAATGGACGTATTAAAGTCATTGGTTGGACTAGGGGCTGAAGATCAGTCTGTTATTTTATTTGAATTCCGTATGCCGCGTATGGTAATTGCTATACTAGTCGGATCTGCTTTAGCTATGTCAGGCGCGATTTTGCAAGGTTTATCACGAAATCCGCTTGCTGATCCAGGTATTATAGGTATTAATGCTGGAGCGGGATTAACAGTTGTTATATTCGTCTACTTCTTCTTCGGAAAAGTAGGGACTGGTACATTTTTATCTGTATTCATTCTTCCATTCTTCGCACTAGTTGGAGCGATATTAGCAGCGGTAATTATTTATTTACTAGCATGGAAAGACGGCGTTTCATCGACTCGATTAATACTAGTCGGTATTGCCGTTGCAGCTGGATTTGGAGCTGTTAGTTTAATTTTCTCTATGAAGATGACATCTAACGATTTTCGTTTTGCTACGATTTGGCTGGCGGGAAGTCTATGGGGGACAGATTGGAAATTCGTATTAAGTGTACTTCCATGGATGGTTATTTTCTTACCGCTTGCTATAAGTAAAGCACACATATTAAATGTAATGAACCTAGGCGATTCTACAGCAGTTGGCCTTGGTGTAAACGTAGAAAAAGAAAGACGTAAATTATTATTTATTGCAGTTTGTTTAGCAGGTGCATCTGTTGCTGTTGCCGGCGGAATTGGCTTTATCGGTTTAATGGCCCCGCATTTAGCAAGGCGCCTTGTTGGTGGTAAACATCAAATTATGTTGCCCACAGCTGCGCTAATAGGAACGTTTTTACTTTTATTCGCAGACGTAATTTCAAGAAGTGTACTAACAACTTCAGAAATACCAGTCGGTCTTGTTATTTCTGTAATTGGTGCACCGTATTTCATTTATTTACTTATGAGGACAAAATAAAGGGAGGCTTTTCGTATGGCAACTTTAGCGGTGGATGCGGTATCTGTTGGCTATAATGAAGGTTTAATTATTGATGGGTTAACAGTTGAAATTCCGGAAGGGAAAATTACAACAATTATTGGACCAAATGGTTGTGGGAAGTCCACATTATTAAAAACGGCGTCTCGTATTTTGAAGGCAAAGCAAGGTACTGTTTATCTTGACGGAAAAGCAATTGAGAAACAGCCAACGAAAGAAATTGCAAAGAAAATGGCGATTTTACCACAAACTGCAGAAGTGCCAACGGGTCTTACTGTATTTGAGCTTGTGTCATATGGAAGATTCCCTCATCAAAAAGGGTTTGGCACGTTGAAAGAAGAGGATTATCGCTACATTAACTGGGCACTTGAAGTGACAGGAATGAAAGAATTTGCGAATCGTCCAGCAGAAGCGCTATCAGGGGGTCAACGTCAACGTGTTTGGATTGCAATGGCTCTTGCACAAGGAACAGAATTACTTGTATTGGATGAACCAACGACGTACTTAGATATGGCTCATCAATTAGAAGTATTAAACTTATTGAAAAAGTTAAATGAAGAAGAAGGTAGAACGATTGTTATGGTTATCCATGACTTAAATCACGCTTCTCGTTTCTCAGATCATATGATTGCATTAAAAGCAGGTAAGTTAATGAAACAAGGAACGCCAGATGAAGTTATGACAAGTGAAACACTTCGTAACGTATTTGAGATTGAAGCTCAAATCGTTCCATGTCCAGTAAACTGTAAGCCAATTTGTTTAACATATGATTTAGCGATGATTAGTAATCAATTGCGTAAAAAAGCATAAGTAGAACCCCCTCGTGAAGAGGGGGACTTCTAATGGACGTTGAGCTTCTTATATAAGAATGGGAAGTTGAACGCCCGTTAGAATGGGTTATTAACAACAATTAATAAATATATATTAATTAATTGTTATCTTTGTTTCTTATAGTTCGTTGTAACTTATAAGATAAATACAGCTAGAAGGAGTGGGAACATGAAGAATTTTAAAATGGCACTATTAGCAATGGTACTAGTTGTGACTTCTGTACTATTTGCAGCCTGTTCTAACAAAGAAGAAGAAAAGAAAGCAGATGCAAAGACTGAAGAGCGCACTGTAAAACATGCAAAAGGGGAAATTAAAATTCCTGCAAACCCAAAGAAAATTGCTGACCTTAGTGGTTCAACAGAAGAATTATTAATTTTCGGTATGAAACCGGTTATTACTGCTAATACATCTCAAGAAAAAATTGATGCACATATTGAAAAGAAACTAAAAGACGTTAAACCAGTTGGTTCTGCTTGGGGCGATAAAATTAACATCGAAGCAGTAGCTGCTGCAAAACCAGATTTAATTCTTGTAAATAATCGTCAAGAAAAGATTTATGATCAATTATCTAAAATTGCACCAACAGTTATGTTAAATACTCCATTAGATCAATGGCGTCCAAAATTTGAAGAAGTAGGTCAAATCTTCGGTAAAGAAAAAGAAACAAAAGAATGGTTCAAAAAGTATGATGAAAAAGCAAGCAAATTACATGAAAAAATCGTTGCTAAAACTGGTGAAGCAACATTTATGAAAATGGCTGCATATCCAAATGCTTTCCGCGTATACGGTGACTACGGTTACGGTAGCGTAATCTTTAATGATTTAAAACTACCAGCAGTTAAAGGTACACCAACTGATAAACCGTTAGTACAAGTACAAAAAGAAGCTTTAATCGATTACAACCCAGATTACTTATTCGTGTTTACAACTGGTGACGGTTCTCAGCGCTTGAAAGAATTCCAAGAAGAATCAATTTGGAAAAACATGAACGCTGTTAAAAACAACCACGTATTTACAATTAAAAATGAAGACTTAAACAAAGGTTACTTCCCACTTGGGAAAGATATGATCTTAGACGAAGTTGCTGAATTCGTTTTAGGTAAATAATGTATAAAGGAAATCACTTTTACTTCGGTAAAGGTGATTTTTTCTTTTATAAAGGGAATTAATACAGTCTTTCATTTCTTTCTGTTTCTCATTTCGTTTATAATATAAAGTAAGAATGTAGTAAAGAAAGGGGGATGTCGGAAAGTGGTATATTTAAACGACAAACTCAGCGAAACAAAAGTGTTTAAAGACCCAGTACATAAATATGTGCACGTGCGTGATCGTGTTATTTGGGATTTAATCGGAACGAAAGAATTTCAACGCTTGCGCCGTATTAAGCAGCTTGGAACGACATTTTTTACATTTCACGGTGCAGAGCATAGTCGCTTTACTCATTCGTTAGGTGTATACGAAATTATTCGTCGTATGATTGATGATGTGTTTGATGGCAGACCAAATTGGAATGCTGAAGATAGATTGTTATGTTTATGTGCGGCATTACTTCATGATGTCGGCCACGGCCCATTTTCTCACTCGTTTGAAAAAGTATTTTCATTAGATCATGAGAAATTTACGCAAAAGATTATCGTTGGCGATACGGAGATTAATGATGTATTAAGTCGTGTTGATAAGGAGTTTCCACAAAAGGTAGCAGATGTAATTGCAAAAACGTCTACTAATAAATTAGCGATTAGTATGATTTCGAGTCAAATTGATGCGGATCGTATGGATTATTTATTAAGAGATGCTTATTTTACAGGCGTAAAGTACGGAAACTTCGATATGGAACGTATACTGCGTGTAATGCGTCCGTATGGGAATCAAGTAGTCATTAAAAATAGTGGTATGCATGCTGTTGAGCATTACATTATGAGTCGTTATCAAATGTATTGGCAAGTATATTTCCACCCGGTAACGCGAAGTGCAGAAGTTATTTTAACGAAGATTTTACACCGTGCGAAATCACTGCACGAGAAGTATTATACATTTAAAAATCATCCTGTTCATTTCTATTCTTTATTTGAAGAAGAAGTAACAGTAGAGGATTATTTAAAGTTAGACGAGAACGTTATGTATTACTACTTCCAAGTATGGCAGGAAGAAGAAGATCCAATTTTAAGCGATTTATGTCGCCGTTTTATGAATCGAAATCTATTTAAATATGTAGAGTTTACAGATAAACACGGTTTAGATAATTGGATGGAATTAAGTAGTTTATTTAAAAAGATTGGACTTGATCCGGAGTATTATTTAGTAGTTGATTCAACATCAGACTTACCGTATGACTTTTATCGTGCAGGAGAAGAAGAAGAGCGTCTACCAATCCTACTTCTTATGCCAAACGGAGAGCTTAGAGAGCTTTCACGTGAGTCGGATATTGTTGAGGCGATTACAGGTAAGAAAAGAACGGATCAAAAGCTATTCTATCCACATGATTTAATCTATGAAGATGGAAGAAAAGGAAAATATAAAGAGAGAATTATTGAGTTGTTAGAAGGAAAGAAATAAGAAGCAGCTAATGGCTGCTTCTTATGAAAAAACTTGAAATTATTTGTCGCTTAAGCGTTTTCCGCCAACTGCATAATGGTTTTTAGACATTTCTTCGATGAAAACAACGATGTTTTCTTCAGGAGCACCAGTTGTTTCGCTTACTGCTGCTGTTACTTTCTCAGCAAGAGCTTTCTTTTGTTCTTCTGTGCGTCCTTCTAGCATTTTCACTGTTACGTATGGCATGTACAATCGCTCCTTTTATGTAAGTTACACTCTTATTATAGCGGATTATGGGGAAGAACAATCGAAAAAACAAATAATTTCTTTTTTTGACATATGGAAGAGGAGATGAAGCATGGATCAGTTATTTAGATACCCGTTGCACCAAATTCCTTTGGTAGCAATGGCCATTATTATCGCATTATCAGTTCATGAATTTGCACATGCATATGTAGCATATAAATTTGGAGACGATACAGCAAAGAGACAAGGCCGTTTAACGTTATCACCGATGGCACACTTAGATCCTATAGGTTTGATTGCAGTATTAATTCTTGGATTCGGTTGGGCAAGACCGGTTCCTGTTAACCCATATAACTTTAAAAGACCGCGTCTTGCAGGTATATTAGTTTCAATTGCAGGGCCGATTAGTAACTTAATTTTAAGCGCAATTGGTTTAATTATTTGGTATAGCTTAGTAAAATTTGGTGTATTATACTCAATTCCATCTGCAGTAGCAGATACGTTAGCTCAATTTTTCCAGATTTTTATTATGCTGAATATCGTTTTACTTGTATTTAACTTATTACCGATCCCGCCACTTGATGGGTATCGAGTTGTGGAAGATTTAGCGCCAGCAAATATTCGCGCGAAAATGACACAGTATGAAAAATACGGGGCAATTGCGTTATTAATTCTCGTTATTACACCGCTTAGTAATTACACAATTCAACCTATTTTCCAGGTAGTTATTCCGCATGTATTTGTATTTTTAGATAGCATCATTGCGCCTATTTTTGGCCTTTTATAATTTTTAAGTGAGGAGGATTTTACATATGACAGAGAAAAAGAAAAAAATCGGTTTTAATATCGTGAAAAATGATTCAACAGATGGACATGGTGGATTTGGTGTTGGGGCATTAAGCTTAGAAAACATTTCACCTGTATTTGTTGATGTACTAGAGAAAACTGCATTCGTTGATATTGGTGCGATGCACGCGCGTAGTACAGTAGAAAAAGGTATTAAGTTTTTAACAAATAAAGATGAAGTTCCAAACGGAAAACCATTTTGGCTTGTTTGGGTAACGATTGAAAGAACTGCGACAGGTGCGTATTATGCAGGTGTAACAGCTTGTGAAATGACAGTAGACCGTGAAATTCGCCGCGGATATAAATCACTTCCAGAGCACGTAAATAAAATGGATAAATCATTGAAGCGTCACATTATGGTTGACCATATGGATGAATCATCTAAAAAGGTACTTGGTACGTTCTTGAAAGAACATAATGAAGCTATTTGGAACGAATCTAGTGAAGAATTGCGCCGTGCATTATTAAGTGAATAAAAAATAGCTGACGGATGCCCGTCAGCTATTTTTTTTACCAAGGAAGATATTTTTTCCACCAACTTGTTTTTTTCTTTTCTTCAGTCGTTTTTTCAAATTCTTCTTTATCATCGACGTGATCCATACAATATTCAGTCGGTTCGGTACCTTTAGCGAAATACATTTTCACAGAAATAGGACAATTTTTTGTAGCAATTTTACCGTTCTCTGGATTGATATTAACCGCTACGACGTCACTTGGTTGTTTAAATTCTTTTTTTGGTTGTCCCTCTAACCCTTTCTCCATCGTATCAGTCCATATTTTCTTCGCATATCCTTGTTCTGCTACGTTTGAAATAGATTTAGGTTGATCATATCCGACCCACACACCAGTTACGATTTGCGGAGTAAATCCGATCATCCAACTATCCGTTTCAGTAGAACCAGATTTGCCGGCATATGTTCTTGATAGTTTGGATAACATCGATTGACCAGTTACAGCAGCATAACTGCTTAGTTTCTTATTAAACATACCAGTCATCATTTCTTCCATTACAAACGCTTTGCTCTTGTCGAGAACTTGTTTACTCTCTAAATGAGCATCGTATAATATATTTCCTTCATGATCCATAATGCGGCGAATGAAAGTAGGTTTTACTTCTTTTCCACCATTTGCGAACATGCTATAAGCGTTAACCATTTCAATTGGTTTTACTGGTGATGTACCAAGAGCTAGAGAAGGCACATCTTTTAATGCACTTTTAATTCCAAATTGTTTCGCTGTTTTTGCAAGCGCGTCATCGCCTAAAAACAAATTCGTTTTCACAGCATAAATGTTATCAGAGACTGCGAGAGCTTGTGCCATCGTTACGAAATCATCTGCATAATAATCTTTATAGTTCTTCGGTTTATACTTTGAAACGCCGTCACCTAAGGTGAATACAGTATATTCGCTTTTTAAGCGCGTAGCAGGCGTGAATCCTCGTTCTAATGCCGCATAATATAGAAATGGCTTAAATGTAGAACCAGGCTGACGAATGGCTTGTGTAGCCCTGTTAAATTGACTCGTAGTATAATCAGTTCCACCAACAAGAGCAGCCACTTCACCTGTCTTTGGATTCATAGAGACGAGAGCAGTTTGTATGTTTGTTGTGTCAGGTATGTGATCTTTTACAGCTTGTTCTGCTACAGCTTGTAGTTTAGGGTCTAGCGTTGTATAAATTCGCAAGCCACCCCGTTGTAAAGCTTGTTCGTCTAATCCAACATCACGAAGGAGCGAAGCTTGTACAGCATCTTGGAAATATGGTGCGACCTCTGCTACTTTTTTCGTATCTAATGAGGCAAAAGTTAGTGGCTCTTTCTTCGCTAAGGCTGCTTGTTGCTTCGTAATATATCCTTGTTCTACCATTTCATCTAATATGAGAGCTTGTCGTCCTTTCGCACGATCCTCTTTCAAAAAGGGAGAATAGACACTTGGCCCTTTCGGGATACCTGCGAGCATACTAGCTTCTGCTAATGTTAACTCTTTTGCCGTTTTATCGAAATATAGACGGGATGCAGCTTCGATGCCATAAGCGCCATGTCCGTAATAAATTGTATTTAAATATCCTTCTAAAATATGATTTTTATTATAATTCACCTCAAGGCGAATTGTGTACATTGCTTCTAATAGTTTACGTTTCCACGTTTTATCATGATCTAAGTAAAGGTTACGAGCATACTGTTGTGTAATCGTACTAGCACCTTGGACTTTTGCCATCGCTTTTAAATCGGCAACAATGGCACCAGCAATACGTTTCATATCAAAGCCATGATGTTTGTAGAATCGTTGATCTTCAATAGATAGTGTCGCCTCTTTTACATAAGGTGAAATTTCATTAAGAGATACATTGTAACGTTTTTGCATTTCATTACTTTGTCCTATAACAGTGTCATCATTTGCGTAAAAGACGCTTGTTTGCGGGACCGCAACAGGAGGAGGTCCCATAATTTTTGCAACTATAATAATAACAAAAAAAGAAAAAATGAAGAAAAGGACGCAAGAAAACATTGCGGTGAAGAAAAGACGTTTATATTTTTTAAGTTTTGGATTCATAGTTTGATCCATCTTTTTTCAGCCCCTCATTAATACAAGCGTTATTGTATTAGTATTGAGGGTTTTCATTTATTTTAAACAATGAAATTTCGAAAATAAAAAAGCCCCTTCCATTAAGAAAGGAGCTCAAAGGCACGTGCTGGCCAATCGGTAATGATGACATCTACACCATAATCAATCATAGTTTGTAAATCTTTGTATTCATTAATTGTATATGGACGGAAAACATACCCTTGCTCTTGTGCTGACTGCACAAATTCTTTCGTTAATAACTGGAAGTTTGGATGTAATCCATTTGCTTCTCTATGTTTTGCTTCGGCAATTGGATCAGAAAGTGGTGTATCATATAAAATTGCTCTTGGGATTTCAGGAGCAATTTCTGCTAATAATGAAACAGAGTCATGGTTAAATGATGAAAATACAATTTGATTAGAAAGATGATATTCACGCACAAGTGCAACAGCTT
This sequence comes from Bacillus sp. EB V-12, assembly GCF_056158125.1. Taxonomy (NCBI): domain Bacteria; kingdom Bacillati; phylum Bacillota; class Bacilli; order Caryophanales; family Bacillaceae; genus Bacillus; species Bacillus sp. EB V-12. Next base: position 176,116 of record NZ_JBUXJL010000007.1, on the reverse strand, counting down.
TTTCCTCAATATTTGGGTAATGAATAACATCTGTCTTTAATTCAATATTTAGTTGTAAGTTCGTTGTGGAAAGCCAAATGAAAACCTCACGCAACGTTGGGATTTTTGCTTCATGGAAAGAAGGGTCTTTATAGCTACCAGCGTCCAATGATTGTAGTTCCTCTACCGTTTTTTCCGAAACAAGTCCAACGCCATTTGTTGTACGATTGACGGTTTCATCGTGAATTACGACAAGTTCACCATCTTTTGATAAGTGGACATCGAGTTCAATTCCGTGAGCGCCAATGCGTTCTGCTTCTTGGAAGGCAATCATCGTATTTTCGGGATGTGTTCCTTTTACTCCGCGGTGAGCGAAAATAAGTGGTTTACTCATGTGAAATTCTCCTTATTATCTCTTTTCTTTCATTATGAAACTGCTTTAGGAAAAATACAATTGAATATGACAAACATTTACAAAAGTCTAACAGTTGCACAAAAGTTAACGTTAACGTAAAATGTAATAATCAAGTGAAGGGAGGAATAAACATGTATAAAATTGATGAAGTAACAAAGCAAGTTGGTTTGACAAAACGTACACTTCGTTATTATGAGGAAATTGGTTTAATTCATCCCCCTGAACGTAGTGAGGGGAACATTCGCCTGTATACAGACGGGGATATCGCCAGAATTAAAAAAATTGTGGAAGCGAAAGAAGTGTTAGGAATTACGCTTCAAGAGATGCAGCATTTTTTATCGTTAAAAGAAAGAATGGAGCAAAGAAGAAATAGCGAAAACCCTCGTGATCGTGAAGTGATTCAAGAAATTAAAGATATGCTTGAAAAACAAGTGCAAACGTTAGACGAAAAAATGGAGCAAATGCAACGTGTAAAGGCAGAACTAGAAGATAGTTTACATCGTGCAGTAACATTTTTAGAGAGCACAAAAGGAGAGTAATCAAAATGGAGAGCAAACAAAAATTAGGGAGATTGATTACAGTGGTGGCTACCTTCCTTGCCTTTTCGGGTATAGGAGTAGTCGACCCAATTTTGCCGATTATTGCAGAGAAAATTGGTGCATCGCATTGGCAAGTTGAAATGTTATTTACCGCTTATATTTTAACGATGGCAATTATGATGTTACCAGCTGGTATATTTGCATCGAGATTTGGTGATAAACGGATGATGACAATCGGTCTTGCGATTGTGACTGTATTTGCGTTTATATGTGGTATGTCGCAAACGATTGCTCAATTATCTCTTTTCCGCGCTGGATGGGGATTAGGGAATGCGATGTTCTTCGCGACGGCGATGACTTTATTGATTGCATTAAGTAAAGAAGTTCATGAAGCAGTAGGATTATACGAAGCAGCTATCGGCTTAGGTATGGCTGGCGGACCGTTATTAGGCGGGATATTAGGTGGTCATTCTTGGCGTTATCCGTTTTTCGCGACGAGTATTTTAATTTTCTTAGCATTTATTTTAGTATTCTTTTTTGTAAAAGAACCAGAACGAAAAGTGAAGCGTAAGGCTGCTGGCGTAGGGGAATTACTTAACCTGGTGAAGTATAAACCATTTATGCAAGGTGCCATTTCAGGGATGCTATACTACTACGGATTTTTTGTCGTGTTAGCATATTCACCACTTATTATGCATTTATCAGCTATTCAATTAGGCTTTGTATTTTGCGGATGGGGACTCGCGTTAGCTTACGGTTCTGCAATTTTAGCACATAAGCTAGAAGGGAAATATGAACCAAAAACATTATTGAAGGGTAGTTTACTCGTATTTGCGATTTTCTTAATTGCACTATTCTTTGTGAAAATTATGTGGTTACAAATTACTCTTATCGTTTTATCAGGGTTGGCATCTGGCTTAAACAATGCATTATATACAAGTTATGTAATGGATATTTCACCTTATGAAAGATCTGTTACGTCAGGTGTTTATAACTTTGTTCGTTGGTTAGGTGGTGCGATTGCTCCGATTTTATCAGGAATTATCGGTCATACTGTTTCACCACAAAGTCCGTTTTTAGTAGGTGGAATCGTTGTGTTAGTTGGTTGTATTATGATCCTAATTCCAATTCGTAAACCATTAGAAATAGAGACAAAAACCCTTTCTTAAGAAAGGGTTTTCTTTCCTTTTATGGTGCAAACCCTTTCCACACATATGTTAGAACCCTCTGACTAAAATATATTTTCGGTATTTTTGTACTTTTAACTATACATTTTGGATGTTTTGTTTTATTTTTGTTAGGGGACATTAATGATGTCCCTATTATAAATTTGCATTGAAAGGCGTGATTGTACGATGGAACTATGGTTCACTGAGAAACAAACAAAACATTTTGGGATTACGGCGCGTATTAACCGCACATTACATACGGAGCAAACAGAATTCCAAAAACTTGATATGGTCGAAACGGAAGAGTTCGGAAACATGCTTATTTTAGATGGCATGGTTATGACAACAGAAAAGGACGAGTTCGTTTATCACGAAATGGTAGCACACGTACCTTTATTTACACATCCAAACCCTGAAAACGTATTAGTTGTTGGTGGCGGTGATGGTGGTGTTATTCGTGAAGTGTTAAAACACCCAAGTGTAAAGAAAGCAACTCTTGTTGAAATCGATGGAAAAGTAATTGAGTACTCTAAACAATACTTACCATCAATTGCAGGCGCATTAGATAATGAGCGTGTAGAAGTAAAAGTAGGAGACGGTTTCCTACATATCGCAGAAAGCGAAAATGAATACGATGTAATTATGGTAGATTCTACTGAGCCAGTAGGACCAGCAGTAAACCTATTTACAAAAGGCTTCTACGCTGGAATTTCAAAAGCGTTAAAAGAAGATGGTATTTTCGTTGCACAAACGGACAACCCTTGGTTTACACCAGAACTAATTACAACTGTGTTTAAAGACGTAAAAGAGATCTTCCCAATCACTCGTTTATACACAGCAAACATTCCAACTTACCCAAGTGGTCTTTGGACGTTCACAATTGGATCTAAAAAACATGATCCATTAGAAGTAAGTGAAGAGCGTTTCCACGAAATCGAAACGAAATACTACACAAAAGAATTACACAATGCAGCATTCGCATTACCGAAATTTGTTGGCGATTTAATTAAGTAAGAGAATTGTATCAAACAAATAAAGTGTAAGTAGCTCATTTAAGGTGTTTGTCCAGAAGACTTGAACATGCTAGCTACTTACACTTCTGTAGAGAAAATCGTCTTCTTGTTGTTAAAAAGAAGACCCGGTAAATCGAGAAAGAGGAGCAATTCGCTCCAAATTTGAGAAATAGTGAAAGGTTGGGATACCTTAAGTTCCACATAAGGAGGAAAAGAATATGCGTTTTGATGAAGCTTATTCAGGTAAAGTATTTATTAAAAGTCATCCAAGTTTTGAAGAGTCAAAGGTAGTTATTTATGGGATGCCTATGGATTGGACAGTAAGTTACCGTCCGGGATCTCGTTTTGGCCCTGCACGTATTCGTGAAGTATCAATCGGTCTTGAAGAATATAGCCCGTATTTAGATCGTGAACTAGAAGAGGTAAAATATTTTGATGCGGGTGATATCCCATTACCATTCGGAAACGCACAACGCAGCTTAGACATGATTGAAGAGTATGTATCAAAACTTTTAGATGCCGATAAGTTTCCACTAGGTCTCGGCGGTGAGCACCTAGTGTCTTGGCCAATTTTTAAGGCAATGGCAAAAAAATATCCGGATTTAGCAATCATCCACATGGATGCTCATACTGATTTACGTGAATCGTATGAAGGGGAGCCTTTATCCCACTCTACACCAATTCGTAAAGTGTGTGATTTAATTGGTCCGGAAAACGTATATTCTTTCGGAATTCGTTCTGGAATGAAGGAAGAATTTGAATGGGCGAAAGAAGTAGGTATGAACTTATACAAATTTGACGTATTAGAACCGTTAAAAGAAGTATTACCGAAACTTGCTGGCCGCCCAGTCTATGTCACAATCGACATTGATGTATTAGACCCAGCTCACGCTCCAGGAACAGGAACGTTAGAAGCTGGCGGTATCACATCTAAAGAATTATTAGATTCCATCGTAGCAATTGCAAATTCAAATATAAATGTAGTTGGAGCAGACTTGGTAGAAGTAGCTCCAGTCTACGACCATAGTGATCAAACACCAGTCGCAGCAAGCAAATTCGTGCGGGAAATGCTGCTCGGTTGGGTGAAGTAAAAGCGGAATCGGCTCGCCCAGAATGTGAGGGGGATGGAGCTTCAGACATAGAGGCGTTTTGTGCCTCGAAGGAAGAAGCGAAGCCACCGATCATTCTAGCCGCTGCAGCTAGATAAAGTAAGAGCCCCCTATATGATTAGAGGGCTCTTATTTTGTCGTTATATGTCGGTAAGTCGATATATTAAAAAAATCGCTGATATAATTTCATTTACCGTTATGCGACACAAAAAAGAGCTATTCCTAAACGATGGGAATAGCTCTTTTTCTTATGCAACCTTCTCTTCCGAAGTAACTCCGCGAATTTCATCAGCAGAGCGGATCGGATATTTACGGAACACAATAGATCCGATGTATCCGACAATAGTGGTAACGATTCCACATAATATAGCAGCAATTGTTACTTTTACAACGTCATTAAATCCGAATAAGACAAGAAGTCCTGGGATTGGTGATGCTGTTCCTGGTGCATTATTAACGAGCTGGAACAGAGAGGTAATAATACCAGCAAGTGCACCGCCAACGAAGTTTGTCGCATAAATTGGAATCGGATTTGCTGAAACAACATCGGCTTGTGTTAAAGGCTCGATTGCTACAGCAATTGTATCTTTCTTTGAACAAATTTTTAATCGTTTAAAGAAAATAAAGTTCATTGGGGCTGAAGCTGCTACAGCCAGACTACCAATTGCCATTGGTAAACCTGTTAATCCAAGCATTGCAGTTAGTGCCATAGAACTCAGTGGAGAGGTAGAAATAACTGTTATTAATCCACCAAGCATAATACCCATAATGATAGGACTTTCTGTAGTTGCAACTGAAATCATAGAACCGATTTTACCAAGTGTGGCGTTAACGAGCGGATCCATAAGCATTGCCATTCCGCGTGAGATTGGTGCAGCGATAAATAGGATTGCTAAAAATTCCACACCAGCTGGTAATTTCTTTTCGAGAAATTTCACGACGAAGGCACAAACGTATCCAGCGAAAAATCCTGGTAAAATACCGAATCCACTAGTAGCGATACCAATTAAAACAGCATATACGGGGGAAACACCGATTGCTAATGCGACTAAAATCGCTGCTGCGACACCGCTCATACTACCGGAAGCTTCTCCTACTGATTGTAAAAAGTCATTATGAAACATTTCTCCACCTATATAACGGTGAAATGCTTCAATAAGAAAACTTGCAATTGCTGCATTAGCTAAAGCACCCATCGCCTTCATTCCGTAAGGCGCACGGTAACTGAAAAGTGTAAATAGACAAAGTACAACAAGTAATAGTGCTAAACCTTGCAAGATAGCCATTTGAAAACTGTCTCCTTTGATTTTTGTAATAAAAATTCGTATCATTCAATAATAATATAAAAGTGTATGAAACGGAAAATTTTTTTCTTGGGAACTGGCTGTAAGAAAAAATCCCTTACAATAATGTAAGGAAAGTGTAAGACTTTTAGATAGAGTATAGTATGCTCTTTTCCGTATAATACAAGTATAGATATAATACTAGCGAGAAAGAAGTGCAAACAGGAGGTTCATGTATGAAATTGGTAATTAAAGTTTTAGCTGTATTCGCCATTATTCTAGGTGGAACAGCGTATTATTTGAATACAAAAACAGAAGGTGTACATGCTTTTGTAGACAACTTCTTTTCAAATAAAGAAATACAAGATTATTATGCGGTTATAGATAAAGGTGAGAAAAAAGACGGAGAATACTTGTATACTTTTAAAGGGTATACAGAAGATGGAAAGTTACAGGTTATTAAAAGAATGATGAACCGTGAATTGCATACGGGGGCGTTTATAAAAATTTATGCAAAAGGTATGCAAGGAAAAGGATGGGCTGAAATCCCGAAAGAATCCATTCCGCAAAAAGCGTTGGAAAAAATAGAAAAACCATAAAAGGAGCGACTCATTCGCTCCTTTTTTAGTGCGTTAAAATAGTGATAGATGTCTTCTCTTTGTGAGAAATAATTTTTGCACGTCCACCAATTGGAAAAGTGAAAATCGGGGTTGTATGCCCGAAACTTGCGTTTGCAATGATAGGGATATGTGCAAGTTCAGGTTTTGAAGCAATCATTTCTTGAATGTCTTCTATCGTACATTCTGCACCTTTTTGCATCTTTCCTATAACGATTCCCTTTATGTATTCAAAACCTTGCTGCTGCATAAGGGAATGTAAATAACGATCAAAAGTTTTAAGAGTAGATGTTCCAGTTAAACTATCTTCTTCAATAAATAAAATTTTCTCCTTTAAATTTGGCATATATGGTGTACCTTGCAGTAAGTTAAATGTGCTCATATTGCCACCGATAATATCTCCCGTAGCTTCTCCTTCTTGAATTGAAACATATCCTTCATTTTTAATAAATTCTCGATTTTCCTGATCTATATACCAAGAATCATCGCTCCATGTTTCAGATGGAAGGACTTCAATAGGCTCATTAGAAGTTAAGCACTTTAAAAAGTAATCGGTTGTATACCCGAGCCCTTTCTCCATTCCAAACGAAGAGAAATGGGGTCCTGAATATGTAACAAGCCCTGTTTTTGCGTAAATTGCATTATTTAAGGCAGTAATATCAGAATAACCACAGAAAAATTTCGGGTTTTCACGAATTAAATCATAATCGAGATGTTTCAATAAACCATTTGAGTTGTATCCGCCAAGTGTAGTCAAAATAGCTTTTACATTAGGGTCTCGAAATGCTTCATGGAGGTCTTGAATGCGGGAAGAAATAGAGGAGGAAGCAAATCGATCTATCTCATCAGCATATTTTGAGAATGTAACTTGAAAGCCCATGTCAGTTAATCTTTTTATAGCAAGTTTTCTATTTTCATTTGAAACAATACTTAAACTACACGATGGTGAAATCACTCGTATTTCAGCACCCTTTTTTAACTTTGTTGGTATCACTACATTCACCTCTTTAATTGAAAGAATATTTAGATTTAAAAAATATTTTATCATATGAAATAAAGTAGAAGTGAATTATTTTTTGAAATGGAGTTTTCCTGATTTTTCAGCAGACAGACAGAGTCTTTTTTTGATATGATAGGAAAAGTGATTTATTATAAGTAGTATTTAATATCTATAACATTTGAAAGGTGTGCAAGACGTGGAGAAACAACTTGCAGGCTTGCCGGTACACGTTCATTTCGTAACAGAAATCCGTGAAGGGGCGAGGAAGGAAACCGTTGCTTTTGAAGCAAATGGTCAATACTATGTAAAAGGTCAAGGTACATATGTAACATTCCAGGAGCCGAACGAACAAGGCGAAGTGAAAACAATTATTAAAATTCAAGATGAACAAGTTCTCATTATGCGTTCAGGTGCTGTTTCTATGCGTCAGACGCATGTGAAAGGTGAATGGACAACTGGTACGTATACGAGTGAACTTGGTACGTTTGCATTGCAAACAAAGACTGATAACGTTCTTTTTAAATGGTCGGATGAAAAGAAAAAAGGACAACTCTTCTTAACGTACGCATTGCTTCTAAGTGAACAAGAAGCTGGCAGATATACTATTACAATTAATTTGAAGGAGGCAAAATAATGAATTCCTTAGAACAGGTAAAAGGATTGATTAAAGAAGAAATTCAGGCTGCTGTATTAAAGGCAGAATTAGCGACAGAAGAACAAATTCCAAACGTTGTATTAGAATCTCCAAAAGATAAAACAAATGGTGACTTCTCTACAAATATGGCAATGCAACTTGCACGCGTTGCGAAAAAAGCACCTCGTATGATTGCAGAAGAACTAGTTGCAAACTTCGATAAAGCAAAAGCTTCTATTGAAAAAATCGAAATCGCTGGTCCTGGTTTTATTAACTTCTATATGGATAATAGCTACTTAACAGATTTAATTCCAACAATCGTAAACGCTGGTGAAGCTTACGGTGAAACGAATACTGGTAAAGGTGAAAAAGTACAAGTTGAGTTCGTATCTGCGAATCCAACAGGTGACCTTCACTTAGGACATGCACGCGGTGCGGCAGTAGGTGACACTTTATGTAACCTATTAGCAAAAGCAGGATACGATGTATCTCGTGAGTACTACATTAATGACGCTGGTAACCAAATTCATAACTTAGCTCTTTCTGTTGAAGCTCGTTACATGCAAGCTTTAGGCTTAGAAAAAGAAATGCCAGAAGACGGATACCATGGTGCGGATATCATTGGAATTGGTAAACGTTTAGCAGAAGAATTCGGTGATCGTTATGCGAAAGCTGATGAAAAAGAAAGCTATGAATTCTACCGTGAGTACGGTTTAAAATATGAATTAGCAAAACTTCAAAAAGACTTAGAAAGCTTCCGCGTTAAATTTGATGTATGGTTCTCAGAAACATCATTATACAAAAACGGGAAAATTGATCAAGCACTTGCTGTATTAAAAGAGCGCGATGAGATCTTTGAAGAAGACGGTGCAACTTGGTTCCGTTCAATGACTTACGGTGACGATAAAAACCGTGTATTAATTAAAAATGATGGTTCTTACACATACTTAACGCCAGATATCGCGTATCATCGTGATAAATTAGAGCGTGGTTTCGATAAGTTAATTAACATTTGGGGTGCTGACCATCACGGTTATATTCCACGTATGAAAGCTGCTATTCAAGCACTTGGTTACGATAAAGACACGCTTGAAGTAGAAATCATCCAAATGGTACAACTATACCAAAATGGTGAAAAAATGAAGATGAGTAAGCGTACGGGTAAAGCAGTTACACTTCGTGAGCTTATGGAAGAAGTAGGCGTGGACGCAATGCGTTACTTCTTCGCAATGCGTAGCGGTGACTCTCATTTAGACTTCGATATGGACTTAGCTGTATCAAAATCTAATGAAAACCCAGTATACTATGCACAATACGCTCACGCTCGCGTATGCAGCATCCTTCGCCAAGGTGAAGAATTAGGATTAGCTACAGGCGGAGATGTGAACTACAAACTTGTTACTTCTGAAAAAGAAGTAGAGTTACTGAAAAAACTTGGTGAATTCCCAGCGGTAGTTGCGGATGCAGCACAAAAACGTCTACCACACCGTATTACAAACTATGCATTTGAATTAGCAGCAACATTACACAGCTTCTACAATGCAGAAAAAGTATTAAACCAAGATAATTTAGAATTAAGTAAAGCTCGTTACGAGTTAATGAAAGCAGTACGCACTACACTTCAAAATGCATTAGCAATCGTAGGAGTATCTGCACCAGAAAAAATGTAATAAAGAAAAGCGGAAGCGGCTCGTTTAGAATAGGAGGGGGATGGAGCTCCTGAGAGAGAGGCGTACTTTGCCTCGGAGGAAGGCGCGAAGCCACCGAGTATTCTAGCCGCTGGAGCTGGACAATAAAGAAAAGCGGAAGCGGACTTTCGTTTTTAAATAAAAGGCAATCACACGATGTTGTGATTGCCTTTTTATGTGGAGATAATAAAAAAATAAAATTTTATCAAACAAAAAGGGAATTTGCGTCGTCTTATATAAATGACAGGAGGCTTATGATGGAAGAAAAGGTAGAAGAATTAATTGATATATATAAGAAGCAAATATATTCCTTATGCTATAAGTTAGCAAAGACGAAAGAAGACGCGGAAGATATTTTTCAAGAGACATGGATAAAAGTTTTTTCATCAAGGCACCAACTTTCTTATGTGGATAAAGGAGTTAAAGGAAATCTGTGAATCGAAAAAAGGTAGTTTTACAGTTACTTTAAAAGCAAATGAAGAGTATGTATTGAATATAAGCGGATTAAAAGTGAAAGATGGATTCGTAAAAGTGAATTGGCAAGAGAAATAAAAGGGGCCCTATAAAGGACCTCTTTTTTATTGAATAGTATAAGTAACAGAAAAACTAACAGGACTATAGTAAACGTAAGGTGCATGAAATTGAACATACATATTTCCATCTGTTTTTGCAGTGAAAATTCGGCCGTAACCATCAGAATAACGTCCAATTAGGTTATGATTTGAGTCATAAACACTGTAACTAGGAGTTTTGCTGTTAGGATGAATTGTTAGTTCTTGTCCTTTTTGAAGGAAAATAGGTTCTTGTTCAGAACTACCTCCAGTTTGCAAAGAATAAAATTTTGTAAAGCTTTGTTCTTGAGCGGCAGCAGCGACTTTTGTTTCAGGAATAAACGCAGTAGCTCCAGTAATTCCTGCTAAAGTTAATGCACCTGCTAAAATCATTTTTTTCATAATAGAAAAAGCCTCCTTATTAGTTGTAATCGGTGTTGTTACAGTTAATATTGTATACGATAATGGGTAGGATAAAATATGCTTTTATGCATATATATTTTTTCTCAATAAAAGACCACTGATAAAATCAGTGGTCTTTTAAATGATTAAGCAGCTTTCTGTTCAGTTTGAGGAACAGGTTTTTGAAGCGAGTTATAAACTCCTGTTCCGATAACGTCTAATGCCATTCTCATTCGTTCAGGTGAAATGTTTTCTAATACGTTATCTTGAGGTGTATGGTATACCTTCTCAATATGATAGATTAATGGATTCCAACTATCGACACCCATCCAAATGAATAGAGCAGCAGGAATACCAGCTTCAGCAAATGGAACATGATCACTAGAACCGAATTTACCTTGTAGGACGAGGTCATTATTTAGTTGTTTACCTGCTTGCAAGGCAGCGTCTGTTACAAAGTTTGTAGAGCCATCAGGTGTCATAGCGTATAAATTCTTTGCTTTATCATAATTTGTTGCAACCATGTCGGCGTTAAAGACACCTAAAATACGGTCGCGTTCTTTTTGGGATAGACTATTCACGTAATAATCCGAACCAAGTAATCCAGTTTCTTCAGAACCAAAGGTAATAAAGCGAATTTCTTTATCAGTTTCTACATTTTGAAAAGCACGAGCTAGTTCTAATACTAATCCAGTTCCAGAAGCATTATCATTTGCGCCAGGTGCTCCGAAAACACTATCATAGTGCGAGCTTACAACGACTGCTTTCTCATTACCTGTACTCTTTTTTGGTTTCTTTTTGGCGATAACATTTAGAGATGTTAATTTAGATTCATGTCTCGCTTTTAGGGAAAGAATTGTTGTCCCTTTTTTAGCGATTTCTTCTTTAAATGCATTTCCTTGCGCATAAGCAAGACCAAAGACAGGGATAGATTGCTTTTTCGTTAGGCGGGGATTGAAGGTTTGTCCATAATTTCCGCGTCCGCCAATTAAACTGTATAAAAGAACACCTTTTGCACCTTTGCTAACAGCATTTTCAACTTGTTTATTATAGTCTGTAACTGTCGTTCCTCTTTCAAATAAAACAATTTTACCGTTTACTTCATTTGGAATATCTTCTAATTTTGTCCCACCTTGAACAAAGATAAGGGGAGCTGTAACAGCTTCTGTAGAAATGAGTGCATTAGGAGCAGCACCAGCTTGCCAATTACGTTTCGTTGATAGTGGTGATTCAATGAATCCAACGTATTGATCGGGCACCTGAAATGGTTGATATTCTACGTCATAGCCCATTGATTTAAGCTGCATACCAATGTAACGAGAAGCCCATTCTTCGGATTTTGTTCCACCGGGGCGAGGACCAATTGTTTCAGATAAGAAACGAACATGTTCAATCGCGCGGTTTGGATCAATCTGTTTTGTAATAGATGGAGTTTGTGTAACCTCTGACGTGGAATCCGCTTTTGCTTGCCCAATTGGAGCTAAGCTAACAGCGAGTGATACAGCAAGCAAAGAGCTTACTATTTTTTGTTTCAATGATTTTCTCATTTTTTCCTCTCCTATTCTTCTATTCTCTCTGACTGACAAAAGAAGACGGATAATGACTTTATTTTACCTTTGCACCTTTTATTTTTCAATATTCTGACATTGAGAAATAAAAACGATATATGCATATTTGCATATTTTTGAGGGAGATATGTATGCTATCATTTTAAACGAAGGTTCGCTTTCTACTCTGAAAGCTCCTACATTGCATGAATCTAGTGTACCCAAACTTTAGATTATGTAGAGGAATGGAATCACTGTAGGGTTTCATTTCTCATGTTTGAATCAGTTGATGGTAATTATGTTTCCGCATTTCATAATTATTATCAGTGATATATGTAAGGCATCCATATGAAAATAAGAGGCTGTTCAAAGGTTTTCCGTACTTTTGGGCAGCCTCACCCCGTTAAAAGGACGATACTTTATGTATCGTCCTTTTTGTATAAAAAAACATCCAATCAATTGGGAGATTGATTGGATGTGAAAAAATTATTAATAATTTTTTTTGCGTTTTGTAGCCAAAATACTTAATAATCCAGCTAGTAGAAGAAGGATACCTACTGTTTGTGTAGGGTCTTCTTTATGACCTGTATTTGGAAGGTGTTTATCCGTATTTCGATCATCTTGCTGTTTGTTATCTGTTTTATTCGATGTTTCTTCGGAAGTTCCGTTTTCGTGTTTCTCAGATATTTCATTGCCTTTGTTTTCTTCTTTATTTGGAGGAGTAACTGGCTTGTCATCTCCACCTGAAGAAGATTCAATTTTTTTATTTGAAACTGTAATTTGTAGTGGCGTAGCTTGGGCTTTATCAATTGTAAAGTTTATTGGTGATGCATCTAATTGATAGCCTTTAGGAGCCTTTGTTTCTACTAATTGATAAGTACCAGGTTTCAAATCATTTACGATTACTTTTCCGTGTTGATCTGTTTTTAAACCTTCTCGGATAACTTTTCCATCTTGGTCTAAAATATTGAAAATGGCACCTTCAAGTGTTCCATGGTGATCAATATCAACTTTAGTTAACTCAATTGAACCTGTTGTTAAACTATTTAAGGCTGTAACAGAGGTAACCTGAGATTGTCCTTTCGTAATTGTGAAAGGAATTGGTTTAACGTTTAAATCATAGCCAGTTGGAGCTTTCGTTTCAATAAACTGATAATCTCCCGGACGTAAATCAGAAACAGAAATCTTACCATCTTTATCAGTAGTTAGATCAGAACGAACATCCTTGCCGTCCATATCTACAATTTTAAAGATAGCCCCTTCAAGAGTAGTACCATCGATGTCATCAACTTTAGTTAATTCAACTGCGCCTTTAGTTAAGCTGTTAGTAGCAGTAACAGAGGCGATTTTTTCTTGGCCTTTTTTAACTGTGAACTTAATAGGTGTGTCGTTTAAGTCATAGTGTTCAGGAGCTTTTGTTTCAATAAACTCATAGTCTCCTGGTGGTAATTCATCCACAACTAAACGGCCGTTTTTATCAGTAGTTAAATCGGTACGAACATCGTGTCCATCCTTATTAACAATTTTAAATACTGCACCTTCAAGTGTTGTGTTTTGCTTGGTATCATCAACTTTAATTAACTCCACACTACCTTTCGTTAAGCTATTAATAGCTGTAACGAAGACATGCTTTGTTTGACTTCTTTCGATTGTGAACTTAATTGGTTCTTCATTTAAGTCGTAATGTTTAGGAGCTTTCGTTTCAATAAATTGATAGTCTCCTGGTTGTAGGTCTTTCGCGATGATTTTACCATCTTTATTTGTAACTAAATTCGTACGAATGTCGTTACCATTCATATCAGTAATTTTAAATACCGCACCTTCTAGCATCTCTTTTTTATCTACAGAGTCAATTTTCGTTAATTCCACGCCACCTTTTGTTAGGCCGTTCTTAGCAGTAACAGAAACGTGAGTTAGTTGACTTCTCTCGATAGTGAAATCGATAGGTGTTTTATTTAAATCGTAATCTTTCGGAGCTTTCGTTTCAATGAACTGATAATCTCCCGGACGTAAATCAGAAACAGAAATCTTTCCATCTTTATCAGTAGTTAAATCAGAACGAACAATTTTACCCTTCGCATCGATGATGTTAAACACTGCATCAGAAAGTTTTGTATCTGGATTTATATCATCCACTTTTATTAATTCTACAGTACCCTCAGTTAAGCTATTTGTAGCAGTAACTTGGAGCTTTTCTTTTTGGCTTTTCTTAATTGTAAACTTAATAGGTGTACTATCTAATTTATAGTGTTCAGGAGCTTTCGTTTCAACAAACTGATAGTCCCCAGGACGTAAGTCAGAAACAGAAATTTTTCCATGTACATCTGTTGTAAGCTCAGTGCGAATGTCGTTACCATTCATATCAGTAATTTTAAATATCGCATCTTTAAGAGCAGTACCATCTACATCATCTACTTTAGAAAGTTCCACAGCGCCTTTCGTTAAGCTATTTGTAGCTGTAACGGAGATAGGATCAGCTTGGCTCTTTGTAATTGTGAATGGAATTGGCTCTTTGTTTAAATCATAGTGTTTCGGAGCCGTTGTCTCGATGAATTGATAATCACCAGGACGTAGGTCAGAAACGCTAATTTTACCTTGTTGATTCGTAACAAGATCTTTGCGAATTACAGTGCCATTCATATCCACAATTTTAAATACTGCGCCTTCAAGAGTAGTGCCATCGACATCATCCACTTTAGAAAGTTCCACGCCACCTTTTGTTAAACTATTTTTCATAGTAACGGTAGCAATATCTTTCTGGCTTTTTTCAATTGCAAATATAATTGGTTTTTTGTCTAAATCATAGTGTTCAGGAGCCGTTATTTCAACGAATTGATACGTACCAGGACGTAAGTTTTCGATAACGATTTTACCTTCACTGTTTGTTTTTAAATCTGTTTTAAGTACTTTGCCATCTTGATCTAGTAAATTAAATACCGCATCGGCAAGTTTTGTTTGAGTGTTTAAATCATCAACTTTAAGTAATTCGATACTACCTTGTTTTAAGCTATTTGTAGCAGTTAAAGAAATAACTTTCTTCTGTCCTTTTTCAATAGTGAATTTGATTGGTGTTTCATCTAAAACGTAATGCTTAGGAGCTTTCGTTTCGATAAATTGGTAATCACCAGGACGTAGGTCGTTAATTTCGATTATTCCTTGTTCATTTGTAACAAGGTCTTTATGAACTACATCACCGTTCATATTAACAATTTTAAATACTGCATCTTTAAGAACAGTGCCATCAACATCGTCTACTTTAGAAAGTTTAACTGCACCCTTTGTTAAAGCATTTGTAGCAGTGATATGAAGAGTTTCAGTTTGGCTCTTTTTAATTGTAAATACGATAGGTTTTTTATCTAAATCGTAATGTTCAGGAGCAATTGTTTCAACGAATTGATACGTACCAGGACGTAGATTTTCAACAACAATTTTACCTTCATCATTTGTTTTTAAGCCTTCTTCAACTAGCTCCCCGTCTGCATCTAATAAATTAAATACGGCGTTAGCAAGTTTTGTATTCATATCAATATCGTCAATCTTTGTTAGTTCAACGCTACCTTTTTTCAAAGCATTTTTGCCTGTAACATTGATCTCTTTCGTTTGACTTCTTTCAATTGTAAATGGAATCGTTGTTTCATCTAATACATAGTGCTCAGGAGCTTTTGTTTCAATGAACTGATAGTCTCCAGGGCGTAAATCAGAAACAGAAATTTTACCGTTTTTATCTGTAACAAGATTCGTATGAACTTCCTTACCATTCATATCAACAATCTTAAAGATTGCACCTTCGAGCATCGTACGATCGATGTCATCAATTTTTGTTAATGTTACTGCACCTTTCTTTAAACTGTTAGTAGCAGTAACAGTAATATTCTCTTTTTGACTTTTTTCGATAGTAAACGGAATAGAGTCTTTGCTTAAGCTATAGTCTTTTGGAGCTTTTACTTCAACAAATTGATAGTCTCCAGGACGTAAATCAGAAGCAGTAATTTTACCGTTTTTATCAGTCGTTAAACCTTTGCGAATTACCTTTTTAGTATCATGAGCGTCAACGATTATAAATTCTGCACCTTCAAGAGTAGTGCCATCAACATCATCAACTTTTGTTAAAGTGACGCCACCTGTAAGTAAACTATTTTTTACAGTAACAGGGATAGGAAGATCTTCCTTACTACCTTTTTTAATTGTGAACTTAATAGGTGTTTTGTCTAATTTATAATGTTCAGGGGCTTTTGTTTCGATAAATTGATAATCCCCTGGTGCTAAATCAGGAATAACTAATACTCCGTAATCATCTGTTGTTAAATCTTTCATAATTTCTTTGCCAGTTGCGTCTTGCAATGTGAATACAGCGCCGGCAAGAGCTTTACTACTTTCCACATCATCTTCTTTAATAAGTTTAACTTTTCCTTTCGTTAAACTATTTTTAAATGTAAGTGGAAGGAGTTTTTGTTGTCCTTTTTCGATTGTAAATTCAATTGGTTCTACATTTACATCGTAATAAGTTGGAGCCTTTGTTTCGATAAGCTTATAGTTACCAGGACGTAAGTCATCTACAACTAGCATTCCTTTACTATTCGTAACAAGGTCCGTACGAACATCTTCATTAGTATCTCTATTAACGATTTTAAATACAGCACCTTCAAGTGTTTCCTTTTCATCTGCAGCATTCACTTTTGTTAACTCAATACCGCCTTTTGTTAAGCTGTTTTTAGCGGTAACAGTAGCCTGAGTTGTTTGACTTTCTGTAATCGTAAATTTAATTGGTTTTGTATTTTTGTCGTAATACTTCGGTGCTGTTACTTCGATAAATTTATAATCGCCAGGGCGTAAGCCAGTAGCGATAGCTTTACCATCCGCACCAGTTTTTACATTTTCGCGAATAACTTTCTTTTCATCATTTGCATCAACAATTTTAAATACAGCACCTTCAAGAGCTGTACCATCGATATCATCAACTTTTGTTAATTCAACATCTCCTGGTTTTAAAGCATTTTCAGCTTTCACAAGTAGAGTTTCTTTCTGACTTCTATCGATTGTAAATTCAATAGGTTCTGCTCGTAAAACGTAATGTTCAGGAGCAGCTATTTCAATAAATTTATACGTACCAGGACGTAGGTTACTAACTTTAACTTTACCGTGTTTATCAGTAGTTAAGTTAGTGTGAGGGGAAACGTCATTATTATTTGTATCGACAAGTTTGAATACAGCACCTTCTAGTGGTTTTTTCTCACCAAACTCATCAACTTTTAATAATTCAACCTCGCCCGTTTTTAAGCTGTTATTTGCCGTAACAGTAGCAAGAGCTTGTTGGCTTTTATCAATTGTAAACTCGATAGGGTTTGTACTTAACGTATAATCCTTAGGAGCTTCTGTTTCGATAAATTTATAAGCACCAGGCTCTAAATCTTTAACGGTAACTTTTCCATCTGAACCTGTTTTTATATTTTCACGAATTACTTGTTTCTCGTCATTCGCATCGACAATTTTAAATACAGCACCTTCAAGGGCAGTGCCATCGACATCATCGACTTTCGTTAAAGTGACACCACCTTTAATGAGGTGATTTGTCGCTGTAACAGTAACTGCTTTTTTTTGACTTTTTATAATTGTAAACTCAATTGGTTTTTTATCTATGTCGTAATCTTTAGGTGCTTTTTCTTCGACAAATTGATAGTCTCCAGGGCGTAAATCTTTTGCTTCGATTTGTCCTTGATCATTTGTCGTTAATTTTTCATATCCACGAATTACTTTGTTATATCGATCGCGTACACTGAACTCCGCACCTGCTAAAGTTTTTCCATCTTTATCGAATTTTGTTAAAATGGCCGATCCTGGAATCAAACTGTTTGTTGCAGTTCGGTTTATTACTGTTGTTTGATCTTCTTTGATTGTGAATTGTATAGGTGTACTGTCTAATTTATAATGCTCAGGAGCAGTTGTTTCTTGTAAGTAGTAAGTTCCTGGTTTTAAATTATCTACAGTAATTTGTCCTTGATTATTTGTTGTTAATTTTTCGTGTTCTGAAATTATTTTTTTGTCTTTATCAAGTAGTGTGAAAACGGCACCTTGCAGTGTGACGTTTTTATTCAGGTCATCAGACTTTGTTAAAACTACTTTACCGACAAACTTCTTATTTGCAAGTTTATATGTTGTAGTCTCTTGTGTACCAAGTTCAACAATTTTCCCTTGTTTTAAATCCCAGCTAATTACATAGCCTTCAGGAGCCTTTGTTTCTTTTAATAAATATTTATCGCGTTTTAAATTATTAAATTTAGCGATACCGTCTTTGTCTGTTGTAATTTTACGGATAACAGTTTTACCTGTACGATCGTATAAAGTAAATTCTGCCCCAGCTAATAGTGCGTTCTTATTGTCGTTATCTACCTTTATAATTTCAAGGTTTCCACGGCCTTTAGTAGCAGATCCTCCGCCTGAACCAGAAGACATTCTCACTTCAATCGTTTCAGTAGTTTCTGTGTTTTTAACTGTCAACTTATTGCCTGTGATTTTCGCTTTATTACTTACTTTTTCTTTATCGTCTGCATTAATAAGTGAGCGATATTCTAAAATATAAGCTCGATCAATTTTTTTCAAGAAGGCAATTTCGAAATGTTGCTTTCCGGTATTATTGTCTGTTGTTATTTTGAGTTTATAGTCTGTTCCTTCTTTTAATTCGTTTACTGTATCTTTTGTTAAATTTCCATATGGATCTACAGTTGTAGGATATAAGTGGAATGAATCTTCCACAATTACCTGATTTTCGGTTGGATCATCTGTTACAACGGCATCTGCAATGGTTGATTGGCTTTCGTTAATTGCGATACTCCAATTAATATAGTTGTCGTCTTGCACAGCTTTTTTAGTAACGAAGCTGCCACCTTTATTTACTTGAGTGTCACCTGTAAGGGTGTTTACAATTTTAGAGCCATCTTTTAAATCTGCCTCGTTTTTGTAGGTGCCTTGGATAAGTTCACCATCAAGGCTTGTTTTAAAGATAATATAGTAAGGTGAATTAATTGATTGTTTGAAATGAACCTTTAGGGTGTTTTTATTTTTCTCTGTAGGTTCTTCAAGTTCATATTTCTCAGTTGGTACAGCATTACCAGGTTGTGCATTATCAGGATTTCCATTTAGAATCATATCGCGCACTTCAATGGATCCAGGCACTAATTTTTGTTTATCTTGTATTACGTCTATAACATAAGGATCTTTAATCTCAACATTATTATAGTTAAAGCCTATTATCCAAGTAATTTCCTTCGTTTGGGCGTTATAAGAACCGTATTTATAACCATTTGCCTTTGTGAAAGTATCAGGATCGAAATTAGCTTCAACTTTATTTGATTGTGGATTAGAATCCGTATCTATCCAAGAAAGGTTACCTGTATTTTTAAATGAAGTTTTACCACTTTCTAGCTTTGTATAATCAAAGTCTGTCGTATATTTTACGACTAATGTCTTTGTCATATTAGACTGATACGTACCTATAAGAGTAATTTTGAAGCCTTTATCTGTTACATCTAAAATATAGTCAGTCCCAGCTTGAAGGGTATAATTTCCGTCTTTAATTTCTAGTTTCTTATCTTTTAATTGTAATCCACCATGATCAAAGGTGTCCGTAATAATCGCGTTGCTTAATGGATAGTTGTTATTATTTACTATAATTGTCCAAGTTGTTGTTTTGTCTTTATAATTTGTTTCAGCTTTATTATTAGATTTAATAATATTTTGCTGCTTGAAGCTAGCTTCATTTTCTTTACTTGAATCATTATCAGCTGTAACTTTATTTTTTACTTTTCCATCTTCTATAACTTTATTAGTTGGCTTGGTTTTATAGGTAATCACATAAGCACTATTAATATCATCATTAAACTGTAAATCGAATCCATTCTTCTTGTTATTTACAGTGTAATTATTAACAGCGTCTCCTGTTATAAGCGTTCCTTTTTCATTATATGAAGCGTTTTTTACAACAATAGAATTTGCATCTAGTTCGTGTGTATCGTCAAAAATATCTTTTAAAATCGCATCAGCTTTTTTGATCTCTCTTTGATCACCATTGTAAGTAATTGTCCACTCAATTGTTTGCGTCTTTGGATCATATTTACTTGTTTTATTTAAGTGTGTACCACGAGAAACCGTTACAGTAGAACTTGCGTTTTGTTGCTTTTGATTATCACTCGTTATCGTAACGTTATTTCGGAAACTTTTAATATTTTCATCAGTAATTTTTGTGGCATATTCGATTTGATATGCTTTATTGATAGAATCTTTGAAAGCAATCTCCAATTTTGAGCCATCTGATGAAATAATATTGTAATCAGTTGGCTCAGCTTCTGCACCACGCGTTACATTCCCATTAACATCAACTTCTAAATAATAAACTTTAATAGAATCTTTATTTAAGCTTGTACCTTGTGGAATGTTATCTTTAAAAACAGCGTTTTTAAGGGGGTCTTTCGTTTTGTTCATCTCTACTTTCCAATTAATTTCATTTGTATTAATTGGTCTATCAGGTAAACCCTTTTTATTCGTAGCTGTTTGTACATTAGGCTTAAAGTCAACTGTAATAGAAACATCCTTATCTTTAATCGGGAAAGGAATTTCTTGTGTTGTTGTACCTTTAATTTCAGCTTTATTAAATTCTGTCTTTAATTGTAGGTTACCAGCAACATCTGGATGCTCTTCAACATAATCGTTGAATGTCATCGTGACTTTTCCATCTTTTGTAACAGTAAAATTACCAATTTGATGGTTTTCACTATCATATAAAGGACTGTTAATTGTATTGTAAATCTTAAAATGTTTAGGAAGATCAAAAATATAGTAATCTCCATTTTTCACATTCATTGATTTTAAAAGTTCCCATGTAAACTCAATATTGGCAGGGGAATCTGTACTTGGACGGTTATCCTCTGTAAATGGTTTTCCGTCTTTATCCGTCAACTTTACACTGGTTAAAATGTTTGTTGTTATTTGCTTTGGACCTGAATTTGTATTCTCAGCAGGGTCGCTTGATAGCTTTTGTTCTGGATTGTCAGTAGCAATTTTAGCTGCTGGGTTTTGTTCCGGATTATCAGTGGCAGTTTTAGCTGCTGGGTTTTGTTCCGGATTATCGGTAACAGTTTTAGTTGCTGGGTTTTGTTCCGGATTATCAGTGGCAGTTTTAGCTGCTGGGTTTTGTTCCGGATTATCAGTAACAGTTTTAGTTGCTGGATCTTGCTCCGGATTGTCAGTAACAGGTTTAGCTACTGGATCTTGCGCTTGTTTATTAGTATCCTGTTTGGTGCCATCTTCTTTAGAGATTTCTACTTGAACAGGAACTGATATAGGCTGAACCATTGTTCCTAAAGGAAAAGCGATTTGAACTGATTTTTCCCCAGGTTTTAAAGTTGAGTTAAACACGGTATCAACTTTAATTTTTCCTTTAGCGTCTTTCAAATTTTCTACTTGATCATTAAATATTAATTTTAATTTATTATCTTTAGCTGTTATAAAATATTGACCAATATTTTTTTGATCTGTTACTAAATCCCCTTGCAAATCTTTAGATACTTTTAATGCAAGTGGTATTTGAACTACTGCTGTATCATTTGCGTGTGCAACTTGTTGATCTTTTATTGACCAAGCGTATTCTACTTGAATGGTTGATCCTATCTTTATTAAATTGTTAGGATTTTTTGATTCGTCAATAATATGATTCGTTGCATCTTTCATTTCAACAGTGTCAAATAAGGAATCTCCTGTTAAGGTTTCCGCTCTTACTTGATTGTATGGAAAACTAGCAAGTTGCGAAAATAGTACGAATACAATTAAACATACATTAAAAAGTTTTTTCATTTTTCCTCCTCTGAACATTCATTTGTCCATTGGGGACTTATTCCACATGAACAAATGGAATATTAAAAGTATTTGTTATAAGCTATTTATTTTTGTTATCCCTCCGTTTCTATACGCGTTCTCAGACAAACAGAATTATGTTCAAAGCAATATTATTTAACGTAAAACAAAATGTATATTTACACAGTTCTATGGAAATATACACAATTCGACAAAAAATGTCGAAAAAAATACTGATATAAATAATGATATCAGACCTTTATATGTGAGATAGTTTTCATGTATATCTAGTAAAAAAGAATGGTTATAAAGGTAAGTTTTACGATACATACTAACCAAGGTAGTGTATCCCTTTGTGAAGGCTTATTTTTGCCTTAAAGTTATGTGGAAATAAAAATCTAGATAGGGTTGGTTTTGGTCAGAATGAAGACAATATGTACTTTGAAAATAGTCATTTATTTTGTCTAAAGAGAGTTGTGCGACTAGTGGACCGAAGTTGAAAGGTGATAGTTTCTTACATTGTTAGAGAAATATAAGGATTACAGAATATTCGACTAACACGTTACTACGGTCATTTTTGAGCCTGTTTAAACAATAAGAAAGAAGGTGTTTTACTCCTTAGTTACAATATCTTTTTAGTAAAGATAAGCTTAAGTAACCTCCGCTAAAGATTATATACTTAAATGATAAAGAGTTCAACAATGGTTCACATATTTTCCCAAAAATAAAAACGGCTGTTTTATGTGGAATAAATCTACAAAACAGCCGTTTTTGGTATTAGATTTCTGTTAAGATTATTGGCTCGCCGCGTGTTACGACAACAGTATGTTCACATTGTGCAACAAGACTTTTATCAGGTGTAACGAATGTCCAACCGTCGTCACCACGTTCAATAATATGATCAGCTTTCATAGAGATGAACGGTTCTACAGCGATAACAAGACCGTCTTTTAGAAGCGCATTATCCATTGGATCATAGTAACTTAAAATGTGATTTGGTGCTTCATGTAAGCTAAGACCAATGCCGTGACCAGTTAAGTTTTGAATAACATTGTATCCACTTTTATGTGCGAAGTTTGAAACAGCACGACCAATTTGATTTTGTTTTGAGCCAGCTCTAACCTTTTTCATTGCTGCCCAAAATGCATCAACTGCTGCTTGGCAAAGTTTTTCTTTTGCCTCGTCTTCTCCAAGAACAAATGAAATGCCTGTATCTGCATAATAGCCATCAAGTGCAGCAGATACATCGACGTTTACTAAGTCGCCTTCTTTTAATACACGATCTCCTGGAATACCATGAGCAACTTCCTCATTTACACTAATGCAAGTTACACCTGGGAAATCATATTCTTTTTCAGGTGCAGAAATAGCACCGTGCTCATCTAATACTTTTTTACCGATCAAATCAAGCTCTTTCGTTGTCATACCTGGCTTCGCTTGTTTTTTCATTTCTTCACGTGCAAGCGCAACGATGCGGCCGATTTTTCGTAAGCCTTCTAAATCTTGTTCATTACGAATAATCATGAAAACCACTGTCCTTCCTCGAATATATATCTTATCCGATTGTATCATGTTTATTTTCGTCCTGCTACTCGCTTGCGGTATGCGGGTTGATTCCTCTCATAAAGAATACATGACAATTGTCATATCGATGTCATGACGCATCATACTGTTTCCTAAGTTTTCCAAGTAATACAATGTAAATATAAGAAACAGCGGGGGTGGAGAGATGGAAAAGATTATTGAAGTAAATGGTGTTTCTAAAACATTTAAACATAAAAACGCAGTAAATAATGTTTCATTTCATGTAAATAAAGGGGAAATAGTAGCGTTACTTGGTCCGAATGGTGCGGGGAAAACAACGACGATGTCGATGATGCTTGGATTAAAGGACCCAACAGAAGGTAAGGTCTTTATATTTGGAAAGAGTCCAAAGCATAGAGATGTTCGTAATAGCCTCGGTGCGATGCTGCAAGAAGTAAGTGTCATTGATAGTATTACGGTGGAAGAGGCAATTGAGTTATTCCGTAGTTATTATACGAATCCTATAGCGAAAGAAACGTTACTGCAGTTATCAAATTTAGAATCAGAGCGAAAGCAAAGATGTGAGAAGTTATCAGGTGGGCAAAAAAGAAGGTTAAACTTTGCGCTTGCACTTGCGGGAAATCCAGATTTGTTATTTTTAGATGAGCCGACAGTCGGAATGGATATTACGTCTCGAAGAACGTTTTGGGAAACGATTCGAAAGTTAGCAAGTGAAGGGAAAACGATTATTTTAACGACGCATTATTTAGAAGAAGCAGATGCTTTAGCAAATCGTATCTTATTATTTGCGAACGGAAAGATTATCGCAGATGGTACACCAGACGAAATGAAAGCAACAATTTCGAGAAAAACAATCACATTTTACTCAAAGGAAAGCATTCCTACAAAATTACTAAAGGAATTACCAAATGTAACAGAAGTAAAGTCAAACGAAGGACGCTTCATTTTAACAACGGAGGATACGGATGCAACTTTAAAAGCCATTTATCAAAGGAGTTTACCTGTAACAGATGTTTCAGTTGAACGTGGAAGTCTTGATGAGGCATTTGAACAATTCGTTGCAAATCAGAAGGAGGAAATCGCATGAGAGCGTTATGGATGCAGTGCAAAATAGAAATTTTACGTACATTCCGCAATAAATTATTTATCTTTTTCTCATTATTAATGCCTGTTATGTTTTACTACATTTTCACAAATGTTGTTCAAGTACCACAAAACGGAGATGCGTGGAAAGCACATTATTTAATTTCGATGGCAACTTTCAGTATTGTAGGGACTGCACTCTTTAGTTTCGGTGTGAGACTTTCTCAGGAAAGAGGGCAAGGATGGACACATCTTCTAAAAATTACACCGCTTCCAGAGGGAGCATATTTAACAGCAAAAATTATCGCTCAAACAGTAGTAAATGCTTTTTCAATATTAGTTATCTTTATTGCAGGGATACTAATTAATCATGTTGAGTTAACGGTAGGGCAATGGATAGGTGCGGGGTTATGGTTATTGTTAGGGGTAACACCATTTTTAGCGTTAGGAACAGTAATAGGTTCCATTAAGAAGGCGGACGCAGCTGCTGGCTTAGCAAATATTTTAAATATGAGTTTAGCTATAGTTGGCGGGTTGTGGATGCCGATTGAAGTATTCCCAAAAATATTAAGAACGATTGGTGAATGGACACCGACATACCATTTCGGAAGTGGTGCGTGGGATATTGTAGCTGGAAAATCAATTGGATGGGAAAATATCGCGGTATTAGGAGGTTATTTCCTTATATTTGTTGTAGTATCAATATATATAAGAAAAAGACAGGAAGCGGTATAAATGATAGAGAAGAAGAGGATTGAGATTTTTCCGAAACATATGGGATTTTTTCCGTACATGTGGTTTGTTTATCTATTATTTCCAATTTATCACTTAGCACAAGCATCAGGATGGAAGCTTGTGCTAGGAAGCAGTATGTTGATACTTTTTATTATCACATACCGTCAGCTATATTTTGTTCAGAAGACGTTTATTTTATGGGCATGCATTCAAATGATACTCATCTTTTTATTTGCTTTATTTTATAATCCTTTTATGATATTTTTTGGCTTTTTCACAGCAAGTGCGATGGGATTTGCGCCAAATAAGAAAGTATTTCGAGTGCTGTTATGCTCGTTAGTTATAATGCTTGGAGCATTTTTATTTGTAAATATGAATCAACTAACAACTACAAGTTTAGTAAATATCGTTCCGATGTTTATCTTAATGCTTCTTACGCCATTTGGTATGCGTAATTTTAATCAGAAAAAGATGTTAAGAAATCAATTAGATGAGGCGAACGAGCAAATTAAAGATTTAGTAAAACGTGAAGAACGGCAGCGAATTGCAAGAGATCTTCATGACACATTAGGGCATACCTTATCTCTTATTACTTTAAAAAGCCAGCTCGTTGAGAAGTTAATTGTGAAAAATCCAGAGCGTGCAAGTGCGGAAGCGAAGGAAATTACACAAACTTCTCGTACCGCCTTAAAACAGCTTAGAGAATTAATTTCTGATATGCGTATGATTACGGTAGAAGAAGAGCTAGAGCAAATAAAAGCGATCTTACAAGCAGCTAATATTGAATTAGAAGTGAGGCAAGAAGCAAGATCGAGCTCGTTATCACCAATTGAACAAAATATTGTCGGGATGTGTTTACGTGAGGCCGTTACAAATGTTGTAAAACATAGTAAGGCAACGCGGTGCGCAGTTTCTGTATTAGAATCACAAGGTGAACTGATTTTGAAAGTAGAAGATAACGGAATCGGTTTAACAGATCAAAATCATGATGGAAATGGTATTCGCGGTATGAAAGAACGAATTGCTCTTATTGATGGATTTGTTGAACTAGGTACAATCAATCCAGGGACGTTATTAACGGTAAAAGTTCCAGTTGTTATTAGAACAGGAAAAGATGAGGTGAGGGCATGATTCGAATTATTATTGCAGAAGACCAGCGGATGCTTCGTGGTGCATTAGGGGCCCTGCTTGATCTAGAAGATGATATCGAAGTAATTGGGCAAGCTGCGAACGGGGAAGAGGCGTTAAAATTAATTGAATCGTTAAAGCCAGATGTAAGTATTATGGATATTGAAATGCCGATTCAAAGTGGATTGGATGTCGCTGAGACTTTAAAGAAAGAAAAATCATCATGCAAAGTAATGATTTTAACAACATTTGCACGGCCGGGATATTTTGAAAGAGCAATGAAAGCTGGTGTGCACGGCTATTTATTAAAGGATAGCCCAAGTGAAGATTTAGCGGCAGCAATTCGTAATGTAATGAAGGGGAAACGAGAGGTCTCCCAAGATTTAATGTTTGGCTTATGGCAGGAGCAAAATCCGTTGTCAGATCGCGAAAAGGAAGTACTGTTGCTTGCGAAAGAAGGAAAGACGGCAAACGAAATTGCGAAGGCACTTTATCTTTCGCCGGGTACAGTACGTAATTATATTTCTGAAGTATTAGCGAAGCTTGATGCGAAAAATAGAATTGAGGCAATTACAATTGCGGAAGAAAAGGGTTGGATATAAAAAGAAGGTTATCTATGAGAGGTAACCTTCTTTTTATAATTATTGTACTTCTATTACTTGATTTACTTTTTGTAACGGTTTGTAACCGTGTGCTTCAAATGCCTTTGCAAATTCATTTGATACGGCAGTGCCATATAAATCTTTTGAAGCTTGTACGATATGAGATTGAAGTGATTCAAAGTCTTCAGCGGAAGTTGCATAATTTTGCAATGCACGCATAACAACTTTACTTACTTTTTCATTTCCTTGTTTTTGAACAGCAATACCGTTATATGTTTTACCTTCAGCTAATTGATATAATACGTGACTGATAATACCAGAATTCACGTGTGATTCTTGATTATTACCATCGTTATAGAAATCTTGTAAATTTGTATATAGTTTATGACCGCCGTCACCAATTTCCCTTGGGATATCACGAATTGTTAGGCCACCTAATGTATCGCCCATAATCCAGTTTCCTTTATCTTTCTTTACGTAATATTCGATTTGTGTACCCCAGAAATCCGCTAATCCCTCGTTTAGTGCAGATGTTTCAGCGCTTGGATATCTCACAACTTTATTTTTCGTCGTGCCACTGAATACAGCATGTCCAAATTCATGAGCTGTTACATCAAGAGCGGATGTTAGTTTTCCGTCTAAACCATCACCAAATACCATTTGGTTCCAAGCGGGATGCCAAAATGCATTTACATAGTCTTCTTTTACACCATCACTAACTTCAGTAGAATCAAAACCGTGTACACTAGCAACAACTTTTGAATCTTTATTGTCGTAACTTTTTAGATTATGTTCTTTCTTAAAGTAATCGTAAATATCACTCATGTTCTTCATAGCGCCCGCGGCTTCTTTATCTGCAAAATTAGGAGTACTACTTGAAATTAGTGTCCCTGGATAACCAGCTTGACTATATCCTCCAAGGGAATCGGCGTAGTTTGCATTATAAATATAAATACCATTTCCGCGTGATAAATCCGCTAAATAAAATTTTCCATCAGTTCCTTTGGCAATATTGAAAGAGATGTTTTCTTGAAGTGCATTTTTTCCAGTTCCTTGCTCACTTGCAGGGGATAATCTAGGTGATGTTACTTGATTTATAGTCTTATTCTCTTTGTTTTTAATGAATTTTTCTTGAAAAAGTACTTCGCCAGTTTTTAAATCAACGATAGCATTGCCGTTTATAATTTGTTCATTGTTTTCATAAGTAAATGTAATAACAGTTGCGAATGTATAATAGCCATCTTTTTTCTTATAAACAACGGTTTCGCTAGAGAATTCAGTCTCAACTGCATCGCTTGGAATTTGAACTATATCGCGTAATTTAGATTTTACTTCATTTTTCGACAAAAAATTTGTTATAGTAAGATTAGGTTGTTGATTTAAATTTTGAATAACTTTACCACTAACAGTTGTGATCACTCCATTTTTATCTACTTTTACAATGAGATCTTGGCCATATACTTTATAGTTTTTATATGTTTGTGCAAGGCGAACTTCGGTTTGATTTTCTTTGGTTTCTTTATTGGTAGGTTGGAAATCTACATTTTTTTCAGTAGTGACTTGTTCTTGTTGAGCTTTCGCCCCATTTACCTCACCTTTTAAATACTTTTTAGCAATATTTTCTTTCGTATCATTTTGAGGTTGTGTTAATTTCCCGATTGTTAAACCAGGCTGAGCAATTTCAACTTTGACTGCACTTTTGTCTAATTCTTGAGCATGAATAGCTTCTGTTGATAAAGGGCAAAGAAGACCGAATGTAACGAAAGCACTAGCAAGTTTTCTATAATTCATCTATAACACTCCTAATCTATTATTGTATGTGAGATGAATTGTATGAAAAATTTGCCGAATTTTATATATATTATGCATTATTTCATATCAAAAATTGTCGAATTCACATTATTGTAGTGGTATGACAACTTAACAAATTAGATTGTTATAATGGGATGGTGAGTAAGTATGCACGCAGAGAAATTAGGAAGTGAAATTAAGAAAATTAGAGTGTTGAGAGGATTAACACAAAAACAGTTATCCGAGAACATATGTCATCAATCGGAAGTGAGCAGAATTGAATCGGGTGCGGTATACCCAAGTATGGATATATTGCAAGGTATTGCAGCAAAGTTACAAGTTCCCATTATTCATTTTTATGAGGTACTCATTTATTCCGATATTGAGAGGAAAAAGCAGTTAAAAGATCAAATCATTATGCTTTGTAAGCAAAAGAAATATAAAGAAATTTATAATAAAGTATGGAATGAGTTGAAAAAGGAAGAATATCATCCTGAGTTTCAGCAATTTCTTCAATGGCAATATCATGTAGCAGCGTATGTATTGAAGAAAAGTGATTATGAATATTGTATTTTAGAATTGAAAAAATTGTTAAATCAACAATTAACTGGGATTGATGTGTACCAAAATCTTTATATAGAGAATGCAATTGCAAATATTTATGCTGAAAATGGTTACTTTAAGAAGGGCATGGAGTTATTTGAAGGTATATTAAAGCAATTAGAGGCATTACCTGAAAATAAAGAGTTTGATGTGAAGGTAAGACATAATTATGCGAAAACATTATACTTAGATAATCAATATGAAGAGGCTCTTTATCAAATAAATAAAGCTATTGAAATATCGTGTCGAATTAATAGTATGGCATTGATTGGGCAGCTATACTATCAAAAAGGTGAATGTTTAGAAAAGCTAGGCTACGATGAGGTAGAGAGTGAAGAAGCTTATGAAAAAGCTTATTTCTTTTTTGATATACTAGAAATGCATACGTATAAAGAAAAGTTTATGAAAAAAATGACGAAATAAAATAACGCAAAAACTAAATATGCATAATTGCATAATGTATGGATAAATTTTCATGATATATTAAAAGAAAAAATGTGGGTGATGGAATATGAAGAAACTACTTATCGGTAGTCTATTAACGTTAGCAATGACATGGGGTATTTCATTAGCGGATACAGCTTTAGAGAAAAGCCAAGTAATTTCTCATGATGATCAAGAGGTACAATTAGCTTCAGATATGCCTTTTGAGTTTTAAAAAAAAACAACCGTCTTACTTAGACGGTTGTTTTTTTATGTAGTAACATCCAAACGTCTTTACTAGAAACAGGTTTGCTAATAAAGAATCCTTGAATGTGATCACAATTTTGTTTATGTAAAAATTCCCATTCTTCTTCCGTTTCTACACCTTCTGCAATCACTTTTAAATTTAGTTGCTTTGATAGTGTAATAATGGAAGAGACAATTGCTTCTTCTAAAGGACTAGTTGTAATTCCACAAATAAACTCTCGAGCGATTTTTAATGTGTTGATTGGATATTTTGTTAAATAAGCTAAAGAACTATAACCAGTTCCAAAGTCGTCGATTGAAATTTGAATACCGAGATTTTGAAGTTGTTCGAGTTTTGCAACTACAGATTGATTTTGATTAATTGCGATGCTTTCCGTAATTTCGATATCTAGTGCTTCTGGTTTCAGTTCTGTTTCTTCCAATACCTTTGAAATAGTTGGGATTAAATCTGCATGGTTAAATTGAACAACAGATAGATTTACACCAACTTTTAAGTGAGAGAAACCTTGATTATGCCATCTTTTTGCCTCTAAACAAGCAGTACGTAAAATCCAATTGCCAAGTTCAATAATAAAACCAGTTTCCTCTGCTAGAGGGATAAATTGGGCAGGAGATACGATACCGAGTTTTGGATGCTTCCAACGTA
This sequence comes from Bacillus sp. EB V-12, assembly GCF_056158125.1. Lineage (NCBI taxonomy): Bacteria > Bacillati > Bacillota > Bacilli > Caryophanales > Bacillaceae > Bacillus > Bacillus sp. EB V-12. Next base: position 145,504 of record NZ_JBUXJL010000007.1, on the reverse strand, counting down.
TTAATGCTTCAAAACCGATAATTTGTTTTGTTTTTGTGCTTACTTGTGGCTGGTATTCAAGGAAAAATTCATTTTGTTGTAATGCTTTTGAAAGTTCACCTTCTAAGAATTGAATTTCATTTTGAGCGATACTCATTTCTTTTGAGAAGAAAACAAATCTGTTTTTTCCATTTGCTTTCGCACGATACATAGCCATATCAGCATTTTTCATTAACTCATTTACATCAGTTCCATAATCAGGGTACATCGCAATTCCGATACTTGGTGTAATAGAGAGTTCTTCGCCTTGAATGAAGAATGGTTTGTTTAAAATAGTTAAAATCTGTTCAGCTATAAAAATTGCACTTTTTTCTGAGTACATTTCTGGCAATAGAATTGTAAACTCATCTCCACCTTGGCGAGCGACGATATCTTTTGAACGCAAGCAACCGCGTAATCTTTTTGCTACTTCAATTAATAATAAATCTCCAACGTCATGGCCAAGTCTATCGTTAATTTTTTTAAATCGATCTAAATCAAGGAATATGACGGCGACATCATTTGCGTTAGTTTGGGCTGTATTTAAAATGGCTTTTAAATCTTTTTCGAACTTTCGACGATTTGGTAATCCAGTAAGTGCATCGTGAAAGGCTAAATGTTCTACTTGTTTTTGTTTTTCATATAAGGTGGTAATATCACGTGCTATCCCAAACATTCCGACCACTTCTTTGTTTATAAAAGTAGGGATAAGTGTAATATGGAGATAATAATAATAGCCTTCTTGTTCTTTTGTACGAACTTCTAACGTTTGTGGCCTACCTTCCTTTGTAATTTGTAAAGCCTTCTTTAGTAGTTCGTGGTCTTTTGAATCAATGAAGTGTACCAGAGAATAGCTTGCCACTTCGCAATAATAGGCAGTAAATAAGCTTTCGCACGCCTTATTAGATTGTTGAAAAATGCCATTCATATTTAAAGAGAAAACGGCATCGGGATGGTCCTCGAATAAAGATTTATAACGTTGTTCACTTTTTGATAATGCAAATGCACCTTCTTCAACTTCGTCCTCTAGTTGTGTAGTCAACTGTTCATATGTATGAATTAGTGCTTGATTATCTTTCCACATGTAAAGTTGCCGCAAGAATAACAAAATAAGTGATAATACGAGACCGATTAACATGAATTTATCATCCCAAGGTTGAATGATAATAAAAGAAAAAGTAATAATTATACTAAAATAAGGTAGTATAAAACGTACATAATCGAATCGATAATATTTTGTTTTCGTTTCATGCTGCATTGGTTTATCTAAAATATATAGTATGGAAGAAAGTCCAATTAATAAAATAGAAGCAGTGTGTATTAAATAATTAATTTCAGCAGAAGTTTTCATCCCAAAATTCAATTGAAACAGATGAATATAACCGTATACGAGTATAATAGTGAAACCGATAATTAATGCAATTCTACTAGAAGAATATTGTTCTCTTCTATATAGGCTAATAACGGCGTAAATTACTAATGATTGTGCAATGAAATACCCAATTAAAATCCAAGTATCCTTTGTTAACATGCGGAAGCTTGAAAGGTCTAAGATAAAAGTTAAGGTGAAATAAATGTTCATAATAATAATAAAGATGCTATCGAATGAAAATTGAGAAAGCCCCTTAATAGAATAATTTTTTATAAACTTTATAGCAAATCCAACAAAGAGCAAAATATATTGTATGATAAAAAAAGGTAATGCTTTATATGAAAATACAGATTGATTATGTATAGAAAGTGAACTAAGAAATAGGGTTATCTCCATAACTAATCCACATAGGCAAGTGCATAGTAATAAAATCCAAAATAGTTTATCACTGCGTTTCATTCTCTTAATAGCTTTATATAAACAGTGACAAGAAAAAAGTGCAGCGAAACAGAATAAGAAAAGAATTCCAATCTCCTTTATATGCGACTCATTTGGAATAAAGAGTATCCAAAGAGCAAATATAGATATGTATATTATGACAAATTGTACATATTTTTTTTGATTAATCATATTATGACTCCGTTTCAATAAAGTTGAATCTCGAGGGAATGCTAATTTAAATAATAGCATATAAAATAGGATGTTTTTTACTATAAAAATTACTTTTTTGAAAAAATGGTGCAAAGTTACAATTTACCACTGTAACATTGCACCACTTATTCTTTTAATTCCTCTTATAGCAGAAAGTTCATCTATTAATTGGAATAATGCTAAGTCTTTTTGTTTACTTTCAATCATAATATCGAAATTATGATTGTGTTTTTTTGCAATGTGTAAGAAAGGCTTAATAAACTCTAAATCGATATATTCAGCATGAGCCCTAAATTCTTTTTCCGATCTCGGGGAGGAAATGTGAACTTTAGGAGAGATATTTGTATGTGACCAAGTTTCAAAAATTGCAGGAAGCAACTCTTCTAGTGGTTCCTCGCAAAGATTGGCCATATGATGATGATAATCAAATACAAATGGAATATTTTCTTTTTGGCAAATTGATAAAGTTTCAGCGGTTGTATAGGTTTTGTCATCATTTTCAAGAGTCATTTGTTTTTTTATATGTGTAGGAAGTTTTTTTATGTTTTCATGGAAGCGCTCAATTGCCTTTTCTTTATTTCCATAGGCTCCACCTACATGAATATTAATGTAAGAAGAATCTGCAATGCCTATAGCATCCAATATTTTATAATGATAAGTCATATCCGTAATAGCGTTAGTAGTAATATGTGGCTTGTCGCTTGTAAATAGCGTAAATTGATTTGGATGAAAACTTATTCGTAAATTGTGTTCTTTAATTAAAGCCCCTATTTTACGCCAAAGTGGTGTGAATACCCCAATATAGTCAAACTCGACTTCGGGATGTGTTGCAAGTGGGACGATGGAAGACGATAGGCGATATAGTGGGATTTCATGCGCTATATTGTAATGAAGGATACGTATTGTGTGCTCTAAATTTTGCCTTATAACATGGTACAGTTTGTCTTCTCGCTCTTGCTTGCTGAGTTTCTTAAAGCTTGTAAACGTCATTGTTTTGGCAGGAGAACAGTCCCAGAGTGCCATTGCATGTGAGACATATCCAAACCGTATAAGCATATGAGATACACCTCTTTTATTCATTGTCTTTCCTATAAAAAGAAAGCAAACATTGTTCCAATCCATTCCTTTCCTCTATCGATAAGAGAAGGCGGGTTTACATCGCTATAGGAAAGTACAGATGCATTCTCTAGATCTTCATGGAATTTCTTTTTTACTGTTTGAATGAAATGTTTATTATATAACAGGCAGTTTATTTCATGGTTAATATATAAACTTCTCATATCAAAGTTTGCTGTTCCGATATCGCAAATATCATCGTCTACTATAATAATTTTGGCGTGAAAAAAACCTTGTTGAAATGCATAAATATTGCAACCAGCCTGTATTAATTTTCGGCAGTACGGAAATTTGGCTTCTCGAACAAGAGGGTGATCAGCTTTTTCTGGAACAAGAATTGTGATTTGAACCCCTCTTTCTCTTGCTTTTAATAAGGCATTCATAATTTTTTTTCCAGGAATGAAATATGGTGTACCGATACAGATTTCTTTTTTTGCCGCGTTAATTAAATGTAAAAAAGTATGCTGTAAATAAGCCCCATCAGTCGGAATAAATTGATGCAGGATGGTACCTGGGTTTTGTTTTGGAAAATAAAGAGAAGCATCTAATAAATTTTGTTTCGTATCATCAAACCAGTCATGCAAAAATTGCTTTTGTAAATCTTGAACCCCTTCTCCTGTAAGACGTAAATGGTAGTCTCGCCATAATCCTAAATATTCATTATGCCCTAGATACTCTTCACCGATATTAAATCCCCCGATATAGCCGGTTTTCCCATCAATCACTGTAATTTTCCTATGATTTCGTTGATTGGCAGAAAAGAAAGGCAGAGGAAATTTTACCTTATGACAAAATGAAAAAGATACACCATGTTTTTGCAGGGAGCGAATAGCTTCGTTTGATAAAGAATGGCTGCCAAATCGATCAAGTAAAAGTCGTACTTCAATTCCTTCCTGAGCCTTATCAATCAGCAATTTTAAAAATTCACGACTGATTTTATCGTTTTTTACAATGAAGAATAAAATATGAATGTGATGCTGTGCTTGTTTTATATCAGTAAATAAAGCGTCATACAAATCTTTCCCGTATGTATAAAGGTGAAAATCACTTTGACGTAAAGGGAAAGTGCGAGAGCTTACTCGTTTTAAATGAAGAAGTCTCCCGTATGAAAGGTCAATTGTAATCCAAAGAGCAACGGATATTAACAAAAGAGATAAGTAGAGCATTAGTGAATTCCCTCCTTCGCATTCTTTTCACCTTCAGTGTGTTACAAATGATACGGGTAGCGCGGCTGTTATTATAAATTTCTTTAGAGGATAGATCTTGTACTGGTTAAAGTGTCACTTTATCCCGCTTTAACGGGCAGTAAGCTTCCTATTTCAAAAATTGATGAATAAGCAGAAGCTAGTTTGGAAATCAACTGCCCGTAAAAGCCCGATTGGTTCAACTAATAATCAGCGGGGGATGAACCACCCCTGCTGATTAAAGTTTCACTTTATAGTTTCACCGAAATAAACAGCTTTATGAAAAAATGTGTTGTTCTATAACAAAAAACTGTTGACTGAATGCTCACTCATTATATAATGGGGATAGGGGATATAATTCAGAAAATTATATATTTTTGAAGATTCAAAAAAAGAAAGAAGGCTTACAAAGAGAGGGGTAGCATAAAAATGAATAGCTTACTGATCATTAATTGGCTGGCTGCCATTGCTGTTATTGCTTATGCAGGATATTTGTTTGTATATCTTATACGGACGAGAATGGCCTACATACAGTTAGGGAAAAAGATTGAATTTGACCGTCGTTTTAAAGAGCGTTGGGATCTCCTTAAGGTCAATGTTTTCGGTCAGAAAAAGCTGCTGAAAGATAAGAAAAGCGGCATCATTCACGTTATGTTCTTTTACGGATTTATTCTTGTCCAATTTGGAGCAATTGACTTCGTTTGGAAAGGACTCGCACCAGGATCACATCTTCCACTTGGACCACTATACCCTGCATTTACATTCTTCCAGGAAATTGTCACACTTGTTATTTTAATTGCAGTATTTTGGGCTTTTCATAGACGTTATGTAGAAAAGCTTGTTCGTTTAAAACGTAACTTCAAATCAGGTCTTGTTCTTATTTTTATCGGTGGTTTAATGATTTCTGTGCTACTTGGTAACGGTATGGGACTTATATGGCATGGCGAGGAGCTTTCATGGAGTGAACCAATTGCTTCTGCAATCGCTTACGTTTTTAGCGGGATAAATGAAACCGTAGCCATTTCAGTGTTCTATTTTTCTTGGTGGGTGCATTTACTAATTTTGTTAACGTTTTTAGTGTATGTTCCACAATCAAAACATGCGCATTTAATTGCAGGACCAGCTAATGTATTCTTCGGTCGTCTTTCAAACCCAGGGAAGCTTGAAAAGATTGATTTTGAAGATGAAACGCAAGAAACATTTGGTGTTGGTAAAATTGAAGACTTTAGACAAAATCAACTTATTGACTTATACGCTTGTGTAGAGTGTGGCCGTTGTACAAATATGTGTCCGGCAACAGGAACAGGAAAAATGTTATCACCGATGGACTTAATTTTAAAACTTCGCGATCATTTAACTGATAAAGGAGCTGCGGTAACATCAAAAGCACCGTGGGTTCCAGTAGTTGCCTTCAATAATACACAAGGAAATCAGTTAGCGATGATGGCAGCTGGAAAAGGGCAACAAGAATCAGCGTCTACAACGCTCGCTTACGATCCGAGTTTAATCGGAGATGTTATTACAGAAGAAGAGATCTGGGCATGTACAACGTGCCGTAACTGTGAAGATCAATGCCCAGTTATGAATGAGCATGTTGACAAAATTATTGACTTACGTCGATATCTCGTTTTGACTGAAGGAAAAATGGACGCGGAAGCACAACGCGCGATGACAAATATCGAGCGTCAAGGAAATCCGTGGGGGCTGAACCGTAAAGAGCGTGAAACATGGCGCCAAGGTGATGACGAAGTAACAGTTCCAACTGTAAAAGAAAAATCAAAAGCTGGGGAGGAATTCGAGTATTTATTCTGGGTTGGTTCAATGGGATCATACGACAACCGTAGTCAGAAGATTGCGATATCGTTTGCGAAGTTAATGAACGAAGCAGGCATTTCATTCGCAATTCTCGGTAATAAAGAAAAGAATTCTGGAGATACACCACGCCGCCTTGGAAATGAATTTGTATTCCAAGAGATGGCGACAAAGAATATCGAAGAATTTGAAAAGGCAGGAGTGAAGAAAATCGTTACGATTGATCCTCATGCTTATAACACATTTAAAAATGAGTATCCGGACTTTGGCTTGCAAGCAGAAGTCTATCATCATACAGAATTGTTAGCTCAGTGGGTGAAAGAAGGGCGCTTAAAGCCTGTTCACGCTATTGAAGAAACAGTTACGTACCATGATTCCTGTTATTTAGGAAGATACAACGAAGTGTATGAAGCGCCACGTGACATTTTGAAAGCGATTCCTGGAGTGAATCTTGTAGAAATGGCACGTAACCGTGAAACGGGAATGTGCTGTGGCGCAGGTGGTGGCTTAATGTGGATGGAAGAAACAACAGGTTCACGTATTAACGTTGCTCGTACAGAACAAGCATTAGCTGTACAGCCATCCATTATCGGTACAGGTTGTCCATATTGCTTAACGATGATCAGTGATGGAACGAAAGCGAAAGAGGTAGAAGAGAAGGTTCAAACTCTTGATGTGACAGAGATTTTAGAACGATCTGTTATCGGACAGAAAAAAGAAGCGATGTAGTTTGTAAGAATGTATACAACTTTAGAAAGAGGTGCAATGATTGCACCTCTTCTCAACGTAGGGATACCGAGCGAGCGCTCAGTGTTAAAAAATGAAATGGGGGAAAGAAACATGAGTAAAACAGTTATTTTAAGTGCTGCAAGAACACCAGTTGGAAAATTTGGAGGATCTTTAAAAGATGTAAAAGCGGCGGAACTTGGAGGAATTGCAATTAAAGCAGCGCTTGAAAGAGCAAATGTTGCGGCTAGTGATGTTGAAGAAGTTATATTTGGAACGGTTATTCAAGGTGGACAGGGGCAAATTCCATCGCGCCAAGCTGCAAGGGCTGCTGGAATCCCTTGGGAAGTGCAGACGGAAACAGTGAATAAAGTTTGTGCATCAGGACTTCGTGCGGTTACGTTGGCGGATCAGATTATTCGTACTGGCGATCAATCACTAATTGTAGCTGGCGGTATGGAGTCGATGAGTAACAGTCCTTACATTTTACGCGGAGCAAGATGGGGATACAGAATGGGCAATAACGAAGTTGTTGATTTAAACGTTGCTGACGGTTTAACATGTGCATTTTCAGGTACACACATGGGCGTTTATGGCGGAGAAGTTGCGAAGGAAGATGGAATTTCTCGCGAAGCGCAAGATGAATGGGCATATCGTAGCCATCAGCGTGCGGTTTCAGCGCATAAAGAAGGGCGTTTTGAAGAGGAAATCGTGCCAGTAACGATTCCACAAAGAAAAGGCGATCCTATTGTCGTTGCAAAGGATGAGGCGCCACGTGAAGATACAACGATTGAAAAGTTAGCAAAGTTAAAACCTGTATTTGATAAGACAGCGACGGTGACAGCTGGTAATGCGCCGGGACTAAATGATGGTGGTGCCGCACTTGTATTAATGAGCGAAGACAGAGCGAAGCAAGAAGGAAGAAAGCCATTAGCGACAATTTTGGCGCATACAGCAATTGCAGTGGAATCTAAAGATTTCCCAAGAACGCCAGGTTATGCAATTAACGCATTGCTTGAAAAAACAGGCAAGAAAATTGAAGACATCGATTTATTCGAGATTAATGAAGCATTTGCAGCGGTAGCAATTGCAAGTACAGAAATCGCAGGAATTGATCCGGAAAAATTGAATGTAAATGGCGGCGCGGTAGCGATGGGACATCCAATTGGAGCAAGCGGAGCGCGCATTATCGTTACACTAATCCATGCACTTAAGCAGCGCGGCGGCGGAATTGGAATTGCTTCGATTTGTAGCGGTGGCGGTCAAGGGGATGCAGTGATGATTGAAGTTCACTAATTAAAGTTCGAGGGTATAAAATTTATTAACAATTAAGGGGGAAGAAAAAATGGGTGTACAAAACATTGTTGTAATTGGTGCAGGGCAAATGGGATCAGGAATTGCACAAGTATGTGCAATGGCAGGATATGACGTGAAGGTACAAGATTTAAAGCAAGAGCAATTAGATAGAGGATTGGCTATCATTACGAAAAACTTAGCACGCCAAGTAGAAAAAGGACGTATGAAGGAAGAAGAGAAGGAAGCCACATTGAATCGTCTTACAGTAACGCTTGATTTAGATTGTGTGAAAGAAGCGGATCTTATTATTGAAGCAGCTGTTGAGAAAATGGATATTAAAAAGAAAATCTTTGCGAATCTAGATGAAATTGCTCCAGAACACGCAATTTTAGCGACGAATACGTCATCTCTGCCAATTACAGAAATTGCAGCGGTAACGAAGCGTCCGGAAAAAGTAATCGGTATGCACTTTATGAATCCAGTTCCAGTTATGAAGCTTGTTGAAATTATTCGTGGTTTGGCTACCGATGATGCGGTATATGAAGCAATTGAAGATATTACGAAAAAAATTGGGAAAGTACCAGTTGAAGTGAATGATTTCCCAGGTTTTGTATCAAATCGCATTTTGCTACCGATGATTAACGAAGCAATTTATACGTTATATGAAGGTGTAGCGACGAAAGAAGCAATTGATGAAGTCATGAAGCTTGGTATGAACCATCCGATGGGGCCTTTGACACTCGCCGATTTTATCGGTTTAGATACGTGTTTATACATTATGGAAGTGTTGCATGAAGGATTAGGAGATAGTAAATATCGCCCATGTCCGTTATTACGTAAGTATGTGAATGCAGGATGGTTAGGGCGTAAAACAGGTCGTGGATTCTACGTTTACGAATAAATGCCCCCTTTGTTACAACATAGTGGTCTTACCAAATTATTTAAAGGATATATAGCAAATGGAGGCGGAATATATGAACTTTCGTTTTAATGAAGAGCAGCAAATGATGAGGAAAATGGTTCGGGATTTTGCACAGAAGGAAATAGCTCCCTTTGTTCCTAGTATGGAACAAGGGGTGTTCCCGAAAGAGATTTTGCAAAAGATGGGTGAGCTTGGATTAATGGGTATTCCAGCGCCTGCAAAATACGGCGGGGCAGAAATGGACTTTATTTCTTACATTCTAGCAATTGAGGAAATCTCAAAGGTAAGTGCAACAGTTGGTGTAATTTTAGCTGTACATACGTCAGTTGGAATGAATCCGATTTTATATTTTGGAACAGAAGAACAGAAGAAAAAATATGTTTCTAAACTTGCAACCGGGGAATATTTAGGTGCATTTGCTTTAACAGAGCCAAATGCAGGATCAGATGCAGGGAGTTTGAAATCAAGAGCTGTGAAAAAAGGTGATCATTATATTATTAATGGATCGAAAGTGTTTATTACAAATGGTGGTGAAGCAAGTACATACATTGTATTCGCTTCTACAAATCCAGAGGCAGGAAAAAGTGGTATTTCTGCATTTATAGTAGAGAAAGATACACCTGGTTTAATCATTGGAAAAGATGAACATAAGATGGGACTTCTCGGTTCTCGTACAGTACAACTTACTTTTGAAGATATGAAAGTGCCAGCTGAGAATTTACTTGGGGAAGAAGGACAAGGATTCAAAGTGGCGATGGCGAATTTAGATGTTGGGCGAATTGGAATCGGTGCGCAGGCTTTAGGAATTGCTGAAGCGGCGCTTGGCTGTGCAATTGATTATGCAAAAGAAAGAGAGCAATTCGGGAAGCCAATTGCGGCGCAGCAAGGGATTGGCTTCAAGCTTGCAGATATGGCAACAAGTGTCGAGGCAGCAAGGTTACTCGTATATAGAGCGGCATCTCTTAGGGCACAAGGATTACCATGCGGTAAAGAAGCATCTATTGCGAAATTATTTGCTTCTAAGACAGCGGTTGAAGTCGCGATTGAGGCGGTGCAAGTATTTGGTGGTTACGGTTATACGAAAGACTATCCAGTAGAACGATTTTTCCGTGATGCGAAAATTACGCAAATATATGAAGGAACAAGTGAAATACAGAAACTTGTTATTAGCCGTGCTTTATAAAAGGGCGAGGGGGAGACGGAGATGCATTTTAAACTATCAGAAGAACATGAAATGATAAGAAAAATGGTTCGAGATTTTGCTAAAAATGAAGTGGCACCAACAGCAGCTGAGCGTGATGAAGAAGAGCGATTTGATCGAGAGTTATTTGATCAAATGGCAGAGCTTGGTTTAACTGGTATTCCATGGCCTGAAGAGTACGGTGGAATTGGAAGCGATTACTTAGCATACGTAATCGCTATTGAAGAATTATCTCGCGTTTGTGCTTCAACAGGTGTAACACTGTCTGCGCATACTTCACTTGCGGGATGGCCAATTTTTAAATTTGGGACGGAAGAGCAAAAGCAAAAGTTTTTACGGCCGATGGCTGAAGGGAAGAAAATTGGTGCATACGGCTTAACGGAACCAGGATCTGGATCGGATGCTGGTGGAATGAAGACAATCGCAAAGAGAGATGGCGATCATTATATTTTAAATGGATCAAAAATTTTCATTACAAATGGCGGTATTGCTGATATTTATGTTGTTTTTGCGCTAACTGATCCTGAATCGAAGCAGCGCGGTACGAGTGCATTTATTGTAGAAAGTGATACACCGGGATTTTCAGTTGGGAAGAAGGAGAGCAAGCTAGGGATTCGCTCTTCACCAACGACTGAAATTATTTTTGAAGATTGCCGTATTCCTGTAGAGAATCTACTTGGAGGAGAGGGGCAAGGGTTTAAAGTTGCGATGCAAACATTAGATGGAGGTCGTAACGGTATTGCGGCGCAAGCTGTTGGGATTGCACAAGGAGCTTTAGATGCTTCTGTAGAATATGCAAGGGAGCGCCATCAGTTTGGAAAACCAATTGCGGCGCAGCAAGGGATTGGCTTTAAACTTGCGGATATGGCAACAGATGTAGAAGCAGCACGCCTTTTAACATATCAAGCGGCTTGGCTTGAATCAGAAGGGCTTCCGTATGGAAAAGAATCAGCGATGTCAAAAGTATTTGCAGGCGATGCAGCGATGAAGGTGACGACTGAAGCGGTGCAAGTATTTGGTGGTTACGGTTATACGAAAGATTATCCAGTAGAGCGTTATATGCGAGATGCAAAGATTACACAAATATATGAAGGAACACAAGAGATTCAGAGGCTTGTAATTTCTCGTATGTTAACGAAGTAGGAACGAAAGCGTAGGTATTTTCCTACGCTTTTTCCTTCCAAAAAATAATAGAGAGAGGTGAAGAGAATGGTTAAACATAATGTGCATGCATCGGTGAAAGATGAAAAATTAGTTGCGTTAAGACGTGAACAAATGATTAAAGGTGCGGTGCAACTGTTTAAACAAAAAGGATTTCCGCGTACAACAACGAGAGAGATTGCAAAAGCGGCTGGGTTTAGTATAGGGACACTTTATGAGTACATTCGTACCAAAGATGATGTTTTATATTTAGTTTGTGATAGTATATATGAACATGTAAAAGAAAGATTAGAGGAAGTAGTGTGTACAGAAAAAGGGAGTATAGAAAGTTTAAAGATAGCAATAACGAATTACTTTAAAGTGATGGACGAATTACAGGAAGAAGTATTGATAATGTATCAAGAGGTACGCTTTTTACCGAAAGAATCACTTCCGTATGTATTAGAAAAGGAGTTTCAAATGGTAGGAATGTTCGAGAATATTTTAGAACAGTGTACGGAAAATGGAACATTTACATTAAATAAAAAAGAAATACAGCTTCTTGCGCATAATATTTTTATACAAGGACAGATGTGGGGATTTAGACGCTGGGCGCTGCAAAAACTGTATACGCTCGAAGAATATACAGAAATGCAAATTAGGTATGTATTGCAAGGGGCCCATATGCTTCCGAAATAAGGAACAGACAAATTATAATTTTACTACCCTATAAAAGTTTCCCGTTTTTTTTGTAGCATATTTGTGCGACTTTTGTTTATAATGAATAGTATGGATTTTTTTAAGCAGGCCGTTATATATAAGGTTATATTTGATGAAAGGAAGTGCCGCATAAGTGGATTTTAAGCAATATTCACCAGAAGAGCTAAAAGAATGTTCAATGATTGAAGTTGTACATAGCGTTTTAGGGGATAAAAAACAAGCAACGACATTCAACGAGTTGGTTCAAGAAATCGCTCAAGTGCTGGGACTATCTCAAGAGCAAGTTAATGCGAAAATCGCACAATTTTATACAGACTTAAACATCGATGGACGTTTCATTAATTTAGGAGAAAATCGTTGGGGACTACGCAGCTGGTACCCATATGAGCAAATTGATGAAGAAATCTTGCCTCAACCAAAACCGAAGAAGAAACGTAAAGTTGAAGAAGACGGTTTTGACGACTACATTGAAGAAGACGAAGATGACTTCGACGATGCAGACGTAAGTGAAGATGAAGACGATGTAGAAGATTTGGACAAGGTTCTTGAAGAAGAAGACGGAGATGACGACGATCTTGATGATTTAGACGAAGATGACGACGACTTCGCTGAAGAAGAACTTGAGTATGATGAAACTGAAGAAGAAGAAGAGGAAGAACTGTAGTTCTTGACTTTTCATTATCGTCCATGTAGAATCATTTTTGGGCTCTTTAAAAAAGGACGATAATACTTTTAAAGTGTAAATATAAAAGAAAATTGCTCCCTACTTATTACTTTTTGTGATGAGGGGAGCAATTTTCTTTTTTGTTTTTTGTTTAGAAAATAAAAAGAGTCTAACAATAAGATGGATACAGTGTTATCTACATACGTTGCGCTTTGCAACGGTGATTATATAACAGCAAAATAGAAGGGAGCTTTTTCATGACTAAGTATATTTTTGTAACAGGCGGTGTAGTATCGTCTTTAGGAAAAGGTATTACAGCAGCATCTCTTGGAAGACTTTTAAAAAATCGTGGTTTAAACGTAACGATTCAAAAGTTTGATCCATACATTAACGTAGACCCAGGGACTATGAGCCCATACCAACACGGTGAGGTATTCGTAACAGATGATGGCGCTGAAACTGACTTAGACCTTGGTCACTATGAGCGTTTCATCGACATTAACTTAAACAAATACAGCAACGTAACAACAGGTAAAATTTACTCTTCAGTTCTTCAAAAAGAGCGTCGCGGTGAATATTTAGGAGGAACAGTTCAAGTTATTCCTCACATTACTAACGAAATTAAAGAGCGCGTATATCGTTCTGGCCGTGAAACAAATGCGGATGTTGTTATTACAGAAATCGGTGGAACTGTTGGTGATATCGAGTCTCTACCATTCTTAGAAGCAATCCGTCAAATTAAGAGCGACATCGGTCGTGACAATGTAATGTACATTCACTGTACGTTAATCCCGTACTTAAAAGCAGCGGGTGAAATGAAGACAAAACCAACACAACATAGTGTTAAAGAACTTCGTAGCTTAGGTATTCAACCAAACATTATCGTTGTTCGTACAGAAATGCCTGTTTCTCAAGATATGAAAGACAAGCTTGCATTATTCTGTGACATCGATACAAAAGCAGTTATCGAAGCTCGCGATGCAGATACTTTATATGCGGTTCCATTATCTCTTCAAGAACAAAACATGGACCAAATCGTTTGTGATCACTTAAAATTAGACAATCCAGCTGCAGATATGACAGAGTGGACTGCGCTAGTTAACAAAGTGCGTAATCTTTCTAAGAAAACAAAAATCGCTCTTGTTGGTAAATATGTAGAACTTCAAGATGCTTATATTTCTGTTGTAGAAGCACTTCGTCATGCTGGTTACTCATTCGACACAGATGTAGAAGTAAAATGGGTAAATGCTGAGCATGTAACAGCAGAAAACGTAAAAGAATTAGTTGGCGATACAGATGGTATCCTTGTACCAGGTGGCTTCGGCGATCGTGGTGTAGAAGGTAAAATCGTTGCGATTCAATATGCTCGTGAAAACAAAGTTCCATTCTTAGGAATTTGCTTAGGTATGCAACTTGCATCAATCGAATTCGCACGTAATGTATTAGGTTTAGAAGGTGCTAACTCTTCTGAAATCAACCCTGACACACCATATGCAATCATCGACTTATTACCAGAACAAAAAGATGTAGAGGACCTAGGTGGTACACTTCGTCTTGGTCTATACCCATGTAAGCTTGCTGAAGAAACAAATGCTTACAATGCTTATAATGAGCCGGTTGTATATGAGCGTCATCGTCATCGTTATGAGTTCAACAACCAGTTCCGTCCTGATATGGAAAAAGAAGGATTTGTATTCTCTGGTACAAGCCCAGACGGCCGTCTAGTTGAAATCATTGAATTAAAAGACCACCCTTGGTTCGTGGCAGCACAGTTCCACCCAGAACTTGTTTCTCGTCCAAACCGTCCACAACCATTGTTCCATGACTTCGTAAGAGCTTCTATTACGAATAAAGAGAGCAAGTAATAAAAAAAGCGCCTGAAATAAGGCGCTTTTTTTAATATTCATTTAACATTTCATCGATTGTAAATTTGATTCCGTGATAAGCAAATAAAGCTACCATTAAACTTGGGAATCCGTAGCGATTACCTTCATCGTCTGGAATAAGACCTTTTAACAGTTTTGTATCAATATGTACGTCTGTATATCGTTCGAGTGATTCCGTACCTTCTTGAAGAGCAGAAATGCCGACAATAGAGTGTCCCTCTTCTTGTAGTTTTTTTGCAATTTCTACAACCGCTTCATCTGTTGAAAAACGGCTAATAAGAAGTACACGATCTGCAGAAGTTACTTCTACTTCTTTACCATTTTCAAATAAGCGTTTTGCTTGCTTCATTGGTTCAGCACCGAATAGTGCCTCGGCAACAACGCCCTCCATTTCATTTGTACCATGTAAATAAATGAAACCATCGCCAACTAGTGCTTGAGCAAGTAAACGAGCGCTATCTTCTATATTCATTTCTTCTTTTTGAGAAACTCTGGAGAAATAACCACTTAATTGAGTTGAAAAAATTTTTAACATAATGTTACTCCCTTCGTACGTGTTTGCCGGCTTTCATTATAATTTATTTTTTTAGAAAGGTGAAATCGTAGGGTAGCATAACAAAATAGGAAACGGTAAAATAAGAAAGAATAGGAAGGAATTTGCCAAAGAATAGCGAAAATAAATCGTTAAGATATAAGAAGCTTTAAATCTTGTACTTACACAGAAAGGTTGGGAATTATGGAAGGTAAAATTTTAATCGTTGATGATCAATATGGGATTCGTGTGTTATTACATGAAGTGTTCCAAAAAGAAGGTTATCAGACATTCCAAGCAGCGAATGGATTTCAAGCTTTAGATATCGTGAAAAAAGATAATCCAGATTTAGTAGTGTTAGATATGAAAATTCCAGGCATGGATGGTATAGAGATTTTAAAGCATGTAAAAGAAATTGATGAGAGTATTAAAGTAATTTTAATGACTGCTTATGGAGAGCTTGATATGATCCAAGAAGCAAAAGATTTAGGAGCTTTAATGCATTTTGCTAAACCATTTGATATTGATGAAATTCGTCAAGCTGTGAGAAATGAGCTCGCTGTAGAGGCGTAAAAATGAATTTTTTATAAAAAATATGGAAAAAAGCGTTTACATGGACTATTGTGCAGGTGAATACGGTTGAGTTTTTGAGTACAAGTTGTTATCCTATTGAGTGTAGAAAAAAGTCCGGTATGTAGATATACATATTTTACCTTATTCTGGTCATACTACCAGCGATAAGAACTTATCGGATACAAAAAACGTTTTTTAGGAGGATTCACCATGCCTTTAGTTTCTATGAAAGAAATGCTAAACAAAGCACTAGAAGGAAAATACGCAGTTGGTCAATTCAACATGAACAACTTAGAGTGGACTCAAGCTATCTTAGCTGCTGCGGAAGAAGAAAAATCTCCTGTAATCCTAGGTGTATCTGAGGGTGCAGCTCGTCATATGACTGGTTTCAAAACAGTTGTAGCTATGGTTAAAGCTTTAATCGAAGAAATGAACATCACTGTTCCTGTAGCGATTCACCTTGACCATGGTTCAAGCTTCGAAAAATGTAAAGAAGCAATTGATGCAGGTTTCACATCTGTAATGATCGACGCTTCTCACCACCCATTCGAAGAAAACGTTGAAACTACTAAACAAGTAGTAGAATACGCACACGCTCGTAACGTATCTGTTGAAGCTGAGCTTGGAACAGTTGGCGGACAAGAAGACGACGTAATCGCTGAAGGCGTAATTTACGCTGACCCAGCAGAGTGTAAGCACCTTGTTGAAGCAACAGGTATCGATTGCCTAGCTCCAGCTTTAGGTTCTGTACACGGTCCTTACAAAGGTGAGCCTAACTTAGGATTCGCTGAAATGGAACAAGTTCGTGACTTCACTGGCGTACCTTTAGTATTACATGGTGGTACTGGTATCCCAACTGCTGATATCGAAAAAGCTATCTCTTTAGGTACTTCAAAAATCAACGTAAACACTGAGAACCAAATCGAGTTTACAAAAGCTGTTCGTGAAGTATTAAACAAAGACCAAGAAGTTTACGATCCTCGTAAATTTATCGGACCTGGCCGCGACGCTATCAAAGCAACTGTTATTGGTAAAATTCGCGAATTCGGTTCTAACGGTAAAGCGTAAGAATAAAATTCCGTTTTGGAAACCGTCTAGTCTTTTAGACGGTTTCCTTTCGTTGTATAATGAAAGCGTGAACAAGTCTAAAGATTTTATCATTTTTGGTTTTTAAATAGAAAATAATGTGCATAGTCCTATTAATAAATGTGATAACGTATCTAAATTGATAAAGTGAATTCGATGAATAGTTGATCTTTATCTATTCGTGCTACAGGAGAAATGAAGATAATGGTTTCCTATTTATTGAGTTTTGGGATGGAAAGAGTAATTGAGATTCTTAAGGGGAGCTTTCTATAAAAAGATAGAAAGTAAATACATTCACAAGAAGGGAGCTCAATATGGAAAAATTGCTAATTGAAGGCGGAAGAGCTTTAAATGGAACAATTCGAGTAAGTGGTGCAAAGAACAGTGCCGTTGCATTAATTCCAGCGACAATTTTAGCAGATACTCCAGTAACTATTGGTGGTGTCCCTAATATTTCGGACGTGAAAATGTTAGGAGACTTACTAGAGGAAATTGGAGGGAAAGTAACTTATGGACAGGAGGAAGAGATGGTAGTCGATCCTTCTAACATGGTTGCAATGCCTTTGCCAAATGGAAAAGTGAAAAAATTGCGCGCTTCTTATTATTTAATGGGTGCAATGCTTGGCCGTTTTAAAAAAGCTGTTATTGGGCTTCCGGGTGGATGTCATTTAGGACCGAGGCCGATTGATCAGCATATTAAAGGGTTTGAAGCGCTAGGTGCACATGTTACGAATGAACAAGGTGCCATCTATTTAAGAGCAGATGAGCTACGCGGGGCACGTATTTATTTAGATGTTGTTAGTGTAGGAGCTACGATTAATATTATGCTAGCAGCTGTACGAGCGAAAGGTAGAACTGTTATTGAAAATGCAGCGAAAGAGCCTGAGATCATTGATGTAGCTACATTGTTAACAAGCATGGGAGCACGTATTAAAGGTGCTGGTACTGATGTAATCCGAATAGATGGTGTTGACTCTTTACATGGTTGTCACCATACTATCATTCCAGATCGTATTGAAGCTGGTACGTATATGATTCTAGGAGCTGCATCAGGAGGAGAAGTAACGGTTGATAACGTTATTCCTCAGCATTTAGAATCAGTTACTGCAAAGCTAAGAGAAGCTGGTGTTCAAGTTGAAACGAACGATGATCAAATTACGGTGAACGGTAATAGAAAGTTAAAAGTAGTTGATATCAAAACGCTTGTATATCCAGGTTTTCCAACGGATTTACAACAGCCGTTTACGACGCTTTTAACAAAGGCACACGGGACGGGAGTTGTAACAGATACAATTTACGGTGCCCGTTTCAAACACATTGATGAACTACGTCGTATGAATGCTCAAATTAAAGTAGAGGGTCGTTCGGCAATTGTAACTGGTCCTGTGTTACTGCAAGGTGCAAAAGTGAAGGCGAGTGATTTACGAGCAGGAGCGGCACTTGTTATTGCAGGGTTAATGGCAGATGGAATTACAGAAGTAACAGGACTTGAGCATATTGATCGAGGTTATGAGAATATAGTGGACAAGCTTAAAGGGCTTGGTGCAAACATTTGGCGAGAACAAATGACAAAGCAAGAAATTGAAGAAATGAAGAACGCATAAGTGATACTTCCGCAAGGGGGAAGCGAAGCATCACTACTTGCGGAAGTACACTTTATAGAAAAACACGGTTCACAAAATACGGCAGAAATATAAAGGCTTAAAGGAGAGGGATTATCGTGGAAAGAAGTTTATCTATGGAGTTAGTACGTGTAACAGAGGCTGCAGCTTTATCATCAGCGCGTTGGATGGGGCGCGGGAAAAAGGATGAGGCAGACGGTGCAGCAACATCAGCTATGCGTGATGTATTTGATACAATTCCGATGAAAGGTACAGTTGTAATTGGTGAAGGTGAGATGGATGAAGCACCAATGCTATATATCGGAGAGAAATTAGGTACAGGATATGGACCACGTGTAGACGTTGCGGTTGATCCTTTAGAAGGGACAAACATCGTAGCAGCTGGTGGCTGGAATGCTCTTGCTGTCATTGCAATTGCAGACCACGGTAATTTGTTACATGCCCCTGACATGTACATGGATAAAATCGCGGTTGGCCCAGAAGCAGTTGGGGCGGTCGACATTGATGCGCCTATTATTGATAACTTACGTGCAGTTGCGAAAGCGAAAAATAAAGATATTGAAGATGTTGTAGCGACAGTTTTAAATCGTCCACGTCATCAAGAAATTATCGAAGAAATTCGTAAAGCTGGTGCGCGCATTAAATTGATTAATGATGGAGATGTAGCTGGAGCGATTAATACAGCGTTTGATCGTACAGGTGTAGATATTTTATTTGGGTCTGGTGGAGCACCTGAAGGTGTATTAGCAGCAGTTGCTTTAAAATGTTTAGGTGGAGAAATTCACGGAAAACTATTGCCACAAAACGAAGCTGAATTAGCACGTTGTAAAAAAATGGGCATAGAAGACATTAATCGTATCCTTCGCATGGAGGACTTAGTAAAAGGTGACGATGCAATCTTTGCAGCAACAGGCGTAACAGATGGAGAACTATTACGCGGTGTTCAATTTAAAGGTAGCGTAGGAACAACGCAATCCCTTGTTATGCGCGCAAAATCAGGCACAGTTCGCTTCGTGGATGGACGTCATAGCTTGAATAAAAAACCAAACTTGGTTATTAAATAAGAAGCGTAAGCAGCTCGTTCAGAATGGGAGGGGGATGGAGCTTCTGACGTAGAGGCGCTTTTTGCCTCGTAGGAAGAAGTGAAGCCATCGACCATTCTAGCTGCTGAAGCTGGATTAAGTAAAAAGCGGAGGTGGCTTGCTCAGAAGGGGAAGGCATTGGAACTCCTGACGAAGAGGCGTTTTGTGCCTCGCAGGAAGGGGTGAAATGACTGACCCTTCTAGCTGCTGAAGCTAGATTAAGTAAAAAGCGGAGGTGGCTTGCTCAGAAGGGGAAGGCATTGGAACTCCTGACGAAGAGGCGTTTTGTGCCTCGCAGGAAGGGGTGAAATGACTGACCCTTCTAGCTGCTGAAGCTGGATTAAATAAAAGGCGTAAGCAGCTTGTTCAGAATGGGAGGAAGAAGTGAAGCCACCGACCCTTCTAGCTGCTGAAGCTAGATTAAATAAAAAGCGTAAGCAGCTCCTTCAGAAAGGTTAAAATGGTCGATCTTTCTAACTATCGGAGCTGGAACTAAATTAAATAAGAAGCGAAGACAAATTTTCTTGTCTTCGCTTCTTGTATTTGTGTTCCAACGTATTGATTAAAACTAGATAAAAGGGTTACAATAGTGAATATTACCCTACTTGAACTTATTGCCTTTCATTATTAATTATTTGCCTTCCGTATTTTTTCCCTTTACCCATGAAAAAAGAGAATAACGTTAAAGTGTGGTGTCTGAATGAATTTGTCAATTGCAGCATTAGAAAACATGAAATTAAAAGAGTTATACGAGCTTGCGAAAGAATTTAAGATTTCGTATTATAGCAAGTTAACGAAAAAAGAGCTGATTTTTTCTATTTTGAAAGCTCGAGCAGAAAAAGAAGGTTTCTTTTTCATGGAAGGCGTATTAGAAATTATTCAATCAGAAGGATTTGGATTCCTACGTCCTATCAACTATTCTCCAAGCTCAGAAGATATTTATATCTCAGCTTCGCAAATTCGTCGTTTCGATTTACGTAATGGAGATAAGGTTTCTGGTAAAGTACGACCTCCGAAAGAAAATGAACGCTATTTTGGGTTATTACAAGTTGAAGCTGTAAACGGAGATGATCCAGATTCAGCAAAAGAGCGTGTGCATTTCCCTGCATTAACACCATTATACCCAGATCGCCAAATGAAATTGGAAACGGAACCGAAAAAGTTACCGACACGCATCATGGATTTAATCGCACCAGTTGGATTTGGACAACGTGGTTTAATTGTTGCGCCTCCAAAGGCTGGTAAAACAAGTCTATTAAAAGAAATCGCGCACAGTGTTACAACAAATCATCCGGAAGCAGAACTAATTGTACTTTTAATTGATGAGCGTCCAGAGGAAGTAACAGACATTGAACGTTCTGTTAAAGGAGATGTTGTAAGTTCTACTTTTGATGAAGTACCAGAAAATCATATTAAAGTAGCTGAGCTTGTGTTAGAACGTGCGATGCGTCTTGTAGAGCACAAGAAAGATGTTATCATTTTAATGGATAGTATTACCCGTTTAGCTCGAGCTTACAACCTCGTTATTCCACCAAGTGGTAGAACATTATCAGGTGGTATCGATCCAGCTGCCTTCCATAGACCGAAGCGTTTCTTTGGAGCTGCACGTAATATTGAAGAAGGCGGTAGCTTAACAATTTTAGCAACAGCCCTTGTTGATACAGGATCACGTATGGACGATGTTATTTACGAGGAATTTAAAGGAACTGGAAATATGGAACTTCACTTAGATCGTTCATTAGCTGAACGTCGTATCTTCCCAGCGATTGATATTCGTCGTTCTGGTACACGTAAAGAAGATCTATTAATTCCAAAAGAACATTTAGACAAGTTATGGGGCATTCGTAAGACAATGCGTGATACACCAGACTTTGTTGAAAGTTTCTTACGTAAGCTTCGTCAAACGAAGACAAATGAAGAGTTTTTACAAAACATTGTTGCAGACTCGAAAAGGTATGTAACAACTAAGTAAAGGGAAAAAAATCAGGACTCGCTTATTTTATAGTAAGCGAGTTTTTTATGCTGTTTAGGTGATATTAAAGAGAGAGATAAGTGAAAGAACCTTAGCCAGTCAGAGCTGGATGAGCTCCCTCCAGCGGCTAAAATCTCCGGTCATTTCACTCTCTCGCATGAAGCAAAAAGCGCTTCAAGGTCGAGAGTTCGAAGTGTCCTGGATTCTGAACGAGCCGCTTCTGCTTTTAAATGATATCCAGTTCCGGTGGCTAGCTCTTCGCATCTAAGAACCTTCCGCCCGAAAGGTAAAAAGCACCTTTAGGGCGAAAGAACCTTAACTGGTCAGAGCTGAGCGAGCCACCTCCACTTTTAAGATAATACCAGCTCCAGCGGCTAGAATGGTCGGTGGCTTCGCGTCTTCCTACGAGGTAAAAAGCACCTCTACGTCAGAAGCTCCATCCCCCCTCCCATTCTGAGCGAGCCGCTTCTGCTTTTAAATTGTATCTAGTTCCGACGGCTAGCTCTTCGTGTCTAAGAACCTCCCGCACTAAAGGTAAAAAGCACCTTTTGTGCGAGAGAACCTTAGCCAGTCAGAGCTAAACGAGCCGTCTACACTTTTAATTTCAAAAGACAAAAACAGGTAGTTGCAAAATGAAGTTAGCCTTGTTATAATTTCATCATATGTGTTTCATCAATATAGTTGTGTATGCAGCTGAAGATGAAAAACTCTGTTTCGAAAATGATTCAGGGCGGAAGGAGATGAAAAGAATGAAAGCAGGAATTCACCCAGATTACAAGAAAGTTGTATTCATGGACACAAACACAGGCTTCAAATTCTTAAGCGGATCTACTAAAGGATCTAACGAAACTGTTGAGTGGGAAGATGGTAACACTTATCCATTACTAAAAGTTGAGATCAGTTCTGATTCTCACCCATTCTACACTGGACGTCAGAAGTTTGCTACTGCAGACGGACGCGTTGACCGCTTCAATAAGAAATACGGTCTTAAGTAATAAAAACATAAAACAGGCAAGTGTATGTATTCGCTTGTCTGTTTTTTTTGCGAAAATATTATACCTTTACCCTACTTTTAACTGAAAAGTAGATGAAAGGAGAGCTTCATGTACTTAATAAATCAAAATGGCTGGATTGAAGTGATTTGCGGTAGTATGTTTTCTGGCAAGTCAGAAGAGCTAATCCGCCGTGTGCGCCGTACGCAATTTGCAAAACAACATGCAATTGTATTTAAACCATGTATTGATAATCGATATAGTGAAGAAGATGTTGTATCACATAACGGATTAAAGGTAAAAGCAGTTCCTGTTTCAGCTTCAAAGGATATATTTGAACATATTACAGAAGAGCTGGATGTTATTGCAATCGATGAGGTGCAATTTTTTGATGGGGACATTGTGGAAGTGGTGCAAGTATTGGCAAATCGTGGCTATCGTGTCATTGTAGCTGGTTTAGACCAAGATTTCCGTGGTCTACCATTTGGACAAGTTCCTCAGCTGATGGCGATTGCTGAACATGTGACAAAACTACAAGCAGTATGTTCTGTATGTGGATCTCCAGCAAGTCGTACACAACGATTAATTGATGGAGAACCAGCGGCATTTGATGATCCAATTATTTTAGTTGGAGCTTCAGAATCGTATGAACCACGTTGTCGTCATTGTCATGCAGTACCTGCAAACAAAGATAAGTAAAACTCGCTGCGCAAGGCGGGTTTTTTTCAAAATAGAGAGAATGAGCGGTTTGAGCCGCTTGCGCTTTTAAATATATCTAGTTCTGGTGGCTAGCTCTTCGCATCTAAGAACCTTCCGCCCGAAAGGTAAAAAGCACCTTTAGGTCGAAAGAACCTTAGCTGGTCAGAGCTGAACAAGCCACCACCACTTTTAAATATAATTTGCGTTTTTTTGAGTAAGTACCATATACTATTTGTATTAGATACTAGGATGTAGAGGTGAATGATGTGTTAGATCGTTTGCAAGCTGTAGAAAATCGTTATGAGAAGTTAAATGAATTGTTAAGTGATCCAGCGATTATTAGTGATTCAAATAAGCTTCGTGAATATTCAAAGGAACAGTCTGATATACAGGAAACGGTAGAGGTGTATCGTGAGTATAAGGATGTTCGTGAGCAATTAAAAGATGCGAAAGCAATGTTAGAAGATAAGTTAGACGCAGAAATGCGTGAAATGGTAAAAGAAGAAGTTTCTGAGTTAGAATCACAAGATAAAACATTATCAGAGCGTCTGAAAATTTTACTTGTTCCAAAAGACCCTAATGATGATAAGAACGTTATCGTTGAGGTTCGTGGAGCTGCTGGTGGAGACGAGGCAGCTTTATTTGCTGGTGACTTATACCGTATGTATAGCCGTTACGCTGAGGTACAGGGCTGGAAAACGGAGATTATTGAGGCTAGTTATACAGAGTTAGGTGGATATAAAGAGATTATCTTTATGATTAATGGTAAAGGTGCTTTCGCGAAGCTGAAATTCGAGAATGGCGCTCACCGTGTACAACGTGTTCCTGAAACGGAATCTGGTGGACGTATTCATACATCTACAGCAACTGTAGCTGTATTACCAGAGGCAGAAGAAGTAGAAATTGATATTCATGAGAAAGATGTTCGTGTTGATACATTCGCTTCTAGTGGACCTGGTGGACAGAGCGTTAATACAACGATGTCAGCGGTGCGTTTAACGCATTTACCGACTGGTGTAGTTGTATCTTGTCAGGATGAGAAATCACAGATCAAGAATAAAGAAAAAGCGATGAAAGTATTACGCGCACGTGTTTATGATAAGTTTAGACAAGAAGCGCAAGCTGAGTATGATCAAAACCGTAAACAAGCTGTTGGTACGGGAGATCGTTCAGAGCGTATTCGTACGTATAACTTCCCGCAAAACCGTGTTACAGACCATCGAATCGGTTTAACGATTCAAAAGCTAGATCAAATCTTACAAGGTAAGTTAGATGATTTCATCAATGCCTTAGTGATGGAAGATCAGGCTCAAAAGATGGAGGCAGCTGAGTAATGCGTGTCTATGAAGCCCTGAAATGGGCTTCTTCTTTTTTACAGGAAAATGGACGAGATGAAAATGCGGGAGAAATTGTCCTTTGTCATGTATTAAAGGTGAACAGAACAGGATTACTTATGAATATGCGTGAAGAAATAACTGAGGAACAAGAGAAAAGCTTTACGGAGTTTATCCATAAGCATGTAGAAGGTATTCCTATTCAATATATGATTGGTTATGAAATGTTTTATGGACGGTCTTTCTTTGTGAATGAAGAAGTATTAATACCAAGGCCGGAAACAGAAGAGCTTATAGTGGGAGTATTAGAAAGAATCGAGCGCCATTTTGGTGATGAGAAACTACATGTAGCAGATATAGGTACAGGTAGTGGAGCGATTTCTATTACGCTTGCTTTAGAAAATAAAAATCTTCATGTGTATACAGTAGATATTGCACAAGAGTCGATTGAAGTTGCAAAAGAAAATGCAAAAGCTTTAGGTGCAGAAGTAACGTTCTATCACGGTGATTTATTGTCACCATTTCATAAAACGGGTCAAAAGCTAGATGTTGTTGTTTCAAATCCTCCATATATACCGGAAGAGGATTGGCGTGGTCTTTCTCCTGTTGTGAAAGAGCATGAGCCGAAGAGAGCACTTGTTGGTGGTGAAGACGGATTAGATTTCTATCGCCGTTTTATGGAAGAATTGCCGAATGTGTTG
Source organism: Bacillus sp. EB V-12 (assembly GCF_056158125.1). Taxonomy (NCBI): domain Bacteria; kingdom Bacillati; phylum Bacillota; class Bacilli; order Caryophanales; family Bacillaceae; genus Bacillus; species Bacillus sp. EB V-12. The sequence continues at coordinate 120,203 of NZ_JBUXJL010000007.1, read as the reverse complement.
CAGAAGAAAGCGATTGTGGCGTTTGAAATTGGAGTAGGACAAGGTGAGGATGTAAAAAGATTGTTACAACAAGCTTTTCCACATGCTCATGTTGAGGTTGTTTTCGATATTAACGGAAAAGATCGTATGGTATTTGCAGAGATGGAGTAAGGTTCACACCTTACTCTATTTTTTTGTGGAAAAATTCATATAGATTTTGAATTTAATAGTTTAGAAAGATGAAAGTCTGTCCACACTGTTTGTAGAAGGGACGGTGGAGGAAATGAAAAAACAAGTTATTGCTTATCTTCTTATACTATTAATTGGTGCACAGTTACTTGTGCAGTTTGGATATATGAAAGCTGATGCGAAAGGGCCTTCAGTTATTCCGAAAGAGGCCGTTCGATTACGAATTTTAGCAAATAGTGATTCAGATAAAGACCAGGCATTAAAGCGTAAAGTGCGTGATGAAGTAAAAGCACAAATTGATGGATGGGTAGCGGATTTAACTTCATTTGAAGAGGCGCGCAAAGTAATTCAAAGTCATATTCCAGAAATCGAGAAAACGGTGGAAAATACGTTAAAAAGAGAAGGAAGTAAAGAATCATTTCAAGTGAAATTTAGTAAGAATGTAAAGTTTCCTACAAAGGTATATGGGAATTTTATTTATCCAGCAGGAGAATATGAAGCGGTATTGATTACAATTGGAGAAGGTGAAGGGGCGAACTGGTGGTGTGTATTATTTCCACCAATGTGTTTCTTAGATTTTTCGAGCGGGACAGCTGTAAGAAAAGAAGAGCACGTTGTGAAGGCGGAATCTCCTGAAGAGGAGCAGGTACAACTAGATGAGGAAGTAGTAGATACAGAAGAGAATAAAGTGGATGAGGTAAAAGAAACGAAAGTTGTAAAGCGGGAAGCAGTAAAAAAAGTAACAGCTTCTGAAAAGAAAGTAGTGAAAAATGAAACAAAAGTCGAAGAGCAGCCTGTAAGTAAAGAAGAAACAAAAAATGTGGAAAAAGTGGAGAAACCTGTGGAGAAAAAACAAGAACAGCAAAATGAGTATGTAAAAGTAGAAGAGGAAGAAGAAAAGCCAGAAGTTAAATTGTTTATTGTAGAAGCTTTTACATCTTTATTCTCTAAATAGTACTATTAATAAATCCCTCCTCATATATAAAAATGAGGAGGGATTTATTATGAAGAAAGTGTATTTTGCTACGAAAGCAGATGTGGAAAGATTACATTCTTTTTTCGGACAAGCTAATAAAAAAGATGATAAAATAAATGAGTTGTACGCACAATTTATGATTTTGGAAGAGGCGGAAGAAATACGAGCTGTAATTGGTTATGAACAAAGTGGGGAAGATGTACTTATTCGTTCTTGTTTATTCACACCTCATGTGGATAAACAGACTTTCTTATATTTTTTTGAAATGTTTTTGCAGTATATGAAAGAAAAAAGTGTTCAACAATTGTACTTACTAACAAATCATCCACAATCTGTACCGATCTTTCAGTTCTTTGACTTTTTTACTATAGAAAAGGATGAGGTTCCAGAGGGAATTCAACAGCTAGAACATTTTTGTAAAAATATAAAAGAGCAGAATGCAATAATACTAAATTGTCAGCTATTCACAAAGTTATCCACGGATTAATTAGGTTTATCCACATTTTGTGGATAAACCTTGTTTGTCTTTTGGATAAATCTCATAGTAAACTAAAAATAGACAAGTATTTAAGGCTAGAAAAGGACGTGGAAAAAAATGCATACAAATATGTGGGTTGTGGATAATGTTGTGGAAAGAAAAAAATATTATCCACAGTTACAAGAAGCAGCAAAATTATTAAGAGAAAATGAGGCGGTTGCTTTCCCTACGGAAACAGTATATGGGTTAGGGGCAAACGCGATGGATGATGAAGCAATCGCGAAAATTTTCGAAGCGAAAGGAAGACCGAGTGATAATCCACTCATTGTCCACATAGGTACAAAATCTCAGTTAGATGGGATTGTGAAAGAAATTCCACCAGTTGCAGAGAAGTTAATGGCGCATTTTTGGCCAGGACCATTAACAATTATTTTGCCGAGAAAAGAAGGAATTTCAGAGAAGGTGACGGCAGGACTTAATACGGTTGGAGTAAGAATGCCTGATCATCCAATTGCACTTGCTCTTATTGAAGAGGCGAATGTACCTGTTGCGGCACCAAGTGCGAATCGTTCAGGGCGTCCAAGTCCAACATTAGCTTCTCACGTATATGAAGATTTGAATGGGAAGATTGCAGGTATTGTTGATGGTGGTGCAACTGGAGTAGGCGTTGAATCAACTGTAATTGATTGTACAAGCACGGTTCCAACAATATTACGTCCAGGTGGGATTACGAAAGAACAATTAGAAGCGGTGATAGGTACTGTTTCTTTAGATCCAGCTTTAAAGGATGAGAAGGAAAAACCGAAATCGCCTGGAATGAAATACACACATTATGCGCCGAAAGCACCACTTAGTATTGTTGAGGGCTCACGTGAGTTTATTCAGCATCTTGTGGATGAGAAGAAGAAAGAAGGATTTAAAGTAGGCGTATTAACGACAGAAGAGTACCAGTATGTATATAGTGCAGATGTTATATTATCTTGTGGTGTTAGAAGTGACTTAGCTAGCGTTGCGACTAAATTATATGATGTACTTAGAACATTTGATGCAAGTGAAGTGGATGTTATTTTTAGTGAGTCATTCCCTAATGAAGGAATAGGGAATGCAATTATGAATCGTTTAACAAAAGCGGCAGGACATCATATTATTATTGAATGATAAGGTAAGATTAGCAAACAGAATATTTCTCCTTGGATAAGCATATTGTGAAGTAGCACGTCCAAGGAGGGGCATGAATGACGTTTGAACAGCTAATACCTTTAATAATTATGGCATTCGCCTTAGGGATGGATGCGTTCTCGGTGAGTCTTGGTATGGGGATGATGCCCCTAAAGTTAAGACAAATCCTGTATATTGGTATGACGATAGGTATATTTCATATTATTATGCCGTTTATAGGAATGGTACTAGGTCGTTTTTTATCAGAGAAATATGGAGATATCGCACATTTTGCGGGTGCTATTTTATTAATCGGACTAGGGTTTTATATTGTATATTCGACCATTTTACAAAATGAAGAGACTCGAACTGCCCCTATTGGAATTAGTTTATTCGTATTTGCATTTGGCGTCAGTATAGATAGTTTCTCAGTAGGGCTTAGTCTTGGTATTTATGGAGCACAGACAATTATTACGATTTTACTGTTTGGATTTGTTAGCATGTTATTAGCGTGGATTGGTTTATTAATTGGGAGACATGCGAAAGATATGCTCGGTACATACGGTGAGATAGTAGGTGGTATCATTTTGGTTGGGTTTGGATTATATATCCTTTTTCCTATATAATTTTATGTAGGAGGGAATTATGAACAAGCTATTGGAATGGTATGTTAAATTTTTAACCTTCTTTCCTCGATGGCTAAGAAGACTTATAATTTGGGGTATTATTTTGCAAATTTCGATGTTAGGTTGGATTAAGTTAATTCGTGAATGGTGAGATAGTTCCTTTCTGTGAATATTTTGTTTGTACTATATTTATTACGCTAAAAATTACAGATATAGAAAGGATGAGATGAATGACGAGATTGAAGCAAGTTTTTGGTATTATTATTAGTTTTTTTGTTTTTTGGTTTAGTATGCTCGGTGTACAAATGTTTGCTGAGTTTTTAGATATTGAGTCATTGAAATTTGTTGCGGGAAAGACTGAGGCGGCGCGTGCCTTTTACTCTCCGTACCCGTTTTTAATTGTTTTTCTTATTACATTGCTTTCCCTATACTTCTTCGTAATTAAGCTAGGGAAGCCGAAAAAAGAGAAAATGCCTACTTTAGAGGAAAAGAAGGAAGAATTACAATGATAAAATCCCCTGCTAAAAAGCAGGGGATTTTATATTTGAGTGATGGGAGGAATCTAGCCCCATTGCTTTTAAATATATCCAGTTCCAGGGGCTAGCTCTTCGCATGAAGCAAAAAGCGCTTCAAGGTCGAGAGCTCCAATGCCCTGCGATTCTGAGCGAGCCACTTCCACTTTTAAACTGGCCTAACCAATTCAAATTGTTCTCCTAATTTTGCATAGTTGTGTCCTGCTAGGCGGCTTATTGGTTTGAGTCCTTCGGCGTGAATGCGCCCTTTTTCATATAGATGTTCGGCAACGTGGAAACGAACGACGCGTCCAATTAGTAGATCACAAGCTGGTGAGTCTTCCGTTCCGCCAAGTGGAATTGCACGTTCTAATACGCATTCCATTCGAATATTTGCTTCTTTTACACCTGGAACGGAGATGACTTCACTTTCAATTGGTGTTAGTTTTGCTAGTTCAATTTCACTTTCATTTGGCGGGAGGTTAGCTGCTGTTTCGTTAATTGCTGCTACATATGATTCGTCAGAAATATGTACGACAAATTCTCCTTTTTCAATTGCGTTTCGGGAAGTGTCCTTTCTTTCTCCTGCTTTTCGTTGTACAGATACTGAGATAAGTGGTGGATTAGCAGCGACAATATTGAAATAACTATATGGTGCTCCGTTTAGTACACCTTCTTTTGTTACAGAAGTAACGAATGCGACAGGACGAGGGATGATACTTCCAGTAAGTAATTTGTAATTATCTTTTTCAGTTTGTTCATTTGGATTAATGGATAACATGCTTGTAATCCCCTTTCTAAATATGAATACTTATTGTTTGTTTACAAGATAACGATGAGAAAATCCTGCTGGAAATAATATTTTGTTTCATAAAAAGAACTTACTTCAATTGTAATGAAGTAAGTTCTTTTTCAAGAATCTCAAATTTGAGATAAAAATTAAAGTAAAACGTATGCGCCAGGTCCGATTAAAGCTACACCAACAGCAACAGCGATTAACATTAAGTTATATTCATATCCATTTTGTGTTACCCAGTAACCATTTTTTCCGTGAACAGTGAAGATAGCCATTAACATTGTTCCAACGATAAATAATGAACCAACTACAATGAAAATACCTGATGCGAATAAGAAACCACCTAGTAATTCAGTTGCGCCAGCCATAAATGCCATAAATACACCAGGACGTAAACCGATTGACTCCATCCAGCCACCTGTTCCTTTTAAACCGTAACCGCCGAACCAACCAAATAATTTTTGAGCGCCATGACCCATGAATGTAATTCCTATAATAAGACGAATAATAAGTAGACCGAAATCCATCATTTTTAAAAACCTCCTAAAAGTTATTAACTTATCTTACGTAAGCAATAATAAAATAGTTACTTACTATAGTCAAGTGGATTTTGAAAAAAGTTTGAATTAAATTTTACAAATTAACAACAAAAAATAAAATGTAGTAAAGACCTCTAGACAAGTTGGGCAAAAAAAGAGAAAATATAAATAGAAGTTAACTTCTAATTGTTATTCAGACAATCAGAATTGACTGGAATTTTGTGAAGCGCTACAATAAGAGTCTATTAGTAATGACATAATTTATTTCGAAAGCGTTTTTACAGTATAATATTCGAAGTATGAAGTCTTACATGTATCCCGAGTTTTACTAGGGATTGCCCTATAAACTTTTAGGTAAATTATAAGGAGGACTATCCTATGTTTAAAAAATTATTCGGTCTTGGTTCAAAAACAAATGAAGAAACAATCGTAGCTCCATTAACTGGAGCAGTGAAAAATATTGAAGAAGTACCAGATCCAGTATTTGCTGGTCGTATGATGGGTGACGGTGTTGCAATCGATCCTACTGAAGGTGTAGTTGTATCTCCAGTTGATGGTGAAATCGTACAATTATTCCACACAAAACATGCTATCGGAATTAAAGCGAAAAACGGTACAGAAATTTTAATCCACGTTGGATTAGAAACTGTAAAAATGGAAGGTGAAGGTTTCGAAGCTCACGTTTCTGAAGGCCAAGCTGTAAAAGCTGGAGATAAATTAATCTCATTCGACTTAGAATTAATCCGTGAAAAAGCGAAAAGCACAATTACTCCAATTGTTATTACAAACACAGATGCAGCTGAGTCTATTAAGACAACTGTAGGCGTAGCAGCTACAAAAGGTTCAACAGAAGTAATGAAAGTTACAATGAAATAATTGCAATATAAGAGGAATCCGTTTCGTATGAAATGGATTCCTTATTTTTGTTGCGTGTTCAGTATGTATGTTAAAATACTCTAGGCACTTGGAAATAGGGTTTCACATATATGTGGATAAGGCGCATTTTTCTTAGAAAAAATATAAGAGAAATGCGCCTTTTGTATATTCACATTTCTTTTGTTCTATTCTAATGTAAGTTATGATGAATGATAAGAAATCGAATATAGGGGTGGGTTTGAATGAAACGAGTGTTATTTGTTTGTACTGGCAATACATGTCGTAGTCCAATGGCTGAGGCGTTGCTTCGTCATCACGGAGGAGATAAGTTTGAAGTGCAATCTGCTGGTGTTTTCGCCTATCCTGGGAGCGATGCATCGGTACATGCGAAGGAAGCTTTAGCTGAAAAAGGAATTTCAATTGATCATGCGGCGCGGCAAGTAAATGAAACTTTGCTTGATTGGGCTGATATTGTCGTAACGATGACAGAAAACCATAAGCAAATTGTACTTGGGCATTATCCGAGCGTTGAAAAGAAATTAAATACGTTATATGGATTAACTGAAGGTATAGGCAAGGACATTTCAGATCCATTTGGAGGCTCGCTTTCTATTTATAAAGAAACGTTAGATGAAATGGAAAAACTTGTACAAACTTTACTGAAAAAACATTCAGTAGGTTGATGTTTCGTGTATAATACGATATTGGAGATCACTTCTTCCTATATGAGGTAGCGAGTGTGAAATGAAGATAATTGATTGAAACTTTGGAGGGGTAAAAATGAAAGTAGTAATAGCATCTGATCACGGCGGTATGAATATCCGCAAAGAACTTGTAAGTTTATTAGAAGAGTTAAATATTGAATATATTGATTTAGGTTGTGAATGTGAAGCTGGTTCTGTTGATTACCCTGACTTTGCGTTTCCAGCAGCTGAAATGGTAGCGAATGGTGAAGTAGATCGTGGTATTTTAGTTTGTGGGACAGGCATTGGTATGTCAATCGCAGCAAACAAAGTAAATGGTATCCGTTGTGCGTTAGTTCATGATACTTTCAGCGCTAAAGCGACGAGAGAGCATAATGACACTAACATGCTAGCAATGGGCGAGCGTGTAATTGGTGCTGGTCTAGCGCGTGATATCGCGAAAATCTGGTTAACAACTGATTATGAAGGTGGTCGTCACGAAAACCGCGTAGGAAAAATTAAAACATACGAAACAAAGTAATAGATTCTAACTATCAGTAGTGTGAAATATAATTTGGTGAACCAACCTGTGAAAGGAAGAGGCGTAATGACAGAAATCGTAAAGGTAAGAGAACAGCTACAAATGTCGCTTTCTGATTTCCAAGAACAAGCTTCATTACAAAGCGGTCAAGTTTTTGTAGTGGGTTGTAGCACGAGCGAAGTGCTAGGCGAAAGAATTGGAACATCAGGAACGATGGAAGTAGCAGAGGCGATTTTCTCTGAGTTAAAACAATTTCAAGAGCAAACAGGTATTGAATTAGCGTTTCAATGTTGTGAGCATTTAAACCGTGCTTTAGTAGTTGAGAGAGAAGTAGCGATAAAATATCAATTTGAAATTGTAACAGTTACGCCTGTTAGATCAGCAGGTGGTGCATTGGGGACATACGCGTATCACAATTTGAAAGATCCGGTAGTAGTTGAGTTTATTAAAGCTGATGCAGGAATGGATATTGGTGATACATTTATCGGTATGCATTTAAAGCATGTAGCTGTTCCGGTTCGTACAAGTGTGAAGGAAATTGGAAGTGCGCATGTAACGATGGCCAAAACACGTGGAAAACTAATTGGTGGAGCACGTGCTGTCTATGCGGCAGTGGAAGAGACTACCACTTGCCGTTAAATATGAGAAATTAGGAAGTCATATAGTACCTGTTTATCATAAGGTAAAAGGTATGTTGTCTGACTTTATAATAGAAGAAAGAAAAGACCGATTTTCGGTCTTTTTTTTCTTTTATGATATAGAAAGTCATGTTAGAATGTAGTTGAAAACATGAAGGTTCGAAAGAATTACAACCTGAATTTTCGTTTTTTCTGAATAAATAAGAAAAAACTGTTGGGAATCGATGTAATTCGTTCAGAAAAGGGGGATTTTGGTGGATCATTTAAAACGTCAAGATGAAAAGGTATTTGCTGCAATTGAGGCAGAACTAGGAAGACAGCGTTCAAAGATTGAGTTAATTGCTTCGGAAAACTTCGTAAGTGAAGCAGTAATGGAGGCACAAGGTTCTGTTTTAACGAATAAGTATGCTGAAGGATATCCTGGAAAACGTTACTATGGTGGCTGTGAACACGTAGACGTAGTAGAAGATATCGCACGTGATCGCGTGAAAGAAATTTTCGGCGCAGAGCACGTAAATGTTCAACCACACTCTGGTGCACAAGCGAACATGGCAGTATACTTCACGATTTTAGAGCAAGGCGATACAGTACTTGGTATGAACTTATCTCATGGTGGTCACTTAACACACGGAAGCCCTGTTAACTTCAGTGGAGTACAATATAATTTCGTAGAATATGGCGTGGATGCTGACTCTCACCGTATTAATTACGATGATGTATTAGCAAAAGCGAAAGAACATAAACCAAAATTAATCGTTGCAGGTGCAAGTGCATACCCTCGTGTTATCGATTTCAAGCGATTCCGTGAGATTGCAGATGAAGTGGGCGCTTATTTAATGGTTGATATGGCACATATCGCAGGTTTAGTAGCTGCTGGTTTACATCCAAATCCAGTACCACATGCACATTTCGTTACAACGACAACACATAAAACGTTACGTGGTCCGCGTGGTGGTATGATTTTATGTGAAGAGCAATTTGCAAAACAAATTGATAAATCAATCTTCCCTGGTATTCAAGGTGGTCCACTTATGCACGTAATCGCTGCAAAAGCTGTTGCATTTGGTGAAGCACTTCAAGATGATTTCAAAACATATGCACAAAATATCATTAACAATGCGAACCGCTTAGCTGAAGGTCTTCAAAAAGAAGGACTTACACTTGTTTCTGGCGGAACAGACAATCACTTAATCTTGATTGATGTTCGTAACTTAGAAATCACAGGTAAAGTAGCAGAGCACGTATTAGATGAAGTTGGTATTACAGTGAACAAAAATACAATTCCATTTGAAACAGCAAGCCCATTTGTAACAAGTGGTGTACGTATCGGTACAGCAGCTGTAACATCTCGTGGTTTCGGTTTAGAAGAAATGGATGAAATTGCGTCACTTATTGCTTATACATTAAAAAATCATGAAAATGAAGCTGCGTTAGAAGAAGTACGTAAGCGTGTAGAAGCGTTAACTAGCAAATTCCCAATGTATCCAAATCTATAATAGATTGAAGAAGACTGCCGAGACTTAATTGTTTTGGCGGTCTTTTTTTTGGACATATATTATTTTTAAAGTATGTATACAAATGATGAATAAATTTTGGCGATATAATGAAGGATACAGCTCCCATAATTGGTAAAGATACTAGATAGATTCATTGTAAAATCATGATTTTGCCAAATTTGCCCTTGAATATTAGTAGCGTTTTCTTTACAATCGTAAATAGTGTAAAAAAGCGTGCAAACGCATGAATATCATCTAAAGGAGAGATTCACATGGGAAAACTGTATGTATTTGATCACCCGTTAATTCAACATAAGATTACATATATTCGCGATAAGAATACAGGTACGAAAGATTTTCGTGAATTAGTGGACGAAGTAGCAAGCTTAATGGCTTTCGAAATTACTCGCGACCTTCCACTTAAGGACATTGAAATTGAAACACCTGTAAGCAAAGCGACAACAAAAGTGATCGCTGGTAAAAAACTTGGTTTAATTCCGATTTTACGTGCAGGTTTAGGAATGGTTGATGGAATTCTGAAATTAATTCCAGCAGCAAAAGTAGGACACGTTGGTTTATACCGTGACCCTAAAACATTGCAACCGGTAGAATACTATGTGAAACTTCCAACGGATGTAGAAGAGCGTGACTTTATCGTACTAGATCCGATGCTAGCAACAGGTGGTTCTGCGGCTGAAGCAATTAACTCTCTGAAAAAGCGCGGTGCGAAACAAATTAAATTAATGTGTATCGTTGCAGCTCCAGAAGGGGTAAAAGTAGTACAAGAAGAACATCCTGATGTTGATATTTATGTAGCAGCATTAGATGAGAAATTAAATGACCACGGATATGTAGTACCAGGTCTTGGTGATGCTGGTGACCGTTTATTCGGAACGAAGTAAGACAACTGACGAGCAGGGGAGATTCCCCAGCTCGTCTTTTTTGCTGTAAGCAAGTAGGGGAGGGGGAGAGGATAAATATACATCGTATATACAACATAAGTTGCATACACCTCACATATAATATAGAAGTCTTACGTCTGAGGAACACTATATTATGGAAGAAAAGCGTTATATCTCGAAAATATAATAGTGACAAACTTGTGAACATTTCCTTCTATTATAAAGAGAAAACTGTTAGAAATTGCATATATGTAACCAGTATTTAGAAGGGGAACGTTTTCATTTTTGGGAGGAAATGCCTAATACTCAAATTTTTAGATTTTTTACGATTTCTCGTTGACACTGTTAATACCCTATTGTATGCTAACAACGGGGATAGATGGTAGGGCTTTCAGTGACAAAATTACATCTATTCCGTGACGAAAATGTAAACTTTTTGTTTTGTATAGGATTTATGCAAAAAAATGAGTTATTATTAACACATCGTGAATGAGGGTTACATATTGGAGGGATGAATCCTTGCAAAAAAACGATCGCAGCCATATAAAAGCTTATGCTTTAATGTCAGGTATTCTTGCTCAATTAGTCGGTTCTATTCTTGTTGGAATCTTTGGTGGGCAGTGGATTGATAATAAGGTTGGAACGTTTCCGTTGTTTCTTATTATAGGGTTATTACTCGGACTAGGAACAGGGGTATACGCAATGATTCGACTCATTCGACATTACTATTCGGGAGAGCAATGATGATAGACGTACATGGACTTGTCCAAAGACAAAAGAAATATATGTACTACTTGCTTGCGCTTCTAGTGCTAGGATGGGGATTTACCTCTTACAAGGATGTATTTCTTGGACTGATTATCGGGACGATTTTCAGTTTTCTTAGTTTGCGCATCATTGCACGTAGAACAGACAAGCTGCTAGATCGCGTAACAAATGGAGAAAACGTGAAGTTCAAGGCAACAGCGGTAAGTACATATTCAAGATTCGCCACGATTGGGTTATTAATTTTATTTGCAGCCAAATATCAAGAGTTAATCGCGATGTGGGGCCTAGGTGTAGGATTGCTGACAGGATACCTTGTCATGATCATAGATTTTCTTTATTTAGAGTATAAGAGCAGGGAAGAGAGGTGAATTACTAGTGGAACACGGTAAATTAGTTGAATTTCTAGGTTTAACGTTCGATTTGTCATCAGTTATGATGGTTACTGTAGCAGCAGTTATTGTTTTCTTAATCGCTGTTATCGGAACTCGCAGCTTAGCTCTTCGCCCAACCGGGATGCAAAACTTCATGGAATGGGTGTTTGACTTCGTGAAAGGGATTATCAATAGTACGATGGACTGGAAAACAGGTGGACGTTTCTTAACGCTTGGCGTTACGCTTATCATGTTTATCATCGTATCGAACTTCCTTGGTTTACCATTCATGTATTCAGCAACTGAAGCTGGCGAACATATTGCATGGTGGAGATCACCAACGTCTGATCCAGCAGTTACATTAACATTAGCCGTGATGGTAGTTACCCTCACCCATTATTATGGAATTAAGATGAAGGGTACGAAAGAGTACGTAAAAGGTTATTTCCAACCTATGAAATTCTTATTCCCATTAAAGGTTATTGAGGAGTTTGCTAACACATTAACGTTAGGTCTTCGTTTATTTGGTAACATTTATGCAGGTGAGATCTTATTAGGATTACTTGCTAAGTTGGGCGGAGCATCAGTCCTTGGGGCATTAGGTGCGCTTGTACCAATGTTAGCATGGATGGGATTCAGTGTATTCGTTGGATCAATCCAAGCATTTATTTTCGTTATGTTAACGATGGTTTATATGGCTCATAAAGTAAGCCATGACCATTAATATAATTTAAGTAAGAAAAAATTTATTTTTTTATAATACAAAGGAGGACAAATTAAATGAGTTTAGGTGTAATCGCAGCTGCAATTGCAATTGGTTTATCAGCATTAGGTGCAGGTATTGGTAACGGTCTTATCGTATCACGTACAATCGAAGGTGTTGCTCGTCAACCAGAATTAAAAGGCGCACTTCAAACAATTATGTTCATCGGGGTTGCTTTAGTTGAGGCACTTCCAATCATCGGTGTAGTTATTGCATTCATCGTAATGAACAAATAAGGGAGACTCCCCTTACATAGATGGCGAAGAGTGTTTTTCCGAACTTTCTTCGCCATTGCTTTATGAATGAAACGTATGTCTTTTTTTTTCATATGATCAATTTAGATATTTTGAAGGGAGTGAATCCTTGTGCCAACTTTATTATTAGGTGCTGCCATTCCATTTGGAACGATTGCTTATACATTGTTCATTTTCTTACTTCTATTAGTAATGCTACGCAAATTTGCGTGGGGTCCTTTAATGGGAATTATGAAAGAACGTGAAGAGCATGTTACTAATGAAATCGACGCTGCAGAAAGAAGTAATGCTGAGGCGAAGAAATTAGTAGAAGAACAACGTGAAATGTTAAAACAATCACGTGTTGAAGCACAAGAGTTAATCGAAAGAGCGAAAAAGCAAGCTGTAGATCAAAAAGATGTTATTGTTGCTGCTGCGAAAGAAGAAGCAGAATCAATTAAAGCATCTGCTGTACAAGAAATTCAACGCGAAAAAGAGCAAGCAATTGCTGCTTTACAAGAACAAGTTGCTTCTTTATCTGTTCAAATTGCTTCTAAAGTAATTGAAAAAGAGTTAAAAGAAGAAGATCAAGTGAAGTTAATTCGCGATTATATTAAAGAAGTAGGAGAAGCGCGATGAGCAATGGGATTGTAGCAAAACGTTATGCTGTCGCTCTTTTTAAAATTGCTAAAGAAAAACACGTATTAGAAATGTTTGAAGAGGAATTACGCCTTGTACAAAACGTTTATGTAAAGAACGGAGAACTACATAGCTTTTTAACGCAACCGAACATTTCAAAGGAACAAAAGAAAACGTTTCTTGCAAACGTATTCGGATCTGTTTCTGAATCTATTTTAAATACGTTATATATTTTAATTGATAACAAACGCATTGATATCTTACCTGAAATTGCAGATGAATATGTTGTTCTTGCTAATGAAGAACGTAACGTAGCGGACGCAACTGTATATTCTACTCGTCTTCTATCAGAAGAAGAGAAGCTTAACATTGCAGAAGCATTTGCGAAGAGAACAGGAAAAGATGCAATTCGCGTGAAAAATGTTGTAGATGAAGATTTACTAGGCGGCATTAAAGTACGTATTGGAAATCGCATTTATGACGGAAGTTTACAAGGAAAATTAGCACGTATTCAGCGTGAATTAATGAAGAATAGATAGGGGTGAAGCACATGAGCATCAGAGCTGAAGAAATTAGCGCACTGATAAAGCAACAAATCGAGAACTATCAGTCTGAAATCGAAGTTAGTGATGTTGGTACAGTTATCCAAGTTGGTGACGGTATCGCGCGTGCTCATGGTCTTGATAACGTTATGGCTGGTGAACTTGTAGAGTTCTCTAACGGCGTTATGGGACTAGCACAAAACTTAGAGGAAAACAACGTAGGTATTATCATTTTAGGACCTTACACAGAAATTCGTGAAGGTGACGAAGTTCGTCGTACTGGTCGCATCATGCAAGTACCGGTAGGAAAAGAACTAATTGGTCGTGTTGTAAACCCATTAGGTCAACCAGTTGATGGTTTAGGCCCAATCAATACAACAAACACTCGTCCAATTGAAAGTCCAGCACCAGGTGTAATGGATCGTAAATCTGTTCATGAGCCACTTCAAACAGGTATTAAAGCGATCGATGCTCTTGTACCAATTGGCCGTGGTCAACGTGAGTTAATCATCGGTGACCGTCAAACTGGTAAAACAGCGGTTGCACTTGATACAATCATTAACCAAAAAGATGAAGATATGATTTGTATCTATGTAGCAATTGGACAAAAAGAATCAACTGTACGTAACGTAGTAGAAACACTACGTAAGCACGGTGCATTAGAGTACACAATCGTTGTAACTGCATCTGCTTCTCAACCAGCTCCATTATTATACCTAGCTCCTTACGCTGGTGTAACAATGGGTGAAGAGTTCATGTACAATGGTAAACACGTATTAGTAGTATATGATGACTTATCAAAACAAGCAGCGGCTTACCGTGAGCTGTCATTACTATTACGTCGTCCTCCAGGTCGTGAAGCTTACCCAGGGGATGTATTCTACTTACATTCTCGCTTATTAGAGCGTGCAGCAAAATTAAGTGATGCAAAAGGCGGCGGTTCTTTAACTGCACTACCTTTCATCGAAACACAAGCAGGGGACGTATCAGCATACATCCCAACAAACGTAATTTCTATTACGGATGGACAAATCTTCTTACAATCTGACCTATTCTTCTCTGGCGTACGTCCAGCGATCGATGCGGGTACTTCTGTATCTCGTGTAGGTGGATCTGCTCAGATTAAAGCAATGAGTAAAGTATCAGGTACACTTCGTCTTGACCTTGCATCTTACCGTGAGTTAGAAGCGTTCGCTCAGTTCGGTTCTGACCTTGATAAAGCAACTCAAGCGAAATTAAACCGTGGTGCTCGTACTGTTGAGGTATTAAAACAAGGATTACACAAACCATTACGTGTAGAGAAACAAGTTATCATTCTTTACGCTTTAACACGTGGATTCCTAGATGATATCCCAGTAGTAGATATCACTCGTTTTGAAGAAGAATTCCATGCTTGGTTAGATTCTAATGCGACTGACTTATTAGAAGAAATCCGCACAACTAAGAAACTTGCAGATGACGACAAATTTGCAGCAGCAATCAATGGATTTAAAAAAGTATTCGTAGCTTCTGAATAATAATAAAAAGTGAAGCCGACTGTTCAGCCTCATCGGCTAAGGTTCTTTCTCACAGAAGGTGCTTTTTACCTTCTTGTGGGGAAGGTTCTTAGACGAAAGGGGCTAGGAGGCGGAACTAGATTAATAAAAGCGGAAGCGGCTCGTTCTGAATGTGAGGGGGATGGAGCTTCTGACGAAGAGGCGGTGTTTGCCTCGTAGGAAGAAGTGAAGCCACCGAGCATTCAAGCCGCTGGAGCTAGATAGTATATATAAAAGGCATCTCGGGCTCTGAGATTGCTAAAGGTCATGTAAAGGAAAAGAGTAGGTGCACCTATTCTTTTCCTTCAATCATGAGCAAGAATATCTTGCAACGTAGATTAGGAAGAGGATTCTTACTAATCGTGCCAACTTCCGGAAAAAAGGTGGTGAAAACCTGTGGCATCTTTACGCGATATAAAAGCGAAGATTAACTCGACAAAGAAAACGAGTCAAATTACGAAAGCGATGGAGATGGTATCTGCATCTAAGTTAAACCGTGCAGAGCAAAATGCTAAATCTTTCGTTCCGTATATGGAAAAGATTCAAGAAGTAGTAGCGAGCATTGCGCAAGGAAGCAAAGGGATTAATCATCCAATGCTAAATGCGCGTCCTGTAAAGCGTACAGGATACATCGTTATTACGTCTGATCGCGGACTAGCAGGTGGTTATAACAGTAACGTATTACGTACAGTAAGTAACGTAATTCGTGAACGTCATAATATGGATTCAAACCAATATTCTATTATTGTGCTTGGACGACTAGGACGTGATTATTTAAAACGTCGCGGCTTTAACATTATTGATGAAGTAGTTGGATTATCTGACCACCCATCATTTACTGATATTAAAGACCTTGCTTCTCGAGCAATTGCGATGTTTGCAGATGGTGCTTATGATGAGCTGTACATTTACTACAACCATTACGTAAGTAAAATTTCACAAGAGGTAACGGAAAATAAAATTTTACCGCTTACTGATGTGGCGTCTGACAAACCGACGACAGCTTATGAATTCGAACCTTCTGAAGAAGAAATTTTAAAAGTACTATTGCCACAATACGCAGAAAGCTTAGTGTACGGTGCATTACTAGACGGTAAAGCAAGTGAACACGCAGCGCGTATGACAGCAATGAAGAGTGCTACAGACAACGCAATGGAAGTTATCGATTCACTTACACTTTCATTCAACCGTGCGCGTCAGGCAGCGATTACGCAAGAAATTACGGAAATCGTTGGTGGAGCAGCAGCGTTAGAATAGTATTAAAAAGCGGAAGCGGCTCTGTCAAAAGAGTCGCGTAAGCTATAAACCAATAAAAAATTAAAAGCTAGCTGCTCGTAGAAAGTTGGCTAATTAAAAGAAAGCTAGGAGGGAACCCGATGAATAAAGGGCGCGTTACGCAAATCATGGGTCCGGTTGTAGACGTTAAGTTTGATGGCGGAAAGCTACCAGAAATCTACAACGCCCTTACGGTAAAACAAAGCAACGAAAACGGAAGTATTAACTTAACATTTGAAGTTGCACTTCATTTAGGTGATGATACAGTTCGTACAGTTGCAATGTCTTCCACAGATGGACTTGTTCGTGGCACAGAAGTAGAAGATACTGGTAAACCAATCTCTGTACCAGTTGGTGATGTAACACTTGGTCGCGTATTTAACGTATTAGGTGATGCAATTGACTTAGATGGTGAGGTTCCTGCAGATGTACATCGTGATCCAATTCACCGTCAAGCACCTGCATTCGAAGAATTATCTACTAAAGTAGAAATTCTTGAAACTGGTATTAAAGTAGTAGACTTACTTGCTCCTTACATTAAGGGTGGTAAGATCGGCCTATTCGGTGGTGCCGGCGTAGGTAAAACAGTATTAATTCAGGAATTAATTAACAACATCGCACAAGAGCACGGTGGTATCTCTGTATTCGCTGGTGTAGGTGAGCGTACTCGTGAGGGTAATGACTTATACCACGAAATGAGCGATTCTGGCGTAATCAAGAAAACTGCGATGGTATTCGGACAAATGAACGAGCCACCTGGAGCACGTCAACGTGTTGCATTAACAGGCTTAACAATGGCTGAGCATTTCCGTGATGAGCAAGGACAAGACGTACTTCTGTTCATCGATAACATCTTCCGTTTCACGCAAGCGGGTTCTGAAGTATCTGCCCTTCTTGGTCGTATGCCATCTGCGGTAGGTTACCAACCAACACTTGCAACAGAAATGGGTCAATTACAAGAGCGTATTACATCTACAAATAAAGGGTCTATCACGTCTATCCAAGCGGTATATGTACCAGCCGATGACTATACTGACCCAGCACCAGCTACAACGTTCGCTCACTTAGATGCAACAACAAACTTAGAGCGTCGTTTAACGCAAATGGGTATTTACCCAGCCGTAGATCCATTAGCATCTACATCTCGTGCACTTTCTCCAGAAATCGTAGGAGAAGAACATTATGAAGTAGCTCGTCAAGTACAGCAAACTTTACAACGTTATAAAGAGCTTCAAGATATCATCGCTATCTTAGGTATGGATGAGTTATCTGAAGAAGATAAGTTAGTTGTACATCGTGCTCGTCGTATTCAATTCTTCTTATCTCAAAACTTCCACGTAGCTGAGCAGTTTACAGGTCAAAAAGGTTCTTACGTACCTGTAAAGAATACAGTTAGTGGTTTCAAAGAAATTCTAGAAGGAAAATATGATGACCTTCCAGAAGATGCATTCCGCTTAGTAGGTGGCATTGAAGAAGTTATTGAAAACGCGAAGAAAATGATGGCGTAAGGCCTTAGGAGGGACGAAGTATGAAGACATTTCCAGTCAGTATTGTAACTCCTGATGGACCGGTTTACGAAAAAGAGGTAGAAATGGTAAGTGTAAAAGCAGAGAGTGGGGAAATGGGGATCTTACCAGGCCACATTCCAACTGTTGCACCATTAAAAATTAGTGCAGTTCGTCTGAAAAATGGTGGACACACTGATTATGTAGCAGTAAGCGGTGGCTTTATCGAAGTTCGTCCAGATAAAGTGACTGTATTATCATCATCTGCTGAAGAAGCAAACCATATCGATATCCATCGCGCAAATGAAGCGAAGCGTCGCGCTGAGCAACGTCTGCAAGATAAACAAGCACATGTTGACTTTAAACGTGCAGAAATGGCATTACAACGTGCTGTGAACCGTTTGAACGTTTCCGATATGAAGTAAAAAAATCCGTAAGGGCTTTGCCTTTACGGATTTTTTTTTGTGTATTTTATGGATAATTTTACAAAACTGGTATAATTATATTGATGCTTGTATAAGTAGAAGTGTACAACAATTTATATTTCATAAAGGGGATGGATCAATGATTGGTGAAATGAAGCGAGAAGCATTGTACTCTTTAAAGGGAAAATGGGGACTAGGTGTTGGATCAACAATTTTATATTTTATTTTAAGTTATGTTGTTTCGCTGGCTGCAATGCTTATACTATTAATTCCAGGAATTATTATATTTCTCTCAGTTGTAAGCTTAACTGGATCATTTGAAGAGGAAACGATGTCAATTGGAGCAGGTATTACCTTTGGAATTTTTTATTGCATTATGATAATTTTGAGTAACGCATCGTATGGGATTACGTCATATGGTTATACAAATGTATTTTTACAGATTAGTAAACGAGAAGATGCTAAAGTAGATTACTTATTCGAAGGATTTCGTGGCTTTAAAAGAATGATGAAAACAATGTGGGCAATGCTTGCGATTTTGTTATATACAGGTACATGGATTCCGATGCTGTTAATAGGCTTATTTGCATTGTTAGGTGAAGAAGGGAATACGTCATTTGCAATAGCTTTCTTCGTACTATTAGCAATTTCAATTGTTGGTATGATTGTGATGTATTTTTCTTATGCACTGACGTACTATGTGATGATTGAAAATCCAGAATATAGTGTTTCGCAGGCGATGAAGGAAAGTAAGAATCTTATGAAGGGTCATAAGTTAGATTTGTTTCTTTTATGGCTGAGCTTCATAGGATGGGCTATTTTAGCGCTGCTTACTTTTGGAATAGGATTTCTTTGGCTTAGTCCGTATATGAGTACGACGACAGCACACTTTTATCGCTACATTTCAAAAGGTGAATTTCAATAGGAACATGCTATACTAATAGAATTATTGTGTATAGGAGGCGAGGCTACGCATGATTAGTGATTTAAAAGGAGAAGCACTAGATTCATTAGAAGGGAAATGGGGATTAGCTGTTGGAGCTACACTACTCATTTCAATTCTTATCACGGCTTTTAGTTTTAGTGTTGATTGGGGATTTTCTTTAATTTTCGGTTGGCAAAAAACAAATGGTTCACTTTCAACGAATATTCTTTCATTTTTTGTTACTGGACCGTTAACTTTAGGTGGATATTACCTTGGTTTAAATATCCTTCGTGAAAAGCAAGCTAGTATTGGTAATGTATTCATTTGGTTTTCAGAGGGAAAGAGATTTCTAAAATCATTTTTATTATATTTATTAGTAAATCTTTATCTTTTCTTATGGACGTTATTGTTCATTATTCCAGGTATTATTAAATCATTTTCTTATGCGATGACATACTTTATTATAAACGATCATCCTGAGTATTCACTGAACCAAGCTATTACAGAAAGTCGTCGTATGATGGATGGACATAAGATGGAGTATTTCATTTTATGTTTAAGTTTTATTGGCTGGTTTATATTAAGTTGTATTACGTTAGGGATTGGATTCTTATGGTTAATTCCATATTTCTATACGACATCTGCAGCTTTTTACGAAGAGATTGCAGAAGAATATTATGAGAAAAAAATTTAGCACTATAAAACCCCCAGTATGAATTATTTGTTCATACTGGGGGTTTTTTGTAGAAATTTTATAAATTGATTACTAGTAAGTGGTTTACTGAAATAGTAACCTTGCATATATTTACAGTTATGTTTTTGCAGAAACTTAAGCTGTTTTTCAGTTTCAATTCCTTCGGCAACGACTGAAAGATTTAAAGTATTTGCGAGGGAAAGTATTGTAGAAACGATGGCTCGTTCTTCAGGACGATGATCAGCTAATTGTGTAAATTCTCTCGGTACTTTTAATGTGTCGATTGGAAAAATTGATAAATAAGCAAGAGAAGAATACCCAGTACCGAAGTCATCAATGGAAGTTTGGATACCGTACTCTTTTAATTGCTTCAGTCTCAATAACGTTTCTTTCTCGTCAATCATTGCAATTCTTTCTGTTAACTCAAGTGTTACATATTTTGGGTTGACTTGCACGTCGTTTAATATTTGTGAAATGTTTTCGATTAATTGATCTTGCCGGAATTCTTTTGCGGATAAATTAACACTTATTTTTAAATTTTGGTAGCCAAAGGTATGCCATATTTTTAATTGGAGACAAGCTTCTTGTAATACCCAATGTCCAAGTGGGACTACTTGTGGCGTCTCTTCTACAATTGGAATAAACTCACATGGTGAAATGTCACCTAATAGCGGGTGTTTCCATCGTATTAAAGCTTCAGCACCGATAATTTTATTTGTTGTCGTATCAATTTGTGGTTGATAAACGAGATAAAATTCTTTGTTTACTAAAGCGATTGGCAAATCTTTTTCAATTCGAGCTTTTCGTTCCATTTTTTTATATAGTTCTTTCGTGTAAAGAGAGCTACCGTTTTTTCCTTTATTCTTTGCCTCGTACATGGCCATATCAGCATGCTGCAAAATGGATAGCGCATCTTCACCTGCTTCAGGATATATTGCAATTCCGATGCTCGGTGAGATTTGTAAATGTTGATTTTCGATTTCAAATGGCTCATTCATGGCCGCTACAATCCTATCAGCTATTTTTTGGACATCTGGCTTTTTTTTGTAATTCTCGATAAGGATTGTGAACTCATCCCCAGCTAGCCGCGCGAGTTTCATATTTGATGTTGCTATTCTTTCGAGCCTTTTTGCTACTGCGATGAGCAATAGGTCTCCTACTCGATGACCGAGGGTATCATTAATAACTTTAAAACGGTCTAGGTCGAGAAACATAACAGCAAAAGGCTTTTTCGATATTTTTGCTCGTGCAATTGCCTGTTCTAAATGTTGATGAAATGCACGTCGATTTGCAAGCTCTGTTAAAGTATCATGGTATGCTAGGAAGTTGATTTGTTCTTGTTGTTGTTTGCTTTCTGTAATATCTTTAATCATTAAATAAACCCCAGAAATTTTCTCCTTTAAAAAGATCGGTACGGCGGTAACGTGCAAGTAGTAAATATCTCTGTTTTTATGGTAAGCCCGTATTTCTAAAGAAATAGAATATCCCTTTTTCACGCGATGAAAGGCGTTAATCATTTCTTCTAAATCTTCTTCGTATATGAGTGAATAGTAAGGCTGGTTTAATAATTCATTCGTTTGATAACCGAGTAAAGTAGTACCAGCGTTATTTACTTTGAGAAAATTACCGTACAAATCTAATGTAAAAATTGGATCTGGATGATGCTCGTATAAAGATTTAAACATTTGTTGATTATGATAGAGTTCATTTTTCTGTTCTACTAAATCTTCTGTACGTAGTTTAATTTGTTTCTCGAGTTCTGAGTTGAATTGCATTTGAGCGATCAATAATATTTTATTTTGTTTTCGAACTAAACTATGACGTATGAGAACGAAAGAAAAAGTTATTATAAGTCCGATTACTATAATAGGCGCAAAAACGTATTCAACTAATATAAAAACAATAAGCATTACTACCGAAATATACGGTAATGATAATCGGATTGATTCGCCAATTTTAGGTGTTAGTAGTACTTGTTCTTGTTTTTCAGGCTTTTTTGTATGGAGAATACAGGCGATTGCTACTAGTACTAAGGTTACTTGATAGAAAGGAGTAACTGTAAACATAGAATACTCTGGTATGAAGTATTTTATATAAGCATAAATCGCATCTGTAGTAGCATATAAAATTAAAGCACTGCCAAGAAGTGCACCGACCTTTTTAGGTAATAAGGATAGTGGTTTGAATAAAAGGTTGATTCCTATTAAGAGAAAGAGTAAATCAGCCATTGGATAGGTAAGTTGAACAAATATGTCGATATAGGATGTTGTAAAGATATGAATAGTTCGTTCAATAAGTAAGTAGTAACTTAAAGTAAATTGGGCTGTAACGATAATACAAATATCACATAGCATAAAAAGTTTTTCTAATAAATCTCGGTTATAAATGATTTCGTATAGAAAGGCAAACGTAAAGCTAACTAAAAAAAGTAAGTAAAAAAAGTCAGATGGATCAACGAACGTATAGAAGTCCTTTACAATTAAACGCTGATAGGCAACGACTATATCACCGATAAAATAAGAGAGAGCTCCAACAGATAATATGATCCAAAATAAACGAGATAGCCCTTCTTTCATGTTTGAAAAATAAAGTATATAACTACAAGCGATAATATCAATTAATAGGGTGCTCGTTCCGATTAATAGCTGAAAAGGAAATGAGTATTCATATACAAAAGGCATTGCTACATAGTGAAGCGTTATAGACAGCAATACAATGCTTATAAGAATACTTACATGTGTTTGTTTTTTCATTTATATCACCTACGGTTTCTTGAAAAGCATATATAAGTTTTATATTTATTTTGCACAATTATAGCAAGTTGTAAAGATAGATTTTAATAATTCTTGTTTCTGTCTCCCAACATATCGACATAGGAATTTGAAGTTTGCTATAATGATTAGAATAGTTGCATTATTTAGAAAAATTTAAAAATAATAATTACTGCAACTAGGACATATTGTTTACTATGTGAACTTGTTCTTAATTTAGGGGGGAGGGTTTCACAATGGCAAGTGTATATGAAAATAGTTATATGATCGTTTTGATTTTCTTGCTATTAGGTATATTGCTGCCGGTAGTGGCTCTTACATTA
The DNA here is from genome assembly GCF_056158125.1 of Bacillus sp. EB V-12. Classification (NCBI taxonomy): domain Bacteria; kingdom Bacillati; phylum Bacillota; class Bacilli; order Caryophanales; family Bacillaceae; genus Bacillus; species Bacillus sp. EB V-12. The sequence goes on along the minus strand of NZ_JBUXJL010000007.1, from coordinate 97,045 downwards.
GGAAGGATGCTGCGCCCAAATAAACCAAGTGCAGCAAAGGCGACGACGTATGAGAGTGGAATTGAGCCTTTTCATGATGCAAATATTCGGTTTCATGCTCGTTATTATATTTTCGCTTTATTGTTTGTGATCTTTGATGTAGAAACTTTATTTTTATATCCTTGGGCTGTTGCGTATGACAAGCTAGGTTTATTTGCATTAATTGAAATGCTCATCTTTGTTGTAATGTTGCTAGTTGGATTAGCGTATGCTTGGAAAAAGAAGGTGTTACAATGGTTATAAATTTTGAGGAATTACATCCAAATGAGCGAGCAGAATTAGAACGAAATATCTTTTTTTCTACATTGGAACAGTTGAAAGGATGGGCGAGGAGCAACTCTTTATGGCCGATGACATTCGGACTGGCATGCTGTGCAATTGAAATGATGGGGGTAGGCTCATCACATTACGATTTAGATCGATTTGGGTCATTTTTTCGAACTTCACCAAGGCAATCGGACGTCATGATTGTATCGGGAACAGTAACGAAGAAGATGGCTCCTATTGTTCGGCGTTTATATGATCAAATGCCCGAACCGAAATGGGTTATTGCGATGGGATCTTGTGCGACAGCAGGTGGTCCGTATGTAAATTCATATGCTGTTGTGAAAGGTGTAGACCAAATCGTACCAGTTGATGTGTATATTCCTGGTTGTCCCCCAAATCCAGCTGCTTTAATCTATGGAATTAATAAATTAAAAGAGAAAATTCGTTACGAGGCAAAGACCGGAAAGCAGGTGACGAATAAATGAGTAATCCAAATAAAGATTTAGAGGATCTGAAAAAAGAAGCAGCTAGGCGTGCGAAAGAAGAAGCGAGAAAACGCCTTGTAGCGAAACACGAGGCGGAAATAAGTGAACTTGAGGAGGAAGATCAAGAAAAAGAGAAAGCGCTACCAAAAAATGATGATATTACTATAGAAGAAGCAAAGCGACGTGCAGCAGCTGCTGCAAAGGCAAAAGCGGCGGCGTTAGCGAAACAGAAAAGAGAAGGAACCGAAGAAGTAACGGAAGAAGAAAAAGCGAAAGCCAAGGCGAAGGCAGCAGCAGCTGCAAAGGCAAAAGCGGCAGCATTAGCGAAGCAGAAAAGAGAAGGAACCGAAGAAGTAACGGAAGAAGAAAAAGCGAAAGCCAAGGCGAAGGCGGTGGCGGCCGCCAAGGCAAAAGCGGCAGCATTGGCGAAGCAGAAAGCCTCGCAAGGTGATGGGGATTCGGGAGATGAAAAGGCAAAGGCAATTGCAGCGGCAAAAGCGAAAGCAGCAGCGGCTGCAAGAGCGAAGACAAAGGGAGCTGAAGGTAAGAAAGAGGATGAGCCGAAGCAGGAAGAACCGTCCGTAAATCAGCCGTATTTAAATCAGTATGTTGAGGCTATTAGGGAGAAGTTAGGAGAGGATGCATTAGTAGATTCCTACATTAATAAACTGTCAAAGGATGTGCCAACTCTTGTGGTGGATCCCGAAAAGTATTATGAAGTGATGGAGTCACTGCGATTCCATGAGGGACTTGCTTTTGATTATATGTCAGAGCTACATGCGACGGATTTTGTGACACATATGGAAGTGTATGTTCATTTGTTTTCATATGGCAAGAAACAATCGGTAGCGGTGAAGGTAAAGCTAGACCGGGAAGCGCCGCAAGTCGAATCTGTGACAGCGCTTTGGAAAGGAGCTGACTGGCCGGAGCGAGAAGCATACGATTTGCTCGGCATTGTATTTAAAGGGCATCCGAATTTAACGCGTATTTTAATGCCAGATGATTGGGTAGGATATCCGCTTAGAAAAGACTATGAACCGTATGATGTGGAGGTGTAGCTATGATCCGCACGGAAGAGATGCTTTTGAATGTAGGACCTCAGCATCCGAGTACACATGGTGTGTTCAGGCTCGTAATTAAGATTGACGGGGAAATTATTAAAGAAGCTACACCTGTTATTGGATATTTGCATCGCGGGACGGAAAAGATCGCTGAGAGCTTACAGTATACGCAAATTATCCCTTATACAGATCGAATGGACTATTTATCAGCCATGACGAATAATTACGTCATTTGCCATGCTGTAGAGACGATGATGGGGCTTGAAATTCCAGAGCGTGCCGAATACTTGCGAGTACTTGCGATGGAGCTAGGAAGAATTGCGAGCCATCTCGTTTGGTGGGGGACGAATCTTCTTGATATAGGAGCGGTCAGCCCGTTTTTGTACGCGTTTCGTGAACGAGAGATGATTATAAATTTATTAAATGAATTATGCGGGGCACGGCTTACTTTTAACTATATGAGAGTTGGCGGTGTGAAGTGGGATGCGCCAGATGGTTGGATTGAAAAGGTGGAAGAGTTTGTTCCGTATATGAGGGAGCAATTAGCAGGTTATCATGATCTTGTTAGCGGTAATGAGATTTTCTTAAATCGTGTGAAAGGCGTTGGTATATATAGCGCGGAAGAAGCGATCTCGTATTCTTTAAGCGGAGCAAATTTGCGGTGCACTGGAGTAAACTGGGATCTTCGCAAAGATGAGCCGTATTCGATTTATGATCGTTTTGATTTTGATATTCCTGTTGGAAGCGTGGGAGATGCTTGGGATCGCTACGTTTGCCGAATGCAAGAAATCGAGGAGTCTTTAAAGATTGTTGAGCAAGCGGTTCAGCAGTTCCCGAAAGATGGAGCTGTGCTGGCAAAAGTACCGAAAATTATTAAGGCACCTAAGGGAGAAGCGTTCGTACGTATCGAATCGCCGCGCGGAGAGATTGGTTGTTATATCGCAAGTGACGGAAAGAAAGAGCCGTACCGTTTGAAGTTTCGTAGGCCATCTTTTTATAACTTGCAAATTTTACCGAAGTTATTGAAAGGTGAAAACATCGCTAATTTAATTACGATTTTAGGTGGAGTTGATATTGTACTTGGGGAGGTTGATGGCTAATGATTGAGACGCTCTTACAATCACCTTCAAGCTGGACGAATTTCTTCATTTTTTTCGGATTAGCGGTACTTCTACTATTTGCAGTCCTTGGCTTCGTTACATATGGAATTTTGGCAGAACGGAAAGTGATGGGATTTATGCAAGGGCGGATTGGACCAAACCAGGTTGGAGGCCGATTCGGTTTACTGCAAACGGTAGCTGATGTTTTAAAACTATTATTGAAAGAAGATAGTATTCCGAAAGCAGCCGATAAACCGCTGTTTATATTAGCGCCTGTCATTGCATTTGCACCAGCATTTATGGTGCTTGCAGTTATCCCGTTCACTGATAAATTTCAATTTGCAGATATTGGAGTCGGGCTACTTTATTATATTGCTGTTTCCGGTATTACGACGATAGGTGTTGTAACTGGAGGATGGGCATCGAATAATAAATATTCCCTTTTAGGAGGGATGCGTGCGGCGGCGCAAATGATTTCTTATGAGATTCCGCTCGTAATGAGTGTAATTGGTATCGTTTTGCTAGCTGGTAGCCTGAATTTAAATGAGATTGTAGCGGCGCAGGAGAAAGTTTGGTACATTTTCGTACAGCCAATTGGCTTCGTCGTTTTCTTAATCGCAGCAGTTGCAGAGTTAAATAGAACGCCATTCGATTTGCCAGAAGCGGAGTCAGAACTTGTTTCTGGATATCATACGGAATACTCAGGGTTTCGCTGGGCGTTTTTCATGCTTTCAGAGTACGTATATTTCTTCGGGATGGCATCGTTAATTACAGTGCTCTTTTTAGGCGGATGGAATCCAGTCATGTTTCTTGGATTTATCCCAGGTGCCGTATGGTTTGCTTTGAAATTTAGCAGTGTAGTCTTTCTATTAATTTGGTTCCGCGTTACGTTCCCGCGTATAAGAGGTGACCAGTTAATGGAGTTTGGTTGGAAAGTATTATTGCCGATTGCACTTGCAAATATTTTCTTAACGGCATTGATTAAGGAGTTATTCTTCTAATCTATGAGGGGGGTGCCAGTAAGAGATGAAAGGACTATTTAAAGGATTAAAATATACATTAAGTAATTTGAGCAAGAAGAAGGTAACGTATGATTATCCAAATCAACCGTTGCCGTTGCCAGACCGTTTTCGGGGGATTCAAAAATTTTATCCGGAGAAATGTATTGTTTGTAATCAGTGCTCTAACATTTGTCCGACAGACTGTATTCAGTTAACAGGAAAGAAACATCCGGATCCTACGAAAAAAGGAAAAATTATCGACACGTATGATATTAATTTTGAAATTTGTATTCTTTGTGATTTATGTACAGAAGTTTGTCCGACAGAGGCAATTGTCATGACAAATAACTTTGAACTCGCGGAATATTCACGTGATGACTTATTTAAAAATTTGCAGTGGCTTGACGAAAACGACGAAAACGTCAGGAAGGAGAATAAGGCATGAATGGCGAGTTTGTAGCATTCTTTATACTATCCTTGTCTGCAATTATCGGCGGTGTTCTTATGTTGAACTTAACGAAAGTTATGCACATGATGCTAGCTCTCGTTCTGACATTTCTCAGCATTGCAGGTTTGTATTTTCTTTTGTCAGCCGAGTTTATAGGCGTTGCACAAATTTTACTTTACTCTGGTGCAATCACAATTATTATGATTTTCGGCATTATGTTAACGAAACATAACGCGGAAAATGAATCGCGTCTTACTCTTCGAAAATGGATTATCTTCTTTGCAGTTGTAGCATTTGGAGCGGTTATGTATTTCGCTGTTAATAATGTTGATTTTGCAAATGAAAGCACACAAGGAAGTTTACCTCTCCATGAAAACAACACACTTCAAATCGGTACGCTTCTCTATTCAAAATATATTATTCCATTTGAACTAACTTCAGTTATTTTACTTGTAGCACTCGTTGGCGCAATTATACTTGCGAAAAAGGACGAGAAAGAGGAGGATTCCAATGAGTAGCGTTCCAGCTTCTGCATATTTAACACTTGCGATTATTTTGTTTTGCATCGGTCTATTTGGAGCTTTAACAAAGCGGAATACAGTAATCGTATTAGTTTGTATCGAATTAATGCTGAATGCTGCCAATTTAAACTTAGTGGCGTTTAGTAAATTAGGCTTATTTCCGAATTTAACAGGTCAAATTTTCTCACTGTTTACGATGGCTGTAGCGGCAGCGGAAGCGGCGGTAGGACTCGCTATTTTAATTGCTTTATATCGTAATCGTACGACAGTTCAGGTGGATGAAATGGATACGCTCAAAGGATAGCATTGTGACCGAAAAAGGGGGAAGGAAACAATGATCGATTATGCATGGCTCATACCGCTTTTCCCACTCGTTTCGTTTTTGTTACTTATTATATTCGGGAAGAAAATTAGAGAAGGAAGCAGCGTACTTAGTATTTTTTTCGTCTTTCTCTCCTTTATACTTGCGGTACTTGTGTTAATAGAAAGGTTTTCAGAAGCAAGCGTGAAGCATAAGTGGGTGTGGCTTAGAGCTGGAGATGTGGATATATCATTCGGCTTTGAAGTGACTGCATTAGGAGCTTTAATGTTATTTATCGTGACGCTTGTGAGTCTACTTGTACATGTGTATTCGAAAGGTTATATGAAAGGTGATGAACGATTACCGACCTTTTACGCATATTTAGGACTCTTTACATTTGCGATGTTAGGGCTTGTTATATCAACGAATTTATTACAACTTTATATATTTTGGGAATTAGTTGGCCTTGGCTCATTTTTACTTATCGGTTTTTATTTCTTTAAAGAAGAAGCGAAGGCTGCTGCAAAAAAGGCTTTTATTATGACCCGTATTGGGGATGTTGGTTTATTTATCGGGATGATTTTAATTTTTTGGTACGCAGGTAGTTTTGAATATGACGCAATATTTAGGGCGATTTATACAGGGGATCTACCTCCTTACATGATTACAATAACAGCGATATTAATTTTTATCGGGGCGATGGGGAAATCAGGTCAGTTCCCGCTTCATACGTGGTTGCCAGATGCAATGGAGGGGCCAACGCCCGTTTCGGCACTTATTCACGCGGCGACGATGGTCGCAGCTGGCGTATATTTAGTAGCGACGATGTTCCCTCTATTTTCAGCAAGTACAGTGGCGATGCAGACAGTGGCAATCGTTGGAGCTTTCACTGCAATCTTTGCGGCCTCTATCGGTCTTGTGCAAACAGATATAAAGAGGGTGCTTGCTTATTCTACAGTTAGCCAGCTCGGGTACATGATGCTCGCTTTAGGTTCTGCCGGTTATGTAGCTGGTATATTTCATTTAACAACACATGCTTTTTTTAAAGCACTACTATTTTTGGCGGCAGGAAGTGTAATTCATGCTGTGCATACGCAAAACATTAATAAAATGGGCGGTTTACAGAAGAAGATGAAAGTAACTGGTACGCTATTTTTAATAGGTACCCTTGCCATTAGCGGTGTTCCGCTGCTTTCCGGTTTTTTCAGCAAAGATGAAATTTTAGCGGCGACGTGGATGAATGGCAATTACGTTTTATTTACTTTAGCGGTAATTGCGGCGTTTTTAACAGCGTTCTATATGTTCCGCCTATACTTTCTTGTCTTTACTGGAGAAACGCAGACGAAGGAAGAAGTGCATGAATCGCCTCGCGTTATGACGTATCCAATGATTGTTCTCGGCGTTCTCGCAGTAGTGGCAGGATATATAAATACACCATGGTTTGGGACGTTTCTCGGAGATTGGTTGACGAAAGATGTAGGGTTTAAGGTTGAAGAAACGCATGGACCAGTTTGGATTATGATTGTTGCGACACTCGTTTCATTTGCGGGAATCGCTCTTGCATATTTCATATATAGGAAGAAATCAATTTCTAGGAATTGGGCTGGGGGTACGGAAACATCGCTTTATAATCTTTTGAAAGAAAAATATTATGTGGATGAACTATACAACATGACGGTGATCCCTATTACGAAAGGAATCGCTCATGTGCTTCGCTTATTTGAAGTGTATGTAGTCGAAGGAATTGCAGTTTTAATTGCAAGTGTAGTGAAAGGCACAAGTAACCTTGGATCGAAACTTCAAAACGGGAATGTACAAGTGTACGGTACTGTAACGGCGGTTTCGCTCGCTGTACTCGTCATTATTTTGCTCTATACGGGAGGGGATTTACGATGAATGATTTGTTGTTAACGTTCTTCATTTTTTCCCCGCTTTTAGGAATTTTATTGCTTGTATTAACACCGAAAAAGGAATTGCGTACAGTGCGAGCGCTTGGCTTATTTGGAACGGCACTGCCATTTGGAATCGCTATCGTCCTCGCTTGTACATATGCCTCTGGAAAGAATTTGTCACTATTTGATGAAAAGATGAAATGGATTAAGTTCGGAGATTTTACAGCGGTAGATAAAAGGTGGTTTTCTATTTATTACGAGCTTGGTATTGATGGTTTGTCACTTGTCATGATGGTACTGACGGCTCTTCTAGCGATGCTTGCAGCAATTGCAGCCTTTTCTATTAAAAGAAATTTAAAAGCATTTTATATGCTGTTACTCATGCTAGAAATAGGAATGCTCGGCGTCTTTGCTGCTCAAAACTTAATGTTGTTTTTTATCTTCTTTGAAATTACGTTGCCACCAATGTTCTTATTAATTGGAAAGTGGGGAAAATTGTCGAGTGAAAAGGCTGCGTATAGTTATTTAATATATAACGGTATTGGCTCAGCTATTTTGCTCATTGTTTTCTCAATTTTGTTCGCGAAAACAGGTACAACAAATATTGTGGAGCTGAAAGAGATATTAAGAAGCGTAAACGCAGAGGGAGCACTCGTCATCCCAAGTAGTTTGCAGCTTAGTGTATTTATTGCCATAATGATTGCTTTTGCAATTAAACTACCTGTTTTTCCGTTGCACCGCTGGATGGTCAATGTACACATAGAAGCGCATCCAGCTGTAGTTATGCTTCATGCGGGTGTTTTGCTGAAGATTGGAGCGTACGGTATTATTCGCTTCGGGAAAGGGCTATTCCCGGAATATTTTCACGATGTTGCAACACTAATTGCGATATTAGGCGTAATTAATTTATTATACGGTGCCTTTTTAGCGCTCATCCAAACAGACTTTAGGAAAGTACTGGCTTACTCTAGTATTTCGCATATGGGAATTGTGTTAATGGGACTTGCGTCACTTAATGCACCTGGTACACAAGGAGCGTTATTCCAAGTTGTATCACATGGTTTAATTGCAGCCTTGCTCTTCTTCCTACTGGGTGTTATAGAACAACGATTTGGAACTTCGGATATTACGGTGCTAGGCGGACTTGCGAAAAGTGTACCGATACTTAGCGGATTCTTTTTAGCAGGAGGAATGGCCTCGCTTGGATTACCAGGGATGTCTGGGTTTGTTAGCGAATTTCTTGCCTTTCTCGGTTTATTTCAAGGAGAGCCCGTCATTGCTGCAGTCGGTGTGATTGGCATCATTTTAACCGCTGTATATGTATTAAGGGCGACACTTCAAGTGACATTTGGAAAGAAAGAGTGGGAAGCAAAATCTGATATACACGGATGGGAGTATGTCCCTGTTTTACTACTTATCTTTTGTATTATTGCAATTGGAGTTATGCCAGAGATACTAGGAGATCCGCTTCAAAATACATTGAAAACATTGGGGGTGAAGTAGGATGGATATGAATACGTTACTTAGCTTATCGTGGCATCTAATGGTGCCAGAATTTATTATTCTCGGCGCCGCCATCCTCCTTTCCATATGTGATTTGTTTTTTAAGCTGAACCATAGATATGTAGCTCTTGGTGCGATTGCTGCCATCGTATTAGCAATCGTGTCATTAATTACTCTATATAGCGAACCGGCAGGAGATATTTTAAATGGATCGTTTGTGTTAGATGGATTTTCAAAAGGGTTTAAAACGTTGCTATTAGGTGCCTCAGCCCTCATTTTATGCACCGCAATGAGCGATGATAAGAAGAATCCAATCGAAGATAAAGGTGAATATTATTACTTATTTTTAATGGCACTTCTTGGTGCGATGTTCATGGCTTCTAGTGTTGATTTTATTACCCTTTTCGTTGGTTTGGAGTTACTTTCACTTTCTTCTTATATTTTAGTAGGAATACGAAAAAAGAGCCGTGCATCAAATGAAGCGGCAATGAAATACGTCATTAGCGGAGGAATTGGAACGGCGATTACGCTCTTCGGAATGAGTTATTTATACGGTATTACAGGTTCAACTAACATTGTAGATATGCAAAAGGTACTCACTGGGGAGCTCGCTAGTGGTATTCAGTTATTGTTAGCTCTCGCATTTCTTTTATTGCTAGTTGGTCTCTCATTTAAAATTGCCACAGTGCCGTTTCATATGTGGGCACCTGATGTGTATGAAGGAGCGACTACACCTGTTACTGCTTTTCTTGGAACGATTTCTAAAATTGCTGGGTTCCTACTCATTATTCGTTTGTTCCTTATGATCTTTGCAAGTGTATTAATACAAGGAGATATGCAATCTTTATATGGGCATATGAGTATATATATTGCAGTGCTAGCAAGTATTACGATGATTGTTGGGAATGTAGTCGCGTTAAAACAATACAATATAAAGCGTTTATTTGCTTATTCAGGCATTGCACATGCAGGATATTTACTCGTTCCACTTGTGGCATTATCACCATTTACGCTAGATAGCATGTGGTTTTATATGCTGGCATACATGCTTATGAATATAGGCGCATTTGCCATTATCCACGGCTTAATCTTACAAAATGATGAGGAAAATATAACAATTTTCACAGGTTTATATAAAAGGTCGCCATTTACAGCGATAATGATGACAATTTTTATTTTATCGCTGGCTGGGATACCAGGAACGGCTGGATTCATTGGAAAGATTAACATCTTTTTAGGCACACTTCATGTAGAGCCAGCACATTACGTACTAGCTTCGATTATGATGGGTACGACAGTTGTTTCATTCGTATATTATTTCCGTATTTTACAACAAATGTTTTTCCGCACAGGAGAGACAGAAGAGAGAATACGGTTACCGTTAAATATAAAGGTTGTTATGAGTCTTTGTGCAATTTCGATTGTAATACTAGGGATTATGCCGATGATTGGGTACAATTTCTTTTATGAATATTTTCCATTAATGAAAGATTTCTTCTTCTTAGGGAACGTGGTACAATAGTGAAAATAAAAGGTGTGGAGTCAGTACTCTGCGCTTTTTATTTTGTGTTAACTTGTAATGTAGATATACGTTTTTGGAAAGAAAATCACGATGTAAAATGTAAGATGTCTATGTGCATTTGAAAAAGTGTAGCTCCTACTTATTATGGTATCGTTTTTATATTCTTTCATAAGTAGTAGCTGAGTAAAAAGGGGTCGATTTTTTGGCACAACTTTTAGGGCAACAAGCACTGATTGCCATTGTTTCGCATTTATTGTTTATTACCATTACGTGGTGGGCCTTACAAGGCATTCACATTGAGCGTTTAATGAAGTCCGGAAAAGTGCTGCAGACGCGAGTATTACTCATCTTAATTACAATTGCAATTGGGACATCTGTAAGTAACTTTTTCCTTGATTATTTAGGCTATTCGAAGAGTTTAACGTATTTAGTAAAGTAAGTGTATAGAACCTCAAATCTCCGTTAACAATGGGGATAGGAGGGGATGAAATTGAAGCTTAAAGCCATTCTTATTGTTGCACTTAGTGTTGTTTTATTTTTGGTTGGATATAGAGAGATGAAACCGATAAGCGATGAACAGAAAATGGAGAGCATGATCAAGGCTTTAGAGAAAAATGATGCTAAAGTAGAAAAATGGTCATGGTTAGCGAGAGAAACAAAAACAATTTCTAACATACATACGTTTCAAAAGTTGTTAAACGATGTGAAGGAAAAGGCAAATATTCAAAAGTGGGAAGTAGAGCAATCTCCAGATGGATATAAAGCTACATCCTATAAAAAGCTTTCTTCTTATGAAGAACGAGTAGTAGTAACTTGGAGTAAAGAAAATACTAAAGAAAACACTTTCATTATCTTTGAAGTAAGTGGGGCGAAATGGGACCCGAAGTATGTTCAAAACATGAATAAAATTTTTAGTGAAAAACCTATAATTTACACTTGTGTTCAAGGTGTACTGAATGATAAGATTGAAGGTGTTTTGCAAAATAAAACCAATCAGGTTTTGAAAGATCTTTCAGCAAGAGCGATCGAACAAGTAGAAGAAAGAGCATTTGTGTCAGTCTCCGCATACAATAAAAAGTGGGATGACGCTCTTTCAACAAATAGAGAGAAAATAAATGTGCAAATAGCAATACGTTCTACAGACAACAAAGATACAATTGTGGTTGGCACACCGATCATAACTTCTGAGTATTGAGTGAATAGATACTGAAAAAAGGACACGGAGGGGAATAATTTGGAAAAGATCATCGTCCGTGGCGGAAAGCGGTTAAACGGCACAGTGCGTGTTGAGGGCGCAAAAAATGCTGTATTACCTATAATCGCTGCAGCCCTATTAGCGAGTGATGGAAAGAATGTACTATCTGAAGTACCAGTTTTGTCTGATGTATACACAATTAATGAGGTATTACGTCATTTAAATGCTGAAGTCGTATTTGAAAATAATCAAGTAACAATCGATTCTTCTAAAGAACTAAACATTGAAGCACCATTTGAATATGTACGTAAAATGCGTGCATCTGTTCAAGTAATGGGACCATTATTAGCACGTAACGGTCGTGCTCGTATTGCACTTCCTGGTGGATGTGCAATTGGTTCACGTCCAATTGACCAACATTTAAAAGGCTTCGAAGCAATGGGAGCAAAAGTACAGGTTGGTAACGGTTTTGTTGAGGCATATGTTGAGGGAGAACTAAAAGGAGCTAAAATCTACTTAGACTTCCCAAGCGTAGGCGCGACAGAAAACATTATGTCTGCAGCTACATTAGCAAAAGGGACAACAATTCTTGAAAACGCAGCGAAAGAACCAGAAATCGTTGACTTAGCTAACTTCTTAAATGCGATGGGAGCGAAAGTACGCGGAGCTGGAACTGGAACGATTCGTATCGAAGGCGTTGATAAATTATATGGTGCAAACCACTCTATTATTCCTGACCGTATTGAAGCGGGAACATTCATGGTTGCAGCAGCAATTACTGGTGGAGACATCTTAATTGAAAATGCTGTACCTGAACATTTACGCTCAATTACAGCGAAAATGGAAGAAATGGGTGTTAAAATTATTGAGGAAAACGAAGGTGTACGTGTTATCGGCCCAGATAAGTTAAAAGCGGTTGATATTAAAACTATGCCTCACCCAGGTTTCCCAACAGACATGCAATCACAAATGATGGCATTATTACTACAAGCTGATGGAACAAGCATGATTACAGAAACGGTATTCGAAAACCGCTTTATGCACGTTGAAGAATTCCGTCGTATGAATGCTGATATTAAAATTGAAGGTCGTTCTGTTATTATGAACGGTCCAAACAGCTTACAAGGTGCTGAAGTAGCAGCAACTGACTTACGTGCTGCAGCTGCATTAATCTTAGCTGGTTTAGTATCAGAAGGTTATACTCGTGTAACTGAGTTAAAACATCTTGACCGTGGCTATGTAAACTTCCATAAGAAATTAGCTGCATTAGGTGCAACTATTGAACGTGTAAACGAAAAAGTAGAAGAAGTGAAAGAACAAGAAGTTTCTGATCTTCACGCTTAATTGAAATAGTCTCTATGTCTTTTGACATAGGGGCTATTTTTTTGGGTTATTACTGTTATAGTCAATAAACTCTATACTTATGCATGTACCAGTAAAAATATTTAGAAAATTTCCGTTTTATACTCTTCCCCTTAAGTATGTTCTAAAAGAAAGAGTTGTTCCATAAGAATGAATGGAGTAAAGCTTTTATATTGGGGGAAAATAGGATGAAATTTTCAAAGCCACTTTTTATTACAGTAGCGCTCTTAATAGCGCTCGTTATCATTGTACCTGCAGCCCTTGTTATTCCATTTGCGAAAGCAAAAGTAGGGGAAGAAACGGCCTCTAAAACTCCTCCAGCGATAGAAAGCATACCAGCTCCAGGAAAAGTAGATACAGCTGTTCAAGTTGCTGTATATCGCGAAAAACAGAAGAAGGTAGAAACATTACCAGTGGAGGAGTATGTGACAGGTGTAGTAGCTTCTGAGATGAATGCCAGTTTTGAAATAGAGGCACTAAAGGCGCAGGCATTAGCAGCGAGAACATTTGTAGTACAACGTATGCTAAGCGGAGGAAAGAAAAATAATGCGGACGTGACAGATACGGTGAAAGATCAAGTGTACAAAAGCAAAGATGAATTGAAGAAGCAATGGGGTAATAACTACGAAAATAATTTGAAGAAAATCGAAGAAGCCGTTTCGAAAACAGCAGGACAAGTTTTAACGTATGATGGAAAACCAATTTCAGCATCCTTCTTTTCAACGAGTAATGGCCGAACAGAAAATGCAGCTGACTATTGGGGAAATGATTATCCGTACTTGAAAAGTGTAGATAGTCCGTGGGATCAAGCCTCTCCAAAGTTTACGAGCGAGCAAACATTTACAGTAGCTGATTTTCAAAAACGTCTCGGTGTGAAAGTGCTAGCAGACGGGAAGGTTGGAAATATTAAAGACCTTACGGAAGGAAAGCGCGTAAAGGATGTAGCTTTTCAAGGAAAAACATTAACTGGAAAAGAAGTTCGTGAAAAGTTAGATTTACGTTCTTCTGATTTTACGTGGAAACAACAAGGAGATAAAATCATCGTTACGACGAAAGGTTTCGGTCACGGCGTTGGTATGAGTCAATACGGGGCGAACGGCATGGCAGCGGAAGGAAAGAAATATACAGATATCGTCGCTCATTACTATAAAGGCGTTGAAATAAAGACGATGAATGATTATGAAGGGAAATTGATGGTGAAGAAATAGGTGTCAGAACTCTGGCACCTATTTTTTTTGTTTAAAATATCATAATTTTCCATTAACTGTTTGATATAATAGGATAAAAAGGCATTTGGGGGAAATGAAATGGCGTTACTAGAGTTGAAACAATTAGGGAAGACGAACCAGTTACCGGCAATTGAGCTAAAGGTTGAGAAAGGACAATGTATTGTTTTGCAATGCAATAATCATACAGCTAAAGTGTTACACCGCATTATTATTGGTGAAGAAGAAGCTTCGACTGGCAATGTACTGTTTGAAGGAGAAGTGATTGGAAAGAAAAATTATTCCCGCATCGGTTTTTGTTTTTTGAAAGATGAGGCATATGATCGTTTGAAGGTGAAGGAATACTTTAAGTTTTTAATAGGGCTTTATGAATCAAAGATAAGTATAGAAGAAGTTGTGCAGTCTGTTGGTCTCCTAGATAAGCTAAACGTTAAAATAGAAAAACTATCATTTTCAGAGAAACGTCGTCTTCATATTGGACGAATGATGATTCATAACCCGGATTTAATCATTTTGGAAGAGCCAGAGCAAAATGTAGATATAGAGAGTACGGTTATTATTCGAAAAGCAATTATGAAAATGAAAGAACAAGGAAAGGCAATTTTTATTACGTCATCATTTTTATCGGATGCCCTTTCGTTAACAGAGGATGTATACATATTAAACAACGATTGTGTGAAAAAGATAGAAATTGAGCAAGAGGAAGTGGAAGAAGTCGGTGAAGAAAAAGTCATTCAAATGATTCCGCAAATGAAGTTAGAAAGAATACCTGCGAAAGTGAACGATAAAATCATTTTACTTGATCCGATGGAAATCCATTTCATTGAAACGCAAAACGGGGTGACACATATTCACGTTCGTGAAGGTGATTTCGTATGTGCATTAACATTAAGCGAACTAGAAGCAAGGTTAACAGGTTTTGGTTTCTTTAGATGTCACCGCTCGTATCTTGTGAATTTACAAAGAGTACGAGAAGTGATTACATGGACTCGTAACAGTTTCAGTTTAATTTTGGATGACGAAAGAAAAAGTTCAATCCCGCTTTCAAAAGGACGCATGGATGAATTAAAAGGCGTGATTGGGCTATAAAAAAGTGTTCCAATAAGCTCAACATGCGATTCATTCACCGGTAAAAATACTCCTTTTACCGGTATTTTACTGCGTAAACCCTTTGCTTTTCATATGATTAAGTCAAGAAAAGCGAAACAAACGAACGAAAAGCGCTAAAGCGACTTTCATCTATAAAGAAGAAAAACAAAGGGGATGAAGAAATGACATTGGCAATTGAAATGAAAGATGTAATGAAAAGTTTCGACGGAAAAACGGCACTTCGAAATGTAAATATTGAGGTGAAGCGAGGAGAGATATTCGGATTCCTCGGACCGAGTGGATCTGGTAAGACGACAACAGTAAAAATTTTAACTTCTCAATTGCTTCATAGTGTTGGAACGGTAAGAGTATTAGGGAAAGATATTACAGGACCAAGTAGCATCGATTATAAACGAATTGGTATTTTAACAGACAACAGCGGTTTATACGAGAGACTTAGCATTTATGATAACTTACTATTATTTTGTGACTTATATGATTGCAAAAAAGAACGAATCGATGAAGTACTAGCACAAGTGAATTTATTAGATGATAAAAAAACACCAGTAAAAAAATTATCAAAGGGAATGAAGCAACGCGTCACACTAGCGAGAGCAATCCTTCATAAACCAGATATGCTCTTCTTAGATGAACCAACATCTGCACTTGATCCAGTAAACGTACAAAACATTCATAAAATCTTAAAAGACTTAAATGAAGAAGGAACGACGATTTTCTTAACGACTCACAACATGGATGAAGCAGAAACGCTTTGTAACCGTATTGCCTTCCTTTGTGGCGGAGAAATTGTAGCGCTTGATACGCCAGAGAACCTGCGCTTACAATACGCTAAGGATCAAATAGAGGTCGTATTAAAAGGTAAACGAAAAGAAGTAGTGCAAAAAGATGAATTAGGCGCAAATCGTATTTCAGAATGGATGAAAAAGGGCGAACTGTTATCTATTCATTCATACGAACCAACGCTAGGCGATATCTTTATTGAAGTTACTGGGAGGGGATTATAATGACATTTTCAATGAGACGGTTTTCGGCTATTGTAAGAAAAGAAATAAGTGATGCAGGTAAAAACTCACAAGTTATATTAATGGCGCTATTACCTATTCTACTTGCTGTATTTTATAGTAATATGGATTCTATAAAAGAGTTCTTTGCAGGTTTTATTATTGTAATGACGATTACCATGGTGGGAAGTTATGTGCAAGCAATTATTATTGCAGAGGAGAAGGAAAAACACACGTTACGAGTATTGATGTTGTCTCCAGCAAGTCCAATAGAAGTTATTTTAGGTAAAAGTGTATTAACTGTATTTTTTGTACTAGCATCTAGTTTTATTAGTTTAGTGATTTTAGATACTTTTAAAGGAAATATTAGTATGCTAGTTATTATTATTTTAATAGGAACATTGTTATGTGTCGTTTTAGGTACTATAGTTGGCTTACTATCCCAAAATATAGCACAAACATCTATATTGGGGCTTCCGATTTTTATAATATTCATAATGGGGCCGATGCTACAAGAAATGGTTAAGAATGAGTTTATTATAAAAGTAGTTAAGCTTCTTCCGACAAATCATGTTATGGAAGCATTGCAAAAAGTTATAAAGGGAGAAGGATTTATTGCGATTCAAGAACATATTTTAAACAATACAATTTGGACTATATGCCTTATCATTCTTTGTATTATTGTATACAAAAAGAAACAATTAGACTAAAAACTGAGCTAAAAGTGCTCAGTTTTTTCTTTTTTCTATCATTTCCTCGGAAATTTTACAGTTCTTATACATATTTTTACAGATTTTGTCGAAAAGTAATTAGTTATACGTTGTATAGGATACGTGAATATTGTTCAAAATGATTGCTGAGGTGATGATGGAATGCGAGGAAGAAATAATAAAAAGTCGCAAAAGGTAGTACATTTATTTCAAAAAAGATGGGTGTTTCCGGCACTATACATTGCTTGTGCAGCGGTAATCTTAATGGTTGCGCTATGGTTCCAAGGAGCTAATCCGAAGAAGACTCCAAACCACGATCAAGCAACACCGTATACACAATCGGAAGATCCAGCAGTACCAGTAACGAAATCTTCAGAAGTAGTGAAAATGCCAGCTGCCGCGAATGCGGAAGTAGTCGTACAGAAGAAATTCTATGAAGATGCAGCAACTGAGGCGGAACAAGAAAAAGCACTTGTCTTTTATAACAACACATATTCCCCAAACAAAGGAATTGACATTGCTGCGAAGAATGGAAAAGAATTCAATGTTGCTGCTGCTTTAAGTGGTACAGTAACGAAAGCTGAAAAAGATTCACTTCTTGGTTATGTTGTAACAGTTGATAGTGGAAATGGTGTAGCGGTATCTTATCAAAGCTTAGGCAGTGTGAAAGTAGAAAAAGGTGCAAGAGTTGCACAAGGTGAAGTATTAGGAACATCCGGTCTAAGTGCAATGAATAAAGAGGCAGGCTCTCACGTTCACTTTGAAGTACGTAAAGACAATGTGGCTGTGAACCCTGAACGTTACTTAAATAAATCAGTAACAGAAATTAAAGCTGATGCAGGTGCTGCAAAGGCTACGAATGCTTCTGGTAAAAAAGCTGATGACAAATCTCAAAAAGAAGAGAAGTCAACGAGCACGAAACCTGAAAGTAAAACAGAAGACAAGTCTCAAAAAGAAGAGAAATCAACAAGCGGTTCAACTAGTGACAAAAAAGAAGAACCGAAGAAAGAAGAAAAATCAACAAATGGTTCTACAGAATCATCTAACGATTCTTCTTCACAAGAATAAGAAAGTGAAAAAATCAGTTCTCACTAGGAGAGCTGATTTTTTTATTTCCATATAAAAATACTCAATTTCGAGAAAAAAGTTGCAAAAACAAGGAAAAATGACGAGATTCTCGAATATATATTACAAAAGGGAGGGGATACTGTGTCATTTTTATTTGTTCTGTCGACTGCTATTATTTTATTGTTTGTTTTATTCACCTTATATTATTATATTGCCAGTAAGAAAGAGGTTCCCCACCATCAATTATTAGAAGAAGAGTTTGAAAGAGAAGAATGACGCCTTATATATAAGGTGTCATTTTTTTTCGCCAAAATAGTCACTGTTAACGTATTTCTCACAAAAAAATGTAATTTTTCTTAACTTAGTCCGCAAAAATAGTGAACATGTAGCATATATCAGTAGTGCGGGCAATACAATGGTATAAACCAAAGCAAAGAGAGTGTTTGAGGTGAGAAATCGTGAATCATTTCATTATAAATCCAAGAATGTTTAACGCTTACAAACAGCACTCACACTTACTTCTTAGTCGTATGCAGCGAGGCTCATTTCACCCTTCTCACATCCAAATTAGGGAGGCGAGTGGTGTGCACGATTACATCAAAGAGAGAACTATCAAGATTGGTAAGTATATCGTGGAGACAAGAAAGACAGTGCGTGTCATTGCAAAGGAATTTGGGGTATCAAAGAGTACAGTCCATAAAGATTTAACAGAACGTCTACCAGAAATTAATCCAGAGCTCGCAAATGAAGTGAAAGAAATTCTTGATTATCATAAGTCTATTCGTCATTTAAGAGGTGGAGAAGCAACAAAGCAAAAGTATAGAAAAGAAGATGTAGAGAAGCCTGTACGTCAATAATGTTACGGTAGCAAACATTCCGTTCACATTCGGTAATATTTTTCAGAAGAATTCTTTTTGCGAATATTACGTTTCTGTTAAATTTATGATAAAATCAGAAATTAGGTGAAAAGAATTCGGGTGTAACCTGATTTTGAATATCGAGGAGGAAAAAACGGGAATGTTTGCGCGAGATATCGGAATTGACCTAGGTACGGCTAACGTATTAATTCATGTTAAAGGTAAGGGTATTGTATTAAATGAGCCATCTGTTGTGGCAATCGATCGTAATAGTGGTAAAGTATTAGCAGTAGGTGAAGAAGCGAGAAGCATGGTGGGACGTACGCCTGGTAATATTGTAGCAATCCGTCCACTTAAAGATGGTGTAATCGCAGATTTCGAAATTACAGAAGCAATGTTAAAGTATTTCATTAACAAATTGGACGTAAAGAGCTTCTTTTCAAAACCTCGTATTTTAATTTGTTGTCCAACAAATATTACATCAGTAGAACAAAAAGCAATTCGTGAAGCTGCTGAACGTTCAGGTGGTAAAACAGTATTTTTAGAAGAAGAACCAAAAGTAGCCGCAGTTGGTGCTGGTATGGAAATCTTCCAACCAAGCGGTAACATGGTTGTTGATATTGGTGGAGGTACAACAGATATCGCTGTACTATCTATGGGTGATATTGTTACCTCTTCCTCTATCAAAATGGCTGGCGATAAGTTTGATATGGAGATCTTAAACTATATTAAACGTAAGTATAAGCTATTAATCGGAGAACGTACTTCAGAAGATATTAAAATTAAAGTTGGTACAGTATTCCCAGGTGCACGTAGCGAAGAGCTTGAAATTCGCGGACGTGACATGGTAACAGGCTTACCACGTACAATTACAGTATGCTCTGAAGAAATTACAGAAGCATTAAAAGAAAATGCAGCTGTTATTGTACAAGCTGCAAAAGGCGTATTAGAGCGCACACCACCAGAATTATCTGCAGATATCATCGACCGCGGTGTTATTCTAACAGGCGGTGGAGCTTTACTACACGGTATCGACATGCTTCTAGCAGAAGAACTAAAAGTACCAGTATTAATTGCTGAAAATCCAATGCACTGCGTTGCGGTTGGTACAGGCATTATGTTAGAGAATATCGACAGATTACCAAAGCGTGCTTTGAGATAATTTGAAAGAACTAAGGCTGACGCCTTAGTTCTTTTTTTCGTTTTTATATTTTTTTATTTTGTTTTTTTGCGAAAATGGAAGAAAAATAGAGAAATGTGAAGGAAACAGGTAAAATATTCATATATATGGTTAAATTTAATATTTCCTTAATTGAAAACGTTTATAATATAATGAGTCGAATACGACATTAAGGCAAATAATGTTTCAATACATATTGCCTTTCCCTAATTTGGGCATACACTCCTTTCCACCTCCGTGTCAGTTGCAAAAATGTGCAACTATTTTAATGGAATAGAGTGTGTGCATTTTTTTTAGGAAGTTGTGCTAAATATAAAATGTTACTTTGTAATGACAAACAATAAACAAAATGGGATAATAGCAATATGTCCAAGTGGTAAGACCAATATTACAAAAGGGGCGATTGTTACATGCTAAATATAGAACAAATTAAAGAAATCATTCCTCACCGCTATCCATTTTTACTTGTTGATAAAATATTAGAAGTAGATGAAGGCAAAAGAGCGGTTGGGATTAAAAATGTATCCGCAAACGAAGAATTCTTTAACGGACACTTCCCTGACTATGCAGTTATGCCTGGTGTACTTATTGTAGAAGCATTAGCGCAAGTAGGAGCAGTTGCAGTATTAAAGAAAGAAGAAAACCGTGGAAGACTTGCTTTCTTTGCAGGTATCGACAATTGCCGTTTCAAAAAACAAGTACGCCCAGGTGATCAGCTTCGTCTAGAAGTAGAAATGACACGCGTACGCGGTCCAATTGGAAAAGGAAAAGCAATTGCAACAGTAGATGGTGAAGTTGCATGTGAGGCAGAAATTACATTTGCAATTGGTGATAAAAAAGAATAGATAGTACTAAAAAATCTCCTTGTGAAAAAGACAAGGGGATTTTTTTAATTTATGCTATATAACGATGAAACAATAATATACAAACTAATCAGAAAATATCTTGTAAATAGATGGTAATTACCATATACTTACTTTATTATTTATTTAGAAAACAGGATAAGCGATAAAGGTATTAAAGAAATAAAGGCATTGTCATATTGTTAAGGTACTTAAGTAAGACAAATTAGAATGTTATTGATTATGATGAGATATGGGGAAATCAGCAAAAATATTAATTAGACGTATGAAATCGAGCATAAAAGAGAGAAAAGGGAAATGTCGCATTTCACAAAAGGAGATTATGAATATGTTCGGGAGAAAGAAAAGAAAACCATTACGACAATTAATTACACATAAAGAGCCTAAATCGCGTATTACAGAACAATACCGTAACATTCGTACAAACATTGAGTTTACATCTGTAGATAATCATGTTCGTTCTATTATTGTTACTTCAGCCGACCCAGGTGATGGGAAAACAACAACAATCGCAAACTTAGCAGTTGTTTTCGGACAACAAGGAAAGAAAGTTTTATTAATTGGAGCTGACTTGCGTAAGCCGACGATACAAAACTTATTTGCTATTCATAGTTCAAATGGGTTAACGAACTTATTATCAGGACAAGCGAAACTTATGCAATGCATTCAAAAAACAGATATAGAGAACGTATACTTAATGGCAGCAGGTCCAATCCCGCCAAACCCAGCAGAACTGTTAGGGAGCCGGGCAATGGACGAGGCGTTGCTAGAAGCGTATAACATGTTTGATATTATATTAATCGACACACCACCTGTCCTTGCGGTTACGGATGCGCAAATACTTGCAAATAAATGTGATGGAATCGTACTCGTTGTACGCAGTGAAAAGACGGAAAAAGATAAAATCGTAAAAGCGAAACAAATATTAGATAAAGCATCAGGCAAACTACTTGGAGTCGTTTTAAACGATAAAAGAGAAGAAAAAGAGCAATATGGTTATTACTAAAATATGAAAAAGCCAACAAAAATTTTGTTGGCTTTTTGTTGTTTTCTGAAAATTCTTTATCAAGTTACACAATGTGAAAAAAGTGATAAAATAAAAATTTTGGAAAATGATTGGAATGTGTTGTCATATTTAAGATAATTTTGTAAGATTAAACTTGTTTCTTGTGAACAAATATAAAACTGAATTATTAAAAATAAAAAATGTAAGATTTATATGTTATAATTTTTCCTATGTGTAAATTTTAGAAAGTTGGAGGAACCTATGGAAGAAACAATTAGTCTAAAAGAGTTATTTCATATCTTAAAAAAACGTTTAGCAATGATCCTCGTAATCGCCTTTGGTGCAGCTATTGTAAGTGCTATCATTAGCTTTTTCTTCATGACACCAATCTATCAATCTTCGACGCAAATTCTTGTTAATCAGAAGAAGCAAGAAGGGGCAGCAATTCAGTACAATGAAGTACAAACAAATATTCAATTAACAAATACATATAAGGTTATTATAAAAAGCCCTGTTATTTTGGACCAAGTAAAAGAAAAATTAGGTTTGAACATAACAACACAAGAGTTGAACAAAAAAATCGAAGTGGCTAATGAAAAAGATTCACAAGTCGTAGCGGTAACTGCGCAAGACAAAGATCCGAAATTAGCTCGTGATATTGCTAACACAACTGCAGAAGTATTTAAAGGTGAAGTTGCGAAGATTATGAGTGTGGATAATGTTACGGTACTTTCTAAGGCTGAGTTATCAGAAGAATTATCACCAATTAAACCACGTCCAATGTTAAACGTAGCAATCGCTTTCTTTGTTGGTTTAATGGCTTCAATTGGTCTTGCATTCTTACTAGAGTACTTAGATAACACAGTGAAAAAAGAAGAAGATGTGGAAAACTTACTTGGCTTACCAGTATTAGGAATTGTAGCTCGTATGGATGAAGAAACAATGAACGTGAAATCACACGCTCCATCATCAAGAAAAGTGAGGGGACAAACAATTGGCTCTTAATTTATTTAAAAAGAAAAAGAATCATCGTCAACGCCGTCAATTAATTGCTCATCAACAACCGAAATCACCAATTTCAGAACAATATCGTAATATTCGAACGAATATTGAATTTGCGGCTATTGATACGAATTTACATTCATTAATGGTCACGTCTGCAAACCCAAGTGAAGGGAAAACAACAACGACGGCGAATATGGCAGTGGTGTTTGCTCAACAAGGAAAAAAAGTATTATTAATTGATGCAGATATGCGTAAACCAGCAATGCATCAAATGTTCCAAGTAGATAATATTTTTGGACTAACAAATGTATTAACACATAGTGAACGTTTAGAAAAATGTGTGCAAACAACATTAGTTGATAATCTACACTTTTTAGCTTGTGGTCCAATCCCACCAAATCCGGCCGAATTGTTAGGTTCAAAATCAATGAAAGAGCTTCTTGGACAAGCATACAGCATGTACGACTTAGTTATTTTTGATATGCCACCTATTTTAGCTGTTACCGACGCACAAATTATGGCAAATGTATGTGATGCTTCTATTCTTGTTGTTCGTAGTGAATCAACAGAGAAAGAAACAGCGGTAAAAGCAAAAGGATTGTTAGAATCGGCTAAAGGTAAATTGTTAGGTGTCGTTCTAAATGACCGTGAACGTGAACAAGGATTATATTATTATTACGGTGCAAACTAATTAAAAGAGTGAGATATGGTTGAAACATATCTCCTTTTTTCCCTTGAATATGAGAAATCTCTCATATTCAAGGGAAAAAAGATCTTTATAGGAGAGAGGGAGGATGAAACAAATGATAGATTTACATTGTCACATTTTACCTGGTATCGATGACGGTGCACAAACAGTAACCGATAGTTTAGCGATGGCACAACAAGCCGCTTCAGAAGGAATACATACAATTGTCGCAACGCCGCACCATCAAAATGGAAAATATGTAAATGAACGTACCTCAATTATTCATCACGTAAAACAATTAAATGATGAACTACAACAACATAATATCCCACTTACTATTTTACCGGGACAAGAAGTCAGGTTATATGGTGATTTATTAGAAGACTATGAAGCTGGTAAAATCGTTACTTTAAATGAAACAAATAAATATATATTCATTGAATTTCCGTCGAATCACGTACCTCGTTATGCCGAACAATTATTATACGAATTACGTGTAAAGGGAATGATTCCAATTATTGTTCACCCAGAACGTAATGCCGAGTTAATCGAGCGGCCAGATAAGTTATATAACATTGTAAATAAAGGTGCATTAACACAAGTAACAGCAGGTAGTTTGCTTGGGAAATTTGGTAAAAAGATTAAAAAATTCTCACTACAGCTTGTGGAACATAATTTAACACATATGATTGCATCAGATGCACATAACACAACGTCAAGAGGATTTCATTTAGCAGAGAGCTATGAATTAATCGAGAAAGAATTTGGAATGAATGTTATGAGTGATTTGAAAGAAAATCCGTACTTAATAATTAGCGGGAAAGCAATTTATAAAGAAGATCCAGAACAAATTCGCCGTAAAAAATTGTTCGGTATTTTTTAATTGAAGAGTTTGGGTGATGTCTCCTAACCGTTATCAACGGGGGCACTCGGTCGTGCTGTGGGTAGAAATTTTTATTTCGAGCCTACCTTAGACGCTTGTCGTCGGGAGTATGACGTGAGGGTGGGTTAGATGCCCATAATTTATTTATGTTAGAAACTCTACTTATGGAGTTGTAAAGACGACCCTATAAGTAGGGTTTTTGTTATTGCTACATATAAATATTTAAATGCGGAGGGTCATAATTGAAAAAAGTAAGAAAGGCAATTATTCCAGCGGCTGGTCTTGGGACAAGATTTTTACCAGCAACAAAAGCGATGCCAAAAGAAATGTTACCAATCGTCGATAAGCCCACAATTCAATACATAGTGGAAGAAGCAATAGAATCAGGAATTGAAGATATTATTATTGTTACTGGAAAAGGAAAGCGTGCCATTGAGGACCACTTTGATCATTCTTTCGAGCTTGAGCAAAGCCTTTTAGAAAAAGGAAAGTATGAAATGCTTGAAAAAGTACAAGCTTCCTCAAAAATTAACATTCATTACATAAGACAAAAGGAACCAAAAGGGCTAGGACATGCAGTATGGTGCGCACGTAAATTTATTGGAAATGAACCATTTGCGGTACTACTTGGTGATGATATTGTGCAAGCGGAAACACCATGTTTACGCCAATTAATGGATCAATATGAAGGTACACAGTCATCGGTTATCGGTGTACAAACAGTACCAGAAAACGAAACACATCGTTACGGCATTATCGATCCAATTGAACAAAACGACCGTCGTTATCAAGTGCGCCAGTTTGTTGAAAAGCCAGCGGTAGGTACAGCACCATCAAATTTAGCGATTATGGGTCGTTACGTATTAACACCAGAAATTTTTATGTTCCTTGAAAGTCAACAAACAGGTGCAGGTGGGGAAATTCAATTAACAGATGCGATTCAACGATTAAATGAAATTCAACGTGTATTTGCATATGACTTTGAAGGTATTCGTTATGATGTAGGCGAGAAGTTTGGCTTTATTAAGACGACAATAGAATTTGCCTTGCAAGATATAAATTTAAAAGAAGATATGATCACTTACATGAATGAAGTATTAAAAAATAGTAATTAAAAATAATTTAACTGGGGGAGTGTCAATTGAGTAAAACTTCATTGGCTAAAGTTGAAATTTTAGAAAATGAGGAAGTACATATAAAAAAGAAAAGTACATCCTATGTTTTTATTAAGAGAGCTTTAGATATTATAGGAGCTATTATTGGGTTAGTTATCTTCTCTCCATTTTTTCTAGTAATTCCATTTTTGTTTTTACTAGGAGAAAATAAGGGGCCTGTTTTCTTTAAGCAGGTAAGGATAGGCGAAAAAGGTAAAGAGTTCCGAATATATAAGTTTCGTACTATGATTGTAAACGCAGAAGAAAAATTAAAGAAAAATAAGGAATTATACAGGAAATATTTAGAGAATAATTACAAATTAGAACAACATGAAGACCCAAGAATTACTGGGTTAGGCCGATTTTTAAGAAAAACTAGCTTAGACGAAATCCCACAATTTCTTAATGTATTAAAGGGGGAAATGAGTCTAGTTGGCCCACGCCCAGTAGTTGTAGAGGAGTTAGAGGAGTACCAGGAGAAAGTACATGAATTTTTATCTGTAAAACCAGGGGTAACGGGTTATTGGCAGGTAAGTGGTAGAAGTGATGTAGGTTACCCTGAGCGTGTAGATTTAGAATTATACTATGTTTATAATGCATCTGTTTGGTTTGATATTAAAATTTTACTATTAACAGTAAAAAATGTTTTATTAAGTAAGGGTGCATACTAATTATTTAGTGTAAGGAGATTGGAAAATGAAAATATTAGTAGTTGGTACAGGATATGTTGGTTTAGTTTCAGGAGTTTCTTTGGCTGAAATTGGTCATAATGTTACATGTTTAGATATTGATGAAATGAAAGTTCATAAATTGCGAGAGGGTATTTCACCAATTTATGAACCAGGGATTGAAAAATTAATTAAAGATAATCTAGATAAAGGCACACTGTCTTTTGAAGTAGCGAATAATAATAGTTATAGAGATGCTGATGTGATTTATATTGCGGTTGGTACGCCAGAAAAAGAAGATGGTTCAGCAAATTTATCATATATTTATAAAGTTTGTGAGGATATTGCGAATTCAATTACAAAAAATGTAGTTATAGTAGTGAAAAGTACGGTACCAGTTGGTACAAACCATAAAATTAAAGCGTATGTCGAGGAGAATTTAAGCGATAAGGAACTAGTTGTTCAGATTGTTTCAAATCCAGAGTTTTTACGAGAAGGTTCTGCCATTGAGGATGTGTTTAATGGAGATCGTATTGTAATTGGAGCAGATAATAAAGAGGCTGGAAAGATAATTGAAGAAATTAATAAACCTTTTAATACACCTATCTATATGACGAATATAAATAGTGCAGAAATGATAAAATACGCATCAAATGCATTTTTAGCTACAAAGATTAGTTTTATCAATGAGATTGCTAATGTTTGTGAAAAAGTAGGGGCCGATGTAGAGAGCGTAGCATATGGAATGGGATTAGATAGCCGAGTAGGGAATCAGTTTTTAAAAGCTGGACTCGGATATGGAGGATCTTGTTTTCCAAAAGATACAAAGGCCTTAAGAAAAATTGCAGAAAATGTGGATTATGATTTTTCTTTATTAAGTGCTGTAATTGAGTTTAATAATAAACAGCAGAGAAGGCTTTTAAATCAAGCTATAGAAGATTTTGGAACTTTAAAAGGGAAGTCTATAGGAATATTAGGTCTTGCATTTAAACCAAATACGGATGATATTCGTGAGGCTGCTTCATTGGCAATTATACCAGAACTTATAGAAATGGGAGCAGAAGTAAAAGCATATGATCCTGTTGCTATTGAGAATGCAAAAAAAGTACTATCACCAAAAGTAAGATATTTTGAGGACCCAATTGAAACAATAAAAGATACTGACGCAGTGTTTATTTTAACTGAATGGAACGAGATTAAATCTTTAAGTATAGAAAGCTTCGTAGAAGAAATGAAAATACCAAATATATATGATGGTAGAAATTGTTTTGATTTAGAAAACATAGAAGAATATAAAGTGAACTACTATTCAATAGGTAGGAAAAACATTAGCAGAATAAACAGAGATATTTTGGTGTGAATATAAAATAAATAGATAAATTCCAATGATTTTTTGTTAAGTAATTATTGGAGATATAAGGAAGGTTTTAATGAATTATAAAGGATTAGTAAAGTATATAGATTATCTATTATTCATGATGCTTTTCTACTTGACATCAATAGGGATTATTAGGACGGTTTTTCCAAAAGATAGTATGATTTTACTAATCTATGGATACTATAGTGTTCGAATTATTTTATATATCTTTTTAGAAAAAGGAAAGATTTACTTTTCTAAAAGTATAGTGTGTATTTTAATATATGCATTTGTATCTTTTATGTGGTCAAATTATCCAAGTGAAAGCTTTAAATCTGCAGTTTTTTATTTGATCATGCCTACGCTAATAATGTTTTTTTTAATTAGCGTATATAAGTTTAAAGAGATATTGCGCCTTATTTTTGTGGTAGGCTTGTTTATTACTGTTGTTTCACTATTCACTATTCAAATAGAACCAGATAAAGGTATTGCATCCAACGGTGAGTGGATTGGTGTGTTTGTACATAAAAATCCATTAGGCTTTTCAATGTTTTTATATGCTGTTCTCACATTTTTCTATTTTCTTGATTCTGAAAAAATGTATAAAAAAGGAATTTATTTATTGATAATGCTTGTCCAGGGAATAATTCTTTTTAACAGTGGTTCTGTAACTAGCTTAGTAATATTATTACTAGGTATTTGCTTAACCATAACTTTAGCCTTATACCGAAAGGTGAAAAATAATTATTTAAGAATGATGTTTACCTCGCTTACTTTAGGAGCAGTTTTTACCTTTGGGATTTATTTAGCTATGAATATTAATAATATATTCGGGTTATTAGGAAGAGATCTTACTTTTACTGGAAGAACGAGTATATGGAATGCTATTTTCACAATGATGAATAATCATTGGATATTAGGATATGGATTTGATAGCTTTTGGATTAAAGATAGTGCAACCAAAAATTATGTTGATTTTTATATGTACACAGATGTTCCACATGCACATAATAATTATATTGATATCGTTGCTAATATGGGGATTATTGGATTATTAGTAGTGGTACTAAGTTTTATTTGTTATGTAATAAATAATATGAGAATAAATGCAAATAAAAAGGAGCTAATGGATTACTTTTCAATTGTATTTTTGATTTTATTATTTATTCATGAATTTAATGAAAGTTATTTTATTAGGCCTATGACCGTAAGTAATGTTTGGTGTCTGTATGTTCTTATGTATATGGGAATTAAGTTGAAATTGAAAAATATTAAGGTCTATAGAAAAAAAAATAGTAAACCTAATGGCGATATTTAGTGCTAAGGAAGTTTTTAGAGTGCAGGGGTTTTAAAGATGAGAACAAAAAAATCTTTTATAAACATAATTTATAATTTGTCATTTAATTTTATTAATTTGTTTTTGGGTTTCTTTTCTAGGGCCATATTCTTACAGATTTTTAATACTGATTATCTAGGCTTAATTACTATCGTAACTAATATCATTGGCGTAGTAAGCTTAATGGAATTGGGTGTGTCTGCTGCTATTGCATACACACTTTATTCTCACCTTCAAGATAAGAATTTTAAGAAGATAAACGAGTTAATGAAATTTATAAAAATAACCTATAGTATTATAGGTTTTTTAATATTAGGAGTTGGAGTTTTAGTAATTCCTTTTTTTGATATTATTTTTAAATCCAATCTTAGTAGTATAGAGGTTTATGTAACGTATTTATTATTTTTAATAACTACAGCCTTTTCATACTTCATGACATATAAGCATGTATTAGCTATTTCAGATCAAAATGCTTATGTTATTACAAGAACAACGGGGATAATAAGAATAGTAAAAACAGTTATCCAAATTACAGTAATACTATATACTAAGAATTTTTTGGCATGGGTTATTTTAGAATGTTTAGGAAATGTAATTACTTATATTTTAATTAATAGAGAGATTGATAGAAAATATTCTTGGTTAAATCTTACATCATTAAAAAAATATAAGGAATTAGCGAGAGATAATAAAGGTGTTTTAACTAATATAAAAAATATTATGGTGCACAAAATCTCGGGAACAGTTACTACACAAACTGATAGTATAATAATTTCAATTGTTTCAACTACAAGAGATATTGCATTATATTCTAATTATTTACTGATAGTAAATGGATTAACAACTATTATTTCGCAAATATTTAATGGGTTTACTGCTAGCATAGGTAATTTAATATCTGAAGGAAATAATAAAAAATCTTATAAAGTATTTTTACAGTTATATTATTTAGAATTTTTTATTGGTATAAGTGCTTCATATACGTTTTATAAGCTAGCAAACGAGTTTATTGGGGTATGGATTGGAAAAGAGTATGTTTTTACTCAAGCATTAGTTTTTGTTATTGCGTGTAATTTCTTTATCCAAGTTACTAGAAGAACGGTAGATTATTTTAAAGACGGTTATGGGATTTTTTGGGACGTATATGCGCCATTGATCCAAGTTATTATAAATTTATTTGTTTCAATTTATCTTGGTGAAATGTATGGTGTTATAGGAGTGTACTTGGGGACTTTAGCGAGTAGTTTACCTATAATTGTATTTTGGAGGCCGTATATATTATTTAAAGCAGGATTCAAATGCAGTGTTAAGTCCTATTTTATGCACTTTACTTTATTAACAAGTATCTCTCTTGGAACTATAATCGTCGTGGAAAATATAATGAGTTGGTTCACTATTAAAGTGAATGGCATAGGCACTTTATTGATAAATGGAGTTATGATTTTTTCTTCTATAACGATTATATTGTTTATTTGCTTGTTGCCAATTTCATATTTTAGAGCAGTGATATTTAAAATTTTAAACTTTTTAGTTAAGCGTTAAGTTATGTATAACTTTTAGTCAGAAAAGACGGTGGTTAAGATGGAAAAAACATTAATAAGTGTGGTTGTACCTACTTATAATAGAGGGGACTTGATAAGAAGGACAGTTGATAGTGTATTATCTCAAACATATTCTAATTTTGAATTAATAATTGTGGATGATGCTTCAACTGATAATACAGAAGAAATTATTAACAGTTATAAAGATAGCAGAATTAAATATATAAAGTTAGAAGAAAACACTCATGGCACTAGACCAAGAAATACTGGGATTCTGCAAAGTCAAGGTGAATATATTGCTTTATTAGATTCGGATGATGAATGGTTACCGAATAAGTTAGAAAAGCAAATAGATTTTATTAAACATAGTGGACAAACAGATAATATAGTTTGCTTCACTGGTTTAATAGTAAAAGATGATGAAAAAGAAACCCTTTCTACTAATAGAGATTTAGAAGAGCATGAGGATATTATGGACTATATGTTCATTAATAATAATGGTACTTGGGTTCAAGCAAGTACTTATATGTTTTCTAGTCAATTAGGCAAGAAAACATTATTTAACCCAGAATTAAGAAAGCATCAAGATATCGATTTTTGTTTGCGTTTAAGAAATAATGGAGCAAAGTTTATAAATTTCAAGGAACATTTGACAATTTATCATCATGAGAAAAGGGAAGGAAGGGTAGGAAATAATAATAAGTTCTACCTATCTATTGAGTGGGGAGAAAATGTAAAAAAAGACTTATCTATAAGGGCATACCACTCATTTTTATTGATGTTTGTAGTATATCATTTGCTAGCTAATGGAAGAAAGAAAGAAGCGAGTAAGATTTATTATAAGGCATATAAAAGTAAAACAATTGATATCAGTACCTGTATTAAAGGTTTAATTAAATGTAGTATTCCGACAAAATTTTTAATGTATATATGGAATAAAAAAGGAACGGAATTTACATAAAGATTTGAAAGAGAAAATATATAGCTAACTAATTAAAATGAGGTAAAAATAATGAAAAAAGAAGTTTGTGCTGTTATTGTTTCTTATAATCCCGAAGAGAATATATATCAAAATGTGAAAAAAATAAAAAATTTAATTGATTTCGTTGTAATAGTAGATAATGGAAGCTCTTCCGATCAGAGTAAACATCTGTTGAAAAAAATTGAGAGAGATATAGAGAACTGTACTATTATTTATAATGAAAAGAATTTAGGTATAGCTACAGCTTTAAACCAAGGGTGTGAATACGCTGAAAGAAATGGTTTTCAGTGGGCATTAACATTAGATGATGATAGTTCGGTACCTGAGAATATGATAGAGAATCTCTTAAAGGCATATAATGATAAAAAAGATGAAAAAATTATGATTTTAGCACCAGTTATCACTGATTATAATGGAAAAGGTAAAAATCGTGGTAGTGGATATATAGATGCGGCTATAACATCTGGTAGTCTTATTAATACAAAATCATTTTCTCTTGTTGGATGGTTTAAGGACGAATATTTTATCGATATGGTTGATATTGAATACTGTTTTAGATTGAAAAAAAATGGATATAAAGTTTATCAAGTTGAGGATGCTATTTTGCGTCATAGGTTGGGAAGAGAGAAACATATATTAAAAATCGGGAAAAAAGAATGGAAAGCCCTTAATCATAATGAGATAAGAAAATATTATATTTATCGTAATACAGTTCAGTTATATAAAGAATACCTTTTTAAATACCCAATTAGAGTATTTTTATCTACTAAAGGTGTTTTTAAAATTATGCTTGATACTATTGTCATTGAAGAAGACAAGTTTAAAAAAATAAAAATGATGGGTAAAGGCTTTATTGATGGACTTCGTAATAATATGGGAAGTTTGAATAACAAGGAAATATCCAGATAGGGAGAATTGAAAAGTGAAAATCTATTTTTGTACACCGACTGGTAGAAGAGGTGCAAGTTCTAGATATAGAGTGTTTCAATTTCTGCCATATCTAAATATTCAATTGGAAAAAGAAACCTTTCAATTTTTAGATGATACTACATATAGTTTATTTAAGAGTAATAACTTATTTAGTGTCTTTTATCGCTTAATATTTTTATTGTTTAAGCCATTATCTTTAATTTTTAAGGTAAAAAGGGGAGACATTCTTTTGGTTCACAGGGACATATATCCCTTTGGATTATTTTGGTTAGAACGGTTATTAAAGCGAAAGGGAGCTAAAATTATCTTTGATTTAGATGATGCAATCTTCTTAGATGACACCTCAGAGATAAGTAATAAAAAAAATAAGTTACTTTATAATCTGAAATATGGAAAGCGTTATGATAGGATAATTAAAATTTCAGACATGATTATTTGTGGAAATGAATTCTTGGAATCTTATTGTAAACAAATAAACTCCAATACAATTATTATACCGACTGTTATTGATTTGAGCTGTGTAAAAAATATAGATAGAGATTCAAGTTTAAAAGATAAGATTGTTTTTGGATGGATAGGAAATCCAGGAAACTCATCATACTTTAAAAAGATATTACCTATTTTTGACAAAACGGCTGATAAATATAAGAAGCAGATTGTATTTAGGTGTATAGGTGGAAATTTGAATTATATACCCAACTCACCATATTTTGTTGTAGAGGAGTTAGCTTGGTCCGAAGAAACCGAATATAAGAATTTAAGCCAAATTGATGTTGGAATCATGCCGTTGGAGGATTCAGATTGGTCCAAAGGAAAGTGTGGTTTGAAGATATTACAATATATGAGTGTTGGAAAAACAACTATTGCTGATGCAGTGGGTGTTAATACAAGCATAATTGATCATGGGAAGAACGGCTTTTTAACGCATAGTTTAGATGATTGGGAAAAATATATTGAGCTAGTAGTTAAGGAACACGAGACTAATATGTTAGAAGAAATGGGAATGCTCGCTGAGGAAAAACTTCAGGCTGAGTATTCTTTACAAGTACATGTTTCTCGCCTTAAAGAAGTAATTGATAAAGTTGCATCAAGTTAATTTTAAAATATAGTATTTTAAAAGAATAAATATTAAGTTGAAGGTAGAGGAGCGGAATTATGAAAGGTATTATTTTAGCAGGTGGAAGTGGAACGAGATTATATCCATTAACAATGGTTACAAGTAAACAACTATTACCGATATATGATAAACCAATGATTTATTATCCATTATCTACATTGATGTTAGCGGGAATTCGTGAAATTTTAATTATCTCAACACCTGAGGATACACCGCGTTTCGAAGCTTTATTAGGGGATGGATCTCAATTTGGAATTTCCCTTCAATATAAAGTTCAACCAAGTCCAGATGGATTAGCACAGGCATTTATTCTGGGTGAAGAATTTATTGGTGATGATTCTGTGGCTATGGTATTAGGGGATAACATTTATTATGGTAGCGGAATGAGAAAAATGTTACAGCGAGCTGCCCAGAAAGAAAGCGGAGCGACAGTATTTGGCTATCATGTACATGATCCAGAGCGTTTTGGTGTGGTTGAATTTGATGAGAATGGAAAAGTATTGAGCGTAGAAGAAAAACCAGAAGAACCAAAATCAAATTATGCAATTACTGGTTTATACTTCTATGATAATCGTGTAGTTGAAATTGCTAAGAATGTTAAACCATCAGCACGTGGTGAATTAGAAATTACGTCTATAAATGAAGCGTATTTAGAGAATGGTGAATTAGAAGTTGAATTATTAGGTCGTGGCTATACATGGTTAGATACAGGTACACATCAAAGCCTTGTAGATGCAACAAACTTTGTGAAAACAGTTGAAGACCATCAAGGAATTAAAATCGCTGCCCTTGAAGAGATTGGCTTTATTAATGGCTGGATTAATAAAGAAACTCTAATTGAATCAGGTGATCAATGTTCTAAAAATGGCTATGGTCAATATTTATTAAAAGTAGCAAACGGTGGTATTAAATACTAATTTGGAGTGAACATAATGAAAATTGTAGATACAAATTTGTTAGGTGTAAAGGTAATTGAACCAAAAGTATTTGGGGATCACCGTGGTTGGTTCATGGAAACTTTTAGTGATCAGGCAATGAGAGAAGCAGGTATTGATTTACAATTTGTACAAGATAATCAATCATTTTCTGCAACCAAAGGAACACTTCGTGGTTTACACTATCAATTAAATCCTAAAGCACAAACTAAGCTGGTACGTTGTACACGTGGTTCAATATTTGATGTTGCAGTAGATATTCGTAAGGGAAGCCCTACATACGGTCAATGGTTCGGTATTGAGTTAAGTGCTGAGAATAAAAAACAGTTATTAATTCCAAAAGGATTTGCACATGGATTTATGACATTAACAGATGATGTTGAGGTGCAGTATAAAGTTGATGAATTGTATGCACCTGAATGTGATCGAGGAATCATTTGGAACGATGCTGAGGTTGGTATAGAATGGCCAATGGAAATTCAACCAGTGCTATCTGAAAAAGACGAAAAAGCACCTTCATTAAAAGAAGCAGAAAAAAACTTTGTATACGGGGAGTAAAAAAATGAAAATTTTAGTAACCGGTTATAATGGTCAGCTTGGATATGACGTAGTAAAACGTGGAGAAAAGCAAGGGCTAGAAATGCAAGGTATTGGAATAGAAGATTTAGATATTACAAACGAAGCAGCGGTTTATGAATTTGTAGATAAAGTAAAACCAGATGCAATTATTCATTGTGCAGCATATACGGCTGTTGATAAATCTGAAGATGATAAAGAACTTTGTTGGAATGTGAATGTAGAAGGTACAAAATACCTTGCTACAGCAGCAAAAAAGTTAAATGCTAAATTTGTTTATATTAGTACAGATTATGTATTTGATGGAGAAGGAACTCATGCATTTGTAGAAACTGATGCGCCTAATCCGGTTGGGTACTATGGTTTAACAAAGCATGAGGGGGAAAAAGTAGTTAGAAGTTTAATAGATAACAACTTTATTGTGCGTATTTCATGGGTATTCGGTATTAATGGAAATAACTTCATTAAAACGATGCTTCGTTTAGGTGAGACACGTAATGAACTGAACGTTGTTGGGGATCAAATAGGATCACCAACTTACACATATGATTTAGCTCGGTTGTTAGTTGATATGGTTGTAACAGAGAAATATGGTACATATCATGCTACAAATGAAGGTTTCTGTAGTTGGGCTGAATTTGCGCAAGAAATCTTTGAAATAGCAGGACAAGATGTGAAAGTAAATAGTATTACAACAGAAGAGTATCCTACTCGTGCAGTACGTCCTAAAAATTCACGTATGTCTAAGCAGAAATTAATTGATAATGGATTTGAGCCATTACAAGATTGGAAGAAAGCAACAAAACATTATATTACACAATTACAACAAGAGGTGAAATAAGATGGAAAAAAAGAAAGTATTAGTAACAGGTGGCGCAGGTTTTATTGGAGGAAACTTTGTACAGTATATGGTAAATAAATATCCAGATTATCATATTGTAAATTTAGATGTATTGACATATGCAGGAGATTTAACAAAGCATAAAGATATTGAGAACAAAGATAACTATTCATTCGCTAAGGTTGATATCGTAGACCGTCAAGCGGTAAACCAACTATTTGAACAAGAAAAATTTGATTATGTTGTGCATTTTGCTGCAGAGAGTCATGTGGATCGTTCTATTACTGAACCTGAAGTATTTATTAGTACCAATGTATTAGGGACACAAGTATTATTAGATGCAGCAAAAGCGTTTGGTATTACTAAATTTGTTCATGTATCGACAGATGAAGTATACGGTGAATTAGATTTTGATCCAACTACATTCTTTACAGAAGAGACGCCTCTACAACCAAATAGCCCATATAGCGCAAGTAAAGCTTCTTCTGACCTATTAGTTCGAGCGTATCATGAAACATTTGGTTTACCAATTAATATTACACGTTGCTCAAACAATTATGGACCATTCCATTTCCCAGAAAAATTAATTCCATTAACAATTTCACGTGTATTAAATGATGAAAAGGTTCCTGTATATGGAGATGGTAAAAATATTCGTGACTGGTTACACGTTATTGATCATTGTGCAGCAATTGATTTAGTTATGCATGAAGGCATAAATGGTGAAGTGTATAATGTTGGTGGGCATAATGAACGTACAAATTTAGAAGTAGTTCAAACAATTATTAGTACGCTTGGTAAATCAGAAGACTTAATCGAGTTCGTTCAAGATCGCTTAGGTCATGATAAACGTTACGCAATTGATCCAACAAAGCTAGAAAAGTTAGGTTGGAAACCAACTTATACATTTGAAACAGGAATTGCTCAAACGATTCAGTGGTATTTAGATAATGAAGAATGGTGGAAAGCGATTGTAACGGGCGAATATCAAAACTACTTTACAAAACAATATTCATCATTGGAAAAGTAATAAAATAATTAATTTATAGAGATAACACCTGACTAGTGTTATCTCTATATTTATTATTTGAATTATGAAGTGAATGTAAATTTACTTTGTAGTACAATAACTCATTATACTTTAATGATTTACAAGCCATATATATGGAAGTATAGTATTATAGGTTCATATGTGAATTATTAAAATTGTTAACCGAAAGAAGGAAAAACGATGAAGAAAAAGATTCTATTTTGGATTCTAGGTATCATTGGTGTTCTTGTTATTGCTGGTG
The DNA here is from genome assembly GCF_056158125.1 of Bacillus sp. EB V-12. Taxonomy (NCBI): domain Bacteria; kingdom Bacillati; phylum Bacillota; class Bacilli; order Caryophanales; family Bacillaceae; genus Bacillus; species Bacillus sp. EB V-12. The sequence continues at coordinate 60,022 of NZ_JBUXJL010000007.1, read as the reverse complement.
GTGTATATGCATATACTGTTTACTCTAATGTATCTAATACGTTAAATACGGTGCATAAGCCTTTGGATCGCGATAAGTCTGATAAACGAGATAAGAAAGTAGACGTTTCGGATAATAAACCTATCTCTATTTTACTGATGGGTGTAGATCAGGAAGATAATGGGACAGGTAGATCAGACTCACTTATGTTATTTACCTTAAATCCAAAAACAAAATCTATGAAAATTACGAGTATTCCACGTGACTCTTATACGGAGATTGTAGGTAAAGGGAAAAAAGATAAAATCAACCACGCCTATGCATTTGGTGGTATTGATATGTCTGTAAAAACAGTTGAGAATTTCCTAAATGTACCGGTTGATCATTACATTGAAGTAAATATGGCTGGATTTAGAGATATTGTAGATGCTGTTGGTGGTGTTGATGTAAATAACGATTTGGAATTTACGTCAAGAGAGCAACATTTTGCTAAAGGGAATATCCATTTAAATGGTGAAACAGCATTAAAGTATACTCGTATGCGTTATGAAGATCCGCGCGGTGACTTTGGCCGTCAAATGCGCCAACGTCAAGTAATCCAAGCAGTAATTAAAAAGGGTGCTAGTGTTTCTTCATTAGCAAGCTACGGTGATGTATTAAAAGCAATTGAGAAGAACGTTAAAACAAGTTTAACTCAGGATCAAATGTTTGATATTCAAAAGAATTATAAAGATTGTATGGAGAACAGTGAAGAAATTCAAATCCCAGGCGACGGTCACAAAGCCGCTGATGGTATTTGGTACTACTATGTTCCGGATGCAGCGAAACAAGATATAACAAATAAGTTACGAGCACATCTTGAATTAACTAAGTAATATGTAATAACCCAACTCCTTTGGAAGGAGTTGGGTTTATTTTTGCATGGATTTATATTAGTATTATATATTGTGAGATTAATAGATGAGGTGAATCGATGAATAAGAAAGCAGTACTTGTCCTTGTTATTTTTGTATTGTTTGTAGCTTCGATTGTGAGCGGTAAATTGTACTGGAATAAGAAGATTGCGAATGCAACAGGACAAACGAGTGAAGTAACGAAAACAAAGGCTGAAGTGAAAGATAGCGGAGCCAAGAAAGAAGAGAAAAAGGAAGAGAAAAAGGAAGAGAAAAAACAAGATGCGAAGTCATCTTTTAATGAGGCATACGCGAAGAACTTGCCAGATGCAGTGAAAGAGAAGTTAAAGAAAGCTGCTGAGGATAAAAAGGCAGTAAATCTTGTTATTGTTGGTGATGAAGCTTCTTCATCCGAAAAAGGTGCTTGGGCAGCTAAGTTAACAACTAATTTAGAAACTGCTTACGGTAAAGGTTTATGGAATGTGACTGTAAAGGAATATAAGGGTGAAAGCACAGAAGAGTTAATTACGAATAAACGTGATAAAGAGATTGCGAAAGAGAATCCAGATGTGATTTTATTTGAACCACCATTTATTACTGATAATGGTAAAAGTGGTAACGGAAACTCTGTAGCAAATACACAGAAGTTCGTTCAAGCACTTTCTACTAGTGCAAAGGGTGCTACAATTATGATTCAACCATCAAATCCAGTGTATGGTGCGAAGAATTATCCAAAAGCGATTGAAGCATTAAAACAATTCGCGACGCAAAATGGTTATACATATGTTAATCATTGGGAAGCGTGGCCTGATGCATCTACAAAGGCGATTTTACCATATTTACAAGAAGAGTTTGGTTTCCCAAGTGCAAAAGGACATGAAGTTTGGGCGAAATATGTAACTGATTATTTTGTAGCTAAGTAATGAAGGAGAGATAAAAGGTGTACGAGTTCTCGTATACCTTTTCCTTTTATAATTAAGAGATTTGAAAATAGTAGGAGGAAAACAATGAACTCAATCCTAATCTGTGGCGGAGCTGGCTACATCGGTTCTCACGCTGTGAAAAAATTAGTAGACGAAGGCTTATCTGTAGTAGTAGTAGATAACTTACAAACTGGTCATGAAGATGCAATTACGGAAGGCGCGAAGTTTTATAATGGCGACCTTCGTGATAAATCCTTTTTAAGGGATGTTTTTAAACAAGAAAATATTGAGGCGGTTATGCACTTTGCAGCAGATTCTTTAGTTGGAGTTAGTATGGAGCAGCCCCTTCAATATTATAATAATAATGTGTATGGTGCACTTTGTTTATTAGAGGTAATGGATGAGTTTAAGGTAGATAAGTTTATTTTCTCTTCAACTGCGGCAACGTATGGTGAGGTAGATGTTGATCTTATTACTGAAGAAACGATGACGAATCCAACGAATACGTATGGAGAGACGAAGTTAGCAATCGAGAAGATGCTTCATTGGTATAGCCAAGCTTCAAATTTACGTTATAAGATCTTTAGATACTTTAATGTGGCTGGTGCAACTCCAAGTGGTATTATTGGAGAAGATCATCGCCCAGAGACGCATTTAATTCCTCTTGTGTTGCAAGTGGCGTTAGGCCAACGTGAGAAGATTATGATGTTTGGTGATGATTATAATACACCAGACGGTACTTGTATCCGTGATTATATTCATGTTGAAGATTTAGTAGCGGCTCATTTCCTAGGGCTTAAAGATCTACAAGGTGGCGGAGAGAGCGATTTTTATAACTTAGGAAATGGTAATGGTTTCAGTGTAAAAGAAATCGTTGATGCAGTTCGTGAAGTTACAAATCATGAGGTTCCAGCTGAAGTAGCACCTCGCCGTGCAGGCGACCCAGCGCGTTTAGTTGCTTCTTCTCAAAAAGCGAAAGAGAAGTTAGGATGGGACCCTAAGTATGTAAATGTAAAAACAATTATTGAACATGCTTGGAATTGGCACCAGAAGAAACCCCATGGGTATGAGAAATAAGGATTTAAAATTAAAATATAAGAAATTAATTTACTAGTTTAAAAGGTATGTGTTCTATGGCATACCTTTTAAATTTGAAATTGGAGGATAATAGAATGAATTGGAAACAAGAATTTAGTCGCTGGCTTTCTTACGCACAATTAGATGCAGAATTAAAAGAACAGCTAGAAAATATGAAGCAAGATGAGAAGAAAATCGAGGATAGCTTTTATAAAAATCTAGAGTTTGGCACAGGTGGTATGCGTGGTGAACTTGGTGCTGGTACGAACCGTTTAAACGTATATACAGTTCGTAAAGCAACAAAAGGATTAGCAAGCTTTATTGAAAAATTAGGTGAGGAAGCGAAAAAACGCGGTGTTGTTGTAGCCTATGATTCTCGTCATAAATCACCTGAGTTCGCAATGGAAGTTGCTGCTACACTTGGGGCACGCGGTATCACAACATATGTGTTTGAAAGCTTACGTCCAACGCCAGTACTTTCTTTCGCAGTTCGTCATTTACATACAGTAAGTGGAATCGTTCTTACGGCAAGCCATAATCCACCTGAATATAACGGATACAAAGTATACGGTGAAGATGGTGGACAGTTACCTCCAAAAGAAGCAGATGAGTTAATTAGCTACGTAAATGCAGTAGAAGATGAATTAACAGTTGAAGTCGCTGATGTAGAGCAATTAAAAGCTGACGGTTTATTACATATTATTGGACAAGAAGTAGATGATGCATATGCTGCAGAATTGAACAATGTCATCATTAATAAAGAAATGGTGCAAAAGGTCGGCAAAGACTTAAAAATCGTCTTTACACCATTACACGGAACATCAAATATTTCTGTACGCCGTGGTTTAAAAGAAGTTGGATTTACAGATGTGACAGTTGTAAAAGAGCAAGAGTTACCAGATCCAAACTTCTCTACAGTAAAATCACCGAACCCAGAAGAGCACGCAGCGTTTGAGTATGCAATTCGTGACGGTGAAAAGGTAGGCGCAGATGTATTAATCGCAACTGATCCTGACGCAGACCGCCTTGGTGTAGCAGTGCGTAATCATAATGGTGAGTTCCAAGTATTAACAGGAAACCAAACAGGTGCATTAATGCTTGATTACTTACTATCTCAAAAGAAAGAAAACGGAACGCTTCCGGAGAACGGTGTCGTATTAAAAACAATCGTAACGTCTGAGATTGGTCGTACAATTGCAAAAGCATACGGTTTAGATACAATTGATACGTTAACTGGATTTAAATTTATCGGTGAGAAAATTAGACAGTATGAAGAAAGTGGACAATATGAATTCCAATTCGGTTATGAGGAAAGCTATGGTTATTTAATCCGCCCATTCTGCCGTGATAAAGATGCAGTACAATCTGTTCTATTTGCATGTGAAGTAGCTGCATACTACAAATCACAAGGGAAAACGTTATATGACGGTCTATTAGAAGTATTTGAGAAGTACGGCTTCTTCCGTGAAGACCTTGTATCGTTAACGTTAAAAGGAAAAGATGGAGCTGAAAAAATCCAAGAGATGATGGCAACGTTCCGTGAGAATCCGCCGAAAGAAGTAGCAGGCTTAACAGTCGTAGCAGTGGAAGACTATAAAGCAAGCATCGTTACATCTTTACAAGATGGACATAAAGAAGAGATTCACTTACCGAAATCAAATGTGTTAAAATATCAATTAGAGGATGGTTCATGGTTCTGCCTACGTCCATCTGGAACTGAGCCGAAGATTAAGTTTTACTTTGGTGTAAAAGATAGTTCTTTACAAAATAGTGAACAAAAGTTACTTACTATTAAAGAAGACATTATGAATCGTTTATAATAAATTGTGGAAGGATTTGGTTATGTGCCGAATCCTTCTTTTATGATAAAGTTGATTTATTTAATAGGTTGTATGCTGCAAGATAGGATATAAGCTATGACTTGTATAAGAGAGGGTATCGTCGACAAAATATGTTCGACAATACCCTCTCTTTTTTTGTACGATTTTTGCTATACTAAACTGTACTATAATACATGATGGAAGGAGGAAAATAATGAAAATACTTGTGGTTGATGATGAATCGAGTATTCGTAATTTAATTCGGATGCAGTTGGAGATGGAAGGTTATGAAGTATTGGCAGCGGCTGATGGGAGAGAAGCTTTGGAGCGATGGAATGAAGGGCCGGATGTATTGATTTTGGATGTTATGCTTCCGGATACGGATGGGTATGAGTTGCTTCGTTTGTTCCGTGAGAGGGATAGGGATATTCCGGTGCTTATGTTAACGGCAAAGAGTCAGATGAATGATAAGTTGCTTGGCTTGCAGCTTGGTGCTGATGATTATGTGACGAAGCCGTTTAATTATGCGGAGCTTATTCTTCGGGTTAAGAATATGGCGCGGCGTGTAAAGAAGACGGAGGTCGCTGTAAGTCATGAAGTAATTGAGGCTGGAGAGATAGTGATTTGTCCTAAGGAAAGAAAGGTACATGTGAGTGGACAAGAGATTCAGTTAACGTACCGAGAGTTTAATTTATGTCAGTTGTTTGTTTCAAATCCGCAGCGTGTGTTTATGAGGGATGAGTTGCTTGAGAAAGTATGGGGGTTTGAGTATATCGGAAATACGAGAGCAGTTGATATTATGGTGCAGAGACTTCGCAAGAAGCTTGGGACGAGCGGAGAATATATTAAGACAATTTATGGCGTTGGCTATAAACTGGATTGTTAAGTGGTGATGGTATGTCTTTAAAGCGAAATATGGTGTTTGGAATAGTTGGGCTGTTAATTCCGATTTTTGTTCTTTTATATGCAGTTGTTTATATTACGTTAGAAAAGAATATGTATCATAATGCAGCAGATTCTTTAGAAAAGTTAAGTGTAGAAGCACAAATTTATACGATGAATTATTTAGAGAAGGAAGCAGAAGTGGATACGCTTGGTCCGAATTCACTTTTAATTGCGTCGTATTTAGCGAAGCGTATGGATGTCCGTGTGCAGATGATCGGGAAGAATGGCGATGTTGTTGCAGATACACAAAAAGGAGCATTGCTTCACCGTAACATCGACATTGAGAGTTCTTTGAAGGGGAAGAAGTCTTATGTTTTCGAAGAGGCGGATCCCGCTCCCATTCTTTTGTTTTCAAGCCCGGTGTATTATGGAAACGATGTCATTGGAAGTATTCGTTTTATAAATGAGTTAACGGGTGAGAAGGAAGTTTTAACAAATGTGAGCTGGACGTTCTTAATGACGTCCCTTTGTTTAGTAGCTACCGGTATTTTCTTTGCGATTCGTTTGGCGAAGTCTCTTCATAAACCGATTGATCAGTTGAGACAAATGGCACAGAGGCTCGCGAATGGTGATTATAAGAGTAAGATTGAGTTAAATGAGTACGTAGAAATCGCTCAGCTTTCAGCATCTTTTAACGCGATGGCCGATGGAATTGAACTGCATATTAAGCAATTGCAGGAGGAGAAGGAGAAGCAGAAAGATTTCCTAGACCGCATTACGCATGAGCTAAAAACACCGCTAACGGCAATTATCGGTTATGTTGATTTAATTCCGAAGTTACAATCGAAAGAAGATGTACAGGAAAGTCTTCGTTATGTGGCTGTGGAAAGTGAGCGTTTATTATCACTTGTAGAGGAATTACTTAAGTCCTCGAAATATGGAACGAGTACGTTTGAAGTGTCTCCTACAGTTGTGAACATAAAGGCATTGGCAGAGGAAGCAGTTTCAATTGTGAAGCCTCGTCTAAATCAGTTTGAAATTGAAGTGATAAATGAGTTAACAGATGTACATGTTGTTGCGGATTTTGATAAGACGAAGCAAATTTTCTTAAATGTGCTTGATAATGCAATTAAGTATAGTGATGCTTCTCACATTCGTATGAATATAATTGTAAATGAGCATGAGGCGAAGGTTTTTGTTCATGATGATGGGATCGGTATAGATGAAGTGGTGCTTGCAGAGTGGAATGAATCTCCGAAAGGAAAGGCACTTCCTTCTAGTTACGGGAATGGTTATGGTTTGTATATTTGTCAGGAGATTATGAATAAGCAGGGCGGAAGCATGCGGATTGAGAGTAGTGAAGAAATAGGTACTACAATATTCATTACATTTTTGCTTCCGAGAAGGATGGAAGACATAAAAAACTTGAAAGCGGTTAAATGATACATTTATGAAACAATTATGCGGTATTTTCGAAACAACGTTTTTTTATCTTGGAGGTAGGCAGAAATGAAAAGGCTATCATTTCAAATTCTTATGTTTGTCATTTGTATGATTGTTTCTCTTGTTTTGTTTTATGTTATGGAGAAGCAAATCTATAATCGAATTAACATTGTAAATGATAAACAAGCCGTTTTACAAAGGGTGAATGAATCTCTTCCAATTGAAGTGAAAGTAAGACATGAAAAGTGGGGAGAAATTGTTGTAACGGATGAAGTTCGTTTGCATACGATTGTTTCATTCTTTGACCGAATTCGAATAGAGCCTGAGGGCGTTAAGAGCCAAGAACAAGTATTTACTGGAGAAGTAACGTACTTGAATGGACATAAGCGTACTTTTGCAGTAGGTGACTTGTTCCAGTATGGGGAAAATGTATACGGAAAGAATGGCATGGATCCGATGATTTCAGCACTTCAAACGTATTTATTAAGCCTGTATTACACACCAGAGCGTATTAGTGATTTCTTTGCTTCAGCAAAGGATATCGTAGTACGTCAAGGTGATGTGGTACGTACTATCAATCTTACGCACATACTTGATTCTATTCGATACGCAAAGCAAATTACAGATTACGGAGAAATTCAGAAGTTATTACAATCGCAGAATGAACCGATTGCTTATATTACAGCTTATAAAACAGGTAAGCGTGTAAAGAATGATCGTGAAGATATTCTTACGATTTCTGTGTATCCATCGTACTTTGTTGTGCAATATCTCGGTGATAATAACGGAAATGTCATGTATATGAAAAGCTCTCTAGCAGAGTTATTCGTAAAGGAGAATGCGTCATGAGAAAGATAGCCTTTTTCTTCTTTTTGCTAGTAATTGGAGGAGCGATGTCTAGTTGCTCTCGAGATACAACCTCTATTAAATATAGTAAAAATGGTCTCCCTATTTTGGATGATCGTCATATTGTTGCGTATGTAGCGGCTCGTGAGGAAGTTGGTGAAGCGTTACTATCATCATTTTGTAAGCCGCGCGGATGTACGTATGAATTTATTCGTCTTTCAACAGAAGAACTTCTTCGTAGAGTGGAAGAAGAAGCCGGAAATCCGAAGGCGGATATTATTATTGGCGGTACAGTAGATGCGCATCAAATGATGAAGCAAAAAAATCTTTCTATTCCTGTGATAAGCCAACATGCAAATCGTATTTCAAAAACTGTTAAAGATAAAGATGGTTATTGGTACGGTTATGAAGTGGAGAAGCTGGCAATTGCGATTAATAAAGAGCGGTGGAACGAGGAAATAGCGCCGCTCGGTCTCTCGTATCCGTTAAGATGGAAAGATTTATTGAATCCAGTATATAAAGGAAAGATTGTCATGCCCGATCCAAATGTTTCAGGTACAGCATATACGTTTTTTCAATCACTTATTGATACGTTAGGTGAAGAGGAAGCGAAGGAATATGTGAAGAATCTGGCGGAACAAGTTGGAGAAGTAACAGTGAATGGTTACATCCCAGCAGAACTTGTTGCGAGCGGTGAATATATGATAGGCATCAACTTTATGGGAGATCAGAGAATGCTTCAAAAACAAGGTTTTCCGATTTTAAGTAACGAACCTGAGCAAACAGGGTTATCTGTTAATGCGATTTCTAAACTAAAACGTGCACCGAGTGGTATTATTGCGGATTTATTTATTGATTATTGTTTATCAGAAGAAGCGGGGCATATTTTAGAAAAAGTGTCGTTTGGCGTACCAACGATGTTTGCGAAGAATGAGAAAGAAATAGAAGGACAGCCGGTTAGAAGGACGAACCAAAATATATCAAATAGCGGAATAATCGAGATATGGAATAGACAGCGTCTCTCTCTGAAGTGAGAAAAGGAGACGGAAATATATGTTTAAATGGCTCAAGCCAGCACCTGCAATTGAAAGATTGCCAGCGGATATGATCGACCGTGTATATCGATTACTACGTATTCGTGTGTTAATCGGGATTTCAGTTGGATATGCTGCTTATTATTTAGTTCGTAGTAACTTTACGTTATCAAGTACGTATTTAGTACAAGAATATGGTTTTAGCACAGCTGAAATTGGTCTACTAGGTTCAGTAATGGCAATTGTTTATGGATTTAGTAAGTTCTTTATGGGGAATTTATCAGATAAAGCTTTCGCCCAGCGCTTTATCGCAGTCGGTTTATTCTTATCAGGGCTTGTAAATATTTGTTTCGGCTTTGCATCATCATTTGGGATGATTGTTACATTACTTGTTGTTAACGGTATTGTACAAGGTATGGGAGCACCACCTTGTAGTATTGTTATGACGAAATGGTTCTCGAAGAAAGAACGTGGTACGAAAACAGGTCTTTGGAATATTTCACATAACGTTGGTGGAATGCTTGTGCCACCACTTGTCGGAATTGGTGTAGGTATTTTCGGTGAAAATCATTGGCAAGGCGGCGTGTTTATTTTCCCTGCGATTATCGCAATGGTAATTGCAGTACTTGTTTGGATCAATGCGAAGGATACACCAGAATCTGAAGGTCTTCCTCCAATTGATGAGTATCGTAATGACTATGAAAATCTTGAAAAAGCAGATAATGCTAACAAGATGTCACCAAAAGAAATTTTAATGAAGTATGTAGTGAAAAATAAATTTGTATGGTTCTTATGTATTGCGAATGCTTTTGTTTATTTAATTCGTTTCGGTGTTATTAACTGGGTTCCACTTTATTTAACGACAGTTAAAGGATTTTCAAAAGCAGAAGCGCATGCGGCATATGCAATCTTTGAAGGTATGGCAATTCCAAGTTCATTAATCGTTGGTTTTTTAAGTGATAAATTATTTAAAGGAAAACGTATGCCATTATGTATTATTAGTATGGTTGGAGTTGTTATTGGTACGTTTATATATTGGCAAGCAACTAGCGTACTTGTTGTAAGTATTGCAGTTTCTATTATCGGTTGTTTAATTTATGTACCACAGTTCTTAATCGGTTTAAGTGCGATGGAATTAGTACCGAAATTTGCAGTAGGTACGACAGTTGGTATGTGTGGTCTATTCGGTTATGTAGGCGGAAGTCTTGTAGCTAACGCAGCAATTGGTGTTATTGTTGATAGTTCTGGCTGGGATGGTTGTTTCATCTTACTATTAACAGGAGCGGTTTTATCAACAATCTTCTTATTTATTGTTCAACGTGGACATGAGAGAAAAGATCCTAAAGCGGCGTAATATTTTGTTTGAAAAGCTATCCAATTGTGATTGGATAGCTTTTATATTAGAAAAAACAAACAGTATGTAAAATTGCAGTTTAATATGTAAAAGACTTTTGTTACTTAATATAATTTTTTTAGATTCCATAAACCAAATAGATACATGGTTGTACCGAAAAATCCGCCGGCGCAGCCCCAAAGCATAACATCAAATAAAGAAATAGAGATTTCTTCTGAACCTACATAGGGAAGGATATAATTCATAAAAACAAACATTTGAAAGCCCCAAAGCACACCTGCTTTTAAGCCAGCTTTTCTTAATTTTTTCTTGTGTTGTAAATATTCTTCTTTTGTTGCACATTCAGTATCACTTAAACCTTTTTTCTTGAATTTAAAGACTAAATAATTAGCGTAAATCATATTAGATAGAAAAATGAATATTGTTCCTATAGATATTGTGTGGTTCATAGTATCGACAAGTAACATAATAAGCATTACCAACATATTTAGCCACCATAAACCAATTCCAGCTACAGATAATTCTTTATTGATTTCTTGTTTTTGATATTCATCTCTCTCACTCAGTGTTCCAACAAAACTATTATAAACTCTTTCTTTCCATTCAATTTTCATCATTTAATCTCCCTCCCAAAATAGACTGTTTAAATCTGTTTTTAGTGCTTTTGCTAATTCGATACATAAGGCTAAAGAAGGGTTATATTTATTATTTTCAATTAAATTTATTGTCTGTCTCGCCACGTTAACTTTTTTAGCTAACTCTAGCTGCGATAGCCCTTCAGATTTTCGATATTGTTTAACGTTATTCAAATATAACCCTCCCATTTATGGTTGTAGACCTCGTGTACCGAAATGTCATTTATATGTGACATTTTATAATTGAATAAACGAAATGTCAAATATATATGACAAAAATGATAGTAGTACAATTAGGAAAATGATTTTAATAATTTATCTTGGTAAGAAGTTTATTAATAAAAGATGGCTTACATTCATATAAAAAGTACTTGAAAATTCAATTTAAATTATCCTTTTTCCTTTCCTTAAATCTATCTTAAAAGATATAATGTCATATTTCTAATCATTGGAATTTTTGTTACAATATAAATGGATGTGTAAAACTTTGTAAAAAGATTGTAATAATATGTATTTTGTTTTCAGAAAGTTTTATACAATTTTTATATTAAACTATTAAGTTATAAAAAAGGAGCGGTAATATGTTACCAAATACGGTTCGTACTCCAAACAAGAAGAAGAAATGGATTATTATTGGGGTTATTGCACTAATTGTTATTGTAGCGGCAATTAATATTTTTGTTATGCAAGGTAAGAAGAAGGGTGCATCAACAAATGCTGATGCTGTAAGTTTTGAGAAAGTGACAGAGCGTAAGCTGAATAATACGAAGTTAATTTCTGGTCAGGTAAAGCCTGGTAATATTGAAAGTTTTTATGCAGATCCGGCCAAAGGAAAAGTGAAAGATATTGAGGTAAAAGAAGGGCAAGAGGTAGAAAAAGGTACGAAGTTATTCTCTTATGACAATGAAGAGATTAATCTTCAAATGAAGCAAGCTGAGCTTGATCAGAAGATGGCGGATATGCGTTATGATCAAGGAAAAAAGAAGATTGATTCGTTAAAGAAAGAAATTAAGAAGGCGAAAGATAGCGGAGCTGGGAAAGAAGTAACAGATCCGATGGAAGAGCAAGTAAACGAGTTAGAGATAGGACAAAAAACAATTGACCTTGAGAAAGAAAAAGGAAAGTTGCAGAAAGAAGAGTTAAGTAAGAAGCAGAAAGAACTTACGATTTATAGCAATTTTGCTGGTGTTGTTCAAAAGTTAGATAAAGATGCGGCACAAAGTTCATCTCAAGCGTTAGGTGGTCAAGGAAAAGCGTTTTTACAAGTAGCTTCTAAAGATCCATTCCAAGTTCAAGGTACGTTAACTGAGCTTCAAAAGTCACAAATCCAAAAGGATCAAACATTCACTGTAACTGCAAAAGCAAATAATAAGAAGAAGTGGACAGGTAAGATTACAGAGGTAAGTGAGTTCCCAACAAGTGCAGAGATGGCGCAAGCTGGCGGCATGGGTGAAGCAACTCAAAATATGTCTCAGTATACATATAAAGCAAGTCTTGATAGTCAAGATGGTTTATCTCCAGGTTATCATGTTTCATTGCAAGTAAACTTAGAGAATAAGAAGATGATTGCTGTCCCAAGTAAGAGCATTGTAGCAAAAGGCGATGATGCATTTGTTTATGTTGAGGATAAAGGGAAGCTTCGTAAACAAAATGTGAAAAAAGGTTCTACTGATGGAGATTGGACAGAGGTTGTAGAAGGCGTAACAGTGGGGCAAAAGGTGGTTAAAAATCCTTCCGACGATGTGTATGACGGAATGGAAGTGAAAGAGAAATGATTACGTTAAATCATATTGCTAAAACGTATTATCAAGGAAAATTGGCAGTGCCGATTTTACACGGTATTAGTTTAACGATTCAGAGCGGTGAGTTCGTTTCGATTATGGGACCTTCTGGTTCTGGTAAGTCGACGCTTATGAATATTATCGGTTGTTTAGATCGTCCAACAGAAGGTGAATATATGCTGAATGACGTGAATATCTTAACAGCAGACGAGTCAAAGCTTGCTTTAATTCGTAATGAATATATTGGCTTTGTATTCCAGCATTTTAATTTACTACCTCGTCTTTCCGCAGTGGAAAATGTTGAGCTTCCGCTCGTATATGGTGGCGTGAAGAAAGCGGAGCGTCGCAAGCGTGCTTTGGAGGCGTTAGGTAAAGTTGGATTGGCAGATCGCGTGCATCATTTACCAAATGAGTTATCAGGTGGACAGAAGCAGCGTGTAGCGATTGCAAGAGCGATTGCGAATAATCCAACGTTCATTATGGCCGATGAACCGACTGGTGCACTTGATACGAAGTCTGGTGAGCAAGTTATGAATATTTTCACGAAGCTTAATGCAGAAGGTACGACAATTGTTATGGTTACGCATGAAGAGGAAGTAGCAGCGTATTCTTCCCGCCGAATTGTACTGCGAGACGGGAAAGTTACAGAAGATAGAAGGTGTGCGGTATGAGTTTACTAGATAGTATAAAAATTGCCCTGTCTTCTATTTTAGCTCATAAACTGCGTTCAGCTCTTACGATGCTCGGTATTATTATTGGGGTAGGTTCGATTATTACTGTCGTTGCAATTGGGCAAGGCGGGGAAGCGATGCTGAAGTCGAAATTCGCGGGTTCTGGTGGTAATAACCTTATGCCAATTCAATTTAAAGCAGATATTAATGATGAATTTGCTATAGGTGGATTTGAGATACCGAAGTTAACGGAAGAGGATATTTTGGAAGTAAAACAAGTGAAAGATGTTTCACACGTTATTACAACAAATTCGACGACAGAGACACTTGATGTAAATGATAAAAAAGCAAGGCTGAATGTTATTGGTCTTGATAATGAATATTTTGCGGTTAATAAAGTAAAGGTCGTAAAGGGACGTACTTTAAACGAATCAGATATTTCTCATGCAAATAACGTTGTGATGATTAGTACAAAAACAGAGGAGACGTTATTTAAGGATGTAAACCCAGTTGGACAAATTATTGAGATGAAGGGACAGCCAATGCAAATTATTGGTGTGTATACATCTGATAATGAGTTTATGGGATTTGAAATGGAAGAAGCGTTAATCCCTCTTACATTATGGCCTGTTTTATACGGAACAGATGATATTCAAAATATCGCCATTCAAGCTAAAAATGTAGACAATTTAGAAGCAGCAGGGAAACGAGCTGTTGATGTATTAAATAGTCGTAAGCCAAGTGAAATCCCAGGTAAATATGAACTGGTGAATTTAAAAGAACTCCAAGAAAATGTTTCTAAAGTAACTAGCATCATGACGATGATTATCGGTGGTATCGCTGGTATTTCATTAGTCGTTGGTGGTATTGGTGTTATGAATATCATGCTTGTATCTGTAACGGAGCGTACGCGCGAAATTGGGATACGTAAAGCGCTTGGAGCAACGCGTAGTAAAATTTTATTACAGTTTTTAATTGAAGCCGTTATGTTAACACTTCTAGGTGGTTTGATCGGAATTGGCCTTGGGTATGGCGGAGCATATATCGTTTCTACATTCGCAAAATGGCCACCACTCGTTTCATGGGAAGTTGTCGTTGGAGGCGTACTGTTCTCGATGACACTCGGTATTATTTTCGGATTAATTCCAGCAAATAAAGCTGCGAAATTAGATCCAATTGAAGCATTACGTTATGAGTAATTAATAGTGTAGTAGAACTACACATTACCGTTCTAGTGGGCGGTTCGTAGCCTCTATATGAGGAAGTGAACCGCCCGTTAGAACGGGTTATATAAATAGAAGGAGGCGTTATAATGGAAGCTAATATTAATACGCAAGATGTAGGTGCGAAGAAGCCATCATTATTAGGAATGATTACTTCTCCAAGTGAGCAGTTTGAGAGAATGAAGACGAGTAATGCAGTTTGGGGTGCATTTTGGCTACTTGTTTTAATAGCTGGGCTTGTTGGGGGATTTGCTGCTTATGTATATTCTCTAACACCTGAAGCAATTAAGCTTAATAAGGAATTAGGTGTTACTGTTTCAGCTGCAATGACATATGGTATGGGATTTGGGATAATTTCTATTAGTATGGCATTTGTCTTTCTACTTAGTGCTGTGGTGTATAAAGTGTTAATGGTATTTATAAGCAATGATACTTCTTTTAAAAAGTTATTAGCGATTACTGTATATTCAAGTGTTATTTCATTACTAGGTTTATTAATAAATACGATTTTAGCATATATTTTAGGTGGATCAGGTCAAGAAATGTACACTGGCCTAGAGCCAATTTTTGCTTCAAGTAGTGGTGTTGTAAAAGGCATTGTAAGTAAATTTGAAGTGTTTACAATTTGGGGATATGCAGTTACATGGCTAGGTCTTCAAATTACAGCAGGTTTGACTAAAAAGCAGGCAACAATTATTACTATTGTTTTCTTTGTTTTAACTCTTGGAATCGGAGCTTTACAAGGTATGTTCCAATAAGGAAATAAGATAGAAAAGGTGGCTCTTCCAAGAGTCACCTTTTTTATTTTTACCCCTATTTCAAATACCACCAACAAAATTTCAAATACTATCTAGTGTAATTTCAAATTCCGTCGGTAGTATTTGAAATTACTCACAGTGAAATCTTTTCTTTATTTTTATATTGTGAAGGTACCGCGGAATACTAGAAAGGTATACCTTTTAGAAACGGGTACTGTGTGAAGCCAGCGACTTTTAAAGAGGCAGTTGTTTTGTATGAAGGGATGATTGTAAATCAAATAAAGAAATTAGGTATTCGTAAAGATTATGAAGAGTATTATCAATGTGGTTTAATCGGTCTTTGGCATGCGTATGAAAGATTTAATGAAAAGAAGGGGTATTTCCCTGCATATGCAGTTGTAACGGTGCGAGGTTATATATTAGAGAGATTGAAGAAAGAGTTCGCAGTGCAGGAGAGATGTGTATGTGTAGGAGAGTATGAGGATATCTTTCATTTTGAGGACGTTGAAATAAGAGTGAAGGATTTTATGAGCGTGTTAGATGAGAAGGAGAAGTATATTATTTTTGAACGTTTTTTTGTAGGGAAGACGATGGGAGAAATCGCTTTAGAGACGGAAATGACATATTATCAAGTAAGATGGATGTATCGGCAAGCACTCGAGAAAATGCGAGATAGTGTAAAAGGATAAAAATAGAAAATAGAATGGAAGGTAAGGTAAGGAAATACTACCTTCCATTCCATTTATTATTAAGGTGATGAATCTTGCATGTTCATTTGGGATAATACATATCCAGCTTTCCATAATTGCTGGCTTAACTTATGGGGACTAATTTGTATCGTTACGGTAGCTCCATTTGAAAAATGAATTTTAGCTCGTTTAGCTTTTTTGAAAAACTCTATTGTATGAACATGTTTGAAGAAAAGCCAAATGCAATTTGGAGAAGCAGGAGATTCTGTTGGGAAAGCACAAATATATTCTCTATGATTGATCGGAATTGGAACGTTTTGTTTGAATTTAAATTTTGTTTTTACGGCATTACGTCTCCCTTGATAAGTAGAATGAATATTTGTTAGACAAGATTTCTGTATAAGTTGGAGAGC
Source organism: Bacillus sp. EB V-12 (assembly GCF_056158125.1). Lineage (NCBI taxonomy): Bacteria > Bacillati > Bacillota > Bacilli > Caryophanales > Bacillaceae > Bacillus > Bacillus sp. EB V-12. Next base: position 43,598 of record NZ_JBUXJL010000007.1, on the reverse strand, counting down.
AGTTTGACAGGAGTAAAGATGGTTCCCGCTACTGTCGATAATTTTTGTGCGGTAATAAGGGTGTTTACATGGTTCAAGCATCATTGTAGAACTAGAAATAAAAATGTTGTTTTCATTATCCATAATTCTATATCCTCCCTTATAATTTTCATTCCGAATATAATTATATATAAATTAAGTAAATTTACTGTTAATATTCTATTTCATATTGTAAATTTTGGCTATTCGTTTACAATCAATAGGTGATAGTCTTTCTAATTTGCATCGCTTGTACATATATATGAAAATAGAAAAGAGTAGGCGGTGATATAGTATGAAGAAAAAGTATATTATTATGGCTTTAGTTGTCGTTCTCCTAGTATATTTAGCAAACAGTAATCCGAGTAAGGGCGAATATACAGAATGGGCAGCGAAGCAGTTTATGAAGCGTAATGATGTGAGTAAGAAGCTAGATGAAGTTCAAAAAGAGAATGAAGAGGGTCTCCTTGGCGACTTGGCATCGGCCGGTAAAAAGTTAGCGAAAAAGTATGTTGAGCCACAAGTTGGGTTATTAATTGATCATTATACGAAGCGAAATGATTATATATTCTTCTCAACATATACGACTGAGTTTGATATAGGTGAAGAACATTATAAGTACGTATGCGTCGGTTTCTCAAAGATTTTTATTCCGATTGAAATGCCGAAGAAAAAAGACGAATCTGCAAAATGATGCAGATTCGTCTTTTTCATTTTATAGAGTAATTGGAACTTCAGATACATTTTTTTCTAAAAGGCGAGCTCCCTTTTTTCGTGTATTTTCATCAATGGATGAAAATACAGATGAGGCGAGGATTGTATCCATTACTTGATTTACGACTTGTGCATCGATTGGTGTGATGGGCGTATCGATAGAAAAAACGACTGTTTTTCCATCTTCTTTTGCGAAAATCAACTCTAGTACTTGCATGTGTTATTCCCTCCTTTGTATTTATCAAGCTATTTATGGGATTCGGGTCTGCCGGTTAAATTGCGGTCTAATAATCAGCGGGGATGAATAAAATCCCCACTGATCCGAGTTTTACTTTATAGTTTAGAAAGATCTGATGTGCTTACAAGTTGTACAGCGTGAAGTGGTGATGCTTGTAAGGAAGCTAGAGCATGAGCTACATTGTGTACTTGATCTAAGCTCGCATTTGTTTTAACACGTTTAAATTGTTTGCTCTTGAAAACTGTTTTTCCGTTCTTATCTAATCCGTTGTTTAAGACAAGACGTAAAGTTAAATCCATTACGATTGTTTCAATTGCCATGTGTATCACCTCCTTTCACTTTATAAATAGGGTACAAATGTCATGTTTTGGCGTGAAATTTTTTCTTTTTTTTGGTACCCTTAAAAGATTAAGAGAGGAGAATTCTGGATAATGAATCGTAAATGGTTATTTTGGATTCCTGTATTACTATGGATGGGGCTGATTTTCTATTCTTCGGCACAACCATATAAAAAGCAGGATATGCGTTCAGATATTGAACAATATGTAAATGTTGAATTTGTGAAAGAGCATTTTTCATGGGTATCTATCGATTATGGTGGAGGAACCCCTGTTAGTATTGCGAATAAAGGTGTAGGCGGATTTATTGAGTTTTTCCTTCGTAAAGGTGCTCATTTTATGGTGTTCTTTATGCTAGGTTCATTGATTTATTACGCTTTTCATCGATCAGGTTATTCGAGGAAAAGATGTTTTATATATGCCCTTCTTTTCGTTGCGGGTTATGCAACATTTGATGAGATTCACCAATGGTATACGGGGGACCGTACACCAATGTGGCAAGATTCATTGCTTGATACGTGCGGCGGGTTAACGGGGATTATAATAAGTAATTGGTTTTGGAATAGAAAAAAGCGCTAATCTCATTTCGAGATTAGCGCTTTTTTTTGCGGGGAGTAAAACCTCCACTGATTAAAGTTTCACTTTATCCCGCATTAACGGTCAGTAAGACCCCCACCTCAAAATTCAGCGAAAGCAAAGGAGTTAGGGAGGTGATCAACTGCCCGTAAAAGCCCGATTGGTTCAACTAATAATCAGTGGGGATGAACAAAACCCCCACTGATTAAAGTTTCACTTTATACACCAAGTAATTCTTTTAGTTCGTCTGTTGATAGTTCAGTCATCCAGCTATCGCTTGTGATGACCGCATTGTTTAGAGATTGTTTTCTTTCTAGCATTTCATCAATTTTTTCTTCTAATGTTCCTGTTGTAATAAGTTTGTGAACATGAACAAATCGTTTTTGACCAATGCGATATGCGCGGTCTGTTGCTTGATTTTCCACAGCTGGATTCCACCAACGGTCGTAGTGAATGACATGGTTGGCAGCGGTTAAGTTTAATCCTGTTCCGCCAGCTTTTAAGGATAAGATGAAAATGTCATACGTTCCGTTTTGGAACTCCTCAATCATCTTGTCGCGATCTTTTTTCGGCACACTACCGTTTAAGAAGAGGACACGCTGGCCGAATTTTTCTTCTAGCACACGTTTTAGCATGTTCCCCATGCCGATGTATTGAGTGAAGATGAGGCAACTTTCATTTTGATCTTTTATATTTTCGATGAGCTCCATTAACGTTTTTGTTTTCATAGAGCGTTCAACGACATTTTGTGGCTCTTCTTCTTTTAAATAAAGAGCTGGATGATTACAAATTTGTTTTAGCTTGTTCAGCATAAGTAATATAAAGCCGCGTCTTTCAATTCCACTTAATCCTTCGACATTTTGCAGTGTATCTTGAACAAGTTGTTCATATAAGGAAGCTTGTTCACCAGTAAGAGGACAGTAAGCTTTTTGTTCTTGTTTATCTGGTAAATTTAATGCGACTGTTTGATCTTTCTTCGTTCGGCGCAGTAAAAATGGTGAGATAAACCGTTGAACTTGCTGGATTTTTCCTTCATCACGATCTTTTTCAATCGGTGTGACGAAGCGACGTTGGAATTGCCCTAAGCTTCCGAGATATCCATGATTAATAAAGTCGAAAATGGACCAAAGTTCAGCAAGGCGATTTTCCATCGGCGTACCAGTTAAAGCGATTTTGTGATTTGCTTGTAAGTTTCGTACTGCTTTCGACTGTTTCGTATGTGGGTTCTTAATATTTTGTGCTTCATCCAAAATAACAGCATCCCAGCATAATGAAGTTAGTTCTTCCTCATCGAGCTGAGCCAATGCATAAGATGTTAATACAACATCTGCCGATTGAAGGAAATCTTCAAATGAATTGCCTTTATCTCTATTACTTCCGTAATGTAATTGAACACGTAAATTCGGTGCGAAACGCTCAAATTCTTTTTGCCAATTTCCAAGAACAGATGTCGGCGCTACGATTAATGCAGGGCCTGTTTTGAGATTGTTTTCTTTTATATATAGTAAGTAAGAGATTGTTTGAATACTTTTCCCGAGTCCCATATCGTCAGCTAGCAATGCTCCAAATCCAAGCTTTCGTAAATATAATAGCCATTCAATGCCGTGTTGTTGATACGGACGAAGTGTTGCATTTAGTGAAGTAGGGACATCTACTTTTGGAATATCTCCAATATGAAGTAGCTTTTGGAATAGTTCCTCATAATATCCATCTAGTTCGATTTCAATATCAGTAAACGGACTATCATCTTCTACAATTTCTGTTTCAGCCGTATTTGATAAATGTTGTTGCAAAACATCTTTCATCTCTAGTCCGTATTTATCGGCACGGTTCATGAGTTTCCTTACTTCTTCGATAAAGGCTGGATCTAGTCGCATCCATTGACCGTTTATATTAAATAGACGTTTGTTTTGTTCAACGAGTTCAAAAAACTCGCTTTCTGATAAATCAATGCCGTTCGTCGAAATTCGCCAGTCAAAATTAACGAGCGTATTCATACCGAAGAACGATTGTGTTTGTACTGTATTTTGCTTCAGCTGGACACGTAATTTCGGTTTTGTTGCTTTTAAATTTTGCCACCATGATGGTAGTAAAATTGTAATGCCGGCTGCAAGTAATTCATTGCTTGCTTCTGTTAAGAAGTTCCACGCTTCGCTTTCAAAGAGCTCATTTCGGAACGTATCTCCTTCTTTTAACCACGGTATGAGCTTACTAAAACCTTCTTGTGTTTCTGTAATACGTTCTTCGTAATCGTGCCATCTTTTCGGTAAGGAATCGATGTTTTCGTATACATATATGCGATGCGCCCCGCGCTTTGGTGTCACGATTGTTTCAAGCTTCCACATTTCAAATTCTTCTTGTGGTTCTTGCAGTCTTAGTCCGATTGTAAACGGAAGATCATCTTCAATATAACCAATTTTTCGAAGCCAATCTTCTTCATGTAGTGCTGTTTCCAATTGTCTTTTCGTAAAGTCGTAATGTTCATATAGTCTTTTAGCATCTTCCCAGCCGTCATTTGAGCGATTATCTTGTAATATGCTTTCATTAACTGCTGCTGAGAAAAGAGATGCTAATGTGTCATCTTCAATTGGCGTATTTTGAACTTTCCAAGATGGTTGTTTGGGCCAGTGCTCCATATCTGGTACGAAGCTACCACTCGTAAAGGCATCCCATAATTCATTTGCATCTTTTGTAAGTGCTGTAATAGGGCCGTTCAGTTGAATATGTGCAAAGGAATTCATTGGTTTGTTTGCAATGTATTCAAAGGCTTGTGCATTTGTTAGTAGCACACCTTGTTTTCCTTCGAAGGTTGCTTCTTTTAGAAACGTACCGTAGAAAGAAGTGGAGTGCCATGTGAATGCATTTCGTTTCCAACTTGTTACGGATAATGGAGTACCGCTGTCATCTTCTCCCCAAAGGAACCAACCTTGACTAACATGCTGGAGCCTAATTGTTACTTCAGTTTGATTGATCATCGATTAATTTTCCTTTCCGTAATTCCTCTTGTAGTGCACGCAGACGTGAATGGAGATTGGCGATGTGAATAATGAAAGCATCCCATTCATCGGTGCGTTTTAATCGTTTATATAATGTACGTAATTTCTTTAAGTAACGAACTGCGCGTCTATATGATTTACGATTTCGTTCTTCAATTGCTTCTACAGCAGCAAGATGATAAAGAGGAAGTGCTGCTTCTGGTGCTTCTTTCTCAATATCTTTCAGTGGTTCTTTTAACAGTTCAATTGCTTCAAACCCATATAAGAGATGAAGCTCTGCCCATGTGTGATACTGTTTTTTCGCGAGTACGTACTGTTCATAGTTTGTGAAACTATACGGTAATAGTTCTTGTAAAATCATTTCAAAACCAGCTTGTTCATTTGTATGTGTTGCGTATGTTTCATACATGATTACAAATAGCCGAACGATATCTTTTATAAAAATCGTATTTTCGTGATCTTGGAGCGTTTTCTTTACTTGTTTATACGTAAAGGAAAGCCAGTTTTTTGCACGATCCCACTGCATGGCACTTAATAGTTCTTCTAACCAATAGAAGTATAGACTCACAACAGAAGCAGGCTGTTTTTTTAGTAAGTCCATCGCTAGTAGATCTTCTTCATTTAAAAAGAGAAGGTGAGAAGACGCTAATGCTTTAGATAGTGGATTGATTTTCGTATCGATTCGTTTTTCTTCCTCTTGTATTTTCTCTTTATTGTTTAAAAGTTCACTCCATATGTGGCGATAAATGAAAAATCGCTCTTGTGTATAAGCGTCGGTAGAGAAGAATACTTCATGAACAAGACGAGCTGTTTCTTGCAAAATTATTTCAGACTCTGAAGGAATCGCTTCTGATTGTAAGTCCCGAACGATGGATTCCACTTTGTCTACAAATAGGCGAACGACATTAACAGGTTGGTGATAAGAATACGTTTTGTTTGCTTCGAATGCCTGGATTTCTTCTAATAATTTTTGAAAGCAGTAAAGTGCTGCATGTAACCTGAATAATTCATGTATGGCGATGACGCGCGGAGCTTTCCGCTCAAGCTTCGTATAGAAATCTGTAAAGATACTCATAAGAAAATACATTTGTTTATAAGTAAGGCGAGCTTGTTCTTTTTTAAATGATTCATATTCTTTTTCAAAATATGATTCCCAACTTTTATAATCCGTTTCTTCAAAAGCTGATGATTGCAATACTTGTCTTGCAGTTCGAATAGGAGGAAGGGAAGGTTTCGTATTATTTTTAAATAAAGTTAATACATCTCCTACTTGCCCGAAACTAGACGCTGCAGATAGTAATACAGCGAGCATATGCTCACATTGTGTTGGTGCGAAGCAATCACAATAACTTTCAGCGACATTACGAATCGGAATATGAACGCTATATACGTTGCCTTCCGCATCTACAGTTCCTGATAGTGTATAACCATCAAAGTCAACGTTGTAGACAACACCACTACGATATAGGTGCCGAGCTGTAGCGACATGTTCCTGATCAGCTGTTTGCTGTGGATCTAGTCCTTGAACGAACTCATTCGCAATCATCATAATTTCATCTTTCGTAATTGAGTGTTGCAGCATAATATTCCTCCGTACACATATTTCTTTCCTTTACCATTATAAACAAAAAATGCTCAAAACAGAAAAAATGAAATTTGGATTACATAACTTGAAAATCATGGTAATATATAAAATGTTAATTTCATATATGAATATATATGTATAGGAGGAGAAATGATTTGTCAGATTTACAGACGAAGTTAGGTAGTGGAATGAATAAGTTACAAGAAGGAATAGAACAAGGGAAAATGAAGTTGCAAGTTGCACAAGAAATTGCTCAATTGAAAAAGGGAATGCAAGTGCAAATGCAGAAAAAAGCAGAGGTTCTATTAGAGGTTGGACAGCAAGTGTATGTTCAATTAAGAGGAAGTGGAGTAAATGAAGCGAGCTTAAAAGAAATGATTGCTCCAGTTCAAGAATTTGATGTAGCTATTTATCAAGCAAGAAAGCGCATTGTTGAATTGCAAAAACAACAAGGTGAAAAAGCTACATGTGAATGTGGTGGACCTTTATCAATAAATGATAAGTTTTGTGGTTCGTGTGGAAAGCCTAACCCGATGTTAGCAGTAGAAAATGAAGGTGAAACGGTAAATTGTATTTCATGTAATGAGCATATCGATAAAAACTCTACTTACTGTCCAGTTTGTGGAATTAAGCAAAGTGGGGAGTGAATTAAATGTATTGTCGCACATGTGGAAAACAACATGGTGAAGAAGTAAATTATTGCCCAAATGAAGGTAGTATGGAGATTGCAGGAGCTATAGATGCAGTAACATTAGAAAAAGATACTGCAAAATACTGCAGAGGTTGTGGCAGTGAAAATGCTCAAAAAAATTTATATTGTCAAAAGTGTGGGTATTCTTTATCTGTTGTGAAGAAAAAAGAACAAACTGTAAAATTGCCTACAATGGATGGTGCTCCTAAAGTTGAATTTAAAGCAGATAAAGCCGTTTTACAAAAAGGTTTTATTGGTGGGGCTGTTGCAAGTATTCTCATGTTAATTGCTGGTTGGATTGGTAGTTTATTATTTGCCTCTATGTTAAGTGAGATGTTTAGCAAATTTGCGAAAGAATTAGAAATGTTGCCAAGTTTTTATTCGAGTGCAACTTCTACGATGTTAAGTTACCATTTACTTGGTTTTACAGCTAACGATGATAGTGGATTGATATTTTCTTTATCTTGGCATACTCCATTTACATTATTATTAATCATTCCATTTATTATTTTCGCTGGTACAGGAATTTGGTTAGGGAAACAGCATGTTGCGAAAACGATTAAAGATCAAATCTTTATGGCAGCAACAGTTGGTATTATTTATGGAGTCTTTTTATTCATTATAAGTTTTATAGCATCACAATCTTTTGCAATCCCATTCTCAGAAGCAGGTAAGATTACGGTTGGCTATTCAGCGATGAAGAGTTTATTGAGTGGTTTTGTATGTGGGACATTATTTACCTTATTAGGATTTATTGCTCATACAAGCAAAAACAATATGGCAGCAGCATTTCAAGAGTTAATGCCATATGGAGCGTCTGTTTATTACGGTGTTTCGGCTATGATAAAAGGACTTTTAGTAACAGCAGTAGCGGTTTGTATTATGGCGTTAGTAAGTAAGGAAGACGGTATTGAACCATTAAAAGAAATAACAACTTTAAAATCTGAAAGTACATTATTAGCATTAGAGTTAACACCTCAATTATGGAGTATGGCTCATTTTGCGCCGTTAGAAGTATCAAGTCCAGCACTTAGTAAGGAATTTACTAGAATTGGTAAGAAATCAAATGCATATGAGAGCACACTATCGTTTTCATTTATATCAGGCGTCTCTGTAAATGGCGTAGAGCTTAGAGAGATATTGATTTCAAAAGGAGCAAATGAGGAAAGCCTTGCAGAATTTGATAAAGTGAATAACGTATTCCATTACGGTTTATTACTACTTATTATTCCATTGTTCTTTATGTTTAGAGCGGGAAGAAAGTTAGCTAAATTACCGACTGCCAATATATATATTACATTAGCGGTATGCAGTGGTTCTTACACAATTATGATGATTGTAATGAATATGATTTCTAAGTTCCAAATTAATGTTTCAGGAACTGTAACAAGTTTATTTGGAACAAGCGGAACAGTACTATCTATGCAAAATTCATTTACATATTTAATTTTGTTTAGTTTTATTGTGACATATGTAGCGGCATTTGCTGGAATGAAATTAGCTAAAAAATAGGAGGAGAGCACGTTGAAGTTTTGTGGAACATGTAAAAAGAATGTTGCAGACCATTTGAACTTTTGTCCTGAGTGTGGGAGTAAAGTAGAAGTAATCGTTGATAACACTGCTGCTTCATATACAGAATTACAAAGCGAGACAAAACCAGTGAAAAGTAAGAAAAATTTATTTTTAATCATTGGTTTTGCCATTATTGCTGCATTATTATTTGGGGCATATAAATTTGGAGCATATAAGTTTTCAAAAGAAAAGCAAGTAAATGTAATGATTGAAGCATTCCAAAAGAAAGATATTGATGCAATTGATGAGTTTGTAAAAGCAAATGATTCAAGCTTAAAGATTAAGACAGAGGATCTTAAAGCGTACATGCGTTATTTAAAAGAGAATCCTTCTTACAACAAACAATTACTGTCTTATTTACAGAAAGAGACAGTAGATCAAAAGTTAACAAAAGATAAATCTTCATTTAAGGACGGGGAAATAGTAGAAGAGGGAAAAGAGTGGTTCTTATATCCAAAGTATAAGTTCAGCATGAAATCTTATTATATGAGCGTTAGTACAACTGCAAAAAATGCAGAAATATATGTGAATGACAAAAAAGAAGCAGAGCTTTCTAGTGATAAAACTTCGAAAGAGTTGGGGCCATACTTCCCAGGTACATATGTTGTAAAGGCAACGGCGAAGACAGAACTTACTGAATTAGAAACAGAGAAAGAAGTAGATTTAGCGGATGAACAGAGCGAGAAGGTGAAAGTGGATTTATCGCTTGAAGGCAAGTATGTAAGCATTTCTTCTGATGAAAGTGATGCAACTGTATTTGTGAATGGGAAAAAACGTGGAAAATTAAATTATGGAAGTTATAAACTTGGTCCTGTACCAACAGATGAAACAGTAGAAGTGCATTTAGAGAAAACTACTGATCTTGGTGTGATGAAATCTGAAAGTGTTAAAATTGGAGACCAAAGCACATATTACTTAAAATTCCCGAAAGAAACATCAAGTTCAGCAGTGGGCGAATTTGTAAGAAATCATATTTATGATAACGTACGTGCAATTTCATTAAATGATTTTAGTTTAATTGAAAATAATTATGATAAGGGCGGGAAATCGTATAAGGAAGACCGTGATTATATACAGTATTTACACAAAAAAGGAATTACAGAAGACTTATTAACGATGGAAGTTCGTAATGTAGAGCGTCAAAGTGCTACCAAATATAAAGTAACGACATATGAAGAGTATCATATTCGTTACGGTGATGGATCTGTGAAGTTCAAAAGTTTTAATAACGAACATATTGTAACTGTGAATGGAAATGGAAAGATGTTGTATCATTCTCTTGGTGCAAATAATACGTTGAAATCAGAAGATGTATCTGGTCCAACTCGTTAATATGAGAGAAGCTGTTCAATATTTGAACAGCTTCTTTTTTGTAGCTAAATCGATATTTCGTGTCGAACCGTTGATATATCGTAAGTTATGATAGATATAATCGAAAAATCGTTGATATGTTGCGATTTATGATAGATATAATTGAAAAATCGTTGATATATTTTTTTACAATTATGAGTGTGTTTCCTTTAGTATCGCTTGTACATATGGATCATGTAATATTTGCTCTATAATTGGTAACATGTTTTGTTCAAATGGAATGTCGATAGGAAATGGCTTTTGAGAGCCTGGTTTTATTCCATATTGCACAATTTTGTAATGTGTATTGTTTTCAGACTTGAGCACAATTAACTTATAGCGGTTATCATCGCCAGCGAGTGAAAAATCAATAGAAGTAGCGTTATATGTCACTTCATCTTTATATATGTACGGTTTTGGCGTACCAATCCAGTCTACTTTTACTTGCACATTCATGGGCGTAGCCTCCTTATATGTATTATAAATAAATAAAAGCCAGCTCTCAATAAAGAGAACCGGCTTGTAATTTAGCAGTCATTGGTTATTTTAAAATTTTCACTTTAACAGTTTTGCGTCCCCATTTTTGAGCAGCGCTATCTGATCCAAGTAAGATATCAATACGGTTACCTTTAATTGCACCACCAGTATCTCCAGCGATAGCTTCTCCGTAACCTTCTACCCATACTTTAGATCCTAATGGGATTACTTTCGGGTCAACAGCGATCATTTTCATGTTTGGATTCGCAGTTAAATCATGACCCATTGCAGTTAATACACGGCCGCCATATGTGCCACCGTTTTCGCTCGGGTGAGCTGTATATGCTGTAGCTACAACTGTTAACTCACGACCACCAGATGGTGTGCTAGTTTCAGCAGCTTTCACAGCAGGCTTAGCAGCTGGTTTTGCTTGTGCTACAGGTGCTTGAGCCTTAGCTGGTGCTGCAGCTTTAGCAGGAGCAGTTGTTTCTTGTTTCTCAATTACAGGTGCTGTACCTGTTAAGAAAGGAACATGAACATAAGCTGTTTTCCCGTTATATTCAAATTGTAACCACTCATTTTGTACTTGGTTCGTTGTTTCGATTACATCGTCTTTCTTCAACTTTCCAAGAACCTCTGAGTTTGTGTTCGCTTCAGCACGTACGTTTAATACGTTAGCTGTTACGTAGTAGATGCTTTTTGTGAACTCTGCACTTACGAATGCGTCTTTACCGTCTAAAGTAATTTTTGACCATCCGTTCTCTGTATTTTGAACATCTATTTTATTACCGTTTAGTAATTTACCGACAACTTTTGATTCAGTAGTAGGGTTTTCGCGTACGTTTAGTACGTCTGTTGTTACAACAGTTTCTGCATTAGCAGATGATGTGAAAATCCCAAGACCAAAAACTGCTGCTGTTGCTATACCAATTAATTTTTTCATGATAGCCTCCATTGCGTTTGTTTTCGTGTCCTCATTATAGCAACAGATTTTTTCGGATTTGGGGAAAACACACAATTACAAACCATTCGTAATAAGTCGTTAACATCCTGTAATATAACAAAAAATATAGGAAAGCGTTTTTCATTCTATATGACTCATAGGTTTCTAGTTATATTCAAAATATTTAATACAACATGTTTTTTTCGACGTAAATAAAAATATTACAGGAATGTTACATGATGTTTACTAAACGATTACATTCCTTGAGTATTTTACCGTTTTATGGGTAATATAGTTATATAAACATAAACATTTTGTTTGTGAAGCTATAAACACGTGCTATATACTAGCAAAAAAACCGCATAATTGTTACAAAACGAAAGGGTTGTAAGGAAGAACTTTGCCCTTTTTTACATATGTAACACATCCTTTTTTAGGAAAATACATTCCTATCCGCGTTTTTCTCACACAATTTGACAGCAGTATTTCTAACTTGTAGCTCTTGCAGAGTGAAAAGGTTATACGAAAGGTAAGGCTGTCCATAAGAATTCGAATTGGTGAAGGTGAAAGTAAGAAAATCACCGCAAAATTATAGTTTTCTATCCGATTTTACATATCGGAATTTATGTTATTTACAAAAGCGAAACCTACGAAGGGGGATTTGATGAGGAAACTGACAAAAACATTCATCGTTTCATTAACATTATGTATTGCATTTACAATTTGGGGGATTATTCCCGAATCTATTATTGGAAAAGGTAGCTTAGGAAATGTAACAACCGCAATTCAAACTGCATTAGTTAGTAAGTTCGGGTGGTTTTATATTATTTCCGTGTCTATTATTTTAGGTGTGTCTATCTTTTTAATTGTTTCGAAATACGGTTCTATTCGTTTAGGTAAAGATGATGATGAACCTGATTATAGTTATATGACATGGTTTGCTATGTTATTTAGTGCTGGTATGGGTATTGGCTTAGTTTTCTGGGGCGTTGCCGAACCATTAAACCATTTATACGCACCTCCGTTTGGAGATAGTGCAACTGAGGAAAGTGCGCGCCTTGCACTGCGTTTTTCGTTTTTCCATTGGGGATTACATCCTTGGGGACTATATGCGTTTGTAGCGTTATGTATTGCTTACTTTACTTTTAGAAAAGGAAAAGCAAGTACGATTAGTGCGACAGTAGGTCCGTTATTTAAGGGCGGGGAACACGGGCGTATTGCTCATTCATTTGATGTGTTAGCTGTTTTCGCAACTGTATTTGGTGTTGCAACGTCATTAGGTCTTGGTGCGAAACAAATTGCAGGTGGTGTTAGTTATTTAACATCTATCCCGAACTCATTAACGACTCAGTTAGTTATTATTGCAATCGTAACAGTATTATTTATGTTATCTGCGCAAACAGGTCTTGATAAAGGAATTAAATATTTAAGTAATACGAATATTATTTTTGCATTTGCACTTATGATCATTGTATTATTTGCAGGTCCAACAAACTTTATTATGAATTACTTCACTTCAACAATCGGTTCTTATATTCAGGAATTGCCAAGTATGAGTTTCCGTTTAAGTCCATTAGACGAAGGTGGGAATCAATGGATTCAGTCATGGACAATTTTCTATTGGGCATGGTGGATTGCGTGGTCACCGTTCGTAGGTACGTTTATTGCTCGTGTTTCACGAGGTCGTACAATTCGTGAGTTTGTTATCGGTGTGTTACTTGTGCCGACCGTAATTGGTGCACTTTGGTTCTCTGTGTTCGGCGGTACTGGTATTCATATGGAGCTGTTTGGTGATGCACATATCTTCGACAAAGTGAAAGAAATGGGAACAGAAGTAGGATTATTCGCTATGTTCGATCAGATGGGCAGCTTTGGATCAGCTTTATCAGTTTTAGGTATTTTACTTATTGCAACATTCTTTATTACATCTGCAGACTCTGCAACATTCGTTTTAGGGATGTTAACGACACATGGTAGTTTAAACCCACCAAATCGTATTAAAATGATTTGGGGTATCGTTCTAGCCGCGATAGCTTCTACGCTATTATATATTGGCGGATTAGAAGCCTTACAAACGGCAGCTATCATTGCAGCATTCCCGTTCGTCTTTGTTATTTTCTTTATGATGGCAGCATTATTTAAAGAGTTACAAAAAGAAGGGCGTATGAAGCGTCATTAATAATAGAAGGAAAAGAGCTGATTTCATATCAGCTCTTTTTTATTTCTCTATTTGCCTGTAAAAGTACAATTGGTGATGGCTAATGAAAGTTTCACTTTATATAGAAGGAATTTGAAATGTGGGTAAGGGAAATAAAATACTTTACCATATAAGTAGTATGCCTTTTATACGAAGAAAAAACGATAGGTTTCGACAATTTTCGATATTTTTCAAATTCTATTCATATTTTTGACAAAAAATTGTCGGAAATGTGTTGTCACGTTTATATATATGTGCTATATTATTTCCTGTAAGCGATTTCAAATAGTTTTAAAGCGCATTCAAGGGGGACATCTAGAATAATGAAACGTTACGAAAGAAAGTGGAAGCATATTTGTTTGAAACGTGTGGCACATCGTAGTGTCCAAGAAAGCACGGAACCTAAGACTGAAACGCGCAAAGAACAGCAAGAGAAGCAATTGGTTCTACAAAAATAGCAATCACTTTTTCGTATATAAATGAAGGTCGATCGTTCGTTGGGGGATGGACGTGAAATTACTTTCAGCTAAGGGGTATTGTCTGATATATAATTTATACGGCAATAAATAAGCACAGAGCATACGGCGCTCTGTGCTTATTGTTATTATTTATCTTTTTTGAATCGAACTGTTTTATCCCAGCCAATGACTTGTTTCTTACTCTTTGCACGTAAGTATAGGATTAAGCTACGAATAAATAAGTACGTAAAGAGCTGTGCGTACGTAAAGTACATAATAACGCTAATAAAAATATTAGTCGGTGTAAAGGTTCGTTCGACACTCTGGGCACTAAATAATTGAGAAACATATGTAATATATGCGACATACCACATAAATAGTAGCGGGATGCTATATTGAATTTGGAATATCCCGAGTAGCCCAATTACAAACCAAACGTTTGAAATGATTAGGAATAGCCAAAATACAACATACACTAGAACTTGTTGTAAGGAATGAACAAGCAGCTTTCCTTTAAAGAAACTTAATGACGAGAACATTTTTTCTAAAATGTATAAATTCCCTTGGAGCCAACGTGTACGTTGTTTAATAAGAATTTTTAAATGCTCTGGTTCTTGTTCCCAAGTAACTGATTCTGGGACGATTGGTAAGAGATAACCTTTTTGTGTAATTCTTAATGTTAATTCAGCATCTTCTGCAATTGCATAAGGGTCATAGCCACCAAGCTCTTCTAGTGCGGAGCGACGAAGAAGCATATTTGTTCCTGTCAGTGAGCCTGTTTGGAATAGTAACCAGCGTCCAGATTGCATAAGGAGCTGGAAGATTTGAAATTCCAGTGAAATCATTCGCGTCAGCCAGTTTCGCTTTTCGTTTACTGTACGAACATGTCCAACAGCTCCAACAGCATCTTCAGTTGTTTCAGCGTGCTCTACAAGCATTCGCAGTGCGTGTGGTTCAGGTTGGTTATCTGCATCGTACACACAGAAGTATTCACCATCTGAAATACTAAGCCCATAGTTTAGTACACGTGATTTACCCTTCGGTTCACCGGGGGGAACACGAATATGACGAATATGAGCATAAGCTTTGTCGAAATCATCGCCGATTTCAGGTGTTTCATCTTGAGAGTTATCATTTAATAAATAAATAGTTAGCTTTCCAGGATATTCAATCTTCGCCATCGCCTCTAAAGTATCTTTAATAACGACGCCTTCATTATGGGCAGGTATGAAAATATCGACGCTCGGATAATGTTCTAGCGTACGATCTTTTCGTTTGCTATTTCGATGAATTAAGCCCGCAATTGTTAAGAAAGAGTAGTAAACGAGTAAACCAGAGAATAGAAAGGCCGTAAAAATAAGTACATATTTAATTGAAAATGTGATACTAATCCAAAAAACGAGTACGCAAAACAGAAGGAATAAAAGAAGTATAACGAGAGTCATCATAACAGTGTCTGTCCTTTGTTTCCAATGTGCTCGCGTGAAATTTTTATATCTCGGATTGCTTCAGCAGCAAGCCATTGCTCCATTTTTGGCTTTAGGCGGTTCATTACAATGTCAGCACCAGCTTCATTTGTGTTTTGTAATAAAATAACTAGCGTATTATTATCATATTCAGCAGCAAGGTCAAAATCATTCCTTACCGTTTCAACTAATAAGGAAGCTACACGGTCCATAACACTTTCCTTCGTATATTTACTAAAGGGAGTGAAATCAAAGTAAATGATAACGCCTGTTTCATTACGACGATTCATTGCAGTTGTTAATAATGCTTGGCGTCTCTCGAATTCTTGTCTTGTTAGTAATTTTGATTCTCCAATATATTGTTCTAACGTTCTCACACGCTCAGTTAAAGTTTTATTTTCATGAATCACTTTTTTCAATAGGTGAGTTGTTATATATACAATGAAGAAGTTAGCTGCCATCAGGAAGTGGATAATCATATATTGCCATTGATCTGATGTACTCCATAAATGAAGCCATGCTTGATAGAACAAATAAAATACGGAAATAATGGTTCCTAGTATGAAGAAAACAAATGCTGTTTTGTCAGCTAAAAATAAGAATAGCACATTTACGATTACGTATATTATTGTAAAAATAAGAGCATGCTCATATTTCGTCACATGTACAGTAGTAAAATAAAATACAATTTGTAAAATCCACATAGAGAGGATTTTATAGAACTTATCTTTCACAAAACTTTCCTCCTTAAAGCTATTTCATCAATAGATACTTGTAGTATGCGCAATTATTAAGAAATTGACCATGTCGTTACATTCTTTTGAAGGGCAACAACAAGTAGTATTTCTATTTTCATTAGAAAAATAAAAAGACTTAAACATTATTGTATCATAATGTTCTTATATTTGGCATAAAGTGATTAATAGATGCATAAAAGACATTTGGATTGCATGAAAAAAGTCTCCTCTTGTAGAAAGAGAAGACTCTATATAAGTTTATAGGAACATCATACCTGCAACTGCTGCATTTAAGAAGTTCGCTAATGTACCAGCGATAACTGCTTTAATCCCTAATTGTGCAATTTGTTTACGGCGAGTAGGAGCTAACGTTCCTGTTACACCTAATTGAATTGCGATAGAAGAGAAGTTTGCGAATCCACAGATTGCGAATGTTAAAATTAGATTTGTTTTGTCAGAGAACTCTGCCATGTGTGGTCCTAAGTTTGCGTATGCAACGAATTCGTTGATTGCAAGTTTTTGACCAATAAAGCTTGCTGCTTGTACAGCTTCACCAGGAGAAACTCCGATTAAGATTGCAAATGGTGATAATAAGTAACCGAAGATTAAATCAAGGCTAAGTTTAATATCGAACAGAGAACCAATCAATCCTAATAATCCATTTAATAAAGCGATTAATGCGATGAAAGCCATTAACATTGCTGCTACGTTAATAACAAGTTGCATACCTTCAGATGCACCGCGTGCAGCTGCATCGATAACGTTTGCGTCTTCACGTTCTGTAGAAAGTTCAACGTTATTATCTACTTTTTCTGTCTCTGGCATAATCAATTTCGCAATTAATAAGCTTGATGGAGCTGCCATTATTGCAGCTGCTAATAAGTGCTCTAATGGAATACCCATTGCTGCATAACCGACGAGAACAGATCCAGCAACAGCTGTCATACCGCTTACCATAATAGCGAAGAATTCACTATTTGTTAAACGTGCTAAGTAAGGTTTAATTAAAATTGGAGCTTCAGTTTGTCCTAAAAATACAGTCGTTACTGAGTTTAAGCTTTCTGCTTTAGAAGTTCCAAGAAGTTTACTTAATGCGCCACCAACGACGCTAACAAATTTCTGCATAATACCAAAATGATATAAGATTGCTACTAATGAACTAATAAATACGATTGGAAGTAGTGCTTGAATAAAGAATACAAATCCCCAAGGTCCTTTTGCGTTGACTAAATCCCCAGCAACGAACTTAATTCCCTCGTAAGAAAAATTAATTAATCCTTGAACACCGTCAGCAGCGTGTTTTAAACCTGCTTTACCAGCATCCCATCGTAATACGATAAATGAAAATGACATTTGTAATGCTAGCGCGATTAAAATTGTGCGCCAATTAATAGCTTTGCGGTTGGAAGATAGTAAGAATGCAATTGCTAATACTCCAATCACGCCGCCAATTCCCCATAAAAGATTCATGCAGTGTATGCTCCTTCCTCATAGTAAAAACAGTGTATAAACCAGTTGTCTATACGTTTACGAATATAACATCTTAAGTAACTTATCATAATGGACATCGGAGGTCAAACGTCTAATGAAAAGTTTAAATAAAAAGAAAATTCTTCAAAAAAACACATATGAAATAAATAGACATGAAATAGGTTATGTTTTTTATGGGAATATATACATTATGATAACGTTATGCATTGTTTTTGCAGAATAAAGTGTATGAAATGGAAGAATGGATACATTATTTTTGTAGAGAGAAGGTAGGAGAAAGGGAGTAATATGTTGAACTCATAGCAAAAAAGCCTTCTAGTAAACTAGAAGGCTTTGAAACTATTAATTAAGGTGCTTTCGTGTATCCTAAGAAGTGGCTCTTCCAATAAGAGTTACTTAATGAAGCGATTGCTACACCTTTATCTCCAGCTTGGATAAATGATCCGCCCCCAAGGTAGATACCCATGTGAGAAGGACCAGATTTATAAGTGTTTTGGAAATAAATTAAGTCACCAGGTTGTGGACTTGAAGTTTTTGGTAGGCTACTCCAATATCCTGCAACACTTTGGCGGCTAATGTTATGACCAAATTTCTTAAATACGTGGTAGATGTAACCACTGCAGTCAACACCGTTAGCAGAAGTTCCGCCCCAAACGTATGGTACACCTTGCATTGATTTTGCGTATGCAAGTACGGAAGAACTGTCGCCGCTATTATTACCTGTATTATTATTGTTGTTGTTATTGTTTTGATTGTTATTTTGGTTATTGTTAGGCTTATTATCTACTGCGCCTCCAACTGGTGTTTTAGATAGGTAACGTGTTCCGATATAACCAGTTTGACCGTTGTAGTTAATTTTGCTCCATCCAGAGTTTTCAGAGATTACTTGAACCTTCTGACCTTGTGGAAGTGCGCCTATGATTCTATAATTTGTACCTTCGCCGCTACGTACATTTAGTGCAGAAGCATTAATGTAGTAGTCACCAATCGCACCTTGGTTAGGTTGTTTTGGTTGCTCAGGAGTAGTAGTGCCACCTTTAACGAATTTTACAAATTCGCTGCTAACAAAGCCTGTTTTTCCTTGGTAATTTACTTTAAACCAACCGTTTTCAGATCCAACTACGTTTAATGTTGTACCGTTTAAAACGCCACCAATTACACTATGGTAAGCGGCAGGGCCTGTACGAACACGTAAAGATGTAGCGTTAACTACGTAAGAACCGCCAGTTTGAATACTTCCATTATTGTTTTGCTCTTGTTTGTTGCCTTCTGTAACGTTTTCGTTAGAACCGCCTTTTGTTACGTAGTCTTTGCTTATATAAGCAGTTTGTCCTGCGTAATTGATTTTGAACCAATCTTGAACTTCGCCGACAACTTGTACTACTTGTCCTTTTTTGACAGAACCTACAGTTGTGTGAGAAGTGCTAGGACCTGTACGAACGCGAAGGGAAGATACATTTACTGTATAGTTTCCGCTTGCTGGTTTTACTTCTTGGTTGTTATTATTCGTATTGTTGTTTGAAGAACCCCCATTAGAAGAACCGCCAGATACGAATTCGCCACTTACATAACCTACTTGTCCATTATGGTTAATTTTCACCCAACCATTTTCTTGTCCAATTACGTTTAATGTTTGTCCTTCATATACACGTCCAGAAACAGAACTAGAAGTGTTAGGAGCTGTACGTACACGTAATACATCAGCGGTAACTTTATTATTTCCACCTGTGCTTACATTGTTGTTTGCTGCTCCACTTTTTGATACAAATTCGCCACTAACAAAACCTGTTTTTCCGTTAATGTTAATTTTGAACCAACCATTTTCTTCGCCAATCACGTTTAGTGATTGACCGTTATAAACGCGTGAGATGATGTCGTGAGAAGTGCTTGATCCCGCACGAACATGTAAGACGCTCGCGTTTACCGTATAAGATGAGTTGTTTGACGCAGAAGCTTGGACAGTTGTAGCAGCCTTTTGTGTATTTTGTTCAGGTGCAGCTTGAACACTATCAAGTGTAGGTGCTGCTCCTCCTGCTACAGACACTGCCGCAAGACCGGCAAGATACTTTTTCATAATTTGTCGATTCCTTTCTGTCTGTAATGTAGTGAAGAAATATTTACCAACTGTTAAAAATTCTAAAGAGCATGTCGATTACTGTCAAGGCTTATGTGGGAATCTGAATATGACAAAAAGATTACAAGAAAAAATCAAGGCATAAATTTACACCTTGATTTCCATTTAAATGCATATATTGAATGTGAAAGGACAGAAATTATTCGGGTTTAAGAAGATGCCATATTGGATTGTAACAAGATTTGATTAAATGATTTTTGCAGTTTTTTGGTGATAGGCCCAACTTGCCCATCTTGAATCGCGGTTCCATCAAGGTGGGTCATTGGTAAAATTTCAATCGTTGTGCCTGTAAAAAAGCATTCATCTGCTTGATAAACGTCACGAACGCTGAAAAGTTCTTCCTGTACAGGTATGTGAAGAGTATTCGCTAAAGAAAGGACATATTGACGAATAATGCCATTTAAAATAAGGTGATTGGCTGGATGTGTGTAAAGAGTTCCGTTTTTAATTAAAAAGAAGTTGGAATGGCTTCCTTCCGTTATAATACCATTCCTTACGAGAAGTGCCTCTTTACAGCCTTTTCGTTCAGCTTTCGTAGCAGCTAGTACGTTTGGTAATAAATTTAATGATTTAATGTCACAGCGTAGCCATCGAGTATCGGGTTCTGATATAGCGCGTATACCATATTCAATCCATAACGCTGGTCTTTCTTTTTTTGTAATATAGGCATAAATTGTTGGAGGGTTGTCATATGAAAATATATGTGTGCGAGCTTGTACACCACGAGATACTTGCAAATAAATTGTGCCATCTTCATGGAAATGATTTCGTTCAATTAATTTGTAAAGTAAAGTGATGAGCTCAGCTTTTGAGAAAGGGAGCGATAATTCTATTTCTTCCATGGATCGATATAATCTCGTTATGTGCGGATCTAATAAATGAAAGTTCCCTTTATATAGGCGAATAACCTCGTAGACACCATCTCCGAACTGCGAACCTCTCTCTTCAAGTTCTATGTACGTTTGTTGTTTTGTTGTATCAATAACTTCATCATTCCAAAGTACAAATTTTTCGTATGCCAATTTCCGTCCCATCCTTTCGTAAGTACGTAAGTAACGTGAAACTTTCATTCATGCGACATAAAAATCACTATAGTAATTTTTATGTAAGCAATTCTCTACATATGACCGTATATGTATTTGTAAATCATAGAGAAGTAAGGATGATTTACCCCGCATTCACGGGCAGTAAAACTTTCACTTAAAAATTAGGGTGGAGCAAAGAAGTGAATTGGGCGAATAACTGCCCGTAGCTGCCCGATTGGTGAGGGCTGATTAAAGTTTCACTTTACAGCATTTTGTATATACAAATTCGAAAATAAGAATGAGAATCCTGCTTTTAAATAAAAAAAAGCAACATTCTTATGGAATGCTGCACAAGGAGGGTAGCTATCTTTCATAGGGACATTGTCTCGTTGAATGTTTTGTGTATGGAAACAAAACATGTTGAAAGACAATTATAAGAAAGTAGAAACAAAAGATTTACACACTTCTTTAAGGGATCTTACGAAAGATGAGAGATAAGAAATATGTAGAACCTCGTTTACATATTTTATTATAGAGATTCTTCATTAACACTATGTGAATATTTGGTAAAGGTTATGTAATTTTAAAGTTAATGAATATAAGTAGTTGTATGGAAGAAAATAAAAAAAGAGGCTGAGATTACTCAGCACTCTTCTTTTCTTCTTTAATAACTGTTTTTACTTCACCAGTTTTGATCTTATTACTTTCAGAGAAGCGAAGTAAGTCACCTTCAATGATTTTATCAGACATGTTCAATTCATTTTGGGCGCGATCAATTAGTGGTTGAGATTCTTCTTTCGGTAATTGTACAACTTCGCCAGTAGCACGGTCATAGAATGTACTGTTTGTGTACATGTATTTATCTGTAACGAAGCTACCGTCACGAAGAACAACGAATCCTTTATTATCAGGTGAGAATACATCATGACCGAATCGAACGTCATTTGTAGAATCTACACCAAGTAAGTTTAGAATAGTTGGTTTAATGTCAATTTCACCAGTTGGTTTCGAAATTGTTTTACCTTCTTTTTGACCTGGAACGTGAATAAACATCGGTGTTTTTTGTAAGTTCATATGGTCAAATGCAGTGATTTCTTCTTTTCCTAAGAACTGTGCCATTGCACGGTTATGGTTTTCAGAAATACCGTAGTGGTCACCGTAGAATACGATTACTGAGTTGTCGTAAATACCTTCTGCTTTTAGACGCTCAATAAAGTGTTTCATTGCTTCGTCTAAGTAACGAGCAGTTACCATGTAACGGTCAAATACTCCATCACCAGAATTGTATTCATCGATTAATTTTGTACTGTCATCGTAAGTGAATGGGTAATGATTCGTTAAAGTAAGGAAGCGAGTATAGAATGGTTGCTTCACTTGTTTTAACATATCAATAGATTGATCGAAGTATTCGATATCTTTTAATCCCCAATTTAATTTTGTTTCTGGCGTAATCTTGTAATCAAGCTCGTTGTAGTAACGATCATAACCAAGTGCTGGATACATAATGTTACGGTTCCAGAATGTTGCGTTGTTTGCGTGGAATACCGACGTGTGATACCCTTGCTGACGTAAAATTTCTGGAGTTGCTGTATATTCATTGTTACCGTGTGTGAAGAATACAGCACCACGGTCTAGTGGATATAACGAAGTATCTACTAGGAATTCAGCATCAGATGTTTTACCTTGACCTGTTTGATGGAAGAAGTTATCAAAGTAATAACTTTCTTTCGTAAATTGGTTTAAGAATGGTGTAACTTCTTGTCCGTTAACTGTTGCACCAATTAAGAATGTTTGTAATGACTCAAGAGAGACAACAATTACGTTTTTCCCTTTTGCAGTACCGAACATATTTGGATCTGGTTTACTTTGTGTTGTTTTTACGTAGTTCTCTGTTTCTTGTAATTTACTACCGTCAGCGAATGCTTTTTGTGAACTTGATTTTGCTTGTAAGCCAAGATCGTATACTTGGTGTACATATAATCCTAAGTTTTTAACAAGCATAACGCGGTCGAATGAACGTGTTAATAGTTCTGGGCGTTCAGCTTCTGCAAGTCCTAAGTTTGCGAAGAAAATAGCAACTGTTGATACGAAGTATAGAGAACGCATCGGGCGTGCTACACGCTCTGTAGGTGCAAAGTTCTTCATTTTCTTCAATAGAACGAAGAATATGATAATGTCTGCAAATGCAAGGATAATTTTGTAGTTAAATAATTCTTTCACACTAGAACCTAAACTTCCGAAGTTAGATGTTTGTCCTAGCACCGGTAATGTAACGAAGTCATTGTAGAATCCGTAGAACATTACGTTACCAACAAGAACGATTGTTAAGACAAAATTAATTCCAAGTGCTATATAGTTACGTTTTTTCCCTTTTGCAAATAATGCAAGACCAACAAGCAGTAATGATGCTGCTAATGGGCTAAGGAATAAAATGAATTCTTGCATGAAAGATTCAAGTTTTAAGTCAAAGCTTGTGCGTGTAATAAGGTAAGTTTTCAGCCATAAGGCTAAAGCTACGAATACAGTGAAACGCACATTTTGAAATTGTGATTTCAAGGTTTCTTTCATTCATTTCCACCCTTTCTCTATCAGGCTTGGTCGATTTTGGAGCGAAAAATGCTAAAATAAAAAATACATAGTTTTCTTGGCCATAATTAAAGGTTCTATATTCACCCATATACGACTATAACTATGCATACCCTTTTGGTTTCTTTTGTTGCTCATAAGCATAACGTCATTTCTGTATTATACAACAAAATTCATTTCTGAGAAACACTATAACATTTTACATTTTTTGTATAAGATTTGTCACTACCAGAGAAAACTTTAACATTCGTTTATATGTCCGTCAACTAGAAAATATAACAAAGGTAGAGCAGAATGTTAAGTGGAAGTGAAAATTTTCTTTGTTGAGAAATAAGAAACGAAGATGGGTAAGGGTTATCTAGAAATCTATTATATGAAGGAAATCGTGTGAAAATTAACGAACACTTGTTCTTTTTTAGTTTGTTTGTTACAATGAAAGTTCATTGATAGGTTTTGTGTAATTTCCATGAACTTTTACTGATAACATATTGTAGCTTATTTCTTTTTAAAAATAGGGAGGCTTTTTACATGAAACAAAAATTTTCAGTTGAAGCGTTTTGGAAGAAAGTAAAACATGTTGCAAAGCAAGCAGGGCAGTCGGTCATTTATGCAAGTTTATTACTGTTTTACGTTTTGCAAAGACCCGATGTTCCAAAACGAGTGAAAATTATTGTAATTGGAGCACTTGCTTATTTTATTGCACCGATTGATGCGATTCCAGATTTCATTGCTGGAATTGGCTATACGGATGATTTAGGGGCGTTAACGGCCGCACTAATACAGGTGTCGTTATACGTCAATGAAGATGTGAAAGATAAGGCACGAGTGAAGTTGGCAGAATGGTTTGGTTCGGATATAGACACAACATTTATCGATCAGAAATTAGGTCAATAGGTGAAATCTGTCATGAGGTGACAGGACGAACGTAAGCGAGGAAGTGCATTATGCCATCAGGAAGAACGCATACGAAAATAAACTTAATATCCCTTCCGGTTGTTTTGTTTTTGCTCTTTTCGTATGGATTAACAAATTTTGATTTTTTATTAACTTTTGCAATTGGTTTTTTAGTAGGTACTTCATTTTTAACACCAGATTTAGATACGTACAGTAATGCTTATAACAAATGGGGTTTCTTACGTATATTTTGGTATCCTTATAAGAAAGTAATGCCACATCGATCTTTCTTTACGCATACGATTATACTTGGTGATGTGATTCGTATTGCGTACATGTTAATTGTCTTTTCTCCATTTTTATTACTATTAAATGTAATCGCATTGGATGGTAATTTAATAGAAATTGCGCAGAAACATGAGGTTGAAATTGTAACATTCTTAATGGGAATTGTTGTGGCAAGTACGCTCCACATTATAGCGGATAAAGTGAATACACGCCGAAAGAAAATGATGAGAAAAAAGAAGAAACGCAGAAGATAAAGTGAACGAATTAGGAAAAGGGCCCCTTACAATTTGCAAGGGGCCCTTTTTAAACAAACATTTGTTTAAAATTAAGCTTTCAGCACTTTAATTCCTTTTACAATGTTCCAGATGAAGTAGTATAAGCTGATGATTCCGCAAATAGCTAAGACAATCATTGATCCAATTCCAAGTGTTACATCTGGTTGATCAGATCCAAGACCCATAATTCCTAAAATAGTTACGCCAATGAATGTAGCGATACTTGGAATGATGTGTGTCCATAGAGCACGTTTTGCATGTGGTTTTGTTTCAGCGTCTCCTACAATCCAAACGATAATAGGGAATAAGATAGGGGCAAATAGTACACTAAAGTATGATAACGCAGCTAATATTTTATTTCCGTTCATATATATCACCTCATAAATAATTTCTGTTGTTATACTATTATTATGCAATAATTTTGGCAAACTTCCTATCGATGAACATTACAAGAACGTGACGATTTTGTAAGATTTTCTGTTAAATAATAAAATTTTCAAAAAAATCTTTTTTAATAGAAATTGTTATGGTACAGTATAAATGAAAGTTGTTGAAAACGTTTTCTTAAACGTTTTTTTATTTTAGACTTAAAGGTATGATGACCTGATAGTCTATTGATGGGGTTATTCTATTCAAAAGGGGATTCTTTAGGGGGAGAGAACAATGAACACATGGACACAAGTTTATGATCCATTCGGAAACATTTGGATTTCGGCAGCGGTCGCACTTATTCCGATTATCTTTTTTTTCTTAGCTTTAGCAGTTTTCCGCATGAAAGGGTATGTGGCAGGATTTATTACAGTTGTACTTACAGTTTTAGTAGCGTTATTCGCTTATAAAATGCCGTTCACGATGGCAATGGCAGCGACCGGATATGGTTTCTTATACGGATTATGGCCAATTGCTTGGATTATCATTATGTCGGTATTTTTATATAAAATTTCTGTGAAAACAGGTCAATTCGATGTGATTCGTGCATCGGTATTATCGATTACGAACGATCATCGTCTACTCGTTATTTTAATTGGATTTTCATTTGGAGCATTTTTAGAAGGAGCGGCAGGATTTGGGGCACCAGTAGCGATTACAGCAGCACTTCTTGCGGGGCTTGGGTTAAATCCTTTATACGCAGCAGGTCTTTGTTTGATTGCAAATACTGCACCAGTGGCGTTCGGAGCGATGGGAATTCCGATTACAGTTGCTGGACAAGTAACAGGTATTGATCCACATAAAATTGGACAAATGGCTGGGCATCAATTACCGTTCCTATCATTATTTGTGCCATTCTTTATCGTATTTTTAATGGATGGATTTAAGGGGATACGACAAACGTGGCCTGCGTTATTTGTAGCGGGTAGTTCATTTGCGATTACGCAGTTCATTACAGCGACATTTTTAGGACCAGAACTTCCGGATATTACATCGGCACTTGTAAGTTTAATTAGTTTAGCGCTGTTCTTAAAAGTTTGGCAGCCGAAAGAAATATATCAATCTGGGCAAGCAAATAGTGAAGTAGCAGCAACAACGACAGCGGCATCGATGCCGAAATTAACGTTTGGAAAAGTAGTGAAGGCATGGTCCCCATTTATCGTATTAACGGTTATGGTAGTCATTTGGAGCCAAAGTTTCTTTAAGGCATTATTCACTCCAGGAGGGGCTTTAGAAAGTCTTGTATTTAAGTTTGAAATTCCAGGTCTGCATAATCTAGTAATGAAAGCAGAGCCAATTGTAAATAAACCAACGCCTTACGAGGCAATTTTGAAGTTTGATGTATTATCGGCAACCGGAACAGCGATTTTAATTGCGTGTATCATTTCCATGTTTATTTTGAAAATGAATGTAAAAGATGCAGTAGTGACATTTAAAGAAACGTTAAGCGAATTAAAAATGCCAATTCTATCTATCGGATTCGTACTAGGGTTTGCATTTATCGCAAACTATTCTGGTCTATCTTCCACGTTAGCGTTAGCATTAGCCGGAACTGGCGGCCTATTCCCGTTCTTCTCACCATTCTTAGGCTGGATTGGCGTATTCCTAACAGGGTCTGATACGTCTGCGAATGCACTGTTCTCAAATTTACAAGCCATTACAGCGCAGCAAGTCGGCGTATCTGAAGTGCTTCTCGTTGCAGCAAATACAACAGGCGGTGTAACAGGTAAAATGATTTCCCCGCAGTCGATTGCGATCGCTTGTGCAGCGGTTGGTCTTGCTGGAAAAGAATCGGATTTGTTCCGTTTTACAGTGAAGCATAGCTTATTCTTCGTAATTATTGTTGGTATTATGACGTATGTGCAGGCGTATTATTTAACGTGGATGATTCCATAAAGAGAAAAAGAAATAAACTTTGAATTTTTCAGATTATGGTGTATGATGGGAAAGTATTGAAAATTAAATCAGTGATAAACTAGGGGTGCCTAACGTATGCGTAGGCTGAGAGAGAAGCGCGTGATCTTCTTAACCCTTTGGACCTGATCTGGCTCGTACCAGCGTAGGGAAGTTAACGGCTTTACATAATGATGTCTTTATGAGCCAGGTCCTTATTTTTTTATGGACCTGGCTCTTTTTATTTTGGCATGCGCTGGCCATATCTCGTCCTTGTCACGAACAGGGGGGCAATAAAATTTATGAAACAATCTGTTTCAGCTGAGCAAATTGAATTGAAATCGAGTTTACCAGGGAGTAAGAAAGTATATGTGGATGGACCACGAGAAGGCATGAAAGTACCGATGCGTGAGATTGAACAAAGCGAAACAAATGGCGTTCCAAATCCGCCAATTCGTGTGTATGATACGAGCGGCCCTTATACGGATCCTGAGTATAAAGTGGAGTTAGAAAAGGGGATTCCAACGCCGCGCCATTCTTGGATTATGGGGCGTGGTGATGTAGAAGCATACGAAGGGCGTGAAGTGAAACCAGAGGATGACGGTGTGAAAGTGGCTTCGAAACATACACCTGTTTTCCCGCAAATGGATCGCCAGCCACTTAGAGCAAAGCAAGGTGCAAACGTTACGCAAATGCACTATGCACGTAATGGCATTATTACTTCTGAGATGGAATATGTTGCGATTCGTGAAGGGGTAGAGCCGGAGTTTGTTCGTAAGGAAATCGCAGAAGGCCGCGCTATTTTACCAGCGAATATTAATCATCCAGAAGCTGAACCGATGATCATCGGGCGTAACTTCCATGTGAAGGTAAACGCGAATATCGGAAACTCAGCTGTATCTTCTTCGATTGCAGAAGAAGTAGAGAAGATGACGTGGGCTACTCGCTGGGGTGCAGATACGATTATGGATTTATCTACAGGTAAAAATATTCATACGACGCGTGAGTGGATTATTCGTAACGCGCCTGTACCAGTTGGAACTGTACCGATTTATCAAGCGCTGGAAAAAGTAAACGGAATTGCAGAAGATTTAACGTGGGAAGTATATCGTGATACGTTAATTGAGCAGGCGGAGCAAGGCGTTGATTACTTTACAATTCACGCTGGTGTATTGCTTCGTTACATTCCAATCACGGCAAAGCGTACGACAGGTATCGTTTCGCGCGGTGGTTCGATTATGGCGCAGTGGTGTCTATTCCATCATAAAGAAAACTTCCTATATACTCACTTTGAAGAGATTTGTGAAATTATGAAGCAGTACGATGTTTCGTTCTCTCTTGGAGATGGATTACGTCCAGGGTCTATTGCAGATGCAAATGACGAAGCACAGTTTTCTGAGCTTGAAACACTTGGCGAATTAACCAAAATTGCTTGGAAACATGATGTGCAAGTTATGATTGAAGGACCTGGACACGTACCGATGCACTTAATTAAAGAGAATATGGAGAAAGAGCTTGATATTTGTCAGGGCGCGCCGTTTTACACACTTGGGCCGCTAACGACAGATATTGCACCAGGTTATGACCATATTACATCTGCAATTGGAGCTGCTATGATTGGCTGGTTTGGAACAGCGATGCTTTGTTATGTAACGCCGAAAGAACATTTAGGTTTGCCAAACAAAGATGATGTACGCACGGGTGTTATTACGTATAAAATTGCAGCGCATGCGGCTGATCTTGCGAAAGGACATAAAACGGCTCATCAGCGTGATGATGCACTTTCAAAAGCACGCTTCGAATTCCGTTGGCGCGATCAATTTAATTTATCTTTAGATCCTGAACGTGCGATGGAATATCATGATGAAACGTTGCCTGCAGAAGGGGCAAAGACAGCTCACTTCTGTTCAATGTGTGGACCGAAGTTTTGTAGTATGAGAATTTCGCATGATATTCGTGAGTATGCAAAAGAAAATGATTTAGAAACGACAGAAGCAATTGAAAAAGGAATGAAAGAGAAAGCAGAAGAATTTAAAGAAGCTGGTAGTCATTTATATCAATAATATGTTACACCTCTTTACTTGATTGATCACACTGTAGTACCTAACTTTATTATAGAAGAAGCCCCATTTGCTAAGACGGTAGCAAATGGGGCTTCTGTTGTTTATAAGGCAAAGAAGAGATGTACCCAGTAGAATAAGAGGAATAGTGTGACGACTGTTGTGAGCGGGATAACGATAAGGGATACACTTAAATAGTCTTTCCATTTTACTTTAATTTTGTTTTGTTTCAGAATATACATCCAAATGAGTGAAGCTAGTGTACCAATTGGTAGTAATAGTGAACCGATGTCACTACCAATGATGTTTGCAAGATAGATTGTTTTTAATGTGACTGGATCTAGTCCCATTTCTGTTAATGTGATTGTACCAATCATAAGGGCAGGATGGTTATTGAAGACGTTAGAGAGGATGGATACAAGTCCGCCCATTGCAAAGCTAGCATAGAGTAGATGCTGATTCACAATTGGCTCGAGCCATTGTACAAGTGCAGCTGTTAATCCTGCGTTGTGGAGTCCGTAAATAATGACGTACATAGAGAAGGCGAAAATTAAAATGTGCCACGGTGTCTTTTTCAAAATGTCGACAGGATTTGTTCGTAAGTAGTACCATCTCCAAATGAGAAGAACGAGTGAACCAAGTACTGCAACGATTTCAATTGGGATGGATAAGAAGGATGCAACGAATAGAAGACAGCGCATCAGGAAGACGAAACCTAATACTTTTAACATGAATCTTGTCCGTTTTTGTTTCGTATCAACAGAATTATTTCCTTTTAGTGGATGGAAGTTTTTCGTGAAGAAAATTTCTTCAATATCATATGAAGAAACAGGTAATTTTTTCGGAAGTTTTTTCTTCAAAACTGTATACATGAGCCATGACATAAATAATAAGCCTAATGTTGCAGGTACAAACATCATAGCAGTATGCATATAAAGAGTCATATTAACGATATTTAATGCAATTAAGTTTACGATATTACTTACACCAATTGGTGCACTAGATGCGGTAGCGATTAAAGCTCCGCTTAATAAATAAGGAATTTGTTGATGTGGTTTTAATTGAAGGTTTTTTAGAAGAAGAATTAAAATGGGAGTTGTAATTAAAATACTACCGTCGTTATTAAATAAAAGAGTCATAAGAAAACATAATAATTGAATATACCAGTATAGACGGCGTCCAGAACCTTTCGCTAGATTTGCCAGTTTCGCTGCGGACCAATGGAAGAAGCCGAAGCTTTCTAATATAACTGCCATGACGATGGTCGCTAATATTGTTATGGAAGCACCGCCAATTTTACTTATAATATCCATGACGTCTGGTTTTGATACAAGTCCAGTAATTATGATGATACCAGCTCCGATTGCTGCTGGCCACGCCTCATTCAAACCTCGAGGCCGCCAAAAGATAACGATCATCGTTAAGAAGAATACAATAATAGTAATCCATATTTCAATGCTCATATTTTGCCTACCTTTCTATTTTCCCTTGAACAGATGTAGCTTGTCTCAAGTTTATATTGGTAGTATATTCAGCAAAAAATAAGAAGAACTAGACGTATAACGAGATGAAGCGAATATGTGTTTTTCAAGCTAAAGGACAAGTGTCACTCGTAGTGAAATAACTATTGTGATAGGAGTCTATAAATTGATTGGGCAGTAAGGTAGTAAATGAGATTTATATGGGCAATTATGGAGATATATTGGCGCAACTTAAAATATATCAGCGATTATTGAAATATATCGGCGCAACTTAAAATATATCAGCGATTTTTAAAATATATCGACTTATCGACAAAACATGACAAAAGGAGTCTATTCCAAAATGCCTTTTGGGACAGACTCCAAGACTATATTATTTTTCCTTCAAAAAAGTACGATCCTTCAAGAATAAATTCCAGAAGAAAATAAATCCTGGTAATAAAATTGCAATCCCAATTGCGTATAGAATGAGCAGTGCATAGAACGTTTCTGTCGTTGTAAAGCTTGTAAATACAGTTACGTCAGGATAAATAATATACGGTAAATGGGCGACGCCGTAAGCGTAGCTTGCAAATGCATATTGAGCGACGACAGCTAAAACGGCAATGCGAGGGTATCCTAGTGTATTGTATTTTTTGTTTGTCCACCAAAGGGACGAGTATCCGATAACGAATAAAACAATAGAAACTGTAAACCACGGGAATTGCTTTATTAATCCTTGCATAAGCCAATGTGTTTCTGGATCCATTACAACGAGAGCGATGATCGCTGTAACGAGCGTTGCAGGACCAAGAATGATAGCATTTCTTCTATAAATTCTATACGTATCTTCTGAACTTTGTTCTCTCGCAAAATCAGCGAGAAAGAGAGAGGAGAGAAACAGTTCAGACGTTAGTCCGAAGAGCATATAACAATAGATAACCGGGCTAGAAAGAAGTTTTCCATACAAGAGTACTTCTTTTCCTTCAGACATTGTAATATAGGCCCCCTCTGTAACGGGTAAAACGGTAATTAATAGTGCTGGAATTAAGAGACCAGTAATACCTGAAATAACCCGAAGAAGGTACTGATATTTTGGCAAGGAGTAAGCAAATACCATAAACGTACTACGTACTGCAACGAGCACTAAAATTAACATAACTGGTACGAACATTACTGTCGCAAGAGTAAAGGCCGCTTTCGGAAAGAAGCCGAGAAATGCGACAACGACGAAGACGAGAAACGTATTTGTTACCTCCCAAGTTGGTGATAAGTACCGATTCGCAAGTTTAGCAGCGAGCGTCGGATGTTTTGCGTATACCATGCCCCAAAAACCAGCTCCAAAATCGATGGACCCTAGTATACTGTATACGAAAATAAGGGCCCATAAGATGATGATTGCAATACTTTCCTCATGCATGAGAATCGCCTCCTTGGTGTTGTAAATCATTCTTTAATGGATGTCTTCTAAAGAATGTCCGTAGAACAATGACTGTTAAAATAGCGAGTCCAATATATAAAATGATGAACAAAACAAATAAAGGACCGACGAAATCGGCGCGTGTAGATGCATCGACGGTACGTTGCATACCATAAATTGTCCATGGTTGACGACCGCTACAACTGAAAATCCATCCGAATTCAATACCGAGCATCATAATTGGTCCGCATGCGGCAGCCCCCCAAAGTAGCCACTTCGGTAGTTCTGTTCCCTTTTTTCGGTAAACGAAGTACCAATATAAGAGCGCAATTGCTGCAACTGCAAAGGTAAACGCAGCGGTGCCGACCATTAAGTTGAATAGTGTATGTGTATAAAATGGTGGCCATGTTTCTTGGGGAAATTCCTTTAGACCTTTTACGACAGTGCTAGGGTCTAATCCCACTAATAAGCTAAGCATGTTGGGAATTTCAAGTGCATAGTTTAGTTCAAGTGTATTGGGATCCACAACTCCGCCAATGGATAGCGGTGCGTGTGATGTCGTTTCAAATAAAGCTTCAGCAGATGCAAGTTTTTCAGGTGAGTGTTTATGTAAGGCGATCGCTGATTCATGTCCTGAAAGCCACATCGTAGCGCCTGTAATAAATGTAACGACAAGCCCTAATAGTAGCCCTTTTTTATGATAAGCAATTTCACGTGTACTTAAATTTTTCTTCAATAATTTAAATCCAGCGATAGAAGCAATGACAGCCGCACCAGTTGCATAAGCCGTAATAACAACATGGAATGCACTTGTGCCAAAACTTGGATTAAAGAATGCTTTCCACGGATCAACGTTAAAAACAGATCCATCTGGATTCATTGAAAAGCCTGCTGGTGTATTCATCCATGTATTTGCTGATGTAATGAGCACGGCGGATGCCGTGGCACCAAGCATGACGAAAAATAGCGAGATTAATCTCATAAATGGAGGAAGTTTATCAGCTGCATATACGTAAATCGACATGAATAAAGCCTCCAAAAAGAAGGCGAAAATCTCAATTTGGAAGGGAACAGAAATAACTTGCCCAACAATTTTGGCGAAACCAGGCCAAAGAAGTGAGATTTGCACACCAACAATTGTTCCAGTTGGAATTGCTACACCGAGAAGAATAGCAAACGCCTTTGTCCATCTTTTCGCCATAATGGCATAGTCGGAGTCTTTCTTCCAGTGATAGAGTATTTCGCTTATAAAAATCATCAATGAAAGACCGACACCAAGTGTTGCAAAGATAATGTGGAATGCTAATGAAGAACCAAAAAATGCTCTTGCTAATGTTACCGTATCCATATGTAAACTCCTCTTCTTTTTTGCCATTATTTTCTGATTGAATTGGAAGATTTATTCAAAAAAACTACCAAAAATATATATGTATTTAAAAAGTGAATATGATAATATAATGTTGTAATATTTTGAATAGAAAGAAATAAATAGTTGGTCATGTTTTGTTTGTTTTTTGCTCAGGAATCTTTTATAATCTTTTATGCGAACATAAGTTCTGTTTTTCGGAATCAAGAAGTTTATGTGAAATGGAGAGGGTGTTTTATGTATCCTGAAGTCATTAAAAAGATGGCATTTTCAAAAGAGCATAGAGATTTATTATTGAAGCTATATAATAAAGAAATTACACGTCGTGAATATGATCGACTTGTACAATCGCTATATAAACCTTCTAAAGAGGTTTGCGGGGGATAGAAATGCGGGAGACAATCTAATAGATTGTCTTTTTTAAATTTATGTATGTTCTGATAAAATTAAGGTTAGCCTTACTAGGGAGGTGAAAAGATTGCGGAAACGTTTATATATAGGGATTGGAGTTATCTTCTTAATCGCTTTAGGTGGAATTGTATTTTGGTCAGCTTTACAAGGAAACCGTACAGAAAATTTTATTTTAAGACATATGGTGAATGACAATGGAACACTTGCCACGTATCGTTTAGTAGATACTAAGGCAGGTACGGGTGAAGCTAAGGGACGCGAAGCTTTATCAGAATCGGCGGGATTATGGTTACAGTATACACTTGATAAAGATAATCAGGCGTTATTTGATGAGCAAGTAAAGGTTATTCAAGATAATTTCATATATAAGAATCATATCGTTTTATGGAAACTCTCTGAAAAGGGAGAGAGGCAGTCAGCTACAAATGCACTTATAGATGATCTTCGTATTATAGAACAATTATATCGTGCTTATGAAATGTATAAGGAAGAGCGTTATAAAAACCTTGCCGATCAATTAAGTGATGCTGTACTTCGTTATAATAAAAAAGATAATTATTATGTTGATTATTATGATGCAGATGCAGGGAAACAAAATAATTTTGTAACAACATCATACATAAATCCGCGTGCATTCTCCTATATGAAGAAGTACGGCAAAGTTTCTGCTCAGCAATATCAGGAAGTCGTTCAATTTTTAGCAGATTATCCAAGGCATGGCTGGGCATTCCCAAAAGAGTATAAAGAAGATGGTACATTTACGTACGATAAAGAAGTGAATCTTATTGACCAATCATACGTTGCATATCATCGAAGTTTAGGTGGTCTTTCATCAGCTGCTTATTTGGAATTTATAAAAAAGAAGTTCCAGGAGGATGGAAAGCTATACGGTCGTTACAATTTAGAAACGGGAAAACAAACTGTGAATTATGAATCGCCGGCCGCGTATGGACTAACGATTTTGTACGTACTACAAACAGGTGATACAAAGTTTGCGAAGGAATTGTATGATCATATGGCCACATTCCGAAATGACAACGTATTTAGTAGATATTACGGTGGATATGTAACAGGTGAAAATAATAATACGCATATTTTTGATAACGTACTACCACTTTTAGCTGAAATGGAATTAAAGAAGAGTGAACAATAAAAGGTGCCACCATATGAGGGTGGCACCTTTTATTTGTTCATATAATTTTACGTCCTAATATTAGAGAAGTAGTCAATCACGAATTCACGGAATTGCTGAGCTGTTTTTGATAAGTAGCGTTTTTTTGACCAACTTAATCCGATGGTTCGCTGACAAGTGGGTTCAATAATACGCAACTTGCTCGATGCTAAAGTAGAGTTTTTTAATAAAGTTAAACTTGGAACAAAAGCGATGCCGAGACCTTGCTTAATGAGGTCGCTAATCACGGTCGGTTCATCGACTTCAAAAGCAATATGTGGAGTGAAACCAGCTTCTTTACAAAATTCATCCGTTAAGTGTCGAAATCCATAACCAGTGTTCATACTAATGAACGGTTCGTCCTTTACTTCATGGAGGTGGATATTTTCTCGGCCTGATAAACGATGGCCTGAAGGGACGACTAAGAAAATTTCTTCTGTAATAAGTGGTTCCCAAACAATTTCTTCTCCTTCAATTGGCACAGAGGAGATACAAAAGTCAATTTCTATATTATCTAGTTGTCGTTTCATAGAAGGAGTGGATGCCAGAAATTGTTGGAACCGAACGTTAGGATGTTCTAGTAAAAAAGAGCCAAGTAGTTCTGGTAATATTCTCGGAATAGAAACGGCTAGTGTAATAGAGCTTTGTTGTAATTCGGCTAAATCTTTAATTTCTCGTTCCCCTTCGCTTAATTCATGAAAAATACGCTCTACTCGTTTTAAAAATACTTTTCCGAAAGAATTTAAAGTAATCTGTCGACCTTGGCGATCAAATAAAGGAACGCCTAAATCCTTTTCGAGTCTAGCTATTGTTTTGCTGAGTGAAGGTTGTGCGATATGCAATTCTTCAGCTGCCTTTGTCATATGTTCTAGTCGTGCGACTGTCTGAAAGTATTTTAACTGGAGCAGTTCCATTTCGAGTCTCCTTTCTATAGACCAAAAGGAATGAATTAATAATTAAAGATGTATTATACAGTATGGAAAGTGACGTGTATAGTAAATCTGTTAAACCATTCTAATGGTGTTAAATTCGGAGAAGGAGTATGTTTCATGAAGGGAATTCAACTTGTATTTAAAGATTGGAAAGCGATGTGGCACCATAAACATGGACGTATCGCTTTAATTTTTTTATTAATCGTTCCGTTAATTTATTCAGGATTCTTTTTAGCTGGATATTGGGATCCGTACGGAAAATTAGATAAATTACCTGTTGCGGTTGTGAATTTAGATAAAGGTGCTGCGATGGATGAGAAAACAATTCATGCAGGAGACGATTTTGTAAAAAATTTAAAGGAGAATAAAGAACTGGCTTTTCATTTCGTATCAGAAAAAAATGCTGATGAAGGGCTAAAAGAAGATAAGTACTATATGGTTGTTACGATTCCAGCTGATTTCTCTAAAAAGGTAAGTACACTTATGGATGAGAAACCAGAACCAGCACAATTGCAGTACAAAGTAAATCCGGGTAAAAACTTTGTAGCAGCGCAAATTGGAACGACAGCTGTTGAAAATATGAAAACAAAAATTTCAAATAGTATTACGAAATCTTATACAGAAGGTGTGTTTTCAAAGTTTCAAGACTTAGCACAAGGGTTGAGTGATGCAAGTAATGGTGCTGGGAAGTTACATGAAGGAACGACAGATGCAAGAAATGGGGCAGATCAGCTTGCAGATGGTATTCATCGTTTAAGTGACGGGACATCAAAAGTGAAAGAGGGAAGTGAAAAACTTGCTTCTAGCAAATCAGCCTTAACTGACGGAGCGAATGAGCTAAGTCAAGGAGCAACTTCACTTCATAGCGGTATGGAGTTATTAGCACAAGGTGAAAAAACGTTACAATCAGGGGTTAGTGAATTAAGTGCTGGTACAAATGAATGGGTGAATGGAAATGAAAAACTTGCTGAAGGGCAAGCGAAAGCGGACAATGCGGCAAATAGTGTAAAACAACAATTAGAAGAGTACGTGAAAAATCATCCAGAAGTGCAGCAAGATCCCGCTTTTCAAAAAATTGTTGCTACGTCTAATGGACTAGCTAAAGCAACAAGTACTTTAAATAATAGCCAACAACAATTGACACAAGGTGCGCAGAAGCTTACTGACGGTCAACATAAGATTGAAGAAGGCATAAATACATTCGGAGTTAAGTTAAATGAAGCTACTGCTGGAACGAAAAAGATAGCAGATGGTGCATCGAATTTGGCTGATGGATTTACGAAGTGGGGAAATGGATTTACATCACTACAAGAAGGTGTAAATCAACTTGCGAGTGGCGGAACAGAGCTGAATCATGGTGCTGATCAGTTAACGAACGGACTTGTTAAACTTGATGATGGTGCGAAAGAACTTTCTAGGAAATTAGGAGAGGGCGCAGAGAAGATAGCGGATATTCGTAATGATGATGCACGCAATACGATGTTCTCAGAGCCAGTTCAGTTAGTGAAGTCAACAGTTTCTGACGTTCCTAACTACGGTTCAGGCATTGCACCATATTTCTTATCGCTTGCATTTTATGTTGGCGGAATTATGGCATCGAATATTTTACCGCTTGGCCGCAGACAAAATATGAAGGTAAGCGGAACGGTACATTTTATTAATAAACTAGGATTGGTATATTTAATTGGACTTATTCAAGCGCTACTCGTAGATGTAGTTGTGCTAGGTGTTATGAAATTAGAAGTCGCAAGTGTGCCACTTTTTGTTTTATCAAGTATTGTTATTTCCTTTACGTTCATGACATTTATTCTTATGCTAGTAACAGTATTTGGTCTTGTTGGAAAGTTCTTAGCGGTAACGCTTCTTGTCCTGCAGTTAGCGACGAGCGGGGGGACTTTCCCAGGAGAATTAAATATAGCTGTTCTTAGCAAAATTGGACAATTTCTCCCAATGTCTCATTCTCTTAGAGGATTACAAGATGTTATTTCTTTAGGAGATTGGTCGCAATTACAAATGCAAATTTTAATATTGTTATGTTATCTCGTTGTTGCCGGTGGAATTGCTTGGGTCACGAGCCATATACAGCATAGAGAAACGAATGCAGAACAAGTTTCTTAAAATGAAATAAGCTATCCGATTTTTTCGGATAGCTTATTTTTTATTTGCGTTCCATTACTGCAAAGTAATTATTTTCATTATCAGCAAAGTTGAATGCTCTACCAGTAGGTAAATCTACAACCTGTCCAACTGTGACATTTTTCTCAGAAAGATCTTTATATAGACGGTCTAAGTCATTTGAGAAGAACATAAGTGAAGGTGTATTTAGGTTTAGTTCAGGTTGCATCTTCGCGATTAACGCTTTATCGTGAAGGACGATGCTTGTTCCTGCTTCTTTCGCCGGTGCAATTTCAATCCAGCGGAATCCGTTTCCGTTATTTTCTTCCGCAATGATTTGGAACCCTACTTTTTCTGTCCAAAATTGTACTGTTTCGTCTTGGTTATTTACATATAGCATAATTTGTCCAACTTGATTAATCATAGGTGTCTCTCGCTTTCTTTTTATATGCGTATTATTATATCAAATATATGGCTTGAATAGTTTTTTATGATTTTTTCGGAATACAACCTTCGTCCATTTCATCTTTGTTGTAGGAGAAGGACCTGTAATCCAAGTATGAAATGGTATTGTGCTACAAATGACCATTGTTGAAATAGAGATAATAGCCGTTAACACAAATAGTAATAGGGCATATAATATAGTATTTTCTTGCAGTGTGAATAAGGAAAGAAGTTTTGTGCATAGTTGCAAGAAGAATAAATGAGCTAAATAAGCACCATACGTGTAATTACCAATGAAACGTAACGTTTTATATAAGAAACCACGACGCTGTACTATCATAATAGATAACACATACAGTATGATAATTTCGCATACGATATATAAAAACATAGATGGTTTTAAATAGGTAGAAACAGTTAAATGAATAGAGTTTGCTCCGTAAAAACTAAACAACTCATAATTGATGAATAAAAATAAGATGAAAAATAATATTGTTATAAGCGGGATATGTTTCATGACGAATAGACGCCAAGTTTTTAGTGCTACAGCGGCAATGCCGCCCATAACGAAATAGAATGAGTAGAATAGAAATGATCGATCTGTATAATGTAAAATTGTTGAACTTGTTAATTTTTCTCCATTAAAAATATAGTGAGAAGAGAACCACATTAATAGAAAATATAGGCAAGCGAAAAAGGTCATATATTTATATATGTCTTTTTTATTTTCTGTTCGTTTTTGAAACCAATAAAAAAGTGTGCATAGTAAAGGGAACAATAAGTGAATTTGGAACATCATAATAACGTACCAAAGATGGGGAGCGGCTGTTCCGAGTAATAAACTTTTTATTCCACTTTGTAACGTAATAAGATCATTTGTTGTTAATAAGTAAAGAATAGACCAAAAGAAATACGGAATGAGTAAGTGTATCGCTTTTTCGGAAATATATTCTTTATATACTAATTGCTTTGTATAGTGACGAATTAAGTGAAATCCAACGATAAATATGAATGCTGGTGCTGAGAATTTTGCAAGATTAAATAGCATGCCCATAATGAGGGATTGCTCAAGTAAGACATTTCCTTGATTCATTGTATATAATAAAGAACTTTGCAAAACGACAGCGAGAAATGCAATGCTTTGCAAAACTTTAAATTCAGGTGCGCTTTGTGTCATCGTTTCCATCTCCTTTTCCATACATGATTATAGTACGGAGAATGGATAATGGATGTGGAATATTTGTGAAGATTTTAACAAATTTGTGGCGAGAGAGAATGAGTGGTATCGACTAACCAATAAACAAAGACAAAAAGAGGATGCTTTAAATGAGCATCCTCTTTCTTTCTATTAAGCAAATTTGTTTTTGATCCAATTCTTACCTTCTACAAGGCGAGCTGTCATTACGGCACAAGCGTTATCTGCCGTTACGTTTAACATCGTTGCAGGTGGATCAATGATTGTACTAATTGCTGCGATAATTGGCAGTGCTTCTGGCGGGAAACCGTATAGAGATACGATTAACATTTCACCGATCATACCACCGCCTGGAATAGCACCCATTACTGTTCCTACTAATAGAGAAACAACAAGTGCGATTGCTAATGTTTTCGGTCCTTCGAATTCCATGTTGAAAATACCGAATAAGAAAGCAATTTTTAATACGCCACCTAAAACAGAGCCGTCTTTATGAAGTGTAGAACCAAGAAGGACAACTGTTTCACGAACGTCTGAAGAAATACCCATTTTCTTCGTTGCTTCTAAGTTCGCTGGAATACTTGCGGCACTACTACAAGTTGCAAGTGATGTAACTGTAGGAGAGACCATGTTCTTCCAAAATACTTGTACACCTTGTTTGCGACCTGCAAGGTATGCATAGAACGTGAAGAATACAAAGAAGTAGATAAGAGAAGCTGGATAGTATACCATTGCTGCTCGGAAGTAAGTTCCAAGAAGTTGTGGTCCGAATTCACCAACTAATGCTGCGAAGTAAGCAGCAAGTCCGATTGGAGCGTAGTACATAATGAAAGATACAACCTTCATTGAAATCTCTGCACCAGCTTGTAGGAATGTAGCGAATGGCTTTCCTTTTTCGCCAACTGCTGAAGTTGCAATCCCCATTAAGATAGAGAAGAAAATAAGAGCTAACATATTTTCACGAGATAGTAACTTCGAGAAGTCAGATACTGTTAAAATACCGACGATTTGATCTGCAACACTAACAGCTTTGCCGGCTTTGTCAGGTTGTGTTAGTTCTAGTACAACACCTTGTGCTGGCGGGAATACTTTCACAACAATAATCATAAAAATAGCAGCTAAAATACTTGTAAATAAGAAAGTCCCAGCCATGCTAGACATAATTTTACCGAAACGTTTTAATCCATCCATATTAGCAATAGACGATGCGATGCTAAAGAACACTAGAGGTACAACAATCGTAAACATTAAGTTTAAGAAAATATCACCAAGCGGCTTTAAAGCAACTGCATCGGCACCCATGAAATAACCAATGAAACCACCAATTAGGATAGAAGATAATAAAATAAGTGGAAAGCGATATGCCTTCATAAATATATCCTCCTATCAATTAAAAAAATCATACTGAATCATTATAGCGAGTTAGAGTTCTCTTTACTAGGAGAATACGGATAAATGGAATAGCGCGAAAACCAAGAAATTTTTGTTTTTAAGCTCGGCATACAGCAGGAAATCTAGACATATATATTTGTAACCTAGTGGTGGCAAGGAGTGCACCATAATTTAGGTAGAGAAAAAAGGGGAGGGAAGCGGGATGAATATTTTACTTTGCTGTGCAGCGGGAATGTCTTCCAGTTTGATTGTTACAAAGATGGAGAAAGCAGCAGAGACAAGAGGGATAGAAGTAACAATCTGGGCAGTATCAGGTTCTGAAGTGAATAGTCATATTGATAAAGCTGATGTCCTTTTACTTGGACCGCAAGTACGTTATTTATTACCGAAAATGAAAGAATTATGTAAGGATAAAGGGATACCTGTTGATGTCATTCAATCTGTTCATTACGGACTTTGTAATGGAGAAGCTATCTTGCAAGCAGCTTTGTCAATGAAACCATGAGGAGAGTGGGATAGATGATACGGTTTTTAGAGAAGTATGTGATGCCGGTAGCAGGGAAGGTTGCAGAGCAGAGGCATTTACAAGCAATTCGAGATGGAATTATTTTAACGATGCCTTTCTTAATTATTGGATCGTTTTTCCTCATTATTAGTGCACTGCCGATACCCGGATATAACGAGTTTATGGCAGGTTTGTTTGGTGAGAATTGGCAGAGAGCTTTAGGGTATCCAGTTAGTGCAACTTTTAATATAATGGCTTTAATAGCTGTTTTTGGAATCGCTTACAGGCTTGGAGAGTATTATAAAGTGGATGCTTTAGCATCCGGGGCATTGTCGCTTGTGACGTTTTTACTTGCGACGCCATTTCAAGTTGCATATATTATACCAAGTACAAAAGAAAGTGTACTTGTAGAAGGCGCTATCCCAGCTGCATTAATGGGAAGCCAAGGGTTATTTGTAGCAATGATTATTGCACTTATATCTACTGAACTGTATCGATTTATTGTACAAAAAAAGATAATTATAAAGATGCCAGAGACAGTTCCACCAGCTGTCACGCGTTCATTTGCGGCACTTGTTCCAGGATTTATTGTTGTAACAGTTATTTGGATTTTACGCTTAATTATAGAAAATACTTCTTTTGGCAGTATCCATAATATTGTAGGACAAATTTTACAGGAACCACTTAGTGTACTTGGTGCTAGTCTTTGGGGCGCAATAATAGCAGTTATTCTCGTTCATGTTCTTTGGTCGTGTGGAATTCATGGTGCTACTATTGTTGGTGGTGTAATGAGCCCTGTTTGGTTGTCGTTAATGGATCAAAACCGAGTTGCTTTTCAAGCTGGGCAAGATGTACCAAATACGATTACGGCACAGTTTTTTGACTTATGGATTTATATGGGCGGTTCTGGTGCAACGCTTGCTCTAGTTGTTGGAATGTTACTATTTGCACGAAGTCAACAATTAAAAAGTTTAGGGAGATTGTCAATTGCACCTGGTAT
Source organism: Bacillus sp. EB V-12 (assembly GCF_056158125.1). NCBI lineage: Bacteria > Bacillati > Bacillota > Bacilli > Caryophanales > Bacillaceae > Bacillus > Bacillus sp. EB V-12. The sequence goes on along the minus strand of NZ_JBUXJL010000007.1, from coordinate 756 downwards.
ATTTAATATTAATGAGATGGTAACTTTTGGTATGCCGATTGTGATGAACCCACTTTTACTAATTCCATTTATATTAGTTCCAGTTGTGTTAACAATTGTTTCGTACTTTGCAATGGAATGGGGATGGGTGGCACGTCCGAGTGGGGCCGCTGTACCTTGGACGACACCTATTCTTTTTAGTGGATATTTAGGATCGGGCGGGAAAATTTCAGGTGTTATTTTACAACTTGTTAACTTTGCGCTAGCATTCTTCATTTATTTACCGTTCTTAAAAATATGGGATAAACAAAAACTGGCGGAAGAAAAGGGGGAGTAAAGAACTACAATGGATACGATAGAGACGAAAGCTTTTCATTTAATCTTGCATGGGGGAAACGCGAGAAGTTGTTCAATGGAAGCAATTGATTGTGCGAAGCGTGGGGAGTTTACAGAAGCTGAAGCTAAATTACAAGAAGCACTAGAGGAATTAAAAGAGGCGCACCGTGTACAAACGGAGCTTATCCAGAAAGAAGCTGGTGGCGAAAAGACCGAAGTTACTCTTTTAATGGTACACGCGCAAGATCATTTAATGAATGCAATTACGGTGAAAGAATTAGCGAGTGAGTTTGTAGAGTTATATAGGAAGATGTCGGTGGATGAATGAACCTTGCTTATGCAAGGTTTTTTTATCTTGAATTAACGGGCAGTAAAACACCCACTAATTAAAATTTCATTTTATGTATGTGCCTGTACCATCAGCGAAATGTTCATCCCACT
>NZ_JBUXJL010000006.1:0-307046 GCF_056158125.1 Bacillus sp. EB V-12 | reverse complement strand
GTTACGTTGTTCTAAATGTTCTTCTTTAAATTGAAATAAAGGAAAAAGAAGAGCAGGCAATGTTCGAGGAGTTGGTACTACATATAATTGTTCAATTTGATCGAGTACATGTGCAGAATTAGTAGCAAGATGAAATCCCCAGTCAGTTCCGAAAGAAGGAACGATTGTATGATAACTCTTCACAGTTAATCCAGCGTGTTCAATTGTATTACCGATACTCCAATATACTAGAGGTGCATCAGCAGGTGAATTAGATTGACAGACGAAAGCACCATCTTCTGTTAAGAATGTAGCTATACGAGCAAATAGTTCGCTTGTATATAAAGTACTTAATAATTCTGTCGCTGGGTCTGGAAAATCAATAATGATTACATCGTATAAAGATGAAGGTGAATTTAGAAATTCTTTTGCATCGCATACGTGCACGTTCACACGATTATCAAAAAAAGCATTTTTGTTTAAAGATACTATTTCTGGAACATTACGTGCCATATTAATCATTGCCTCGTCTAAATCAACAAGGTCTACATGTAGCACAGTTTCATATTTCAAAACTTCTCGTAAGGCAAGGCCATCGCCACCACCTAATATGAGAACACGTTTTGGATCGATTACTTTTGACATAATTGGATGTACAAGTGCTTCATGATAAATTTGCTCATCAACGGAACTGAATTGTAGTTGCTTGTCCAAGTATAAGCGAACATCGTTTACTTGGACTAAATTAATATTTTGATAATTACTCTTTTCTTCAAATAGGCTCGTATGTTCACCAGCTTGTATTTCCTTTAGAGAAATTTCATCCCACACATCTAAGCTGTGTGAATCTGTAGGTACTATAGTTACATTTTCCGATTGTACTTGCTTATCTTGCTTATTCTGCTCATCCTGTTTGTCTTGTATATCATGCTTGTCCTGCTGTTCTAGTTCAAATTTGTCAGAGTCTAATTCAGAACGCTTGTCTTTTTTATAGCTTGTTATTCTATAAATCTTTATTTTGCTTTGTTTTCTATGTTTTGGCATAGGAATCCCCTTTCGAATTGTGTTATTTTATTCTATTTTATGTAATTTAGTAGAGTGTGCTTGGACAATGGATAGAAGAGTGTGTTTAAGAGAGGTTTATTTTTCACTAGATTTTCACGCTAAAAAATTTTTTTAGTGTTTTTTTATTTTAAACACAACTAGACAACTAAACACTAATCTATTTTCATACAGTTATGTGTTAAAAGCGTGTTGTTTTATAACACACTGTGTGTTTTTTGGACGACACACTAATTGAAAGCGTTAACACACAAAGAAAACAGTCGAAAAAGCACTGATTTTAGTGGTTTTAAAAAGTTGGCACGCTAATTGCATTAATAAATAGCGTAAAGAAAAATAAATAAAACATAAATTTTTTATACTACACAAGGGGGATTTTCAAATGAATATTTTATTATGTTGCTCAGCAGGGATGTCTACAAGTTTACTAGTTACAAAAATGGAAGCGGCTGCAAAAGCTCGCGGTCTAGAAGGAAAGATTTGGGCTGTATCTGGGGATGCAGTAAAAACAAATATCGATCAAGCAGATGTATTATTATTAGGACCACAAGTTCGTTACATGCTTTCTTCAATGAAAACGCTTGCTGATGAGAAAAACGTTGGAATCGACGTTATCAATCCAATGCACTACGGCATGATGAATGGAGAAGCAGTTTTAGATCATGCATTAACACTTAAAAAATAATTAGGGGGGAAGCGAAATGCAAAAATTTATTGCATTTATGGAGAAATATATTGTTCCTGTCGCTGGTAAAATCGGGTCGCAACGTCATTTAGCTGCGATCCGTGACGGATTTATTGCAGTTATGCCACTTATTTTAGTTGGTGCACTGGCATCACTAATTAATGGTTTTCCGTCTGAGGCTTTCCAAGATTTCATGAAAGGTTTGTTTGGTGAAACGTGGAAACAAGTTGGCGGTGGAATGTGGACTGGTTCTTTCGCGATTCTAGCACTAATCATAGCATTTACAACAAGTTATAACTTAGCAAAATCTTACGGCGTTGATGGTTTGTCAGCAGGTATTATTTCATTTGGTGCGTTAATTATTCTTACGCCAACAACACCGAAAGAAGGCGGATTGAACTTAGCTTGGACAGGTGCACAAGGGTTATTCGTAGCAATTATTGTAGCACTCCTTGTTACTGAGGTATTCCGTTTCTTCGTACAAAGAAACATTACTTTTAAAATGCCTGATGGAGTACCACCAGCAGTTTTAAGATCTTTCGCAGCTATAGTTCCAGCATTTGTTATTTTAACAGTAGTTGCAGGTATTCAATTAGCAGTGAAATTAGCCGGTACAAGTGTTCATGAATTTATCTTTAATACGATTCAATCACCACTGCAAAGTTTAGCAGGGACATTACCAAGTGCAATTGTTATTGTACTCCTTGTTCATCTTCTTTGGTTCTTCGGTTTACATGGTCCAAATATCGTTGGTGGTATTATTGAGCCGTTATACTTACCAGCATTAGAGAAAAATATGCAGTTATTCAAAGGTGGCACATCTGCATTTGATGTTCCAAACATTGTTACAAAACCGTTCTTTGATACTTTCGTATATCTTGGTGGTTCTGGTGCGACATTAGCGTTCTTAGTAGTGGTATTACTTGTAGCAAAAAGTGCACAATTACGCGGTGTATCTCGTTTATCAATTGGTCCAGGTGCGTTCAACATTAACGAACCAGTAATCTTTGGTACACCAATTATTTTAAATCCAATTTTATTCTTACCGTTTATCCTAACACCAATTGTATTAGTAATTACTTCTTATACAGCTATATCGATTGGCTGGGTACCAAAAACAGTTGTGATGATTCCATGGGCAACACCACCAATTATTAGTGGTTATCTTGTAACAGGTGGACATCTTTCAGGTGCAATTCTACAGTTATTCAACTTTGTAATTGCGATGGTAATCTACTATCCATTTGTTGTATTGTGCGATCGTTCTGTTGTTCGTACTGAAAAAGCAGCAGCACAAGGAAATAATAATTCTGTACCTATGTAACATAGTAATTGTTCTCACAGACAACATAATCTGTGAGAACAATTACCTTTATATCATGTTCAAAAAGATGAAAAACATCTATATGAACACTAAACTATCATTAATAAATTCATACTTTAATAGACATGTTCAAACTGAAGGGGTATTTAAATCGGTTGAACCTTATAGAGAGGGCGGTAATTATGATGACTACAGCAGAACAAATTCCATTCCAATTGATTTTAAATAGTGGTAACGCACGAAGCTTTGCGATGGAGGCACTTCAATTTGCCAAACAGGGGAAAATGGCAGAAGCAGATGAAGCGATGGTAAAGGCGAAAGAAGCGATTAATGAAGCGCATCATTTTCAAACAGAGCTCATACAATCAGAAGCAAGAGGAGAAAAAACAGAGGTTAGTGTTCTTTTAATTCACGCACAAGATCATTTAATGAATGCGATTACAGTGAAAGAATTAGCAGCAGAGTTTATCGATCTTTATAAAAAGCTTGAAGCGAAAGGGGAATAAAGCATGACTGGAATTAAAATTGCTACAATCGGCGGTGGATCTAGTTATACACCAGAGTTAATTGAAGGATTTATTAAGCGTTATGATGAACTGCCTGTTCGTGAAATTTGGTTAGTAGATATCGAGGCAGGAAAAGAAAAGTTAGAAATCGTTGGTAACTTAGCGAAACGTATGGTGAAAAAATCAGGTTTACCAATCGAGGTACATTTAACACTTGATCGCCGTGAGGCATTAAAAGATGCTGACTTCGTAACAACACAACTTCGCGTTGGTTTATTAGAAGCACGTGCAAAAGATGAAGCAATTCCGTTAAAATATGATGTAATCGGTCAGGAAACGAATGGTCCTGGTGGTTTATTCAAAGCGTTGAGAACGATTCCTGTTATTTTAGATATTTGTAAGGATATGGAGGAGCTTTGTCCGAATGCATGGTTAATTAACTTTGCAAATCCAGCTGGTATGGTAACAGAAGCTGTCCTTCGTTATACAAATATTCAAAGAGTAGTTGGTCTATGTAACGTTCCAATTGGAATTCGTATGGGTCTTGCAAAATTACTTGAAGTAGATGCGAGTCGTGTTCACGTTGATTTCGCAGGTTTAAATCATATGGTATACGGACTAGATGTATACTTAGATGGCGTAAGTGTAATGGACCGTGTGTTAGAGCTTGTGACAGATCCAGAAAAACAAATTACGATGGAAAATATCGCAGCGCTTAACTGGGAGCCAGACTTTATTCGCGGACTTCGTGCGATTCCATGTCCATACCATCGTTATTACTACAAAACACGTGAAATGTTAGAAGAAGAGAAAGAAGCTTCTGTTGAAAAAGGTACACGTGCAGAAGTAGTAAAACAATTAGAAAATGATTTATTTGAGTTATATAAAGACCCGAACTTAGATATTAAACCACCACAATTAGAAAAACGTGGCGGAGCTTATTATAGTGATGCAGCATGTAGCTTAATTACGTCTATTTACAATAATAAAGGTGATATCCAGCCTGTTAATACACGAAACAACGGAACAATTGCAAGCTTACCACATGATTCTGCTGTTGAAGTGAACTGTATTATTACGAAAGAAGGTCCAAAACCAATTGCAGTTGGAGACCTTCCAGTACCAGTTCGCGGTTTAGTACAACAAATTAAATCATTCGAGCGCACAACAATTGAAGCTGCTGTTACAGGGGATTATCATAAGGCGCTGCTTGCTATGACAATCAATCCACTTGTACCATCAGATAAAGTTGCAAAACAAATTTTAGATGAAATGTTGGAAGCACATAAAGAGTATCTTCCACAGTTCTTTAAAAAGGTAGAGAAGTAAAAGCGGCGCTATTTAGCCCGCTTTTTTTCTTATATTAGTAGGAGGGATTCAAGTGATTCAATTAATCGTAAATGCAGATGATTTCGGGCTTACAGAAGGTACAAATTACGGCATTATTGATGGACATATAAATGGACTTGTAAATTCAACGACGATGATGATGAATATGCCAGGAACAGAGCATGCGGTACATTTAGCAAAAGAGTATAAAACGCTGGGAGTAGGAGTACACCTCGTATTAACAGCAGGGGAACCACTTCTTGGAGACGTACCATCACTTGTAGGTAGCGACGGATCGTTTCATAAACAAAGTGTTGTAAGGGAAGGGAATATAAATCCAGAAGAAGTTGAGAGAGAATGGACTGCTCAAATTGAGAAGTTTTTATCTTACGGATTAACACCAACTCATTTAGATAGTCATCATCATGTGCATGGTTTACCGATTTTACATGATGTTCTTAAGAGATTAGCGGCTAAATATAATGTTCCGATTCGTCGTTGTGAGGAAGATAGAGCGGTGCATCCATTTTCTGATGTGTTTTACAGTGACTTTTATGCGGATGGTGTGACGGAAGATTACTTTGTGAAGTTAAAAGAAAGAGTACAAGGTGAACAAACGGTAGAAATTATGGTTCATCCAGCATATATTGATCCAGAGCTTGTGAAGCGTTCTTCTTACGTAATGGATCGTGTGAAGGAATTGCGTATTTTAACAGAGAGTGAGTTGCCAGAAGGCATAGAGCTTGTGAAGTTTTAATAGAAAAAACGACGGCTACATCATGCCGTCGTTTTTTATTTATAAAATGGACAGAATATATCCGCCAAAGGCTCCCAGTATAACGATAACCCAAGGTGGTGTTTTCCAAAAAGCTAGTAAGCAAAAAAGAAGCGAAGCGAAAACGAAATCTGAAGCATTTATAACTGTACTCGTCCAAATAGGATCGTAAAAAGCGGCAATTAAAATACCAACAACTGCGGCGTTAACACCAAGTAGTGCGCCTTGTATGAATGATATTTTTCTCACACTGTTCCAAAATGGTAAAACACCAATAACGAGTAAGAAAGCAGGGAGGAAAATCGCAATTGTTGCGAGTGTTGCCCCAAGCGTCCCGTTTAATACTGCTCCTATATAAGAGGCGAATGTAAATAGTGGTCCTGGTACTGCTTGTGTTAATCCGTATCCAGCTAGGAACTGTTCTTTCGTCATCATTCCGTTTTGTACGAACTCACCTTCAAGAAGGGGCAGCACGACGTGTCCTCCTCCAAATACAAGTGCGCCAGAGCGATAGAAACTATCAAATAAAGCGATGTAATAAGAAAACGGTCTTAATATCGGTAGCAGTAGTAATAGTCCAAAGAATAAGACGAGACAAGAAACTGCTATCTTTTTTGAAATAGGTACTTTTATATTTTGAGATTGGCTAATTGGTTGGTTGCGATATAAAAACCAACCGATAAAGCCACATATTATAATAAGGATGACTTGTGTCCAACTACTTGGCCATAATAAGGCAATTGCGGCAGTTACAATCGCAATCGTCGCACGGTTGCGATCTGGAGTTAACTTTCGCGCCATTCCCCATATGGCATGAGCGACAATAGCTACTGCTACAAGTTTTAGTCCATGAATCCAGCCAGCACTTCCAAGATCGAACTGATTAAGGAATGAGGCGAAGAAAACCAAAACAAGTACAGACGGTAAAGTGAATCCAATCCATGAAATAATAGCTCCTAATAGTCCGCCTCTTAATAACCCAACCCCCATACCGACTTGACTGCTGGCAGGACCAGGAAGGAATTGACATAGCGCTACTAAATCTCCATAGCTTCGTTCATCCATCCATTTTCTTTTTTGCACGTATTCGTGGTGAAAATAGCCGAGATGAGCGACAGGACCGCCGAATGAAGTAAGTCCTAATTTAAATGAGACGAGAAAAATCTCTAATAATGTGTGAAAGATGTGTTTGTTTTTTTTCAAAATAACCTCCTAGAATGTTTTTCTATGTGCATTATACAAGAGACTTTCAATCTACAGGAACGATTTTAATGTAAAGATTTTGTGAATCTTTTCTTTGTAATTAAAATTGAAAAAGTCATAAATGATTATGTCTAAACCATAAAGTAGTAGAAGTAGTGCTGGGAAATTTATATAAGGAGAATGCCTTATGACAACACATTTCTTTGCCAGGTTAACAGGTAAGAGGGAAGTGCCTCCTGTAAATACAGAAGCTTTTGGGGTAGCAGAGTTTATTTTTAGTGATGATTTAACGAAATTGCATTACAGAGTAATACTAAAAAATATAGAAAAGGTTACATCGTGTCAAATTCATTTAGGGAAGTCTACTCAAATTGGTCCTGTTGTTTTATATTTGTATGGTCCACTGGAGCAAGGGATTAGTTTGAACGAGGGAAGTATTACTGGTGTAGTGAATGTAGAGGATTTTGAGGGACCTTTACAAGGGAAATCATTTGTACATTTACTTCAAGAAATTATTCAAGCAAATGTATATGTTAATGTCCATACGAAATCACAAAAAAGAGGAGAAATAAGAGGGCGAGTTAGAAAAGTAAAGAAGTAGAGGAAAAGGCTGTCCATATGTTGGAACAGCCTTTTCTCATTATATAAGGTGCTAGTTTTAGCGATTATTGTCGGTAAATCGATATGTTTTGAAAATCGCTGATATAATCTGAGTTGCGCCGATATAATCTGAGTTGCGCCGATATAACTCACGTTACGGTCGATATTTTTAAAAACGGCCTCAATTAATTTTTAACAGGCTGATTTTTAATAAAGAAGTCCATAACGTAAAATACTTCGTCATCAGGTATTTGTATTTCAAATGTATTTTCAATCGGTTGCAATGCTTTTTTTACTTTCATATACATCCAGTATTCATCTTGTCTTCTTTTCTCTTTATCAGGGTGAGGAAGAAGGCTTTCTCCTTTTTGAAGACGGTCAACCATACAGCTCATATGCAGAATAACCCCCATTAAGCTATCAGGAGTTAGCTGTAAGGAAATTAATTCTTGAATTGTATTTAATGCGTAACGAATTGTTTTAATCAGTAATGCCCCATCGTTACGCTGCATTTGTTGTTCAAGAATATCCGCCATTTTTGCATATGTTTCTTCATACGTAATTAATTCTTGAATGGGCTGAATCGCTGTGTAGTTTACGATGTCTTGGAAATGATATGTTAAGCACGGCACTTGCACATCGAAATTCGTGACGATACAAATGATATTACGCTCTTTTTTTATGTTCTCGATCATTTTCGTTAAATCTTTTTCATGGACGATACTAATCGGAATAATTTCAATTAAGTCTTTATCAAATCGTAAATAGTTCTCTAACATTTTTTGAATAGCTAAAGCACTTCCTTCACCAGTTAAACAAGCTGTTAAAATAACAGATTTCATTGGAGAGAGAGGTTTTTTCTTTTCTTCTTGTACGTTTAAGTAAAACGGTGTTAAATTTTTTACTGTTTCATACAGCGCATCTAATGAATAACCGAGCTGAGCTTTTCGAGCTGCTTCTAGTGCATGTGGTGTGCTCGTCATCGAGAGAACACGTACAGGGATTTTGAACTCCGTTTCTAATATGTCACCGATATAAGCAAGTGACCCCATATCGACAAGTAAGAGAAGCCCATTTACATTTTGTAGTGTTTTCATATACACTTTCACACGTTCCAAGAAATCTTTCGGTGATTCGTGTAACGGCATATCAATACCGGTTACTTCCTCAATGCCGAGAAGTTCGTTTGCAACGTTTGCCATTTCAGTTGCGATACCATTACCGTGTGCTAATATTAATACTTTTACTTCTGTTTGTGAGGCAGGAATTGGATCAACAACGAAGAACATTGTTAAAAAGCCAGCTTCATCAATAGGCATTGTTATTTGTAATTCTTCCTCCAGTAGTTGAATGCATTGCATAGCTACGGAAAAAGCTTCTTTATATTTCGTACGAATTTGATTTAATTGTGGGTGATGTATTTGTTTTCCGCTTTGTAAACGTTGTAGAGTTGTCTGTACATGTAAACTTAAAGCAAGAAATACTTTTTCATCAAACGTCTTAGATAAATGCTTTTCAGCAAGTTCCGCTATTTTTTCACATACGGAAACGATATTACGATCCACAATTTTAAAAACATTTTCATGGCTTGTTTTTTTGGATATTTGGTTAAAATATTGTACGAAAAAGCTTTGAACATCATTTTCTATTAGTAATTCTAATTCTTCCTCTTCAATACCACGTGCTTGAAGTTCTTCGTATTTATAGTCAATATAATCGTAAATAGAAGAGCGTTTTTCATCTTCTGTTTTATGATTACTCCAACCTTCCTCACCTGTAAATACAAATGTTTCATTTGGTATTTGGTATAAGTGACGGCTCTTCCTTTCAATGAACAACCCTTCTTTCATATACCAAGGTAAATCTGTACTTGAAACATAGACAGAATCACGTTTCTTTGTGACCAAATCAGAATAGGCTTTCGCACAGGCAATTTGAACATCTGTTTTTAATTGACCGATGTTATTGGGACAATTGTAAAAGACGAAAGCACGCATTGCATTTGGGCTAACGTGAATGTCTTTTCGCAGACGAATTGCTTCATTTGTGAAAAATAGCTGTAGTAAAGCAAAGCGCTCTTTATGTGTACGCTCACGAAGTGGTGGCAGCGTAACAGTCATCGGTATACGTCTTGTAAATGTTTTTAATAAAAATGAATTTGGTTCTTCTGTTGTTGCAGTAATGATTAATACTTGTGCTTTACGTTCGTTCTCTGTTTCTCCAAGGCGGCGGTATACTCCGCGGTCAATAAAGGTGAAAAGCATTTCTTGTCCCTCTGGAGGCAGGCGATGTACTTCATCTAAGAAAAGAATTCCTTCATGTGCTTTTTCAATTAACCCTTTTTGATCACTTGCTCCTGTATAAGCTCCTTTTTTAATCCCAAATAATTGCCCGAGTAGTAACTGTGGATTATTTGCATAATCAGCACAGTTAAAGACGATAAATGGTGCATCTTTGGGAAGCTGTTCAACTTCAATTGCATATTCGTGCATTAAAGAAGCAAACATAGACTTTCCGACCCCTGTTTCTCCCAGTAGTAAAGTATGCATACCGTTTGGAGGATAGAGAATAGAAGCTTTCGCTTTTTCAATTGCAATTTTAAGGCTCGTATTTTCAATTGCAAATGTATCCAATGAAGTTATGTCTTTTGAATGCGTTTCCAACGAAGTGTTCGTTTCTATGTAAAAACGAACAGGTCGCGTATTTGTTTTTAATAAACGTTTATCTTTTACAAGTTTGTTTAAATCGCTACTTACATTGGCGCGATCTAGTTGCAGAAATGTAGCGAGTTCTGATGCGGTTACACCTTCTGTATAATTGCCTTTTTGTATTGCGTTAAAAATGAGATCTATTCGTTTCATTTCTATTCACCTCGAAACTTCATCACTATTTAAAATTTTACACAAAAATGGGAAGGGTGGGAAGAGAAAAATAAAACAGCTTTAGCACATAGGCACTAAAGCTGTTACAATCTTGTGTCTTTCCAAAAATTTACCTTGAGATGAGAAGAAGGATTATAGGGAAGAAGTTTGTATCCTTGTGACTGTAAATAATCAATTACTTTTGGCAGTATTTGTACGGTTACACTCGAATCATGCATTAAAATGACTTCGACTTGTTCATCACTTTGATTACGTACTCTCTCGAGTATGGCAGAAGGGTTGTCATAGCTTTTCCAGTCGTATGTATCGATCGTCCAATCCCACATTTTATACTGGGCCGATACAAGTGCGTCACGGTAATTCTTTTTTAAGTAAGGCATACTACCATATGGAACGCGAACGAGATGTGTATTTAATTTCGTAACTTGCTGGACAATGCTTTGTGTTTGCTCCATTTCTGCAATTAAAGTGGAAGGGTCACCAGTGTAAAGGCGTTTTACATCGTGTGACATACTGTGAAGTCCGATATAATGTCCGTCTTTAATTAATCGTTGCATTGTCTTTTTATAATGTGGTACTTTTCCACCAATAACAAAGAAAGTTGCTTTTCCGTTCTTTTCTTTTAAGATGTTTAAAATTTGTGTAGTATATTTGTTTGGTCCGTCATCAAATGTTAAGTACGCAATTTTTTGTGTAGGAGAAGTTGTTCCAGTATTTGGATGATATTCAGCAGGAATAATAGTTGTTGCTTCAGTATTAGATGATACGTACATAGTAATCGTTAAAAATAAAATAATACATTGAAATACTCGCTTGATCATAACATTCACCCTCAGTTTGACAATCAAGATGTAAAAAAGAAAACTTGATACTTTTCTTATTATGTATATCTTTCTCCAATAGAGGAACTCTCAAACAATCTATATTTTGGAAATATAAAATGAGAATAAAAAATAGCATCCTCTTATAAGAAAGAGGATGCTATTTGAATATTTCATAATTGAAAAGGCTATACTACAATTAGTCTTCGCGTTTTTTCACTTTTTTATAAAAGGAAATGATTGGTTTGTAGCGTTCATGTACAAGCCCGATTATTTCAGCAATGATTTCTGTGAAGAAAATCAAAGCGAAAAGAAGAATAATGGATAACCATAACGTTGCAGTAGTGAAAATAATGGCATTTACACTAAAGAAAATACCGAATGCGTATATAATTAGTACCGTTTTGCGATGAGAGAATCCCATTGCAAGTAAGCGGTGATGTAAATGCGATTTATCTGGTGCTGAAATAGGTTTTTTATTTACGATACGACGGATGATTGCAAATATCGTATCAAATATAGGTACACCTAAAATGATAATTGGAACGATAAAACTGAATAACGTTACACTTTTGTATAATCCAAGTAACGATATAACAGAAATACAGTATCCTAAAAATAGTGCTCCTGTATCTCCCATGAAAATTTTTGCTGGATGGAAGTTGTAGAATAAAAATCCAATTGTACTTGCTAATATAATTAATGCGAGTGGCAAGATAATAGCTGTTCCAGTACCCCATGGGCTAGTAAAGGCCATATATGCTAGCGTTGCAAGTACGATAGATGAAATCCCAGCAGATAATCCATCTAAGCCGTCAATTAAGTTGATTGCATTCGTAATACCTACAAGCCAAAATACTGTAATTGGATAAGCAAGCCATCCAAGTTCAGTATCCCCAAAGAATGGGATATATAATACTTGCACTAATAATCCACTTTTTACAATCATAATGGCAACTAACAGTTGTCCACCGAATTTTACTCTCGCAGATAACTCGTACATATCATCTAAAATTCCGATGATTACAATGATAATTGCACCTAGCGTTATCGATAACATTCTTTGCTCATATAAGCCGCCGACAACAAATCCTACAGCTACACCAATAAATATTGCTAACCCGCCAAGACGTGGCATAATCTTTTGGTGCACTTTACGTGCGTTTGGCTTATCTGTCGCTCCTATTTTAAAAGCTAATTTAATAACTAAAGGAGTAACGACAAGTACAGTGATGAAAGATGCCAAAATGGCATAAATCACTTGTGAGTCCATTAATACCCCACCCTTTATAGTCTAACGTAATTTTTTTTTTGAAAATATATTTATCTGAAAATTATGATGTTTATTTACAGGCTCATAACATATGGTATCACAAAAAGATTAGAATTCAATCTTTTTTTCTTTTTACGGTTAATGGAAGCGAATAGAATATATGACAATTGTATATAGAATGTTGAATCATATGAGAAGGTTAATCGTACTGAACCTTGGAATGTGACATTTCCTCTTTTTCTTCGATAGTGAATACTTTTATTTCAGTATTATAAGTGTTGCACGTAGAAATAAGTAAGTCTCGTGTTAAAATGTGGGAATTTATCACGCGTGAACTGGCAGCCTCATTTTTACTAATTAAGTTTTACTTTATAGTACATTTAATTTTACAAAAACTTTAAAAAAAGTAAGGGAAGTAATTCATATAATGAAGAAGGAAAAGGGTTTTCACATTTTTAATATGAGAGGGGGAAGCGCAGGGAGAGTTCTATATTTCATATCTTTTCTATTGTAAATTCCTGTGCGAAAAGGAAATGAAAATTACGATAGTAGGTACTGGATATGTTGGATTGATTACAGGAGTGGGATTGGCAAAATTAGGGTATTCAGTTACATGTTTTGATATAGATGATGAAAAAATTGAACGGATAAAACAAGGGGATTTACCTATTTATGAGGTTAGATTACATGAATTAATAAATTATGCATATGAGAATAATGCTTTAATTTTTACATCAAATAAAGAAGAGGCATTTGATGATGTAGAGTTTATATTTATTGCAGTTGGAACACCACCTTTATTAGATGGGACGGCAGATTTAACGTATATTCAGAGTGCTTGTAACGATATTGGATTATATGCGACGAACGATATTATTGTTGTTACGAAAAGTACAGTTCCAGTAGGTACAAATGATGTAATGAAGGGATGGATTGAGGAGAAGTTAAAAGGGAGGCATACAGTACATATCGTATCGAATCCAGAGTTTTTGCGTGAAGGTTCAGGTATTTATGATTTCTTTCATGGAGATCGTATTGTAATTGGAGCGGACAGTGAGGAAGTAGCAAGAAGAGTAGAGAGTTTGTATAGTGAATTATGTTTAGAAACGTATGTTACAGATATTAAAAGTGCAGAGATGATTAAATACGCGTCGAATGCCTTTTTAGCTACAAAGATTAGTTTCATTAATGAAATTTCAAATATATGTGAGAAGGTAGGCGCGAATGTATTAGATGTTGCCAAAGGGATGGGAATGGATAAGAGAATTGGCGCATCTTTTTTAAATGCGGGCATTGGCTACGGAGGGTCGTGTTTTCCGAAAGATACGAAAGCGCTGGTGCAAATTGCGGGAAATGTTGCTCATGATTTTCGTTTGTTAAAAGCGGTTATTGAAGTAAATAATAAGCAACAGCTGCTATTGATTGAAAAAGCGAAAAAAGTTATGAACATGAGTAAAAAGCGGATTGCAGTTCTTGGCGCATCCTTTAAACCGAATACGGATGATATTAGAGAGGCATCATCTCTTATTATAATAGAAGCATTACTTAATATAGGTGCAGAAATTGTTCTTTACGACCCAAAAGCAATTCAATATGTGAAAAATATATTTGGAGATGCTATACAATATAGTAGATGTATAGATGAATCGATTAGAGATGCGAGTGCGGTTTTTATCGTAACAGAATGGGAAGATATTCAAACTTATCCGTTAGAAAAGTACGTACAACTTATGAGGGAGCCTATTTTATTTGATGGGAGAAATTGTTATACTGATGAAGATGTTAAGAAACAAAAGATAGATTATTACTCGGTAGGAAGAAAAAGTATTTGTAATAGAAAAGTTTCTGTTATGCGTTAAAAAGGGATGTACTCATGCATATTTTTATATGTCATAATAGAAGCTGTAATTAGTGAAAGAAAAGAGGCAATCACATGACTGAACGTTTAAAAGTAATGACAATTTTCGGGACACGTCCAGAAGCAATTAAAATGGCACCTCTTGTATTAGAGTTGCAAAAACACCCAGAAAAAATTGAATCGATTGTGACTGTAACAGCACAGCATCGCCAAATGTTAGATCAAGTATTAAGTATCTTTGGAATTACGCCAGATTTCGATTTAAATATCATGAAAGACCGCCAAACTTTAATTGATGTTACAACGCGTGGTTTAGAAGGTTTGGATAAAGTAATGAAAGAAGCGAAGCCGGATATTGTACTTGTACATGGTGATACAACAACAACATTTATTGCAAGCTTAGCTGCTTTTTATAATCAAATTCCAGTAGGTCATGTTGAGGCGGGCCTTCGTACGTGGGATAAGTATTCTCCATACCCAGAAGAGATGAATCGTCAATTAACAGGTGTAATGGCGGATCTGCATTTCTCACCAACAGCAAAATCAGCAACGAACTTACAGAAGGAAAATAAAGATGAGTCACGTATTTTCATTACAGGAAATACAGCGATTGACGCGTTACAAACGACTGTAAAAGAAACATATAGTCATCCTGTACTAGAGAAACTTGGAAATGATCGTCTTGTACTTATGACAGCTCACCGCCGTGAAAACTTAGGTGAACCGATGCGTAATATGTTCCGTGCAATTAAGCGTCTTGTTGATAAGCATGAAGATGTACAAGTTGTGTACCCTGTTCATATGAACCCTGTTGTTCGTGAAATAGCAAATGAAATTTTAGGTGAACATAACCGTATTCATTTAATTGAGCCGCTAGATGTAATTGATTTCCACAATGTTGCAGCTCGTTCATACTTAATGTTAACGGATTCTGGTGGTGTACAAGAAGAAGCTCCATCACTTGGGGTACCAGTTCTTGTTCTTCGTGATACAACAGAGCGCCCTGAAGGTATTGAAGCAGGTACGCTGAAATTAGCAGGAACAGACGAAGAGACAATCTTTGGTCTTGCTGATGAGTTGTTATCAGATAAAGAAGCTCATGATAAGATGGCGAAAGCATCTAACCCTTACGGTGATGGTCGTGCATCAGAGCGTATTGTAGAAGCGATTTTACAACACTTTAATAAGTAAATAAAAAAAGGCCCAATCGGATAGATTGGGCCTTTTTTTTACGGCTGATTGCGCATAATCCACTCTGCATGAGCATTTGTAGAAGGTGGCGGATCAGTTGGTGTTTTATTTTGGTTTGTCTCTTTTTTTGTTTGTTCGTTAGAGTTAGAACTTGAATCAGGATTTGAGTTGTTTTTTGTAGTTGGATTTTTTGCTTTTTCTCCTAATTCTTTTTCAATTTCGTTACGCACCGTTTCTACACTGATTGGATCTGGAAGGAAGTAATAAATACCGCCTATCTTTTTGTCTTCGCCTTCAAGCTTTAACGTTTGCATTGTAGAAGGATCAAATCCAGAAAGTTTATTGTAAAGAGCAAGTCCGTCTGAAATAGGAATGTCGGTTTTTATATATTTTCCAACGACAGCTGTTAAATCTTTAATTTTAAATACAGTAGAGGTGGAGTTTAGTTTATGAGCAACAGCGGCCAGTAATTGTCTTTGTCTAGCAGCTCGACCATAATCGCCATTTGGATCTTGCTTTCGCATACGGACGTAAGCAAGTGCTTCTTCACCGTTTAAGTTTTGCTGTCCTTGCTTAAACTGAATTTTTTTGTAGTAATCCACGTCAGAGCGCTCCCAGAAATCGAAGGGTACGTCAACGGTAACGCCGCCAACAGCATCAACGATACCTTTAAAGCCTTGGAAATCAATTTTCAGATAATGGTCTACAGGAACTTTTAGAAAGCCTTCGACAGTTTTGATTGCCATTTCTTCTCCGCCGTAAGCATGGGCAGCGTTAATTTTGTCTTCCTTATTTTTGCCAACAATTTTAACTCGAGAATCACGAGGAATACTCATAAGTGAAATCTTTTGCGTTTTTGGATTGACTGTTGCAAACATTAATGAGTCTGTACGACCATTTTGACCATCTGTCGCATAATCTTCTATACCCATAATGAGAATTGTAAAAGGTTCTTTTGTAATTTCTACATCTTTGTTTCTTAAATCTGATTTTTCACGAGTAAAACCACTATACATCCCCATAAGAGAAGAGTAAGAATTTAACACATAAACTCCTATGCTGCCAAATAAAAATGCGAAAATAAGGAAGAAGAAAAGTTTCCTTCTTCGCTTCTTTTTTATTCTGCTATTTTGGAGATGATAATAACGTTCTTCCATATATAATCTCCTTAGTTCGTTAGTTCATTTGTAGGGAAGTAATTCACTACATTAATCTTTGAAGGTGATAAATTGGTTATGCTTAGATAACATCTTGTTCCAAGTACAACATATCTCCTTCTGTAATTGTACATTTCCCGTTTGTTAATTCAATCATCCAATCTGTAAATGCTTGTTTGCCGTCTTCTTCTACATACGTATCAAATGTGACATTTTCTAGATAATGTATATCTTTAATGGCATATTTTGAATTGCGTAATTCATTTTCCACTTTGCCAAGTAATGTGTAATCAATCTCGGTTTGCATCACACGCATTAGTTTTCGCTGGACAACACCGACATGATTAACGCCTTCGCTTGTACACTTTCCATATGCACGAATTAATCCACCTGCACCAAGTTTAATGCCACCAAAATAGCGTGTTACGACAACGACGGTATCTTTTAGTCCACGTTTTTTAAGTACTTCCAGCATTGGTACGCCAGCTGTACCGCTAGGCTCACCGTCATCATTTGCTTTTTGAATATGATCTTGTTCGCCAATTAAATAAGCGGAACAATTATGTGTTGCATTCCAATGTTGTTTTTTTATTTTTTGTATAAATTCTTGAGCCTCTTCCTCAGTCGTTGCTCGGCTAATATAACAAATAAATCTTGATTTTTGAATGACGATTTCGTGTTCGCCGTAGTCTTTGATTGTTAAATATTGTAATAGCACTTGTGTACGCCCCTATCTATCAAAATGACTAGTACTTTCCATTTTAAAAGCGAGCCTTTTTATATTCAAACATTTTTTCTAAATATGCTGAAGTTTTTGGTGAGTATTTTATCTTTTTGTTGTAATTTGTCGAGATGGTAGGTATAATTTCAACCGGCATTTTCATGTATGGATGCACCATTTGTAGTTTTCGTGTAAAATTAGGAAATAAAACTTTTTATAAGGCAGGTACGAAAATGAAAATAGCTATTGTTACTGATAGTACGGCATATATACCGAAGCAAATTCGTGATGAACTCAATATATATATGATTCCATTAAACGTTGTGTTTGGAACAGAATCTTATCAAGAAGAAGCTGAAATTTCAGCAGATGATTTTTATGTGAAAGTACGTGAACAAGAGGAACTTCCAAAAACTTCTCAACCAGCAATCGGAAAGTTTGTTGAGCTATATGAAGAACTAGCTAAAGATTATGATGCAGTTATTAGCATTCACCTATCAAGTGGAATTAGTGGTACATATCAAACATCAACGACAGCTGGACAGATGGTAGAGGGTATTGATGTATACACGTATGACTCTGAAATTAGTTGTGAAGTACAAGGATTTTATGTGCGTGAAGGTGCAAAGTTAGCAAGTGAAGGAAAGAACCCAAAAGAGATTATCGCTCGTTTTGATGAAATGAAGAAAACGATGGACGCCTATTTTGTAGTTGATGATTTACATCATTTACAACGTGGTGGTCGATTGAATAGCGCGCAAGCTTTCATCGGCAGTCTGTTACAAGTGAAGCCAGTTTTATATTTTAGAGATAAAATCATTATTCCGTTTGAAAAGATTCGTACACGTAAAAAAGCATTAAAACGTATCATTGAAATTTTTGATGAGCAAGCAAGTAAAGGTGTACCTATGGAAGCAGTTATCATTCATGCACAACGTGAAGAAGAAGCGAATGAATGGAAGAAAGAATTAGAAGCAAAATATCCTCACGTCACAATTCGTACAGGTTATTTTGGAGCTGTAATTGGTACGCACTTAGGTGAAGGTGCATTAGGTCTTGGATGGTATACGAAGTAATAAAGATATAAAAAGCTCTCTTTTTAAGAGGGTTTTTTTACGGGTATGTTACGTTTATTTGACAAGTTAATATTTGGAAATGGTAAAATGTACGTAAAATAAAATAATGAGGAAAGTTTTATAACTTACTTTTTACAAGAAACTATATTATAATAGAAGAGAGGTGAAACATATGGAGCATAATTCTTGTTTATGTCCAAAGTTTGAGTCAGCTTTTACTCTGCTTAGTAAGAAGTGGACTGGCTTAATTATTAAATCTTTGCTTGAAGAGTCGAAACGTTTTAGAGAAATCGCAGATATTATCCCAAATATGAGCGATCGTATGTTGTCAGAGCGTTTGAAGGAATTGGAAAGCGAGGGCATTGTAGTTCGTAATGTCTATCCAGAAGTACCAGTTCGAATCGAGTATGGCTTAACTGACAAGGGAAAAGCGTTAGAAAGTGTTATGGATGAGGTCCAAAACTGGGCTGAGAAATGGATGAAGTAGCATTTCATTTGTATTCGTATATTTAATAAAACGTAAGGGATTCCTTACGTTTTTTCTTTGTTTATAGAAGTGAGAAAAGTATATAAATTTCTACACATACATACAAAAATATACGCATTTTGCGCTAGAGCTACATATAATATTACATTTGTTTTACAAAAACGTAACATTAGCAAAAAAAATCCCGAATTATGGTATAAATTTTATAGGTTATATACGGAAAAAGAAAAAGAAAGCGGTGTAAAAAATAAAATGAAAAAGCTAAAAATGACATCTTGCGCATTAGTTGCAGGGTTAATGTTTTCTGGGCTAACACCAAATGTATTTGCAGAAGATAAAATTTCTGACGTGAAATCACAAATTAATACACAAAATGACACTTTACATAAACAACAACAAGAACGTGATGAATTACAAAAACAAATGAATGACTTAAACAAAACAATTCAAGGTTTAGATAAATCTGTTCAAGAGAATGCTGCAAAGCTTGATGAAACAACGAAAAAAGTTTCTGATACTGAGCAATTAATTGAAAAGAAAAATAAAGATATTGCAGAATTACAAACAAAGATTGCAAAACGTGAAGAGCTATTAAGAAAGCGTTTAGTTGCACTTCAAGAACAACCAAATACGAACGTTGTAACAGAAGTTCTTGTAAACTCTAAAAACGTTGCAGATTTAGTTGATCGTTTAACTTCTGTTTCTAAAATTCTTGAGTCTGATGAAGATATCATGAAAACACAACAAGAAGATCAAGCTAGTGTGAAAAAAGATGTTGCAACGGTAAAAGAGAAACAAAAAGAATTAAAAGAAGCACAAGCTCAAATTGAAACTGCTAAGAAAGAACTTGACGCTGAAAAAGAGAAAAAAGCAGCAGCGGTAAACGATTTAAGCGGTAAAATGGATACAGTTGTAACTTCAATGACAAGTACGGAAGGTCAATTGAAAGAGCTTGAGAAACAAGCACTGCAATTACAACGCATTGCAGAAGAAGAAGCACAAGCAAAAGCTGCACAAGAAGCTGCTGCTCAAAAACAAGCAGAGCAAGCTGCTAAAGCTGCACAAGCTCAGCCAGCACAAGCACCTGCAGAGCAAGCTGCACCAGCAAACAATGGTGGACAAGCTCAAAAAGAAGAGCCTAAAAAAGAAGAACCTAAAAAGGAAGAGCCTAAAAAAGAGGCACCTAAAGCAGAAAAGAAAACACCAGAGCAAAACTCAGCACCAACTCCACCGGATACTGGCGTAATTGGTAAAGCTAAGCAATATTTAGGTAAGCCATATGTTTGGGGAAGTGCATCCCCATCAAACGGTGGTTTTGATTGTAGTGGATTCATTTCTTACATCTTTGGTGTAGGTCGTCAAGACGTTAGGGGTTACTGGAACTCAGTTTCTAAAGTAGATAGCCCACAACCAGGAGACTTAGTATTCTTCCAAGGTACTTATAAAGCAGGTCCATCTCACATTGGTATTTATGTTGGTAATGGCCAAATGATTCATGCTAGTGATAAAGGAATTGCGTACGGTGATATTAACAGTTCGTATAACCAAAAACATTTCTTAGGATACGGTCGATTCTAGGATTTATAAAAGAATAAAAAACGTGTATAAAGTCGATAGCTTACTATTTTATAAGTAGGTTATCGGCTTTTTTGAGTTTTTACGAGATGATGAGAAAGGTTTATAGTAGTGCTGGAGGTGATTGTTGATGGTAGCGGGGAAACAGTTGCTATTAGAAGAACTTTCTTCAGATTTACAGAGGAAATTAAACGATTTGAAAAAGAAGGGAGAGATTGTATGTGTACAAGGTGTAAAAAAGAAGAATTCTAAATATATGTGCCAACGCTGTGGAAATGTAGATCGGCGGCTATTTGCGTCGTTTTTATGTAAAAGGTGCAGTAAAGTGTGCACATATTGCCGGAAGTGTATAACGATGGGGAGAGTAAGTGAATGTGCTGTACTTGTTCGCGGGATTGCTGAAAGAAAGAGAGAAAAGAATTCAAATTTGTTACAGTGGAACGGGACGTTGTCTACTGGCCAGAATTTGGCGGCGCAAGGAGTTATAGAGGCTATTAAGCAAAAAGAATCATTTTTTATTTGGGCTGTATGCGGGGCTGGGAAAACAGAGATGTTGTTTTACGGTATTAACGAAGCGCTTCAAAAAGGAGAAAGAGTTTGTATCGCAACGCCAAGAACGGATGTTGTTTTGGAATTAGCACCGAGATTACAAGAAGTATTTCCATATATAAAGGTAGCGGCTTTATATGGAGGGAGTGTAGATAAAGAAAAAGATGCAGTATTAGTCGTTGCGACCACGCATCAATTATTACGTTATTATAGGGCGTTTCATGTCATAGTTGTAGATGAGATAGATGCTTTTCCATATTGTGCAGATCAAATGTTACAGTACGCGGTAAAACAAGCGATGAAAGAAAAAGCGGCGCGTATTTATTTAACTGCGACTCCAGATGAAACGTGGAAGCGAAAATTTAGAAAAGGTGAACAAAAAGGTGTTATTGTTTCTGGACGATATCACCGTCATCCGTTGCCAGTTCCTCTATTTTGCTGGTGCGGAAATTGGAAGAAAAGCCTCAACCGTGAAAGAATTCCTCGAGTTTTACTACAATGGTTAAAGATGCACTTAAACAAAAAGTATCCTGTTTTTTTATTCGTTCCCCATGTACGATATATAGAAGAAATAAGCTCGTTATTGAAATCATTGCATAATAAAGTTGAAGGGGTACATGCAGAAGATCCGATGAGAAAAGAGAAAGTCGCAGCGTTCAGAAAGGGAGAAATCCCATTATTAGTTACAACGACAATTTTAGAGCGAGGCGTAACGGTGAAAAATTTGCAAGTTGCAGTTTTAGGGGCGGAAGAAGAAATATTTTCAGAAAGTGCGCTCGTACAAATTGCGGGCCGAGCAGGGCGGAGCTTTGAAGCACCGTATGGAGAGGTCATTTATTTTCACTATGGCAAGACAGAGGCGATGGTGCGCGCGAAAAAACATATTCAAGGTATGAATAAAAATGCGAAAGAACAAGGATTGATCGATTAATGCATTGTTTACTTTGTGATGAGTGTTTTGTAGAAAAGGTTAGTTGGTACACTTTTTTTGTAAAGTGTCATAGAAAATATATATGTGATAGATGTGAGCAGAAACTTTCCTATATTATAGGAGAAATTTGCATGGAGTGCGGGCGACCTTTAGAATTTGTTCCTGCCTCATTTCAAGAAGACGGTATTTGTATAGATTGTATAAGGTGGATGAAAGAGGAGAAGTATCGTTCTTTTAAAAACCGTTCGTTATATATGTATGATGATGAGATGAAAGAAATAGTAGCGCAGTTTAAGTTTCGGGGGGATGCAGAGTTAGTGCACATTTTTTATCGTCCTTTTCGAAGTTTATTTCAAAAGTGTTTTGCCAATGTTTCAACTGTTATCGCTGTTCCGCTTAGTAAGGAAAGGGAAGTTGAACGTGGTTTTAATCAAGCTGAGTTATTAGCAACTTGTTTGCCTGTCAAAATTTCTTATCCATCATTAAGAAGAAGGGAAACAGAAAAGCAAAGTAAGAAGACACGTAAAGAAAGGGTGTCAGGAAGCAATCCTTTTTATTTTCAGGGAGAAGAGATGTTTTCTGGGCAACATATTTTACTCGTTGATGACGTGTATACGACAGGGATTACAGTTAGGCAAATCGGAAGTTTGTTATATGAAAGAGGGGCAAGGGAAGTATCTAGTTTGACACTTTGTAGAAGTTAATATGACAGTGTCGAAAGGGATAATAAAAAGGCGATAAGTCTTCTTTGACTTCATATGTTGTCATTCGTTATAGTCAAAATATGGGGCGAATGCCCTGATTTTTAGAGTGAAGGGAATGGAATGAACATGCAAGGAAGAGTGAAATGGTTCAATGCAGAAAAGGGATTTGGGTTTATTGAGCGTGAAGATGGTGACGATGTATTTGTCCATTTTTCTGCTATTCAACAAGATGGGTATAAGTCATTGGAAGAAGGGCAACAAGTAGAGTTTGACATTGTAGATGGAGCACGTGGGCCACAAGCAGCTAATGTTGTGAAACTGTAGGGTATATTGTTTTGGGAAGAGAAAGCTGCGTTTGTGGCAACGTTATATATATGTAGTAGAACCTCTTGTTTTTCGCAAGGGGTTTTTGTTATAGGGTAAGTTGTCAAAAAGTTGTTTCTTTTCTGTAACGAATTGTCCACAGAAATATTCGTTATTCACGATGTTAATAGGATAAAATAAAGATAGAAACGATGCATCTTTTCATTTCAACAAAAAACGATAAAAAAATCGCAATTCCACTAATTTTTTTAAAAAAGTTAGAAGGAGTTTTTAAGCCAATGTCGAAATTATAGTACATAGGCTTGAAAGGAGGAATTCATCTATGAAATTCAACATTCGTGGTGAAAATATTGAAGTAACTCCAGCATTAAAGGAATATGTAGAGAAAAAACTAAGTAAGTTAGAGCGTTATTTTGATACATTCCCAGAGATTAAAGTTAATTTAAAAGTATACTCTGACAAGCAACGTGTCGAGGTAACAATTCCATTTACTGATTTATTACTTCGTGCAGAAGAAACTAATAGCGATATGTACGCTGCTATCGATTTAGTAGTTGATAAAATTGAGCGACAAATTCGTAAACATAAAACAAAAGTAAATCGTAAGTTACGTGAGAAAGGTTCTATAAAAACGAACTTTATCCTTCCGGAAGCAGTAGCTGTTTTGGATGAGGTAGAAGAAGATGAATTAGAACTTGTACGTACAAAACGATTCGATTTAAAACCGATGGACGTTGAAGAGGCAATCCTACAAATGGATATGCTAGGACATAATTTCTTCGTCTTCACAAATGCTGATACAAACGAAACTAATGTTGTATATGGCCGTAAAGATGGGAAATACGGTTTAATCGAAACTAAATAATAATTCGAAAGCGCAGCCAAATGAGGCTGCGCTTTTTTTGCTGAAAATAGATTTTTAAAAAACTTTTCTTAATTTAGAACGAGACAATCGGCCGATTGTTGTCATAGTTATAAGACAAGTGTTACAATTATCATTAGGTATATACATTTTAGTTTTTTTAATTAGGAGAAAAATTGGCATAACATACATTTGATTTTTATAACGACTGATTGTAATAGAGAAAAAGAAAAACAATCGGAAGTTTTATTTTAATAAAAAGAGGAGCGTATTTCCTATGATCGGTATTTTAAAAAAGGTGTTTGATGTAAATCAACGCCAAATTAAACGTATGCAAAAGACAGTTGAGCAAATTGATGCATTAGAGTCATCTATTAAGCCACTAACTGATGAACAATTAAAAGGAAAGACGCTTGAATTTAAAGAACGTCTAACAAAAGGTGAAACAGTAGATGATTTACTACCTGAAGCTTTTGCAGTTGTTCGCGAAGCGGCAACTCGTGTTCTTGGAATGCGTCCATATGGCGTACAGTTAATGGGTGGTATTGCCTTACATGAAGGGAATATTTCTGAGATGAAAACGGGTGAAGGTAAAACGTTAACATCTACATTACCTGTATATTTAAATGCTTTAACAGGAAAAGGTGTTCATGTTGTTACAGTCAATGAATATTTAGCACAACGTGATGCGAGCGAAATGGGACAACTTCATGAGTTCCTTGGCTTAACGGTAGGAATTAACTTAAATAGTATGTCACGCGAAGAGAAACAAGAGGCTTATGCTGCTGATATTACGTATAGCACAAATAATGAGCTTGGATTCGATTACTTACGTGATAACATGGTTTTATATAAAGAGCAGTGCGTTCAACGTCCACTTCACTTTGCTATTATCGATGAAGTCGATTCTATTTTAGTCGATGAAGCACGTACGCCGCTTATTATTTCAGGACAAGCTCAAAAATCAACAGAGCTATACATGTTTGCAAATGCATTTGTTCGTACGTTAGAAAATGAAAAAGATTATTCATTTGATGTGAAAACGAAAAATGTAATGCTAACAGAAGATGGTATTACGAAAGCAGAGAAAGCTTTCCATATTGAAAACTTATTCGATTTAAAACATGTAGCACTTCTTCACCATATTAATCAGGGGCTTCGTGCACACGTTGTTATGCATCGTGATACAGATTATGTTGTACAAGAAGGCGAAATCGTAATTGTAGACCAATTCACTGGTCGTCTTATGAAAGGTCGTCGTTATAGCGAAGGATTACACCAAGCGATTGAAGCAAAAGAAGGTGTAGAAATTCAAAATGAAAGCATGACTCTTGCAACAATTACATTCCAGAACTACTTCCGTATGTATGAAAAATTATCTGGTATGACTGGTACAGCGAAAACAGAGGAAGAGGAATTCCGTAACATTTACAATATGAACGTTATTGTAATTCCGACAAACAAACCGATTATTCGTGATGATCGTGCCGATTTAATCTTTAAATCAATGGAAGGTAAGTTCAATGCTGTTGTTGAGGATATTGTAAATCGTCATAAAAAAGGACAACCTGTTCTTGTAGGTACAGTTGCAATTGAAACTTCAGAGCTTATTTCAAAAATGTTAACGCGTAAAGGTGTACGTCATAACATCTTAAATGCGAAAAACCATGCTCGTGAAGCAGATATCATTGCAGAGGCTGGTATGAAAGGTGCTGTAACAATCGCGACGAACATGGCAGGTCGTGGTACAGATATTAAGCTTGGAGACGATGTGAAAAACGTTGGTTTAGCAGTTATCGGTACAGAGCGTCACGAAAGTCGTCGTATTGATAATCAGTTACGTGGTCGTGCTGGTCGTCAAGGGGACCCTGGTGTTACGCAATTCTACTTATCGATGGAAGATGAATTAATGCGCCGATTTGGTTCAGATAATATGAAAGCAATGATGGACCGCCTTGGTATGGATGATTCTCAGCCAATTGAAAGTAAAATGGTTTCTCGTGCGGTAGAATCTGCACAAAAACGTGTTGAAGGAAATAACTATGATGCACGTAAGCAGTTACTGCAATATGATGATGTACTTCGTCAGCAACGTGAAGTTATTTACAAACAGCGTCAAGAGGTAATGGAGTCTGACAACTTACGCGGCATTATTGAAGGTATGATGAAATCTACAGTAGAACGTGCTGTTGCTCTTCATACACAAGAGGAAATTGAAGAAGATTGGAACATTAAAGGTCTTGTTGACTACTTAAATACAAACCTTCTTCAAGACGGAGATGTAAAAGAAGAAGAATTACGTCGCCTTGCTCCTGAGGAAATGAGCGAGCCAATTATTGCGAAATTAATTGAGCGATACAATGAAAAAGAAAAGCTTATGCCAGAAGAGCAAATGCGTGAGTTTGAGAAGGTTGTTGTATTCCGCGTTGTAGATACGAAATGGACAGAGCATATTGATGCGATGGATCACCTTCGTGAAGGTATTCATTTACGTGCTTACGGTCAAATCGATCCACTTCGTGAGTACCAAATGGAAGGATTCGCGATGTTCGAGTCAATGGTTGCTTCTATTGAAGAGGAAATTTCTCGTTACATTATGAAAGCTGAAATTGAACAAAACTTAGAACGTCAAGAAGTTGTTCAAGGTGAAGCTGTTCATCCTTCTAGCGATGGCGAAGAAGCAAAGAAAAAGCCAGTTGTAAAAGGTGACCAAGTGGGCCGCAACGATTTATGTAAATGTGGTAGCGGTAAAAAATATAAAAACTGCTGTGGTATCGTTCAGTAATATAGGACGGTAGCTTAGGCTGTTTTGCAAACTTTTATATCAAAAATGTATAATTAAGAAGGATTAAACTCTCTCCGTAATAAGTGGAGAGAGTTTCCCTTGTTTTCATACGAAAGTAACAGCAATTACATAGAGGTGAAGGAAATGGAATTAGTAGAAATTAGACAGGAATTAGAGAAAATGGCTAAGCGATTAGCGGCTTTTAGGGGGTCTCTTTGACCTCCCTACTAAGGAGAAACAAATTGCAGAATTAGAAGAGAAAATGATGGGCGCAGGATTTTGGGATGACCAACAAGGCGCACAAGCTGTAATTAATGAAGCGAATGCGTTAAAAGATATGGTTGGAAAGTTCCGTCAGTTAGATGAGACGTTCGAAAATTTAGAAATCACGCATGAGCTTTTAAAAGAAGAGTATGATGAAGATTTACATGAGGAATTAGAATCAGAAGTAAAAGGCTTAATTCAAGAAATGAATGAGTATGAGCTTCAGTTACTATTAAGTGATCCTTATGATAAAAATAATGCGATTTTAGAATTACATCCAGGTGCAGGTGGAACTGAGTCACAAGACTGGGGTTCTATGCTATTACGTATGTACACACGCTGGGCTGAAAAACGCGGATTCAAAGTAGAAACGGTTGACTATTTACCAGGTGATGAAGCTGGTATTAAGAGTGTAACTTTATTAATTAAAGGTCATAACGCTTACGGTTACTTAAAAGCAGAGAAAGGTGTACATCGTCTTGTACGTATTTCACCATTCGATTCTTCAGGGCGTCGTCATACATCATTCGTATCTTGTGAAGTTGTACCAGAGTTCAATGATGAAGTTGAAATCGAAGTACGTACAGAAGATTTAAAAATTGATACGTACCGAGCAAGTGGAGCTGGTGGACAGCACGTAAATACGACAGATTCAGCAGTTCGTATTACACATACACCGACAAATACGGTTGTAACATGTCAGTCGGAGCGTTCTCAAATTAAAAACCGTGAGCATGCGATGAAAATGTTAAAAGCGAAATTATATCAAAAGAAACTAGAAGAGCAACAAGCAGAATTAGATGAAATTCGCGGAGAGCAAAAAGAAATCGGATGGGGTAGCCAAATCCGTTCTTACGTATTCCACCCGTATTCTCTTGTAAAAGACCATCGTACAAATACGGAGGTTGGTAACGTACAAGCTGTTATGGATGGAGAGATTGATCCATTTATTGATGCTTACTTACGTTCTCGCATCTAATAAGCGAAAAAAAGCCAACGAAATTGTTGGCGCATGCTGAGGACAATAGAGGATATAAAGAATTTGATTTTATTTTTATAGATGAAGTAAAGAGGAAGAGAAGTTGGAAACGACAACTTCTCTTTTTGATGGGATTATATGTAGATTACAATGCTGTATATTGTTTTGTAAAAAGTAGAGAATAGTAAAATAGAGCGGTAATATGGTAAAGATTTATATAGAACTTTTCTAATTTTCCTTTTAAAAAGGATGCTTTATAGAAGTTTTTTAAGTTGTTCACAGAATTGAAACAACTTATGAAAGCTTTATTTTATCAAGGTTCTCACTGTATTTTTGAGGAATATGAAATACACCTTAGTTTTTCTATATAAAGATAATGCTTATAATGAAAATGAGTGTGTTAGGAATAAAAAGAATATCAACAATGGGGAGCGATAGAAGTGAAAAAGAAATTGTTGGCTATTGCGCTAGGGACATCGGTTGTTTTTGCTTTAGGAGCATGCGGAAATAAAGAAGAGAGTAAGTCTTCGAAACAGTCTGCAAGTACAGACAGCGCAGAACAAATTTTCCAAAGAAGTTGTGCGGGATGTCACGCAACAGATTTATCAGGGGCAACTGGACCTGATTTAAGAAAAGTAGGCGGTAAGTACGACGCTGCAGATATCGAAGAGATTATTAAAAAAGGCCGCGGTTCAATGTCACCAGGACTTATTCAAGGTGAAGATGCGAAAAAAGTGTCTGAATGGTTAGCTGAACATAAATAAAAAAGGTGAAATGGACGAGTTGATAATATAGTCAACTCGTTTTCCTTTTTTCTGGTATGTAACATAACTGTAACAAAAATGTATCCAAATTGGAAACCGTTTGATGTTACAATGGGGTTTGTAGAATTTTGCTGAAATATATTACATAGAGTGGTATTGCTTATGAGAAAGCATAAGTAAACTATCTTCAACAAGGATGACTAAATGAAAATGAAGGATGTCTTTTGTTTTCAGATGTACAGAAAAGTATTTCGAAAAAAATCATTAAGTATTGGGTGATAAATAATGATAAAAATGACGAATGTTTATAAGGAGTACCCGAATGGTATGAAAGCCATTGCTGGTCTTACAGTTAACATTAAACAAGGTGAATTCGTATACGTAGTTGGACCGAGTGGAGCCGGAAAATCTACATTTATTAAAATGATGTATCGTGAAGAGAAACCATCTACAGGATCTATTAATGTAAATGGACTTACTATCGAAACATTGGCAGAAAGAGACGTTCCGTATTTTCGTCGTCAATTAGGCGTGATTTTCCAAGATTTCAAATTGCTACCTAAGTTAACGGTATATGAGAATGTTTCGTTTGCTTTAGAAGTAATTGAAGAAGAACCGGATGCAATTCGTGAGCGTGTAACAGAAGTTCTAGGTCTTGTAGGCCTTGAAGATCGTGCAGACGCACTTCCAAGTGAGCTTTCGGGCGGGGAGCAACAACGTGTGGCTATTGCAAGAGCAATTGTAAATAGACCAAAGGTTGTAATTGCCGATGAGCCAACAGGTAACTTAGATATTGAAACAGCTCTTGATATTATGAATATTTTTACTCGCATTAATGAGCGCGGCACAACGATTGTTATGGCGACGCATAATGCAGATATCGTAAATACAATCCGTCATCGTGTAATCGCGATTGAAGGCGGAAAAATTGTTCGAGATGAGATTGAGGGAGGATACGGATATGAAGGCTAAGACCCTTAGTCGACATTTGCGAGAAGGTGTAAAGAATCTATCACGTAACGGATGGATGACATTTGCTTCTGTTAGTGCAGTAACAGTTACATTATTACTTGTAGGTGTCTTTTTAACAGCGATTATGAATATGAACCATTTTGCGACGAAAGTAGAGCAAGATGTAGAGATTCGTGTACACATTGATCCAGCTGCAAAAGAAGCGGATCAAAAGAAATTAGAAGAAGATATGAGTAAGATTGCAAAAGTAGATTCTATTAAATATTCTTCTAAAGAAGAAGAGTTAAAACGTTTAATTAAAAGCTTAGGTGATAGTGGAAAAACGTTTGAGTTATTTGAACAAGATAACCCACTTAAAAACGTATTCGTTGTAAAAGCGAAAGAACCAACCGATACAGCGACAATCGCGAAGAAGGTTGAAAAAATGCAGTTTGTTAGTAATGTTCAGTACGGAAAAGGGCAAGTTGAACGATTATTTGATACTGTAAAAACTGGTCGTAACATTGGGATTGCGTTAATTGCTGGTCTTTTATTCACAGCGATGTTCTTAATCTCTAATACAATTAAAATTACAATTTATGCTCGTAGTACAGAAATTGAAATTATGAAACTTGTTGGTGCAACAAACTGGTTTATTCGTTGGCCATTCTTGCTAGAGGGATTATTCTTAGGAGTATTAGGATCAATTATTCCAATTGGCCTAATTCTAATTACGTATAATTCGTTGCAAGGTGTGTTTAATGAAAAACTTGGCGGAACAATTTTCGAGCTTCTACCATACAGTCCATTCGTATTCCAATTAGCTGGTTTACTAGTGTTAATCGGTGCTTTAATCGGTATGTGGGGAAGTGTAATGTCAATTCGTCGCTTCTTAAAAGTATAAAAAGTTGCAAACATAATTCGTACAAGCTTATCATATAGTAGAAATAGGTAAAGGCATCACACACTGTGTGATGCCTTTTGCTACACCACCTGTGTGTTTTGGAAAGGGGAATTCCGCATTGAAACGTAGAGTTGCAATTATTGGAATGGTTGTTGCATTTTTAATTGGTGCTGGCGGAATGTTTGCAGGCATGTCTGTATTTGGGGTTAACCCATCAGAAGTAACGCAAACAATTTCGAGTGGGAATGCTAGCACTGCGCAAGGGAATTTGGCAAAAATTAATGAGGCGTATGCACTAATTGATTCACGTTATGTGGAAGACGTGAAAGATGAAAAGTTAGTTGAAGGTGCAATACAAGGTATGTTGTCTACGCTGAAGGACCCTTATTCCACGTATATGGATAAAGAAACAGCCAAACAGTTTAGTGAATCGCTTGATCCCGAATTAGAGGGGATTGGGGCTGAGGTGAACAAGACGGACGGTAAGCTTATTATCGTATCGCCAATTAAAGGTTCACCAGCAGAAAAGATAGGAATTAAACCGAATGACCAAATTTTATCTGTAGATGGAAACAGTGTGAAAGACTTATCACGTGAAGAAGCAGTATTAAAAATTCGTGGTAAAAAGGGAACGACTGTCGCAATTGAAATTAAACGTGCGGGAGTAACTGATCCGATTGTATTTAAAATTAAGCGTGAAAAGATTCCGATCTTTACAGTGTTTAGTTCTGTGAAGCAAGAGAGCGGAAAAGATATCGGTTATATGCAAATCACTTCTTTTGCTGAAAATACAGCGAAAGAATTTAAGGATCAGTTAAAAGAGTTAGAGAAGAAAAATATAAAAGGCTTAGTTATTGACGTGCGTGGTAATCCTGGTGGCTACTTAAATAGTGTAGAAGATATACTAGGGGAAATTATGACGAATAAAAAGCCGATGCTACAAGTAGAGCAGCGAAATGGTGAGAAGAAGAAATTCTCTACGGAACTGAAAGAGAGAAAACCATATCCAATTTCAGTATTAATTGATAATGGAAGTGCTTCTGCTTCAGAGATTTTAGCGGGTGCGTTAAAAGAAGGAGAAGGATACGATTTAATTGGTGAAAAGACATTTGGTAAAGGTACTGTCCAGCAAGCTGTTCCATTTAAAGACGGCAGCAACATTAAATTAACGATGTTTAAATGGTTAACACCGGATGGGAACTGGATTCATAAAAAAGGAATCGCGCCAACAGTAGAAGTGAAGCAACCAAATTATTATCATGCGACACCAATTCAAATTGAAAAAACACTTTCATACAATTCAAATGATGTACAAGTAAAACATGCTCAGGAAATGCTTAAGAGCTTAGGTTATGTACCAGGTCGTGAAGATGGATACTTTAGTAAAGAGACAGAATCGGCTCTGAAAGCATTCCAAAATGCAAATGAAATGGAAGCGACAGGACAGCTTGATAAAAAGACAGCTGAAGCGATTCAAACTAAAATTATCGAAAAAATCCGTTCTGGAGAAAATGATCTACAATTACAGTCAGCATTAAAATTAATGGCAAAATAAGAAGAAATACAGGCAGTTTGCTGCCTGTATTTTTTTGTGTTAAACAAACGTTTGTTTAGTTATGATAATATAAAAAGAAAGAATGATATAAATGGTGGTGAATGAGTTCATGGAGGCATGGATTTTTGAAATAATGCGGGCAGTTGGACGTTTTTTCTTACACCCTGCTGTCTATATATTTGTAATAAGTAGTATCTTCGTTGGATACTTACGTATGTTAAGAGAACGAAAAGATTTTTCTTTTAAAGTTTATGATATTTGGTTTGAACTGCGAACCTCTCTATTTGCAGGGATTGGATACGGATTAGTAGTATCTATTATTACGATTGGGCTTGGACTTGTTGTTTCTAAAGCAAGCTTATGGGCCATTTTAATTTGGACGTTACTATTTGGATTAACGGCTATGTATCGATGTTTATCGGCGGCTTATACATTTAGCATTGCGATCGTATGTGTTCTATTATCTTCTAAGCTACCAGTTTCCTTTTTACAGCTTCGAGAAGGTGAAGAGAGTACCATTGTATCCCTTGTTATTTTACTAGGCGTTATGCTTATTGTAGAAGGCTTATTGATTTCTAAAAATGCAGTAGGATATTCGACGCCGAGGATTAGGCAGGGGAAGCGTGGATTAAAGATTGGTTTACACGAATCAAAGCGTTTATGGATCGTTCCTATTTTTATTCTTGTACCGGGTGATGCGGTAACGCAGTTTATTTCATGGTGGCCTGTCGTTTCAATAGGTTCAAATACATATTCTCTATTCCTCGTTCCATTTTTAATTGGATTTATGAGAAATATTAAAAGTTATGAGCCGACGGAAGCTTTATTATTTACAGGAAGACGTGTTTATGGGTTAGCAGGACTTGTGCTCGTTTTAGGAATCGCAAGTTACTGGTGGCATGTACTTGCAATTATCGCGATGGGAGTCGCTATGCTTGGGCGTTTCACAATTTCGATGCAAGAAAAAATTGCCGATGAAACAAGACCAGCGTATTTTGCTGCACGCAATGATGGGCTCGTTGTACTAGATACAATTCCAAATACAATTGGAGCAGAGCTGAAATTACTGCCTGGAGAAATTATTACGAAAGTAAATGGAGTCATTCCAAAAAGCGCCGAGGAATTTTATGATGCGCTTCAAACGAAGACGACAGGAGCATTTTGTAAATTAGAAGTATTAGATACAAATGGTGAGCTTCGTCTTGCACAAACTGCATTATATGCTGGTGGACATCACGAATTAGGTATTGTATTCGTTGAACAGGAGCATGAGTGGGATTCGGAAGCGATGTAATAGATGTGATTTTTCATAATTATTCGGAATAGTTTCAAGAACTCCTAAACTAGATTTCAAAATCAGCTAGAAAGTAAAACAGCTAAGAAAATTATATTTTCTTAGCTGTTTTATTTTGAAATAATAAAAAATAAAGGACATAACTTTTTCCTCAAAAAATCGTGTCTTGACAACGGGGGCATTATTGAGTGTTTTTTTAAGTGATTCTGATTATTACTATCCAACCCGAAGGCTAAGGGCGGTGGGTTTAAACCACGCCCTTTGAGCTGGAAAAATTTTAAAAATTCTGTTGATATTATCCTTAAATAGAATATAATAGAATTATAGAAGCCAATATACATAAATAATTCTCAACATAAATTTTAATATTAAAGAGGCAAGATCAAGACGTTGCATCAATTGTAACAAAGATAATATCGCAGCATAAAAACAATAACTTTTTAGGATGTGAAATATGAAACCTTATACAAAATCAGTATTAGAGGATGGAGTTAATATAACACTAGATCAATTACTTGGAATTTATGCTAACGAGAAATCAAGGGGAGTTTACTTTACTCAATCCGATGGCTCTGAATTGTTTGAGTCTTATGAAAGTCTTTATTTTAATGCCAAATCCATCTTAGGGGCACTACAAAAGCAGGGATTTCAGAAGGGCTCTTATATTATCTTTCAGACAAACAATAATCTATCCTTTATAAGGTTGTTTTGGGGTTGTATTTTAGGAGGCATGATCCCCGTTCCTCTGTCTGTACCGCTAATTGCATCGCCTGACACTGAAGCTTTCAAGAAGTTAGTGAAAGTAAGTGAGCAGTTGCCGAATGCGTGGATAATTACTGATGAAAGAAATTTAAATACGTTTAGAGAAAGTTATGAAGCCAATAATTTGAAATACTTAGAGTATGAAACCTTAGCATGTAATATGGAAGAGGGGCAATGCGTTACAGTAGATTGTCAGGACTTAGCGTATATACAATATTCGTCTGGCAGCACAGGTAACCCTAAAGGAGTAAAATTAACACATGAAAATCTAGTTTATAATTTGGCACAGATAGTAGATCGTTTGAAACTAGACACAAATGATGTCATGGCTAGTTGGTTACCATTGACACATGATATGGGCTTGATCGGTTATCATTTAACTCCGATATTTGCGGGTATATCTCATTCCCTTCTAAATTCGGGTACATTTTTAAAGAAATCTTGGCTATATCTTCAAAAATGTGCGCAATTAAAAGCAACGGTGCTTGTAAGTCCGAATTTTGGATTAGACTGGATGATAAAGACTGTAAAGGATTCACATTTAGAAAATATTGATTTATCTAGTGTGCGAAACATAATGTGTGGTGCAGAACCAATATCAATGGATACCATTAGACGATTTTATGAAAAATTCTCGTCTTCTGGCTTGCGTGAAAATACGATCCATCAAGTCTATGGTATGGCAGAAGCTAGTCTGGCTGTTACTATTCCTGAAGAAGGACATAATAGAAGTGTATGTATTAACCGTCATAAAGCTCGTATTGGTCAAGAAGTGGAGTATATAGAAACGAAGGAGCCAAATGCAGCAGAGTTTGCCATAGTAGGAGAACCATTATATGAATTAGAAATATTGATTGTAGATGATGAAGACCACATCTTAGGGGAAAATTACATAGGCAATATAGTGATCAAAGGGAAAAATGTATTTGAGGGATATATGAATCATGATAGTTCCCCTTTTAATGAACAGGGCTTCTTCTGTACAGGAGATTTAGGACTTTTACGCAATGGAGAACTCATTGTAATGGGCAGAAAGAAGGATATTCTGTTTGTAAATGGTCAGAATTATTATGCTAGCGATATAGAAAATATGTTAACATTGGCGATCCCAGAGTTGTCTCAAGTCGTTGTGTGTGGTGTTCGCAATCCGTCATCGATCAGGGATGAAATTATAGTATTTGTACATAATCGAAAAGATGCCAAGGCATTTTTGCCACTTGCCCATCAAGTGCAGGATATGGTATTAGAACGGGTTGGAATAGCTGCAGATTATGTAATTCCAATAAAAACGATACCGAAAACAACAAGTGGAAAGGTAAAACGTTTTATTTTAATAGAGCGATTTGAGAATCATGAGTTTGATGAAGTTATCGCAATAGCTCCATATTCTTATCAGAGTATCAAGGAATCTGCAAAGAAGTCAGCATGGAACAAAACGGAGATTGAAAATCAAATCGTTGAAATTGCAAAAGAAGTATTCTCTATCCCTTCTTTGAAAGTAGACGATACGATTTCTCGGATGGGAGTTAGTTCGTTAACGTTGATTCGTTTCCAGGATGAAATAAATCAACGATTTCAAGTCGAAATCCCTATTGTAAGCCTTTTCGAAATGTCTACCCTGGAACAAATAATTAAGATGGTTGAGGAACAACTAAAGGCAGAGGATGTCAATGCATCCGAATTAACAGGGAATAAAGACATGTGGTATGAGCCATTCCAGGTAACAGAAATACAAGGAGCCTATTTAGTTGGAAGACAAAATATTATGGAAATGGGTAATGTCTCCACACATGCCTATTATGAGTTTGAAACAGAATTAGATATTAAACGCTTAAACGATGCATTGAATCATGTTTTAGAGCGTCAGCTTATGCTGCGTACTATTTTTGATGATACAGGAATGCAAAAAGTTCGGCGTTCTAATTCTTCTTATGAGATTTGTATTGAAGATTTACAAGACTTGTCTTTAGAGGATCAACAAAAACGTATATTGGAAAAAAGAAATAGCAGGTCACATTTTGTTTTCCAACAAGATCATTGGCCATTATTTGAGTTGACTGCATTTATTCTTGGTGAGAAGAAAAATTATCTCTTCCTGGATATTGACTTATTAATTGCTGATGGAGGCAGTTTATTAATTTTAATACAAGAGATAATGGATTATTATGAGAAACCGAATATGGAGATTAAACCTTTAACATTCCAATTCTCAGATTATGTAAGGGCATTGGAGAGCTTTCGTGAATCTTCCGCCTATCAAAAAGCTCAAGACTATTGGCAAGCCAAAATAGAGGATTTTCCCTATGCACCTCAGCTACCATTAGTTTGTGAGCCAGAATTCATAGAGAAACCAATATTTCAGCGAATGGAGAAAAGTCTGACAACTGATCAATGGAATATTGTGAAGGGCCTGGCAACTCAGTACGGTGTAACACCATCTGTATTCTTATGTACAATTTATGCGGAAGTTTTGTGCAAATGGAGCAATCAATCCAGAATGGCACTTAATTTAACATTATTTAATCGACAGTCCTTTCATCCAGACGTAATGAAGTTGATTGGAGATTTTACATCAGTTTTATTGTTAGATATTGATTTATCTGTTCATCGTGCTTTTTGGGAGAAAGCATCTATGGTTCAAGATATATTATTTGAAGCAGTAGACCATCGTTTTTATAGTGGTGTTGATGTTATACGAAATATTGCAAGTAAGAGAGAAATGACTAGTAAAGCGATTATGCCAATTGTATTTACTAGTATGTTATTCGATAAATCGGAATTTGCAGATACGTTGACGAAATTAGGGAAAATTAAATACGGAATAAGCCAGACCCCTCAAGTATTTTTAGATTTCCAAGTCACGGAAAGAGACGGACAATTAATTATGACTTGGGATTATGCAAAAGATTTGTTTGATGAAGACATGATTAGTGCCATGTTTGAAACGTATCAACTTCGATTGCAGCAAGTTATAGACAATAAACTTTCATCTATGCCGCTGCCTGTAACACAGTATCAACTACTGCTTGATTACAATCGTACACAAGGAGATTATGAAGGGGATTTACTGCAAAGATTAATAGACCAGCAATGCCAGAAGACTCCCGATGCTATTGCAGTCAAATTAGGACAGGATACATTGACCTATGGCGAGTTGGCGAGAAAATCCAATCAGGTCGCTCGTTATTTAGCAGAACAAAACTATGCGCTCAATTCTTATATTGGAGTTTGGGCAGAGAGACGAATTGAGACCATTGTAAATATGGTAGCTATTTTAAAAGCCGGCCATGCTTATATTCCTGTTAATCCGGAACATCCTGAGGAAAGAATAAAATATATCGTGGAACATAGTGATATCAAGCTCATGATTCATCCGGATTTATATGAAACAGAGAACCTTTCTACCTATAACGATGGCGCCTTAGAACTGTTAGAAGGCTGCCAGCAGGATAGAGCCTATGCTATCTATACGTCAGGAAGCACTGGACATCCTAAGGGTGTTGTGATCACCCATGAAGCAGTAGTGAATACATTATTAGATATTAATGAGAAATTCCAAGTAAATAGCGAAGATAAAATCATTGCCCTATCATCGATGAGCTTTGATTTATCCGTCTATGATATTTTTGGAGCACTCATTAGCGGAGCTCAGTTAGTATTAATTCCAGATCTTTTAGATATGGCCAGTATTCATCAGATCATGATCGAAGAAGAAATCACGATATGGAATTCGGTTCCGGCAATTATGGATATGTATCTAGAAAGCACAAAGCAAGACACGGTGCATAGCACTTCAGCAGAGCGCTTACGTATGGTGATGCTAAGTGGAGACTGGATTTCTCTTGGTTTGCCAGCGAAAATCAAAACAAGAATGCCAAAAGCACAAGTCATCGGGTTAGGTGGAGCAACGGAAGGCTCTATATGGTCCATATATTTCCCAATCACAGAAGTGAAGCCAGAGTGGAAAAGTATCCCTTACGGATATCCGCTGAAAAATCAACAAATTTACGTACTGGATGAATGTGGGGAAGAATGCCCAGTAGGCGTACCAGGAGAACTGCATATTGGTGGAAAAGGAGTCGCCGTAGGTTATCTCAATGAAGAAGAGAAGACGAAGGCCGCCTTTATCAACCATAGATTAGGTTATCTGTACAAAACAGGTGATTATGGTGTCATGCGTCCGGAAGGATATGTAGACTTCCTGGGAAGAAAAGATAGTCAAGTTAAGATACGTGGACATCGTGTCGAACTAGGAGAAATAGAACACTGTATCAATCATTTGCCACATATTCACCAGTCCGTCGTCGCTGATTACAGTGATTCACATGGAGAGAAGCAATTGTGTGGGTATATTGTTGCAGATGAGACCGTAGAATTGGCAGAAATAAAAAGAGAGTTAGCCAAACATCTGCCTGATTATATGATCCCGGCACAATTCATACAGGTAGATGAGATTCCACTATCTGCAAATGGTAAAGTAAATCGTAAATTATTGCCGAACCCGGGACAGTTTATTGAAGAAACTAAGATGATAAGGGGTTATGAGGCACCAAAGACCCAGACGGAAAAATTGGTAGTAGAGGCATTTGAACATGTACTTGGTATGGAAAGAGTAAGTGTAAATGACAATTTCTTTGATTTGGGTGGAGATTCGATTAAGGCTATCCATATTCTAAACAAGATAAGAGAAGCTGGATACGATAGCTCCATGCGAAATCTTTTGATGGAGAGAACACCAAAGCTAATAGCCATGAATTTATCCACAAAAAAAGAAATTATGCCTGCGGAGCAAGGAGAAATAACTGGTGAAATTTCACTGACACCAATTCAAAACTATTTCTTCGCACAAAATATGATAGATCCTGAACATTTTAATGTATGCCAAGTGTTTAAGGTTCGTGAAAAACTAAATGATCTGGCACTACAAAAAGCTTTATCTGCGTTAGTGCAGCATCATGATATGTTGAGAGCTACGTACAAAGATAAGAAACAGGTTATAGGGAAAGTAGAAGATAAGAAATGGTACGGCTTTACAAAAATAGCATGTGAATCTGAAGAGATTCAGGAAAAAATTAAGACAACGAAAGTAAAGATGGATTTGGCGGAAGGACCATTATTGCAGGCTGTTTTATTTAGTACGCCGGAGCAAGATTATATGATGTTGCTAGCTCATCATATGATAATGGATGTGATTTCCTGGCGGATTTTAACTGAGGATTTGGAGAAGGGCTACTCTCAAGCTTTGAATCAAAAAGAGATAACATTACCAGCTAAAACCGTTTCCTTTAAAGTATGGAGCGAAGGATTAGCTTATTACAGCCAGAGTGAAAAGTTAAAGAGAAGGTTAGCTTACTGGTCAGAAATAGAAAATAAATTGGTTGATGGTAAGTTAAAAGAAGATGGAATTGATGATAAATTCGAACCAAAGACAGCCGTGGCATGTCTTAATGCCGCTATCACAGAAAAGTTATTAAAAGAAAGTGCACATGCTTATAATACAGAGATTAATGACTTGCTTGTAGCAGCACTAGGACGTGCGGTAAACAAAGTAACAGGTCAGAGAACGCTTGCTATACAGATGGAAGGACATGGTCGTGAAGAAACAGTAGGCTCTTTTGATTTAGGTAGGACAATAGGATGGTTCACTAGTATATATCCCGTAGTTTTAGATGAGTTAGGCACTAATATTGCACAGGATATTCGAAATACGAAAGAGACACTACGACGCGTACCAGGACATGGAATTGATTATGGCATCATAAAGAATGCAGCCATGGGTAATCCAGAAGAAATGGATGTAGAAGTGGCACCAGATATATCATTTAATTATCTTGGAGAACTAGGAACAAAGAAAGAATCTGGCGATCTATATTTCGAGTTTTCACAATTAGGTTATGGACAGGATACGAATCCTCGTAATCAATTTGGACCATCCATTAACGTCATAGGTCATGTGCAAAAAGGTAGTTTATCTATGACAGTAACCTGCAACAGCAGTCGTTATTTGGCTGAGAGAATTGAGCAAATAGGAAAAGCATATGAAGAAGAACTGATAGCAGTCGCAGAACATTGCTCCCACGCACAGAAGAGTGAGTCAACGGCAAGTGATTTTGGTGAGAGCGTATGGAAAGATAGCGAATTTTGTTATGTACAGGAAGCTGTCGAAATCCGCGGCCAGGAAATTCAACGTATCTATCCATTGGCTCCTGTGCAAGAGGGAATGCTCTATGAGAAGCTTATGGATGAATCATCTACAAAATATGTTGTTCAGCAGACGTTGCGATTGGCAGATGTAGATGTAGAGAAGATGCACAAAGCTTTTAAGTATTTAGCAACACAGCATGATATTTTACGTACAAAAATCTGTTATCGGGGAGTAAGTGTACCAAGACAAGTTGTATTGAAAGAAAGAATGCCGGAATTTAATTATATGGAAGTAGATAATGAATCGGATTATCTTGATTTAAAGGAACAAGATGTAAAACGAGGATTTGATTTAGAAGAAGATACACTACTTCGTATGAATCTGATAAAAATAAACAACAGTGGTTATCGGTTGATCATGACAAACCATCATATTATTTTAGATGGTTGGTGTTTGCCAATTTTGCGTAAAGAATTATTTAGTGCGTATATGGCAACAGATGAAGAACAATTAAAAACACCTAATCAGGCTGCTTCTAATAAAATGGGTAGCTATGAAAAGTTTGTCCATTATATAAATGAAAAAGATAAAGAGACGAGCCTTAAATATTGGGAAGACCTTCTTCAAGGATATGAGACAAGGGCTGATATTCTACCTTTAGGTCGTCCAGATGAAACAGAAGAAGAGAGTCAGAGCCAAGAGTTTAAGTTAAGCATAGAGGTAACTGAACAAGCAGAAGCGATATGTGCCCAATATGATGTAACATTGAACACGCTAGTAGAAGCTTGTTGGGGCGTTTTATTGGAAAAATACAACTCAACAAATGATGTTGTATTTGGAAAAGTTGTATCTGGTAGAAATGCAGAGATTGAAGGTATTGAAGAAATCGTTGGTTTATTTATCAATACAATACCCGTACGTATATCGACAACAAACGAAGACACCTTTGCCGATTTGTTGAAATCATTACAGAGCCAGGCAATTATTGCAAATGAACACGATTTTCTTCCCTTAGCAGAAATACAGAATCATACTTTATTAGGAAGAGATCTAATTGGAACATTATTCTTCTTTGAAGGCTATCAAGGAACAAGTATAAATATTGATGGCAAATTAAATGTGGAATCCGAATATTACCGCGAACAAATTGGGTATGACTTGGGGATGACAGCATTTAAGAGTGATCGTATCCATTTTAGAATTCTTTTCAGTACAAAGCTATATAACAAGGAACAAATAAACATTATTGGTTCCCATCTGCAAAGGCTTATGGAACAAGCAATTGCAGCACCACAGACGAAATTAATCGAATTAGGCATGACCAGTGAAGCAGAAGAAATGAAAGAATTAGTACAGTTTAACGCAACGGACAGCGACTATCCAAGAGACAAGACAATTGTACAATTATTTGAAGAACAAGTAGCAAGAACCCCCCATAATACAGCAGTTGTATGCGGGAATGAGCAATTGAGTTACGCTGAATTAAATGCTCGTGCCAATCAGCTTGCATTAAAGTTACGACGGGAATACCATGTCCAGCCTGATGATTTTGTTGCGATTATAGCAGAAAGAAGTTTGGAGATGGTGATCGGGTTATATGCCATCCTAAAGTCGGGTGCAGCATATGTACCCATTGACCCATTGTATCCAGAAGAACGTATCGAGTATATATTGGAAGATAGCCAGCCTAAAGCGGTTTTAATTGGTCATGGAAAGTATAATATTTCTCCTGAAAAGGTTGTTAACTTATATAGTGAAAGCAATTATGGAGAAGGTGCAGGGAATCTAGAACATGTAAATACTCCTCGTGATCTTATTTATCTGGTTTATACATCGGGTACAACAGGAAAACCAAAAGGGGTTATGGTAGAGCATCAGAATATAGTCAATCAGCAGATGTGGACACAAAGAGAATACCCATTACACGAGGGAGAATCTCTTTTAATGAAGACCACTTGTACATTTGATGTTTTTGCCTGGGAAGTATTTTGGTGGATGTTAGCGGGTGGTAAACTTGTTATTTTGCAACAAGGAGAAGAAAGTCAAAGTGATAAGATCATCAAGGTAATTCAGGATTATAAAGTCAATGCAATCCAGTTCGTTCCTTCCATGTTCAATATGTTTCTAGAAGAATTAGATATGAGCAAAGAAAAAATAAATACTCTGCGTTATATCATTAATATTGGTGAGAAACTGAATGCGGAAAGTGTGAGACATTATAATCAATTAAGGGAAAAAGGACAAGTAAGAGCAGAACTACTGAATCTCTATGGTCCAGCAGAAACTACAGTTAATTCCAGTGGATATCATTGTCCAACATGCTTAGATGTAGATAAAATATTAATTGGTAAGCCTATTAGTAATACACAAATTTATATATTATCAAATGAAAAAATAGCCGGAATAGGTGTACCAGGGGAATTATGTATTGCAGGAGAAAGTGTGTCGCGTGGATACTTAAATCGTGAAGAATTAACAGCTCAGAAATTTATTAAAAATCCTTTTGGTTCAGGAATGATGTATAAAACAGGTGATCTGGCACGGTGGATACCGGATGGAAATATCGAGTACCTTGGCCGTATAGATGATCAAGTTAAGATAAGAGGTTTCAGAATCGAACCAGGAGAAATTGAAAGTACTTTGATGGAGCTCGAAGGAGTTAGTGGAGCAGCCGTTGTAGTACGACAAGACAAGCAAGGAGAAAAATATCTGTGTGCTTATGTAGTCGTTCATACAGAAATAGAAGAATTAGACGAAGATACAATCAAGAGTGAATTACGCAAGAAGTTACCAGACTATATGGTTCCTGTGTATATTATTCGAATTGACCAAATTCCATTAAGTCATAATGGAAAGCTGGACAAAGCGGCACTACCAGAACCAGAATACAAGCCTAAGGAATATGTAGCACCAATAAATAGAGAAGAGAAGTTAATAGTTGAAGCATTTGAGAAAGTCCTTGGAATAACAGGAATTAGTGTCAATGATAGCTTTTTTGACTTGGGTGGTCATTCACTGAAAGTTACATTATTGTGTAATGAATTAGAAAAGACAATCGGTATAAGACTGCAGCTTAGTGAAATATTTGCTTTATCTACACCAAAACGTATTGCAGAAAGAATTGGAAGCTTACAACAGGATCGTTTTTCGGAAATACCGAAAATAGCTGAAGCAGAGTTCTATCCTATGAGTTCTGTTCAAAAGCGACTTTATCTTCTCAATGAGATAGTAGGTCCTAGTACTTCCTATAACATTTCGAATGTCATAAAATACGAAAACACTCTGGATAAAGAGCAGTTACAGGGAGCATTAGATAAGCTCTTAGAGAGAGAAGAAGTATTAAGAACCAGCTTCCATCTTATTAATGGAGAGCCAGTTCAAGTGATTCAACCAGATGCGAGAGTAGTATTGGAATACAAAGAAGCAGATACACTAGATATTCAAGATGAATATGATCGTTTTGTTTGCCCATTTAATTTATTCAAAGCACCTTTGATGCGGGTTAAGTTATTACAGACACCACAAGCTTCATACTTGATGCTGGATATTCATCATATTGTTTCTGATGGAGAAAGT
The DNA here is from genome assembly GCF_056158125.1 of Bacillus sp. EB V-12. Classification (NCBI taxonomy): domain Bacteria; kingdom Bacillati; phylum Bacillota; class Bacilli; order Caryophanales; family Bacillaceae; genus Bacillus; species Bacillus sp. EB V-12. Next base: position 263,193 of record NZ_JBUXJL010000006.1, on the reverse strand, counting down.
CTGCCTATTATGATGAACTGGATAAGCGAGTTATATGAAGGAAATACTTTACCAATCCCAAGGCTTCATTATAAAGATTTCTCTGCTTGGCAAATGACTCAGGATATTACGAAGCAGGCGGCATATTGGAAAAACGAGTTCTTAGGCGAAATTCCAATACTTAATTTGAATACAGATTTCCAACGTCCTAAGAAAAAGAGCTTCAATGGTGCCGACGTAAAAACTAAGATTGAAGAACCAGTTTTTATGGAAATAAAAGAATTAGCGAAGAAGCATGGTGCTACGGAATTCATGACTATGTTATCAACCTTTATGATTCTATTGAGCAAATACAGTCAACAGGAAGAAATTGTAGTCGGAACTCCTGTATCAGGTAGAACCCACGTTGATACACAAGAAATGCTGGGGATGTTTGTAAACTCCTTGGCTATCAAAGGAAAAGTGAAACAAGAGGAGAGTTTTGAACAAGTATTGCTTGGAGTAAAAGAAAAATGTCTTCGTGCGTACGATAATCAGGACTTTCAATATGAAGACTTGGTTGAGGCAGTAGATGTAAAGAGAGATTTATCAAGAAATCCATTATTTGATGTAATGTTCATGATGCCAGAGAGTGAAATTATGTCTGGTTCAAAGAGCATTGTGAGTGGAACATGGGTACCAATGGAAGGAAAAGTAGCTAAGTTTGATCTGAATTTAATGGTAATACACACATCAGAGGGTTATGTGGTCAACTTAGAGTATTCTACAGATTTATTTAAACAGGAAACGATAAAGCAAATGCTGGATGATTATGTTTTATTACTATCAGAAGTTATAAAACATCCGGAAGAGCGTTTGCAAGAGCTACTTAAGAAAGAGGATGTTAAGAAAGAGGAGAAAGATTCGACCCAAGCAGAGCTTGATCATCGTGCCAATCATCTGGCACAGCAAGTTTCAGATTTGATGCGGGCATTGCAGCAAAGAGATCAAGCTTATTGGAAGGCAAAAGTAGACAATTTCCCGCATGCACCTCAGTTACCACTTCTTCCAAATGGGAATGCTGTAAACAACGCAACAGTAAAACGTTTAGAAACGAGAATTGCTGCGACAGACTGGGCGATTGTGAGAAACAAGGCTTTGGATAACAAAATTGCACCATCTGTGTTATTGTGCACAATATATGCGGAAGTTCTATTTAAATGGAGCAATCAATCCAATATGGCACTTAGCTTAAATCTGTTTAGTAATCAGCCTTTTCATCAAGATGGAATGTCTCTGATGGGGGATTTCGTATCGAAATTGTTGTTAGATATCGATTTATCATCTCATAGACCATTTTGGGAAAGAACTACTGAGATTCAGAATCGGTTATTTGAAGCGTTAGACCACAGATTTTACAGTGGGGTTGATTTCCTGCGTGATCTGGCTGAACACCGTGGTCAAGAAGGTCAAGCTATAATGCCAATTGTATTTACGAGTATGCTTCGTGACGAAGTAGATTTTTTCAATGCCAATATAGGTAGTAGGGGAGAATTGAAATACGGAATAAATCAGACCCCTGAAGTGTTTTTGGACTTCCAAGTTGCGGAAAGCGACGGACAATTAATTGTGACTTGGGATTATGCAAAAGATTTGTTTGATGAAGACATGATCAGTGCCATGTTTGAAACGTATCAACTTCGATTACAGCAAGTTATAGACAATAAACTTTCATCTATGCCGCTGCCTGTAACACAGTATCAACTACTGCTTGATTACAATCGTACACAAGGAGATTATGAAGGGGATTTACTGCAAAGATTAATAGACCAGCAATGCCAGAAGACTCCCGATGCTATTGCAGTCAAATTAGGACAGGATACATTGACCTATGGCGAGTTGGCGAGAAAATCCAATCAGGTCGCTCGTTATTTAGCAGAACAAAACTATGCGCTCAATTCTTATATTGGAGTTTGGGCAGAGAGACGAATTGAGACCATTGTAAATATGGTAGCTATTTTAAAAGCCGGCCATGCTTATATTCCTGTTAATCCGGAACATCCTGAGGAAAGAATAAAATATATCGTGGAACATAGTGATATCAAGCTCATGATTCATCCGGATTTATATGAAACAGAGAACCTTTCTACCTATAACGATGGCGCCTTAGAACTGTTAGAAGGCTGCCAGCAGGATAGAGCCTATGCTATCTATACGTCAGGAAGCACTGGACATCCTAAGGGTGTTGTGATCACCCATGAAGCAGTAGTGAATACATTATTAGATATTAATGAGAAATTCCAAGTAAATAGCGAAGATAAAATCATTGCCCTATCATCGATGAGCTTTGATTTATCCGTCTATGATATTTTTGGAGCACTCATTAGCGGAGCTCAGTTAGTATTAATTCCAGATCTTTTAGATATGGCCAGTATTCATCAGATCATGATCGAAGAAGAAATCACGATATGGAATTCGGTTCCGGCAATTATGGATATGTATCTAGAAAGCACAAAGCAAGACACGGTGCATAGCACTTCAGCAGAGCGCTTACGTATGGTGATGCTAAGTGGAGACTGGATTTCTCTTGGTTTGCCAGCGAAAATCAAAACAAGAATGCCAAAAGCACAAGTCATCGGGTTAGGTGGAGCAACGGAAGGCTCTATATGGTCCATATATTTCCCAATCACAGAAGTGAAGCCAGAGTGGAAAAGTATCCCTTACGGATATCCGCTGAAAAATCAACAAATTTACGTACTGGATGAATGTGGGGAAGAATGCCCAGTAGGCGTACCAGGAGAACTGCATATTGGTGGAAAAGGAGTCGCCGTAGGTTATCTCAATGAAGAAGAGAAGACGAAGGCCGCCTTTATCAACCATAGATTAGGTTATCTGTACAAAACAGGTGATTATGGTGTCATGCGTCCGGAAGGATATGTAGACTTCCTGGGAAGAAAAGATAGTCAAGTTAAGATACGTGGACATCGTGTCGAACTAGGAGAAATAGAACACTGTATCAATCATTTGCCACATATTCACCAGTCCGTCGTCGCTGATTACAGTGATTCACATGGAGAGAAGCAATTGTGTGGGTATATTGTTGCAGATGAGACCGTAGAATTGGCAGAAATAAAAAGAGAGTTAGCCAAACATCTGCCTGATTATATGATCCCGGCACAATTCATACAGGTAGATGAGATTCCACTATCTGCAAATGGTAAAGTAAATCGTAAATTATTGCCGAACCCGGGACAGTTTATTGAAGAAACTAAGATGATAAGGGGTTATGAGGCACCAAAGACCCAGACGGAAAAATTGGTAGTAGAGGCATTTGAACATGTACTTGGTATGGAAAGAGTAAGTGTAAATGACAATTTCTTTGATTTGGGTGGATACTCGCTTAATGTAATCCGGCTGTGTAATGAATTAGAGAAGAGCACAGGGGTAAGGTTACCACTTAGAGAAATTTTTGATTTAGTTACACCAAAAAATATTGCAGAACAAATAAAAAACTCAAAGGAGAATACGTTTGAAGAAATACCAGAAATAGCAGAAGCAGAAAGCTATTCTATAAGTTCAGCTCAAAAGAGACTTTATCTTTTGGACCAACTAACAGGCCCTGGTATAACTTATAATATTCCTTTAGTAATCAAGCTTAAAGTTAAACCAGACAATGAGCGACTTCAGAGGGCATTGGATCAATTAGTAGAGCATGAGGAAATTTTAAGGACAAGTTTCCATATCGTGAATGGTGAACCAATTCAAAAAATTTCTTCAGATGCAAGAATTGTGCTGGAGCACAGTGAAGTAAAGACAGCAGATTCACAGTATATCCAAGATGAATATAATACTTTCGTCCAACCATTTGACCTGTCAAAATCACCACTAATGCGTGCAAAAATACTGAATACTCCAAGTGATTCATATTTATTCCTGGATATTCACCATATTTTATGTGATGCAGGAAGCATGCCAGTTATGCTTTACAAAATACAAGAGTTATATGAAGGAAGAGAATTGTTAACACCACGAGTACAGTATAAAGACTTTTCTGCTTGGCAAAATGCTAGAGATATCACAGAACAGGCAGCGTACTGGAAGAAAGAATTCTCCGGTGATATACCAGTCCTGGATTTAATCATGGATTATCCACGCCCTCATAAACAAAGCTTTAGAGGTGCTAATTTCCGAACACAGGTAGAAGAAAAAACGAGTATTAAAGTAAAAGAGTTAGCGAAGAAGTATGGTGCAACGGAGTTTATGGTGTTGTTATCCACCTTTTTCTCTATGTTAGGAAAATACAGTCGACAGGAAGAAATTATAGTAGGAACGCCAATATCGGGCCGAAACCATACGGATACCCAAAATATGTTGGGCATGTTTGTAAACACTCTGGCAATCAAAGGGAATGTGTGCGCTGATGATACATTTGAGGATGTATTATTACGTACAAAAGAGAAATGTTTACAGGCATACGATAACAAGGATTATCAGTTCGAGGATTTAGTTGAAGCAGTGGGAGTAAAGAGAGATTTCTCAAGAAACCCAGTATTTGATGTGATGTTTGTATTGCAGGACGATGAGAGAGAGAGTTATTCGGATCGTATTCATATTGGAACAAGGGAATCCGTTGAAGGTAGTATTTCTAAATTTGATCTTACCTTAACCATGATAAGTGATTCAGAAGGCTATAAGATTGATTTTGAATATTCTACAGACTTATTCAAACCAGAAACGATCGAGTACATGGCAAAACACTTCTTAACATTAATTGAAGGAGTTTTAATGTCTCCGGAAAAGAAGCTGCAGGAGATTGCCATGGTAGATCTGTACGAAGAAGCAAAAATATTGGATGAGTTCAATATGACGGATGCAGAATTCCCTCAAAATATGACGATTGTGCAGTTACTTGAAGAGCAGGCCGCCAGAATACCTAATAGTATAGCCATCACATTTAATGGACAACAGATGACCTATGCACAATTAAATGAACGGGCGAATGCTCTGGCAAGAAAGCTTCGAGAGGACTATAACATTCAACCCAATGACTTTGTGGTGATCTCAACAGAGAAGTGTTTGGAGATGGTGGTGGGTATATACGCTATTTTAAAGGCTGGAGCAGCTTACGTACCGGTTGATCCATCTTATCCAGAGGAAAGAATTAATTATATCATTAATGACTGTAAACCAAAGGTCGTATTATGCAGTACAAAAGAACCTGAAGTTGACATTCCTGTCATGCATCTTCATGATGAGGCAAATTATCAAATGGAATGCAGTAACCTTGTTCATGTAAATCACTCAAGTGATTTGATGTATGTTATTTATACCTCAGGTACGACGGGCCGGCCAAAAGGTGTTATGGTTCAGCATGTAAATGTAGTGCGATTACTCAAGAATGACAAGTTTAAGCTTGATTTATATGAAAATGATATTTGGGTTCAATTCCATTCTTATTGTTTTGATGTTTCGGTTTGGGAAATATTCGGAAGTCTATTGAATGGAGCAAAGCTTGTAATACCTTCTGAGGATACAGTAAAAGATGGATATGCCTTCGGAGAGCTGCTCCAAAAAGAAGCGGTAACCATCTTATGCCAGGTACCTTCACCATTCTATGCGTTGATCGATGCAACGACAGGACAAACCATAAATAGTTTACGATATGTTATTTTTGCAGGGGAGGCACTTTATCCAGCACATTTGAAGAAATGGCATGAGAACAATAGACATTGTCGTCTGGTTAATATGTACGGGCCAACAGAAACCACGGTATACGCTACTTATCGCGATATTGATGCTGAAGCCATCGAGAGAGGAATTAGCGATATAGGAATGCCACTTCCAACATTAAAGATTTATATATTAAATGGAAATGAACTTTGTGGAATTGGAGTTCCGGGTGAGGTATGTATAACAGGTGAGGGTGTATCTCAAGGATATTTAAATCGACAAGACCTGACAGACGAGAAGTTTGTACACAACCCATTTGGATCCGGAAAGATGTATCGGACAGGTGATTTGGCACGTTGGTTACCTAACGGAAACATTGAATATATTGGACGGATGGATGACCAAGCAAAAATCAGAGGATATCGTATTGAACCACGAGAAGTAGAAAGCCGTTTATTGGAGCTTGAAGGCATAAATGAAGCTGTAGTCATAGTGCGAGAAGACAAAAGGAATGAGAAATTCCTGTGTGCCTATGTAATAACTGAGAAAGAAATAGAAGAAAAGGACGTTAAGATCAAGTTAAGTAAAGTATTACCAGATTACATGGTGCCTGCACATATTATTTCGGTTGATGCGATTCCACTTACAAGTAATGGGAAACTTGACAAAGCCTCATTACCACAGCCGCAGTATAAGTCAAAGGAATATATTGCACCACGAAATGAATATGAAACTCTGATCGTGCAGGCATTTGAGAACATTCTAGATATTGAAAAAGTCAGTGTAACTGATAGCTTCTTTGATCTAGGGGGATCGTCACTGAAAGCAGTGCTCTTGTGCAATGAATTGGAGAAGGCCATAGGAGTAAGATTGTCAATTAGAGATGTTTTTACTTTTGGTACGCCCGAGCAGATAGCGGGAAATATCGAGTCGATTGAGAGCGAGATGTTTGTGGCAATAGAACAAGCTTCAGCAGCTGAATACTACCCTACAAGTTCAGCTCAGAAACGACTCTATCTTCTGGACGAGATGACCGGACCTAATATTAACTACAACGTATCGGACGTTTATGCTTATGAAGAACCGCTAGATAAAGAAAGATTACAGAAGGCTTTGGATAAGCTGTTAAAGCAAGAAGAAATCTTGCGAACTAGTTTCCATGTTGTGGACGGTGAGCCTATTCAAACGATTTCTCCAGACGCAAGGGTTTTAATAGACTACAGCGAAGTGGACGAAATAGATATACAAACAGAATACGATAAATTTATACAACCGTTTGTTTTATCCGAAGCACCGTTGATGCGTGTGAAATTAATGAAGACAACAACGGCCTCCTATCTATTTGTTGATATTCATCACATTATATGTGATGGAGAAAGCCTGCCAGTTATACTGCAACAAGTGAACGAATTTTATGAAAATGATGGAACTGATCATGAATAAGAGGAGAACTTATGAATAAAAATTCTAACCGTGTTCAATATAAAGATTTCAGTGTATGGCAGAATTTTTATGACATCTCAAGACAGGAAGAGTATTGGAAGAGGGAATTCGCTGGTGAAATTGCTAGGGTGGATTTGAAGACGGATTTCCTCCGTCCTCAAATCCAGTCTTTCAGGGGAGACAATGTTGTAGCAAAGGTAAAGGAGCCATTAAGCTCAGGGGTTAAAAATCTAGCCCTAAAGCATGGTGCTACTGAATTTATGGTTACCCTATCTGTGTTCATTTTATTATTAGCCAAATATAGTCGCCAAAAGGATATTATTGTAGGAACTACCGTGTCAGGCCGAGTTCATGCAGATACTAAGGGTATGTTGGGGATGTTTGTCAATACTCTGGTGATCAAGGGAGAAGTTAGTCCGGATGAGACCTTTGAGCATTTGATATTAGCTGTGAAGGAGAAGTGTCTGCAGGCTTATGATAACCAAGAATACCAATTTGAAGATTTAGTTGAAGCCGTAGAGAAGAAAAGAGATCTCTCAAGAAATCCAATTTTTGATTTTATGTTCGGATTAAAAGAAAAGAAAAAACCGACGGAAATGCAAGGCCTATTGGGCGGAAAAAGTGCATTCATTAAAAGAAATGTCTCAAAGTTTGACTTATCCGTTCTGGTTGAATGTATGCCAGAAGGGTATGAGATAGATTTTGAGTATTGCACAGATTTATTCAAACAAGAAACGATTGAATATATGGCAAGGCATTATGTAACGCTGCTTGAGGAAGCCATAACACATCCAGGCAAAAAACTTAAAGATCTGCATATGCTTGATCTCAGAGAACAAGAGAAGATCTTGGTTGATTTCAATGCAACGAATGTAGAATACTCTCGAGAACAAACAGCTGTCAGCTTATTTGAGAATCAGGTAGAGAAAACAGCAGGAAATATTGCACTTAAATTTGATGATAATAAGATGACATATGCCGAGCTGAATGAAAGAGCAAATCAGTTGGCGCGAACTCTTCGGGATTTAGGAGTGGCTCCAAACGATCTAGTGGCTCTAGTGACAGAACGCAGCATGGAAATGATTGTAGGGATATTAGCCATCATCAAGGCAGGGGGAGCTTATGTACCCATCAATCCTGAATATCCAGATAATAGAATTCACTATATGCTGGAGGACAGTAGTCCAAAGATTGTATTGACGTATAAGAATAAGCTGCCAGGGAAGGTAGAGATACCAGTATTAGATTTAGAAGATGAGAATAATTATGCTAATGAAACGGACAATCTTTTGCACGTTAACAGGTCTAATGATTTAGTGTATTGTATCTACACCTCGGGTACAACTGGAAATCCTAAAGGAGTTTTAATTGAACATCGAAATGTGGTCAATATGTGGGTCACATATCAGGAGACATTTGCACTAAGCGACAAGGATACGGTGCTGCAATTTGCAAATATATCTTTTGACCAAGCGGTGGGAGATATCTTCCCTGCACTATGCAATGGTGCGGCATTATGCATTGTACCAAAACATTTAACCTATGATATGGAGCAACTACAAAAATATATCGATCGAAATAATGTTACAACAGCTTCATTGACACCTAAGTTAATAGACGGGTTGTGTGTTGACGCATTACCGACGCTTCGTTTGCTGGAGTCAGGTGGAGAGGCAGGTAGTCTAGAAAGCTTAAAAAAATGGGCGGAAAGAGTAGAAGTGCTTAACACATATGGGCCTACGGAGTCTACTGTAAATGCAACTAGTTTTAGAGTGAATACAGACTCTACTTCAATTTCCATTGGACGTCCGATTGCAAATACAAAGGTATATCTTCTAAATGAAATGGAGCTATGCGGGATTGGAATACCTGGTGAGTTGTGTATTGCAGGAGATGGTTTAGCAAGAGGTTATTTAAATCAGCCAGAATTGACAGATAAGAAGTTTATTAAGAATCCCTTCGGTGAAGGAAAACTGTACCGTACAGGAGATTTAGCACGTTGGCAGCCAGATGGAAATATAGAGTATTTAGGTCGAATAGATGAACAAGTGAAAGTCCGTGGTTACAGGATAGAGTTAGGTGAAATTGAAAGTGTATTAAGAAAGCAGAGTAATATTGCAGATGCTGTCGTTATTGTAAAAGAAGTTGGAAATGATGATATTCTCTGTGCATATCTCATTGCAGAAAAGGGGCAGGAACTAAGTATACCCCAAATTAAAGAAGCGGTAAGAGAAGAAGTAACAGAGTATATGATTCCTGCCTTTATGATCCAGATCGATGAATTTCCAATAACCATAAATGGGAAGCTGGATAAAACTAGGCTGCCAGAGCCAGATATGTTAGAAAGTTTGAACTACGTACCACCAAGTAATAAGACGGAGCAGGCAATCGTAGATGTATTTGGGGAAATTCTAGGAATATCTCCAGTCGGCATAGAGGATAGTTTCTTTGAACTGGGAGGACATTCGTTAAAAGCGACGGCAGCCATTAATGCCATCGAGAAGAAGACAGGGATTCGTTTGCCAGTCAAAGATATATTTAGTTCACCAACTCCTGTCATGTTGGCGAGAAAGATTGAGGCCGCGGGAGAAGGCGAATATAGTCCAATACCACAAGCAGAACAGAGAGAAGCTTATCCAGCATCCTCTACACAGAAACGATTGTTTATTCTGGATCAGATGGAAGGCAACAGTACTGCATATAACATGGCGTCAGCGCTAGAAGTAACGGGTAACCTTGATTTAGAAAAAATACAACAAGCCATAGATCGTCTGATTAAGCGTCATGAGTCGCTGCGAACAAGTTTTGTAATGACCGAAGAAGGAGCATATCAAGTCATTGCAGACGAGGTATTCTACCAAGTGGAATATGAAGAGACCGACAGCTACAGTGACGCTGACAGGGAACAATTTGTACGCCCGTTTGACATCGGAACAGCACCGCTCATGCGTTTTAAAGTAGTCAAAGAAAGAAATCAGAACAACTATATTTTACTATTTGATATGCACCATATTATTTCCGATCATCAGACGCTAAATATATTAATCGAAGATTTCTCACGATTGTATAACGGTGAAGAATTACAACCACTTGAAATCCAATACAAGGATTATAGTGAATGGATGCGTGGCAGAAACCTGGAGAGTCAGAGAAACTATTGGAAAGAAGTATTCAAAGAAGAGGCACCGGTTTTGGATTTGGTGACGGACTATCCACGTCCCAAAATCCAAAGTTACAAAGGAGCCCAAGTGTCTGTTCAGCTTAGCCAAGAGCAGAAAGCTGGCATTCAAAATATAAATAAACAACAGGGAACGACAGATTACATGACCTTACTGGCTGTATTTATGATAGAACTGCATAAATACAGCAGGCAACAAGATATCGTGGTAGGAACACCCATCTCAGGCCGAGTGCATCAGGACACCGAGACAATAGCCGGCATGTTTGTCAATACGCTGGCAATGAGAGGGTATCCAAGGGCTGAAAAAACGTTCTTAGAATTTTTAAGCGAGATCAAAGAGTTGGCATTGAATGCATATGAGAATCAAGAATACCCGTTTGAAGAATTGGTAGAGGAAGTAGAAGTACGCCGTGATCTGTCACGCAATCCGCTGTTTGACGTGATGTTTACCATGCAGAATAACGAGGAAATCCATCTTACGATGGGCGAAGCACAGGTAGAGATGCTGGGCATTCCTTTCATTGATGCCAAATTTGATTTGGATTTACAAGCTACAGCGTATGAAGAGGGGTACGCTTTAGATCTGGTATATTGCAGTGATTTATTTACCGAGACTTCAGCACAGGTCATACTGGAGCATTTTAAGGTGTTGCTGGACAGGGTGATTGCTAACCCTGAAATGAAATTGTCTGAACTCCACATGGTCAGTGAGGTAGAGCAACAAAGAATATTAACCGCTTTCAATGATACACATACGGAGTATGCACAGAATCATACGGTAGTAGAGTTATTCGAGACACATACAGAACAGACACCCGAGAAGACGGTAATCGAATACGAAACGGGAGTACTTAGTTATGGAGAAGTAAATCGAAAGGCAAATGCATTGGCATGGGAACTGATTTCGTTAGGTGTCCAGCCCAATGATAGAGTTGCCATCATGACTTCACTGGAAGTGGAAACGATTATTGGAATTTTAGGCGTGCTAAAGAGTGGAGCCTCCTATGTACCGATTGATCCAGCGTTTCCGAAGGAACGAATAGAGCATATCTTAAACGATGCAGCACCCAAGGTCATTTTAACAAGAGAGAAGACTATGGAAACGGAAGTCCCATTCATCTCGATGAATCTTGAAGATCTGGGTGAGAAGGAGACAAATCCAGCGTGTGCTGTTGAAAAAAGTGACATAGCCTATGTGATTTACACATCAGGAACGACAGGAAAGCCCAAAGGTGTGGCGGTGACACGAGGCAATCTGGATCATTACTTGTCGTATGCAGATCAAGAATACCAGAAGGAAGCTTGTACGACGGTATTAATTACAAGCTTAAGTTTCGACCTTTCCGTAACGTCCTTGTTCTTACCGCTGATTAGTGGTGGATCTCTTCTATTAAAGGGAGGAGACGCGGAGGAAAGGCTGCGTGCAGCATTCAAAGATAACAGGGTAACCTTCCTTAAACTTACCCCTTCCCATCTAAAAATGCTGGAAACCTATGCAGACGGCGTAGATGTCCCAAATTTAGAAGCGCTAATTGTCGGTGGAGAGGAGTTCACCACAGATACGGCGTGGAAAACGCAGAAGCTATTAGGAGACAGGGTCAAGATTCATAACGAATATGGCCCTACAGAGACTACCGTAGGATGCTGTGACTATGTCTATTCCAGCGAAAAAGATAAGGGTTTAAGTGTAGGAATCGGACATCCCATTGCCAATATGCAGCTTTATATACTGAATGAGATGGAGTTATGTGATGTAGGCGTTCCTGGTGAGCTATGCATCGCAGGAGACGGAGTAGCCAAAGGCTATCTAAACCAGCCTAAATTAACAGCGGAGAAGTTTATCGACAATCCATATGGCGAAGGGAAGTTATACCGCTCTGGAGATTTGGCGAGATGGCTGCCTAACGGAGAGATGGAATACCTGGGAAGAATAGATGAACAGGTTAAAATCCGAGGATATCGGATCGAGTTGTACGAGATCGAGAGCGTTCTAAGGAATCAGCCGGGTATATCAAATGCGGCAGTCATTGCGTTGGAAACGAGAGGTGGCAAGAGCTTATGCGCATACCTAGTAGCGACAGACGGAACTCAGCAACTGGACATTTCTAAAATCAGGGGTGGGCTGAGAAAAGAACTGCCGGATTATATGATACCAGCATTCATGATGCAGATTGAGACAATACCACTGAACCAGAACGGGAAGCTGGACAGGAAAGTATTGCCTGAACCGGATGTTTTGGCGGGACGTGAATATATAGCACCTAGAACTAAAAAAGAGCAAGCAGTAGTCGAGGTATACGAAGAGATTCTGGGCGTGTCACCCATCAGCATTGAAGACAGCTTCTTTGAACTGGGAGGAGACTCAATCAAAGCAATTAGGGTGGTTTCAAAGTTGCGGCAACAAGGCTATGAACTTTCTGTTGCGGATTTAATGAATCAACAGACAGCAAGGCTGATCTGTGAAAATATGAAGGTGAGCAAAGTAAGTCAAGTGTATGAACAAGGAGAAGTCAATGGGGAAATTCCATTAATTCCGATACAACATGAATTTTTCAGCAAGAATCATGCGGTTTCAGGTCATTTCAATCAAGCGTTAATGTTAAAAAGTAAGGAAAGGTTTTATGTACCTTACTTGAAAGAGGCAATTGCTGAGGTCGTTAAACATCATGATGTGCTGAGGAATGTGTACCACGGACAGCGTCAAATCACGCTACCGATAGAAAAAAGCAAGTTGTACGACTGGTACGAGAATGATTATACCAACACAGAAGATGTAGCGAAAGAGATAAAGTGTGCAAGTAACAAAATACAGGCAAGCATAGATCTTGCGGAAGGCCCTCTGGTGAAAATAGGGTTGTTCCATACAGATAGTAGTGATCATTTACTGATCTGTGTACACCATCTGGTAATAGATGGTGTGTCATGGAGGATTATACTGGCAGATTTGTTTACCGGATATCGGCAGATGCAGGAAACGGGGAAAATCACATTGCCAAAGAAAACTGCTTCGTTCAAAGACTGGGCGGAGGCTCTGACGCAATATGCTGAGAGTGAAACACTCTTGGATGAGGCTGAATATTGGGGGAATATAGCAAAAAAATCGGAGAACACCGAGGCACTGAGCATTGGAACAGCGAGTGGCCGATACAAAACCAAAGTAGTGGAAATTAATTCTGAAACGACGAGGAAGTTGCTGTTTGAAGCAGGGAAGACATACGGAACAGAAATAAATGACTTACTATTGGCATCACTGGCAGTTGCGGTAAATCGATGGAAAAACACAAAACAGATAACCATAGAAATGGAAGGGCACGGTAGAGAGGCAATAGATAAAGAGATAGCCATAGACCGCACGGTTGGATGGTTTACGAGTGTATATTATGTGGTCTTGAAGACAGGGGCAACGGTAGAAGAAACAATCATTGAGACAAAAGAAGCCTTGCGTCAGGTTCCAAACCACGGACTTGGATATGGGGTATTGAAACATCTGGGTAACAAGGAAATACTTAGTATGAGTGCGGAAATAATGTTCAATTATCTCGGAGCACTGGATAACGAACTTGATAGCTATGAAGGTATATCAATGTCGGAAATGTCATTAGGCCGAAATATATCTGAAAAAAATTCAGAAAAAACAGGACTGTCTCTGAATGGAGCTATTTTGAATGGGCGATTAAGATTTGATTTGACATATGATATGGGACTGTATGCAGAAGAAGACGTTCAGGCATTTGTGTTGGCTTATGAAAGAGCGATTACGGATGTTGTCGAGACGAGTTTATCAAAACAAGGTGTGGTAAAAACACCATCGGATTATGGAATACCCGATATGTCATATAGGGAATTGAAAGAACTTGCGGTGACTGGTGAAATTGAAAAAATATACGGAATGACGCCACTACAGGAAGGAATTTTATTCCATAAATTGTTTGATAAAAGTGCGACAAGCTATGTGCTGCAGACAGTACTTAATATCCATAAAAATCTCAATATGGAAAATATGAGGACAAGTCTTGATATTCTAGCAGGAAAATATGAGGTATTGCGGACGAAAATATTGACAGATAGGGCTGAAAGGCCTTTGCAGGTAGTCGTACGGGATCGGCCCATAGAACTCCGTGAAATCAATGTTTACAGTCTGGAAGAAAAAGAAGTGTTAAAGAAGGCGGATATCGCACGCGGGTTTGATTTAACAGAAGATAGCTTACTGCGGCTTACAGTTTTGCGTATGGGGGAAAACCAATGTACGCTTTTGTGGACAAAACATCACATCATTATGGATGGATGGTGTACGTCACTACTGTTTCGGGACTTTATCAAGTATTACGAGCTGATAAACGGTGGTGCCAGCAGGGTACAGATGGAAAAGCTGTTGGAAGCAGAAAAGAAACAAATTTTACCATACAGCGAGTATATCAGATGGTTTGAGAAACAAAACAAAAAAGAAGCTCTTATGTATTGGAACAGGTTGCTGGAAGATTACAACTCCGTGATAACAGTCCCACCGTTGGGAATCGAGAATAATCAAGAAGCTGAATCTCGACTTGAGGAATTGGCGGTGTCGGGAGAAACAACAAAGGCGATAGAGAAAATGGCTAGTCAACTGAATGTAACGGTAAGTACTGTGGTTGAGGCGGCATGGGGGCTGTTGTTACAGAAATATAATGGAAGCAGAGACGTTGTTTTTGGTAAGGTTGTCTCGGGAAGGAACGCTAATCTACTAGGGATTGATCAAGCGGTAGGGTTGTTCATTAATACAATTCCTTCGCGTATAACGAGTAAGGATGGGCAAACAGTGAGCGAACTACTCAAGGGGATGCAGGCACAGGCAATCAAGAGCATGAAATACGAGTACAGTTCACTGACAGAAATGCAGAGCAGTAGTAGGATTGGAAACAATTTGATACAAACGCTGTTTGTATTCGAGAATTATTATGTTGACAAATCGGCATATGACGGAATATCTGGATTTAATATAGAACTGGAGAGTGAAAGGGAGGAGGTCAATTATGATATATCCATGACTGCGTTTATACAGGGAACTTTACAACTTGCTGTAATGTATAATTCGGGGAAATATGCATTAGACGAGGTAAGATGCCTTCTTGTTCGGATGTCGACTTTGCTTAAAATAATGGCAGCTAACCCCGAAATGAAATTGTCTGATTTAAACATGGTCAGTGAGGAAGAACAACAAAGAATATTAACCGCTTTCAATGATACACATACGGAGTATGCACAGAATCATACGGTAGTAGAGTTATTCGAGACACATACAGAACAGACACCCGAGAAGACGGTAATCGAATACGAAACGGGAGTACTTAGTTATGGAGAAGTAAATCGAAAGGCAAATGCATTGGCATGGGAACTGATTTCGTTAGGTGTCCAGCCCAATGATAGAGTTGCCATCATGACTTCACTGGAAGTGGAAACGATTATTGGAATTTTAGGCGTGCTAAAGAGTGGAGCCTCCTATGTACCGATTGATCCAGCGTTTCCGAAGGAACGAATAGAGCATATCTTAAACGATGCAGCACCCAAGGTCATTTTAACAAGAGAGAAGACTATGGAAACGGAAGTCCCATTCATCTCGATGAATCTTGAAGATCTGGGTGAGAAAGAGACAAATCCAGCGTGTGCTGTTGAAAAAAGTGACATAGCCTATGTGATTTACACATCAGGAACGACAGGAAAGCCCAAAGGTGTGGCGGTGACACGAGGCAATTTGGATCATTACTTGTCGTATGCAGATCAAGAATACCAGAAGGAAGCTTGTACGACGGTATTAATTACAAGCTTAAGTTTCGACCTCTCAATAACTTCCTTGTATTTACCGCTTATCAGTGGTGGATGTCTTCTACTAAAGGGAGGAGACACGGAGGAAAGGTTAAGGGCAGCATTAAAAGATAACAGGGTAACCTTCCTGAAGCTTACCCCTTCTCATTTAAAGATGCTGGAAACTTATGCAGACGGCGTAGATGTACCGAATTTAGAAACACTGATTGTCGGTGGAGAAGAGTTAACAACAGATACTGCATGGAAAACGCAGAAGCTATTGGGAGACAGCGTAAAGATTCATAACGAATATGGCCCTACAGAGACTACCGTAGGATGCTGTGACTATGTCTATTCCAGCGAAAAAGATAAGGGTTTAAGTGTAGGAATCGGACATCCCATTGCCAATATACAGCTATATATACTGAATGAGATGGAGTTATGTGGCGTAGGGATTCCTGGTGAGCTATGCATCGCAGGAGACGGAGTAGCCAAAGGATATCTAAACCAGCCTGAATTAACAGCGGAGAAGTTTATCGACAATCCCTATGGAGAGGGGAAGTTATACCGCTCCGGAGATTTGGCGAGATGGCTGCCTAACGGGGATATAGAATACCTGGGAAGAATAGATGAGCAGGTTAAAATCCGAGGATATCGGATAGAGTTGTACGAGATCGAGAGCGTTCTAAGGAATCAGCCGGGTATATTAAATGCGGCAGTCATTGCGTTGGAAGCGAGAGGTGGCAAGAGCTTATGCGCATACCTAGTAGCGACAGACGGAACTCAGAAACTGGACATTTCTAAAATCAGGGATGGGCTGAGAAAAGAACTGCCGGATTATATGATACCAGCATTCATGATGCAGATTGAGACAATACCACTGAACCAGAACGGGAAGCTGAACAGGAAAGCATTGCCTGAACCGGATGTTTTGGCGGGACGTGAATATATAGCACCTAGAACTAAAAAAGAGCAAGCAGTAGTCGAGGTATACGAAGAGATTCTGGGCGTGTCACCCATCAGCATTGAAGACAGCTTCTTTGAACTGGGAGGAGACTCAATCAAAGCAATTAGGGTGGTTTCAAAGTTGCGGCAACAAGGCTATGAACTTTCTGTTGCGGATTTAATGAATCAACAGACAGCAAGGCTGATCTGTGAAAATATTAAGGAAGTAGCAAGAACTTCAGCGGATGTAACATATACCGATAATAATTGGCTTGAGGATAACCGTGACAGTGATTTGAGGATCGCCATCCAGAAGGAATTGAATCATTATGGAAACAATTATCTTAAAGCACGTTGTTTTTCAAATTGCCAATTACTAGCGGGTCAGGAAGTGTTTTTACGTCAAGATACTGATGCTATCACTAACATAATAAGCATAGAAAGCAGTGCGAGAAGTGTCTATTTAGCAATAAAGAAGATAATTTCCATGCATGGTGCATTAAGAACAAAGCTCAATCAGAAAATGCGTTATTTAGAAGAATACGAATATACTGATGATTGGGAAATTCCAATTATGAAAGGTAGTTTAGGGTTATTATCTGTTGGAAATCTCCAAAAAATTGTTAATGAATTAGATTTTCTGGCAGATGGCAAGCTATTATCTAGATTTTTGATTTGTGAAATAGATGAGAATAATTGCTTGGTACTTAGCGCGATTCATCATCTTGTATGGGACGGATTTTCGCAAGATTTGTTACAGACTATGATTTATGAAGCTTTAACGAACAGATTTAACACGCAAAAAGAGTATTCTTATATAAATTATTGCAAAATAATTCAAAATCAAGTTAAGAGTTTAGAAATCTCTGGGGAGCAAGAGATGGAGATTGAAAAATATCTTGAAGTTGCTAAGAAGGCATCTAGGTTGAACTCTCGAAGAGATTCTAAAATAGTTACAAAAATTGATATAAAACTAAATGATTTACAAATCCAGAAATTTAACGAATATCCCAATGAAACAGCAATGGAATTCTTATCAGGGCTTATGTACAGTGATTTATTTGAAAAATTACCTAGAATACCATTTGCCATTATGGAACATAACAGAAACGATCTAAACAAGAAAATGTTGGGATTATCTTTAAATTTGGATTATTTTATATTTGATATTAATACCAAAACGCAAGCGCAAGTTCTATTAGCATTAGGCAAAAATAGTGTTGATAAACGTGCAATTACAGAGAAGCTGTTGCTCATATCGCAAAAGTATGGTGTTGATTACATGATAAATCTAATTCCAATCATTAACTATCAAGGAATACTTCATAAATATGCAAGTAAAGATAGCATATTATCAGAGGAGATTTCTTTAGAAACAATGGTTGTAGATGGTGAAGACCTCGGAGTTGGAATGCACTTTTACACTCATAACGATATTCTGAGTGCCCGTGTTTCGGGTATTACAATTGAAGAAGAGCTCCTTAAGGATGTCATGAAGAATATTTAATGATGCCGGATCATGTGCTTATGCTCGTGGCGACCCCATCCAAAATATCTGAAAGGGGAAAGTACGCTATATATTCGAGAGCAATAAGCACATGATCTAGCAATAAACAATTGGAGTGTTAATTAAACATGCTCTAATTGAAATTAGAAACAAGAAGAGGGCTTATAGTATGAATGAAAAAATTTCAAAAAGCATATACAAAAAGAATATAGGCTTATTTATTTTGTCCTGCTTACTTGGTATCATGACATCTATTCTGTTTATTGCATTGGCAATTATACTACAAAAGTTTATTGATTATTCTATTAATAAAGATATTGACAATATCATTAAGGTGACTACTGTTTCCGTTATTTTATTGCCTTTAGGTGCAGTGGGAATGTATGTGGGGTATGCTGTTAAAAATTTATATACAAAAAGGGCAACGTTAAACCTGAAAAATACCCTTGTTGAAAATATTTTGCGGTTAGATATGAGAAGTTTCAACAAGGAGAGTAATGGAACCTACATATCACGATTGTCAAATGATATAACGATAATTCAAAACGATTATATAAAAGGGACCGTGGAAATATTTGTTCAGCTAGCTATGCTTGTAGGTGGAGTGCTTGCGATGTTTATCATTAATTCATTCCTTGCATTGAGTATATTACTCACTTGTATCATTCCACTTGCAGTTTCGAGTATATTTAATAATCGTATGCAAAAAGCACAAGGTGAAGTGGCTGAGCAAAATAAAAATTATGTATCTTTCATTAAAGATATATTGTCTGGAAATCAGGTTGTTAAGAGCTTTAACATCGAAAAGGAGATTTTTGAAAGGGCAAAGGCAAAGGCGAACAAGCAGGAAAAAGCAAAAATGGTATACGAAAATCTGTTGTCACTCATTATGTCACTTACTGATATTTCAACTTTTCTTGTTGCTGTAGTCATATTTATTGTGGGTACTCAGCAGCTAATGAAAGGAGAAATTACAGTAGGAGAGATTATGGCTTTTATTCAATTGTTAAATTGCGTAACAGTTCCCATTAATAGACTCATAACCGGTTTTACCAAAAGGCAGGCCAGTCGGGCTTTATTAATGAATTTCAATAAAATTGGAGAGGCAAAAACGGATCAAACTCAAAGAATTGATATCCCTAAATTCAGTAATAAAATTTCTCTAAATGGGCTTTCGTTAAGCGTAGATGGGAAAAAAATTTTAGATGATATTAATTTTGAATTTGAATATGGAAAGTCTTATGCCATTGTAGGAACAAGTGGGAGTGGAAAGACAACCTTATTAAAGATGTTGACTGGGTTTTATGATGGGTATGAAGGAAATATCAGGTATGACGGGGTTGATCTTGAGAAAATAAGTGATCAGTCCATTTTCCAAAATGTTAGTTTTATTCATCAGGACTGTTTTATCTTTGATGATACGATTGAACAAAATATTAAATTGTTTCGTGAATGTGACACAGATGAGTTTGAGCAAGTAATAAAGAAGAGTATGTTACAGAAATTGATTCATGACAGAGGCGGCTTTGATGTATTATGTGGAGAAAATGGAATCCATTTTTCAGGTGGGGAAAAACAGAGAATTTCTATAGCAAGAGCACTCCTGAGAAAATCACCTATATTACTTATGGACGAGGCGACTTCAGCGTTGGACAATCAAACAGCTAGTGACCTTGAGTGTATGTTAAGTGAAATGCAGGGCATTACGAGAATTTCCATTACTCATAGGCTGGATGAATCAATTCTTAGTGGATATGATGAAATTGTCTTATTGAATAATGGGAAAATTGAAGAACACGGCACGTATCATAAATTAATGGAAGCCAAACAAAGATTTTATGCATTGAGTATGTTGAGTAGACATAATAATGATCTTTTAATAGAGAAAGGTATAACTAGTCTCGTATTTTAAATCTTGTATAAGATGAAAGGGGTGTCGTACGGATGGAGCAAATCGCAGTTGTTGGGTGTGGCGGAATGATTGGTGAAGTCATCTGTAAGAACTTATGTAAAGACTTTATTGTTAAGGGCGGACAGCGGCGTGAACCTACAGCATTAATGAACCTTAATAATTTTAACTACCAATTCCTGGATGTTTCTGACTGGGAGAACTTGATTGCGTTCTGTACTGATTGTACGGTTGTCATTAATTGTGCAGGGCCTGAATTTATAATTAAAGATAGAGTTGCTCAGGCAGCTATGGAAGTAGGAGCAAAATATGTCGATGCTTCCAATGCTTTATTATTGAGTCAGGAGCAAATAGAGCTTAAAGCTAACGGTGTAAATTACATAGGAGCTGGTTTTTGTCCTGGAATTACAGGTCTGCTATTAAAACGAGTAATAAATCATTTATTAGACGAAACGAAGTATGTGAATTGTTATATTGGTGGTGCGGAACATTATACGAAAACTTCTATCTCAGATATATTAATGAGTGGCCATAGTGTAATTGGAAAAACAGATTCTTATTGGAGTGATCATTGTGTTAAAACGGAAAATATAAATATGATGAAGAAAGAATTTGTACCTGAAGTGGATGTCCCTGTCTATAAGAAACCGTATTTAAGTCAAGAGATCATTGATATTCTGGAAGTTAGTTCGGTACAAGAACTCCACTGGTACAATATAGCAGCAAATGATAATATTTTTCGTTTAGCAATGCAATTTTATCAAATGCAACTTGAGTCTTCGGTTGAAGAAGCCCTGAAAAAACTAGACATTAGTTTAGAGGAGCAACCTAAAGAGGAATGGATAGCTTTAGTCATTGATGCTACAGGAGTGAAAAATGGAAAGGATGTTAGGTGCAGATTGAATTTACAAATGGAAACGAGTTCAGAGTTAACGGGTACAGTGGCTGCTGAAATCGCCCGACAAGTTATTTCAAGTAATAGACCTAATGGTACCTACTGGGCTTATGAAGTACTTCCTATAGATTTTATGAATCAATATGTTTTTTCTAATAAGCATGATTTTTATGAGGAAAAGTATGTTGAAATAAAGAAATGATATGACTAGGTTACATGGAGTACATCCGATATTTATTGGATAGGGGGAGTACATTATAAAAAAGCTTTTACTTAAGAGATTACCGTTGATTTCACTTGGAGTTATAGCTTACATACTGACAAAATACGCGCAGAACCATCAGGATTGGGCGGAAAAATACAGTAGGTCTGTATATCCGTTATTGTCAAAAATAGTAGGATTTGTACCTTCTTGGGTCAAGTTTTCTGTTAGTGAATGGCTCGTCGTGTTGGTTGTGTTACTTTTTCTATTTTATATCGTTTATTATGTGCGCAAGGTTATCATGAGTAAAGGTGTACGTAGGATGGTAGTTTATCGTGGTGCTCTAGGAATAGTTACGATCTGTAGCGTGATATATTTTTGTTATACTATTTTGGGTGGAATAAACTATCACAGATATTCTTTTTTGTCTTATACCGAATATAAAGAAGAGAACTACAGCAAGGAGGAACTGGTCAAATTGAGTAAGTCGCTTGCCGTTGAAATGGAATTGGCAAGGGAAAAGTTAGCGGACACTGATCTTTTGGCTCAAGTACCAGAGGCTTTTGATTATTATGCACAACACGCAGTGTTCTCGATGCAAATGTTATCAAAGGAATATCCTATTTTGGAGCATTCTTTATACTCAACACCAAAACCAGTTGTGATGTCAAAGCTAATGTCGCATGCAGGGATAAATGGTATCTTTGTCCCTTTTACTTATGAATCCAATATCAATGTTAATGTGCCCGTTTTCTTGGTGCCTGTTACTATGGCACATGAATTGGCACATCAGAGTGGTTTCATGCATGAGGATGAGGCAAATTTTATAGCATATCTGGCATGTAAGCAGCAGGATGATCCAATGATACTTTACAGTGGTTTTTTTCTAGCATTTGATTATTCTATATCTGAGCTAAAGAAAGTGGATCCAGATCAGGCGTCTGATATAATGTCCAGTCTGTCCAAGGCGGTGCAGCATGATATAGAACAAAATGAGCAGTACCGGGATAAGTATGAGGGTGTTATTTCAAGTATTTCAAGAAATGTAAATGATGTATATCTGAAGGCAAATAATCAGACAGACGGTTTGAATAGCTATAGTGATATGGTGAATTTGTTGCTGGCAGAGCAGCGAGAGATAGAGAAGTACAATTAAATGTATCTTGAATACTTATAGGTTTATATAGTAATGATAGTGGGCCCAAGTTGAACATAGGAGTGAGTGAAATAAATAAAATAAAAGTATTTCCTATTCCATATGCTGGAGCGTCGGTAAATGCATATTATGAATGGAAAAAACTACTGCCGGATAGATATGAATTGTGTATATGTGAATTGGCTGGAAGAGGAACTCGATTCACAGAGCCTTGTTACCAGTCTGTTGGTGAAGCAAGTGAAGATATCGCCAAAAGAATAAGTGAACAATTAGAATATGACGATGAATATGTTATATTTGGACACAGCATGGGAGCCTTATTGACTTATGAGATATATTATA
This sequence comes from Bacillus sp. EB V-12, assembly GCF_056158125.1. Taxonomy (NCBI): domain Bacteria; kingdom Bacillati; phylum Bacillota; class Bacilli; order Caryophanales; family Bacillaceae; genus Bacillus; species Bacillus sp. EB V-12. The sequence continues at coordinate 240,207 of NZ_JBUXJL010000006.1, read as the reverse complement.
AACTTAAGCAAATGGGAACTAAGGAACCAAGGCATCTGTTTTTTTCTGGGCGAGATGCTCCACATATTTTTGAAAAGAGAGAAGACATTGAAAATATGACTAATGAAACTTTCTTGACAAAGGTGGAACAATATGGGGGAATACCAGAGGAGTTTTATACAAAAGAGATTATGGATATGTTTCTTCCGATTTTGCGAGCAGATTTTATAATTTTGGACAATTATAAGTTTCAGCCCAAAGCAGAAAAAATAAGTTGTGGAGTAAGCGTTTTTTATGCGGATAGCGATTTTTCGACTCATATCAATGAAATGCATAAATGGAGTGAAGTTGTTGAAGGAAACGTGAAATTTCATAAGTTTAAAGGAGAACATTTTTTTTTGAATCGGTATCCTAATGATATTGTAAATACTATTGTTAAAGATACAGAGACTCAAAATATTTACCAGGCCACCCACCTGGATCGCCTGGAAATACGGGGGTAATCTCCCCCATTAATTCTATTTTGAATTAATTCAAATGAGAGAAACGTTAAAGTCTCAAGTAGTGGTGTAAAAAAGAACTGTGCCTTTTGACAAGGGAAGCCACGGTATGATTCTACTAAAGTGACGCGACTCAACTTTAGAAGGAGGATCAAAACCGTGGCTTCTATAGATAGAATCTCACTTTTGGAGCTGTTACGCAAGAGCGGAAATGAAGGCAATGTCGATTTTTTAAGAGAAGCAATGCAAGTGCTGGTGCAACCCCAGATGGAGGCGGAAGTAGTCCAAGACATTGGGGCAGAACGCTATGAGCGGAATACAGAACGTGTGAATCAGCGTAATGCATAACGCGAACGCCGGTGGGATACACGGGTGGGGACAAGTGAAATTCATGGCCGGAAGTGCTTACAATTGACTTTTAGTATAAGTATAACGGAGGATATAGTAATGGAAGAACAATTATTAAGACAAATTGAAAGTATTGTTAAAAACAAAAAAAATACATTTGAAAGTGAAGTAACAGATATTTTAGAATCTATTACTTTTATTAAAATTATTGTAGCGATCGAAAAAACATATGGTTTTGAATTTGATGATGCTATGTTGCTATTATCGGAATTCCCTATTATTGGGTCATTAATAAATTATGTAGTCTCTAAAGTTGAGAGTTTAAACGTACAGATTAAAAATGTGTAAATTATATTTTGCTAGTGTAACAGATAGAATAGATAATCCAAAGTTTGAATTAATGCAAACGTTTGTGTCTAATGAAAAACAAGAAAAAATTAAACGTTATAGGTTTGATATAGATAAAAAATTAAGTCTATATGCCGAATTGCTTACAAGAACTATAATATGCCGTAATATGGATATTGAGAACAAAGATATTGTTTTTGATATAACTTACTATGGTAAACCTATGTTAAGAAGTGTTTCTAAATTTGAATTTAATATATCTCATACGAGAAATGCTATTGCTGTAGCTATTTCAGACTATCCAATAGGAGTAGATATAGAATTAATAAAAAATGCAGAGCTAAATATAGCAGAAAGATTTTTCAACAATAATGAGATTTCATATATTACTGAGAACACTTCTTATCAGGATAAGCGATTTTATGAAATTTGGACCAAAAAGGAAGCCTACATAAAGTGTATTGGAAAGGGATTATCAATGAACTTAAACTCTTTTAATTCATTAGATCATAAGATTCCCTCTTATTTTTACAATGTTAATCGAGCAGAATATGTGATTTCTGTTTGCAATGGTATGCGAGAAATCGAATTAATTGAATTATCAGAGCGAGATATAGAAGACCAGTCTTTATCTGTTTTATTATAAGGGGCTTGTTTGTAATGGCTCAATCATTTTTTCTTTAGTTTTATGTAAAGCCACATGTGTTGATTAACCAAAATTATACAGTATTTATTTGGTTTATTTGCCGATGGAATGCTAGTATTTCTGTCAAATAAATTCTCCAATCAAACGGCAGAGTATCACAAAGAAACAGGCGTGTGAAACCTGCGAATGACAACGGTTTGATATGTTTTTTCTTACTACCTTTTACGTGAAGAAATTTTAGTAAAACGTAGGCAATCATAGCTACGAACAAATGATTGAACACCGCATTTGATGTTGTGCCAAATAGCACGGGAACGTTCAAATTCTGCTTAATCCAGCGGAAAAAGGACTCGATGGCCAACGCGATTTGTACATGGCGGCGATTTCTTCAGCTGTCACGTTCATCAAACTGGTCACGACACGCATGTCTTTCCCTTCGTAGTCGGTAAATTGCACGACACGATGGCGTTTTTTCGTCTGTTTTTGTGGCGTACCGATTGTGCACGTGAAATCAGCTGTCACATTTGAATCCGTGGGACGTGTGCCTTTTAGTGATTTCTTGCGATTCAATTGAACATTGTCTTTTAATCGGATAACAAAATGTTGCTTTTCTTTTTCAGTCACGTAGCAATCTACTTTATCAATTGAAAAATACGCGCGATCACAAACGAGAATAAAGCGTTTATCCTCAAGGCTTACGCCGATGGGACCGTCATGTTTGAGCCCTGTTGTTTCAACGATTTGAAGAGGCATCACTGTTTCGTTTGTGAAGCTGACATGCAGTTTTATGCCCGAACGTTCGCCGTGATAAACGGCCCATGGTAAACGTGTTTTACCGACAGTAATAGTCGTCGAATCAATTGAAAGAAGCGTTCTCGGCATCTTTAGCGTTCGACGTGTAGCTCGATTTAACTTGCCAACAATAACTTCGAAAATACGTTTCATAATGGCGTAATCTAGCGCTTTCATGTGTTTTGACAAGGATGAATGATCGACGGAAATGAGTCCAACACTCGGACCAACATCGGCTGCGTGATGCAAGCTTTTCCATTCATTTGTCGCAGCACTAATCAAATAAGAAATAACAGTAGAAACCGTGCATTTTCGGGCTGTATCGGTGTGGTTGAACTCCATTAAAATCGCCTGGAGCTCTGCTTCTGAAAAAAAGTTTTGAATCAATATGTGGGACGTGGTAACTTACATTGTACAAGAGGAATCTCTCTGTTGCATTCATTTTTTGGTAGAATTTAGATAATCAACAGACGTGTTATTATATAAATCTAAAAAGATTTTGGTTTAGACTTTCTTGTCCCAATCAAGTTCCAAAAATAAAAATTTAGACTTTCTTTTCTTTGTACAGTTTGAATGTGTTTTGAAATATTATATTTAAAATAAATTTTATCAGTCTGAGAATCCTTCAATGATTGTTACTTAATTTTGCTTAATTATAAAAGTAATATTCAATAATTGTTTTAGGTAGGTTTTAGTAAGGAGAATTATGAAAAAAATTAAGAAAAAACATTGGAAATAATAAGCTTTCAGTTTTATTAATTATGAAAAATCACAAATAGAAGGAATGGTATCACCTTGTGGTGGTACCTTTTTTTGTTTTTTGGAGGGATAGTTAGTAAATGAAATTTATATCGGAGATTTTCCGAATATATCAGCGCAACTCGAAATATATCGGGGATTATTCGAATATATCGACTTTCCAGCAAAAAACGACAACTATCGCAAAGCTTATTTTCAGTTTCATAGACGGATAACTTGAATAATTATTTGATAATGGTTATCATTTAGGGAGTCTTTTTAATTTTGGAAAATGGAGGTAAGATATGCTGCGTAAATTTTTCTCGTACTATAAACCGTATAAAGGTTTATTTATACTCGACTTTTCTTGTGCGGTTGTCGCAGGATTATTAGAACTCGGCTTCCCGCTTATCGTAAATCAATTTATTGATAAGTTATTGCCAGGGCAAAACTGGACGCTTATTTTATGGGCTTGTTTCGGTTTACTCGCAGTTTATATGTTAAATGCAGGCTTACAATATGTCGTTACATATTGGGGACATATGCTTGGTGTTAACATTGAAACAGATATGAGGCAGAAATTATTTGATCATATTCAAAAGCTATCATTCAGATTTTTTGATAATAATAAAACAGGTCATTTAATTTCACGCCTTACAAACGATTTAATGGAAATTGGGGAAATTGCTCACCATGGACCAGAAGATTTATTTATTGCCGTAATGACTTTAGTTGGGGCATTCTCATTTATGATGATGATCAACTGGAAGTTAGCGTTATTAACGTTCTTCGTCATTCCATTCCTATTATGGTTAGCACTTTACTTTAATAAAAAAATGACAGGTACATTTAGACGTTTATTCTCAGACGTTGCTGATTTTAATGCATGCATTGAGAACAATGTTGGTGGTATTCGCGTTGTACAAGCATTCGGAAATGAAAAGTTTGAGAAAGAGCAATTTGCTGTTAACAACGCTCGTTTCCGTACAACAAAATTAATGGCGTATAAAATTATGGCGTTAAATTCGTCGATTAGTTATATGCTCATGCGTCTCGTAACGCTCTTCGTCTTAATATGCGGTACATGGTTTGTGCTGCAAGGAGAATTAACGTACGGTGGATTTATCGGATTCGTTCTATTAACGAATATTTTCTTCCGCCCAATTGAAAAAATTAACGCGGTAATCGAAAGCTATCCGAAAGGAATCGCCGGTTTTAAAAGATATGTAGAGCTTCTTGAAACAGAGCCTGACATTGTAGACTCTAAAGATGCAATGGAAGTGAAGCATGTACACGGTGATATTCAATATAACAACATTACGTTTGGATATGAAAACAAAGAACCGATTTTAAATGACATTAGTTTGAAAATACATGCAGGTGAAACAGTTGCGTTCGTTGGACCATCAGGAGCTGGGAAAACGACGTTATGTAGCCTATTACCACGTTTTTATGAACAATCATCTGGATCGATTCAAATTGATGGAATTGATACGAAAGATATGACATTATCTTCACTTCGTAAGCAAATTGGAATTGTGCAGCAAGACGTGTTCTTATTCTCAGGAACAATTCGTGAAAATATCGCTTACGGAAATTTAAAAGCATCAGAAGCTGAAATTTGGCAGGCAGTAAAACGTGCGCAATTAGAAGATTTAATTTACTCACAGCCGGACGGTTTAGATACTGTTATCGGTGAGCGCGGCGTGAAACTTTCAGGTGGACAAAAGCAGCGTCTAGCTATTGCTCGTATGTTCTTGAAAAACCCTCCAATTTTAATATTGGATGAAGCAACTTCTGCATTAGATACAGAGACAGAACTTGCGATTCAAAAATCGCTTGCGGAGCTATCTGTTGGCCGTACAACATTAGTTATCGCTCACAGACTTGCAACGATTAAAAATGCAGATCGCATCGTCGTTGTAAATAAAGATGGTATTGCAGAACAAGGTTCACATAATGAATTAATTGAGCAAGGTGGAGGATACAGTAGGTTATACGAAGCTCAGTTTAGTTCGTAAATATAATTTGTACAGAATTAGTGCACCATAAGTAGGTAAAAATCTCATATGGGAGGCTATAAAGTATGATTGTAACAACAACGTCTACAATTCAAGGAAAAGAAATTATTGAGTACATCGATATTGTCAATGGAGAAGCGATTATGGGCGCGAATATCGTTCGTGACCTTTTCGCCTCCGTCCGTGACGTTGTCGGCGGTCGTGCGGGTGCTTATGAAAGTAAATTAAAAGAAGCACGCGACATCGCAATGGAAGAAATGAAAACTTTCGCAAGACAAAAAAATGCAAATGCAATTGTTGGTATCGACGTGGATTACGAGGTAGTTCGCGAAGGAATGCTAATGGTTGCTGTGAGCGGGACTGCTGTCCGTATCTAAAATGAAAAGCCGTGCTGATGCACGGCTTTTTGTATTCTATGTCGAAGATTCAATATTTCTTGGGAAATGTGGAATGCCCCGTCGATATATAGGGAAGACATTAGAGTGCTTCTTTACATTTTTGAATTTGAGTTAATAATTTTGCGTATTCTTGTTCGAGAGATGTGATGTCATCGTGATGATTTGGAATGGAAATCCGGCCGATGACTTCTGTTAATTTTGTTTGTAATCGTAACATTTCTTGCTCAGTAACGTTTACAGAATCTCCGGTGGTTCTTTTTGTGTATTGCTCGTAATTACCGTGGAAGATTCTTGGTTCATTCTCATCTACGTGTAGAATATGGTCTGCAACAGAGCGAATAAAGGCACGGTCATGGCTAATGAAAAGTATTGTGCCAGGATATTCTTGTAACATGGTTTCTAATTCTTCTTGCGTCGCTAAGTCTAAATAGTTTGTCGGTTCATCTAGCAGAAGCATATTATAGTTTCCTAAAAATACTTTTGCGAGTGCAACCTTCATTCGTTCACCCCCGCTTAGAACGTGCACAGGTTTATGAACATCCTCACGGCGGAATAGAAGTCGTGCAAGTATTGTGCGAACGAATGCTTCTGTATAGTTTGTTTCTTCTAGAACATTTTCTAAAATGGTTTTATCTGTTTTTAAAATAGATAATGTTTGTTCGAAGTATCCAATTTTACAACTTTTCGATAGCTGCATGCCACGCTCGTTTGTGAGAAGCATGTTGAACAAAGTGGTTTTGCCGCTTCCATTTGCCCCTAAAACGGCAAGCTTTGCACCAGGGGCAATAGTTCCATTCATATTTTTAAATAGTATACGGTCGCCTATTTTCTTTGTTGCTTTATTGAATTGTACTGCCACCTTACTATGAATGGGTGTATGGTATTGCACGTCAAATTGAGCTTGAGAAAGATCCTTTGGCTTTTCCTTCTTTTCTAGTTTTTCGAGACGTGTCTCTAATGCTTTCGCTGCTTTACTAACCTGTTCTTGGCCATGAGCCCCACTTAACCTATAAAGTCTAGATTCAGATGAACTGAACCGTGTTGGGATTTTTTTCATGTTAGAAGCACGTTGCTTTCTTTGTAGAATGGACTGTTCTAAACGATTTTTTTCTTGTATATATTGCTCATATTCTGCTTGTTTTTGTATTCGTTCACGTTCTTTTTGTTTTCGATAGTTTGAATAATTACCTTTGTACTCTTGAATAATACCGTCTTCAATTTCAATAATTTTGGTACATATATTATCTAGAAATTCACGGTCATGCGATATTAAAACAAGTGCCCCTTTATAAGATGAAAGTGCCTTTTCTAATTGCTCTGTACCGACCATATCTAAGTGGCTTGTTGGTTCATCAGCGAATAAAATGCCTGCATTTTGTTCGAGAGCATGCGCAATCTTTAGTCGCATTCGTTCACCGCCGCTCATTGCGTCGGTAACGTTTGAAATACTCCATTTTCCTTTTGCGAGAGAAGAAGCGGTTTCCGGTAGTTCTTCGCTGAGCTGAGGAATGATGGCGATAGAACTATGATGAGTTACTATGCCTCTGTCAGCTTCTATTTCTTTACTTAATATTTGTAATAACGTAGATTTACCAGCTCCGTTGACTCCGACAATTCCTATGCGATCCTGTGCTTGAATTTCCAGTGATGGTAATGTAAATAGTGTGCGATCACCAAAGCTCTTTTCAATATTACGTGCGAATAAAATAGTCATAAAAAAACCTCCCTAGTTTCACTAGAGAGGATAAACGTCGCCCTTGTATGTAAAAAATCGTACATAAATAAACGATTTTTTACATGATCGTTTCGAAAGAAAGTATCGACAAATGGACAGACTAATCCCCTGCTAGTTTTCATCATTTTTGTTCACTATTTGTGATGGATGAAATAAATAAGAGAATTAGAACTTCATTGGTCAAAGTACCTTCCTTTCATAATATTACTTTTATTGTATGCGCATACAAAAGGGTTTGTCAAACTTATTTCTGTTCGCTATTTTTGAATTTATTATTATACAATTGTGCTTTTGCCAGCGCCTCAGCATCGTTTTTAATTTCATCCAGTCCATTCGCATCTCCAATAACATAACCTTCAAATGAAGAACCAACAAAATCAAAGATATATTGGAATTGAGCAATAAGCGGTAATGCTTTTAGCTTTGGATTATCCCCGCCAACGATGACAACATACATTTTTTTGCCTTTCATTTTTTCTTTGAAATGAAGAGATGTATCGCGCAAGCTTTGTGACCAGCGATCAACAAAGTTTTTCATATGTCCACTCATTCCGTACCAATATAATGGTGTAGCAAAGATAATCGTGTCGTGCTCTAGCATGCGTTTGGTTAACTGCTCATAGTCATCATTTACGGATTGGAATCCTTCTGCATCATGACGTTGGTCTGTAATAGGATAGACGGTATGATCACGCAAATAAATTTGTTCTGTTTCAATGTCCTCTATCATCATATGTGTTAAAGCTTCTGTATTTCCGTTTTGTCTTGAACTGCCATGTATAACAAACATGTAATCACTCCTTTTCTTTTGCATGTTTTAGGAGTGAAACGTGTTTTTGCAAATTCGTTTGGATGTTGGAAAGTAATGTGATTTGCTTTGTTACTTCATTGAGTTTATCTTCGTAAAGTGTAAGGATACTGCTGCACGGATTGTCGTACAGGTGCGGTTCAATTTCAAGGCAGCGCAGCATCCTTGCCGTCTCTTCTAAATTTAAGCCAATTTGTAAGTACATTTGAATAAGCTCCACTTTTTCGATGGCACTTTCATCAAAATCACGGTAGCCATTTGCAAGGCGCTTAGAAGGGAGTAAGCCCTTTTCTTCGTAATGTCTTAGTGATCTTTCACTAACGCCAGTTTCTTTTGATAATTCTCCAATTCGCAATGTATTTCACTCCTTTTACATGTATTGTAAACCTTCACACTAATGTGAAGGTCAACTCTGTTTTTTCGCAAAAGAATCTACATGATTTAAGAACACTTGAATGGCTTTAGATGGAATGAAATATTTACCGCGCACGATGGAAAACGGACGGATTAGTTGTTCATTTGGAACTTCGACGTGGAATAGTTCTTTTGCTAATAGCTCTTTCCGTACAGTCCAATCAGAAAGGATAGCGATGCCAAGCCCGGCACTAACAGCTTCCTTTACGCTTTGGATACTACTGAATGTAAAGAATCGTTTCATTTTTAAATGGTGTTGATGAATAAAGCGGTCACTATAAGCGCGTGTACCAGAACCACTTTCTCTTAATACCCATACTTGATCTTGGAGTGTACTTTCATTTATTTCATTTGTGCGGAGTAATGGATGATTTGGCGGGACGACGAGCTTCATTTCATCTTGCATAAATGTTTCAACATCTACGTCGGCGTATACGACTTGTCCTTCCACTAGGCCGATATCAATTTGATTAGAGCGAAGGCTTTGCAAAACGTCTTCTGTATTTGAGATGAAAGTATGAACTTCGACGTGTGGATTTTCATTCGCATAGTTAGCCAGTATTTTTGGAAGTAAGTATTCGCCAATTGTAAAACTAGCACCAATGCGAAGTGTTCCTGTTACAACGTTATGTAGTTCATTAATTTCTTGTTTAGCATCTTCGTAAAGAGAGAGCATTTGCTTTGCATGTATATATAATATGTTTCCAGCTTCAGTAACTTGGACGTGCTTCGGGGAGCGTTGAATAAGCGTAGTGCCAAATTCGTTTTCTAAGTTGCGTATATGCATACTTACTCCAGGCTGTGAAAGGTTTAATAATTCTGCTGCACGGGAGAAGTGTTTCTGTTCAACGACAGTAACAAAAATTTTTAAAATGTCTACGTTCATATAATGGGCTCCTTTCTTTTTCTATCATCTTATCATAAGTATTTCTGATGATAGAGATTTGGTATTGGTATTAAACTTATTATAGAAACTCTCTTATAATGTAAGTAGAAAGAACATGCATGTTCCAATACGATTATTGGAGTGGTTCAAAATGGAACAAACACTTGTTATACAAAAGAAGAAGCGTTTTGGATTTTCGCAAGGAATTGGGATTACATTATTAATCGCAATTGCCGCGAAATATTTAGCAGAGCTTCCATTTTTAAATATTATGGGACAATTAGTAATTGCTATTCTAATTGGGATGGTTTGGCGCGCTGCAATTGGAGTTCCTCACGAGGCGATAGCAGGAACGAACTTTGCGAGTAAGAAGTTGCTGCGCTTTGGGATCATCTTACTTGGAATGCGATTAAATCTTGTTGATATTGCGAAGGCGGGACCGAAAGTATTGGTCATCGCGGCGGTTGTTATTACATTTACTATTTTTGTTGTATACGGACTAACGAAAGTATTTAAAGTAGAAAAGAAACTTGGGATTTTAACAGCATGCGGTACGGCAATTTGCGGCGCAGCCGCGGTCGTGGCAATTGCACCGCAAGTGAAAGCGAAGGACGATGAAACAGCAGTTGGGGCAGCAATCATCGCGATTTTAGGTACCATATTTACGCTTATTTATACGTTATTATATCCAGTGCTTGGTTTATCTCCGTACGGTTATGGTGTATTCTCAGGTGCGACGCTTCATGAAATCGCTCATGTCATCGCAGCTGCGGCGCCAGGAGGAAGTACTGCTGTAGACATCGCAGTTATTGTGAAGTTAACGCGCGTAGCAATGCTTGTGCCAGTAGCGATTTTAATTGGTCTATGGTTTGGTAAGAGTGAAGGTAGCAAAGAAAAGAAATCGTGGCGCGAACTTCCAATACCATGGTTCATTTTCGGGTTCTTAGCGATGAGTGCAGTGCATTCACTCGGGATTATTCCAGAAGTTGTTGCGGGATACATTGTTGTTCTTGCTTACATGCTTATCGCAATGGCGATGGCAGGGCTCGGTTTAAATGTAGAGTTTAAAACGTTCCGTAAATTAGGAAGTAAAGCATTCGTGGCAGGGCTGATTGGCTCGGTTTGCTTATCGGTTCTTGGATACGTTCTTGTATATGCGTTAGGATTTATGTAGTAGAGGAGAAAGCTGTTCCCGAAGGTATTTGGGGACAGCTTTTTCTTATGATTATAGTAGCGCTACGGATGTCGATATATTTGAAAAATCGCCGATATAAATAGAGTTGCGCTGATATATTTGGGAAATCGCCGATATAATTTAAGTTGCGCTGATATATTTAAAAAATCGCTGATATAAATTGAATTACTCTTGTACTTTGTTAGAGTAGATGTTCAATGAAATGTTTTTCTAAAATTTGTAAAGATATCTTTACTTGTAACTGGAAAATATTTATAATTCAAGTAAAGATATCTTTACTTTTGAAGGTGGATCCTATGGGTGTAAAAAATAAAATAAAAGAGTTAAGAAAGCAACATCATATAACGCAAGTTGAAATGGCAAAGGCGATGCAAGTGACGCGGCAGACGATAGTGGCGATTGAAAATCATCATTACAATCCGAGTCTAGAGTTATCTTTAAAAATTGCCAAATATTTTGGAGTGAAGGTGGAGGAAATCTTTACGCTGGAGTAAGGGGAAAGAAAATAAATGATAAGCTTGAGAGATTTCAATTAGATTAAACGTTTAAATATATAAGGATTGGTTTTGGTTTATTAATAAGTATCGCATCAACGAGCGTGTTAGCAACAAAGAATAATAGATAGAAAAAGGGGAACTGGGATGGGATTACCGGTGTTATGTGTCGCTACAGCTATATTTTCGCTTCTTTGGGGAATGCAAAACTTTTCTCGTAATCCAGTGCCGAGCATTTGTATTATGATTGGTACTGTAGGTTTATCGTATTATTTATTATTATTAGCCCATTATCATAAAACGGCAACGAGTGTTGTTGTTGGAGCACTTATTTTATTTTGTGGGCGCGCCATACAAAAGGGGTTATTTCCATAAAAGCTGTTTATACATTTTGTATAAACAGCTTTTTGTATTTTTTTTACAAAACGCTTGAAAGTTACGTAACGTCATCTTTTATAATGAAAGGGAAGAGGTGATGGTAGTGATTTCAATACAACAATTTACGAGAGAAACAGGGGTTACAGTACGTACACTACGTTATTATGATCAAATAGATTTATTAAAGCCGAGCGGAAAAACAGAGGGTGGACATCGGTTATATAGTGAAAATGACGTTATTCGTTTGCAACAAATTTTATTTTTAAAAGAAATGGGATTTTCATTAAAAGAAACTGCGAATATGTTAGTAAAAGGTGAGCTGGATTTAAAAAATTCGCTTGAAAAACAACTTCGGTTTGTACAGGAAGAACAAAAGAAATTTAATCGAATGGAGAGTGTTTTACAAGCAGTTGTTTATTCGGTAGATGTGGAGGGAGAACTCGATTGGAAAGTTATGTTTGAACTGATTCAGCTTTCGAAGCAGTCTTCTCGTATACGTGAAATATTTCAAAATGAAGTGTTTTCAAAGGAAGAACAAAAATTGCTTCATAATTTACCAAACATGAGTAAGGAAGATCCGAATGTTTTAGAATGGGTAGATTTATTAAAGCAATTACGCACTTTTATGAAAGACGGTAAAGAAGCTGCTAGTGATGAAGTACAAGGGGCAATGAAGAGATTAATGCAGAAGTGTTTAGAAATGGCCAATGGTGATGAAGCGTTTTTAGATAAGTTATGGGAAGTTAGAAAATCGAAGGAAGATTCACAGAAAATGAGCATGTATCCAATTGAAGAAGAACTTTTAGTATATATGGATGAGGCTTTTCGTATTTATGATGAAAGGGAGAAGGATAAATGAGTATACTCGCAGAATATCGTTGGTATTTTTTAATTGGGGCAGAAATTGTATTTTGGTTATCAGCTATCGGTTTCTTTTTACTTCGCTACGGATTCCGTTTGAAAAAGGCGAGTTTTATTATGGGGATTGTACTCCTCGTAAATGAAGTGTTTATTTTAACTTTAGGAGTAGTGGACTATTATCAAACAGGAAAGTTCTCTAACTTTCAAATCATTACTGTAATCATTTTATTATATGCAGTTTTCTACGGGAAAAAGGATTTAAAGAAGCTTGATATATTTGTACAAAAATCAGTTGCGAAATGGCGTAATGAACCGGCGCCTATTATTGAAGAACAGGTAGAATTAACAGGCATGGCCTATGCAAAGCAGGAAATAAAAAATTGGATATTACATCTTGTTTTATTCGTTGGTGTGCACATATTCTTTTTCTTCGCGTATGGATTTATTCCATTTGAACAATGGGGTAATTGGTTAGAATCGGGAATCGTTTTAAATAAAGCTGCAAGTCGCGTGAGCCAAGTGTGGGCGATTGTATTTTTAGTTGATACAGCAATTTCATTTTCATATGTGATTTTTCCGAAGAAGGAGAAAGGAAAAGAAAAGCTACTTTCATAGTTGAAAGTAGCTTTTCTGGTATACAAATAAATTTTATAGGAGAGGATGACAATAGAAAAAAGAACCAGCTGTATATGTCTATTTCTCTTTAGTTTAGTAGCATGTTCACCATCTAGCACTACAATTGATAAGAAGAATGATGTCATTGTAAAGGGAGCAGGAACTTCCAATCTAGATAAATTCGAACAGTTCGTTATGAACGTTGATCAAGGGAAAGTTGATAAAATAAGAATTGTACAGTATACCGATGAAGGTGACCCGGTTTTTCAAATGTTAGAGCATAGTGGGAAAGATATCCTTTATGTGTTAGATAGTAGACAAGACAAGTTTGCTGGTGACCATAAAGGATTACATAAAGATAGTTGTAAAAGTATTGTTAAAGAGCTGCGCGAATCAGAAAGTACTTATCGGTTAACAGATTGTATGAATGAAGCTGGGCGCAATGGATATGACTTAGTATATGTATCTAAAAAATAGAATTAGTAGAGGAAGGAAGTATTTACTCCTTCCTTTTTCTATGTGTATATTGTCGAAAACTTTACCGAATATCTGTTCGTTTTTTTAGGTTTTTTATAGGTATTCGTGGTAAAATAATAATACAGATTTTTATGAGGAGGTCGGATTTTCTTGGAACGTCAATTTGAAATTGTCTCAGCGTATTCCCCACAAGGTGATCAGCCGGTAGCTATAGAGAAGCTTGTAGAGGGAATTAATAGTGGAAAGAAAAAGCAAGTGTTGCTTGGAGCAACAGGAACGGGTAAGACATTTACGATTTCAAATGTCATTAAAGAAGTGCAAAAGCCAACACTTGTTATGGCTCATAATAAAACGTTAGCAGGGCAGTTATATAGTGAGTTGAAAGACTTTTTCCCGAATAATGCAGTTGAATATTTTGTTAGTTACTACGATTATTATCAGCCAGAAGCGTATGTACCACAAACAGATACGTTTATTGAAAAAGATGCGCAGATTAATGATGAAATTGATAAATTGCGTCACTCGGCAACGTCTGCATTATTTGAACGGGACGATGTAATTATCGTTGCGAGTGTTTCGTGTATATATGGTTTAGGTTCTCCAGAAGAATACCGCGAGCTAGTTGTTTCGCTTCGAGTTGGTATGGAAAAAGACCGTAATCAATTGCTTCGTGAACTTGTTGATGTACAGTATGGACGTAATGATATTGATTTCAAGCGTGGTACATTCCGTGTGCGAGGAGATGTAGTTGAAATCTTCCCGGCATCACTTGATGAGCATTGTATTCGAATCGAATTTTTCGGTGATGAAATCGATCGTATTCGTGAAGTAAATGCGTTAACAGGTGAAGTATTAGCAGAACGTGATCATGTAGCAATCTTCCCAGCATCTCACTTCGTTACACGTGAAGAAAAGATGAAGGTCGCTATTGAAAATATCGAAAAAGAATTAGAAGAGCGTTTAAAGGAATTAAATGATAACGGCAAGTTGTTAGAAGCACAGCGTATAGAACAGCGTACACGTTATGATTTAGAAATGATGCGCGAGATGGGATTTTGTTCAGGTATTGAAAATTACTCCCGTCATTTAACACTTCGTCCAGCGGGGGCAACGCCGTATACGCTATTAGACTATTTCCCGAAAGATTTCTTAATCGTTATGGATGAATCGCACGTATCAGTACCGCAAGTAAGAGCGATGTATAACGGGGACCAAGCGCGTAAGCAAGTGCTTGTGGATCATGGATTCCGTCTGCCGTCAGCTTTAGATAATAGACCGCTCACATTCGATGAGTTTGAAGAGAAAACGAATCAAGTTATTTATGTTTCAGCAACGCCAGGACCGTATGAGTTAGAGCAGTCGCCAGAAGTAATAGAACAAATTATTCGTCCAACAGGGCTTTTAGATCCACCAATTGATATACGACCAATTGAAGGGCAAATTGACGATTTATTAGGAGAGATTCAAGATCGTATTGCAAAAAATGAACGTGTATTAATTACGACTTTAACGAAGAAAATGTCAGAGGATTTAACGGATTACTTAAAAGATGTAGGAATTAAAGTTAACTATCTTCACTCTGAAATTAAAACGTTAGAACGTATTGAAATTATCCGCGATCTTCGCCTCGGTAAATTTGATGTACTTGTCGGCATTAACTTATTGCGAGAAGGATTAGATATTCCGGAAGTATCACTTGTAGCTATTTTAGATGCTGATAAGGAAGGGTTCTTGCGTTCAGAACGTTCATTAATTCAAACAATCGGTCGTGCCGCGCGTAATGAAAACGGCCGCGTTATTATGTATGCAGATCGTATAACAAAATCTATGGGAATTGCGATTGAAGAAACGAAGCGTCGTCGTAGTATACAAGAAGCTTACAATGAAGAGCATGGTATTACGCCGAAAACGATTCAAAAAGGCGTTCGTGATGTTATCCGTGCAACGACAGCTGCTGAAGAGACAGAAACATACGAAGCAACTCCTGCTAAGAAAATGACGAAAAAAGAGCGCGAAAAGACAATTGCGAAGATGGAAGCAGAGATGAAAGAAGCAGCAAAAGCGTTAGACTTCGAGCGTGCAGCTGAACTAAGAGATTTACTATTAGAATTAAAAGCGGAAGGGTGAAAAAAGTGAGTAAGAGCAAGGATTTTATCGTTGTAAAAGGTGCTAGAGCACATAACTTAAAAAATATTGATGTAACCATTCCGAGAAATCAGCTTGTCGTTGTAACGGGATTGTCTGGTTCGGGGAAATCATCATTAGCATTTGATACGATTTATGCAGAAGGGCAGCGCAGATACGTAGAATCATTATCTGCGTATGCGCGCCAGTTTTTAGGACAAATGGATAAGCCGGATGTGGACACGATTGAAGGATTGTCACCAGCAATTTCAATCGATCAAAAAACGACGAGTCGTAACCCACGTTCAACTGTTGGAACGGTAACGGAGATTTATGATTACTTACGTTTATTATTTGCACGAATTGGTACGCCAATTTGTCCGAATCATGGCATTGAAATTACGTCACAAACAGTAGAGCAGATGGTAGACCGTGTTCTTGAATATCCTGAACGTACGAAATTACAAGTGTTAGCGCCTATCGTTTCTGGGCGTAAAGGTGCGCATGTAAAAGTACTTGAAGATATTAAGAAGCAAGGATATGTTCGTGTTCGCGTTGACGGTGAAATGCTTGATGTATCTGAAGATATTGCGTTAGATAAAAACAAGAAGCATTCCATTGAAGTTGTAATTGACCGTATTGTTGTAAAAGAAGGGATCGCAAGCCGTCTTGCTGATTCACTTGAAAGTGCATTAAAGCTTGGCGGGGGACGAGTGTTAATCGATGTTATGGGAGAAGAGGAACTTCTGTTTAGTGAACATCACGCTTGTCCGCATTGTGGTTTTTCAATTGGAGAATTAGAGCCGCGTATGTTCTCATTCAATAGTCCGTTCGGAGCATGTCCTTCTTGTGATGGACTTGGTTCAAAGCTAGAGGTAGATTTAGAGCTTGTTATCCCGAACTGGGATTTATCATTAAATGAACATGCGATTGCACCTTGGGAACCGACAAGTTCACAATACTATCCACAACTTTTACAATCTGTATGTAATCACTACGGCGTTGATATGGATATGCCTGTAAAAGATATACCGAAAGATTTATTTGATAAAGTGTTGTACGGAAGCGGGGAAGAGAAAGTTTATTTCCGCTATGTAAATGAATTTGGTCAAGTAAAGGAAAATGAGATTTTATTTGAAGGTGTTATTCCAAACATTGAACGTCGTTATCGTGAAACGAGTTCTGATTACATTCGTGAGCAAATGGAAAAGTATATGGCAGAACAAGCTTGTCCAAAGTGTAAAGGTGGACGCTTAAAGCCTGAGAGTTTAGCTGTATTTGTTGGCAATAAAACGATTGCTGACGTAACGAAGTATTCAGTTCAAGAAGTACAAGAATTCTTCTCGAATGTAGAGCTAACGGAGAAGCAACAAAAAATAGCTCATTTAATTTTAAGAGAAATTCAGGAGCGCGTTGGGTTCTTAGTGAACGTTGGTTTAGATTATTTAACGTTAAGTCGTGCCGCAGGAACTTTATCAGGTGGTGAGGCGCAGCGTATTCGTTTAGCGACGCAAATTGGTTCTCGTCTAACTGGCGTACTTTATATTCTTGATGAGCCTTCAATTGGTTTACACCAGCGTGATAACGATCGTCTTATTCGTACATTGCAAGAAATGCGCGATTTAGGTAATACGTTAATCGTTGTTGAACATGATGAAGATACGATGATGGCTGCTGACTATTTACTTGATATAGGGCCTGGTGCAGGTATTCATGGTGGACAGGTCGTTTCAGCGGGGACGCCGGCTGAAGTTATGCAAGATGAGAATTCATTAACAGGGAAGTATTTAAGTGGTAAAGAGTTTATTCCAGTTCCACTTGAAAGACGTAAAGGTGACGGACGTAAAGTGGAGATTGTCGGCGCAAAAGAGAATAACTTAAAGAATGCAAAAATGTCATTCCCACTCGGTACGTTTGTAGCGGTAACAGGTGTATCTGGATCAGGTAAAAGTACGATGATTAATGAAGTACTATATAAATCGTTAGCGCAAAAGTTATATAAAGCGAAAGCGAAGCCAGGTACGCATAAAGAGATTAAAGGTCTTGAACATTTAGATAAAGTAATTGATATTGATCAATCGCCAATTGGTCGTACACCACGTTCTAATCCAGCGACGTACACAGGTGTATTCGATGATATTCGTGATGTGTTTGCACAAACGAACGAAGCGAAAGTGCGCGGATATCAAAAAGGACGTTTCAGCTTTAACGTAAAAGGTGGCCGTTGTGAAGCGTGCCGTGGCGATGGAATTATTAAAATCGAAATGCATTTCTTACCAGATGTGTATGTTCCGTGTGAAGTTTGTCACGGTAAACGATATAATCGTGAAACGTTAGAAGTGAAATATAAAGATAAGAATATTTCTGAAGTGTTAGGGATGACAATTGAAGATGGAGTAGAATTCTTTGCCAATATTCCTAAAATTAAGCGTAAACTTCAAACGCTTGTAGATGTTGGGCTTGGTTATATGAAATTAGGTCAACCAGCAACAACATTATCTGGTGGGGAAGCACAGCGTGTGAAATTAGCTTCTGAATTACACCGTCGTTCTACAGGTCGTACGTTATACATTTTAGATGAGCCAACGACTGGTTTGCATGCGCATGATATTGCACGTCTTCTAGAAGTGCTGCAACGTCTTGTTGAGAGCGGTGAGACGGTACTTGTAATTGAACATAATTTAGATGTAATTAAAACAGCTGATTATATCGTTGACCTTGGACCAGAGGGCGGAGATAAAGGTGGACAAATCGTTGCTTCCGGAACGCCAGAGCAAGTAGTGAAAGAAGAACGCTCATACACAGGTAAGTATTTAAAAGAGATTTTAAATCGTGATAAAGCAAGAATGAAAGAGAAAATAAAAGAAGTAGAGTTATCGCAATAAGTTTATTGATGAAAACCGAGTGGAAATGACGCTCGGTTTTTATTTTACGAGGAAAAACTGGTAAGCATGTTAGTAGGTATACAAGCATGAAAGATAGAATAAGTTGATATAAGTGTTCGTATCATACTTGCGTTTATTATCTATTAGCGTATGATGAAATATATATGTTTAAAAGGATGTGTAACGAAATGAGATGGATTGTATCACTTCTTGTAAATAGCGTTGTGTTAATCGCTGTATCGGGACTTTTAAAAGGGATTGCACCAGATGCATTTTACGTAGCAAATATACAAACTGCAATTATTGCTAGTATTATATTGGCGGTTTTAAATGTGTTCGTAAAGCCGTTTTTAATTTTAATTACGCTACCAATTACTGTTGTAACTTTCGGCTTCTTCTTAATTGTTATTAATGCGATTACGTTAAAAATAGCAGATTCATTATTAGGAGATGCTTTTAATATATCAGGATTTGGTGTAGCGATTGTTGCGGCAATTTGTATTTCAATTTTTAATATGATAATTGAAAAGGCAATTGTTGAACCTCTATATGAAAAAAAGAGAAAGTGACAAAAAGAAAAACATTTCATTATTCGTATGAAATGTTTTTTTCTATTTATTAGAAACCGTATTTCTTGTTTCCAGAAAAAAATGGTACAATATCCGATAGAATGGAATTTTACATCAAACGAGACTGAACCCGCAGCGGAGTGGAGGTTTATACATATGCCGAAAGTAAGGACAAAAGATTTAATTGAACAATTTCAATTGGAGTTAATCAGTGGTGAAGAAGGCATTCATCGTCCGATTGATACAAGTGATTTATCACGACCTGGAATTGAAATGGCAGGATTTTTTACATATTATCCAGCAGATCGTGTGCAGCTTCTTGGAAAGACGGAGCTTACGTTCTTTGACACATTAACGTCAGAGCAAAAACAAGAGAGAATGAAAGCGCTTTGTACTGAGGAGACGCCATGTATTATTGTAACTCGTAATCAAGATGTACCAGATGAGTTATTACAAGCATCACGTGAATCAGGTATGCCTTTATTACGTTCTTCTCAAACGACAACTAGATTATCAAGTCGTTTAACAAACTATTTAGAAGGTAAGTTAGCACCAACAACTGCTGTTCATGGTGTGTTAGTAGATATTTACGGTGTTGGTGTTTTAATTACAGGTCAAAGTGGTGTTGGTAAAAGTGAGACAGCTCTTGAGCTTGTAAAGCGTGGTCACCGTCTTGTTGCGGATGATAGTGTAGAAATTCGTCAAGAAGATGAAGACATGTTAGTCGGAAGCTCACCAGATTTAATCGAGCATTTATTAGAAATTCGTGGTCTAGGTATTATTAACGTTATGACGTTATTCGGTGCAGGGGCAGTAAGAAATTACAAGCGTATTACACTTGTTATTAATCTTGAAATTTGGGATCAAAAGAAAAATTACGATCGCTTAGGTCTTGATGAAGAGAAAATGAAAATTATTGATACAGAGCTTACGAAGATTACACTTCCAGTTCGTCCTGGTCGAAACTTGGCTGTTATTATTGAAGTAGCAGCGATGAACTTCCGGTTAAAACGTATGGGAGTCAATGCAGCACAGCAGTTCTCTGAACGATTAATGAGTGCAATTGAGTTAGGAAATCAGGAGTAAACTTTGGAGAGGGAGGTCATATACATATGCTGTTAGCTTCTGTACCACAGCTTGACCGTGTAGCTATCCAACTTGGGCCGTTTCCTGTGTATTGGTACGGGATTATTATCGGTACAGGTGTGCTATTAGGTCTTTGGCTGGCAACTCGCGAGGGAGAAAGGCTAGGTATTCCAAAAGATACATTTGTTGACCTTGTATTAATTGCAGTACCGATCGCTATTCTTTTTGCGAGAATGTACTATGTTATTTTTGAATGGGAATATTACGCACAAAATCCGAGTCAAATTATTAATACTCGTCAAGGTGGTTTGGCGATTCATGGTGGTTTAATCGGGGCTGTTATTACAGGTGTTCTTTTTGCGAAACGACGCGGACTTTCTTTCTGGAAGTTGGCTGATATTGCTGCACCAAGTATTTTACTAGGACAAGCAATTGGCCGATGGGGAAACTTTATGAACCAAGAGGCGCATGGTGATGAAGTAACGAGACAGTTTTTAGAAGGTCTTCATTTACCAGATTTCATTATTAATCAAATGTATATTGAGGGTGTGTACTATCATCCGACGTTTTTATATGAATCATTATGGAATTTTGCAGGCGTAATTTTACTACTTGCATTAAGAAAAGTGAATTTACGTCGCGGGGAGTTATTCTTCACATATTTAATTTGGTATTCAGTAGGACGCTTCTTCGTAGAAGGCTTACGTACAGATAGTTTAATGCTAGGACCACTTCGTATTGCACAAGTAATGTCAATTGGACTTGTTGTTATTTCTATTATTTTCATTATTGTGAGACGAAAAATGGGGCAAGCTGATAAAAGATATTTAGAAAATTAGAGACAAGTAGCATCTTATTATAAGATGCTGCTTCTTTCATATTCAGGAAGGTGAAAGGACTAAGGCGATGAGAATAAATACAGTGTTATTTGATTTAGATGGAACTTTAATTAATACAAACGAACTTATTATTTCTTCTTTTTTACATACTTTAAATACATATTATCCAAATCAATATAAGCGTGAAGATGTGTTGCCATTTATCGGCCCATCTTTGCATGATACTTTCAGTAAGATTGATGAAAATAAGGTTGAAGAGATGATTACAAGCTATCGCAAATTTAACCATGATCATCATGATGAATTAGTAGAAGAATATGAAACTGTATATGAAACAGTTCGAGAGTTGAAGAAGCAAGGTTATAAAGTGGGTATTGTTACAACGAAAGCGAGACAAACCGTTGAGATGGGATTACAGTTGTCAAAGCTTGATGAATTTTTTGATGTTGTCGTGACAATTGATGATGTAGAGCATGTGAAACCACATCCAGAGCCACTTCAAAAAGCGCTTGAATTATTAGATGCAAAACCAGAAGAAGCATTGATGGTTGGGGATAATCATCATGATATTGTCGGTGGTCAAAATGCGGGGACGAAAACAGCTGCGGTTTCATGGACGTTGAAAGGTAGAGCTTATTTAGAAGCTTACAAGCCAGACTTTATGCTAGATAAAATGAGTGATTTGCTACCGATTTTGTCTAATATGAACCGTTCATAAAGGTCCAAGTAAGTTAGTAGAGGAGCGAGCTAAGTGCGACGGACAACGCGCTATCCTGTTTCAGGAGAAAATTCATTATGGAATGTGTATAAAACAGTGTCTTTTTGGAAGGTAATGAAAAACTTTATTATTATCCAAATTGCACGTTACACGCCATTTTTATCTGTGAAGAATTGGTTGTACCGCACTTTTTTACGGATGAAAGTAGGAAAGAAAACATCATTTGCGCTTATGGTAATGCCGGATATTATGTTCCCAGAAAAGATAACTGTGGGAGAGAATTCGATTATTGGCTATAACACAACGCTTTTAGCACATGAATATTTAATTCGTGAATATCGACTTGGGGAAATCGTTATTGGAAATGAAGTGATGATTGGAGCGAATGTAACAATATTACCAGGTGTGAAAATTGGAGACGGTGCGACTGTCTCAGCTGGCACACTTGTTCATAGAGATGTACCGAGCGGTGCTTTCGTAGGTGGAAATCCAATGCGTATTATTTATACGAAAGAGCAAATGACCGCCAGAGAAGGTTCATGGTGAAAATGTAACATTTCTCCTCTTTTTTTATGAATAAAAAGGAAATAATTGAGTATAATATACTGTTTTGTTTTTTACGGAATCGTTTATACTTATAGATAGAAGAATGTGTGAACGAAGAAAACAAAAAACTGGAGGATATATGGGGAAAAATCAAAGGATATATAAGGAGAACGGACAAGTTATCTCTTTTAATCAATTAGCGGACTTCTTTTATAAAAAAGGGATGAGAGCTTACAAAGGACAAAAATTGCAAGATGCAATTAAATATTTTCGAAGAGCGGCACAAAGTGAGAAGGAGCCGTTTATTTTATGTCAATTAGCATCAGTATTATCTGAGGCTGGTGAATATCAAGAATCGAATCAAATCTTCTTAAAGTTAGTTAGATCTAATCCAGAACTTGAACAGTGCTATTATTTTATTGCAAATAATTATGCATATATGGGGTTATTTCAACAGGCGAAGAAATATGCGGATCGCTATTTAGAAGTTGCAAAAGAGAAGGAATTCGTAGAAGATACATTAGAACTTCTTGAGATTATGGAAGAAGAAGCAATGGGTGCGGAAGAGATTGAAGATGAAGATGATTTAATTGTTATGCAGGAAGAAGCGAATCGTTATATTCGTAATGGACAATTGGAAGAAGCAATTGCTACATTAGAAATTGTTACGAAAGATTATCCGGAATTTTGGTCAGGTCATAATAATTTAGCCATTGCACATTTTCAATCTGGTAATGTAGACAAAGCACTGAAGTTAACAGAAATGATTTTAGAGAAAAATCCTGGTAATATACATGCGCTTTGTAATACGCTTATTTTTCTATATTCAATTGGAGAGCATAAACAAGTAGAAGCGTTAGCGGGACAGCTAGTTTCGGTATATCCGATTTCATTTGAACATCGTTTGAAACTGGGAACTACACTTGCAACAATTGGTTATTTCGAGCATGCATATAAATGGTTCAAATTATTAAAGCGTCAAGGATATGAGGGAGACGTTAGTTTTTATTATTGGTTTGCATATTCTGCTTATATGGTGAAAGATCAGCAACTAGCTGAAAAAATGTGGCAATATGTCGTGGAATTGCATCCTGATAAAAAGGGAAAAGAACCGTGGAATGCGCTGAATTTAGCAGATGAAGGACAAAACGTGTTATTTGAAGAATTACGAAAATCATTTCAGCAAAGTGCGACGCTAGAAGAACAAATGCTAGCTTTATATTTAATGAATGAATTGTCAACGCCGGAGAAGGTGGGATTCTTCTTTGATATAACGCAAGCGAAGAACGGTGTTCCCATCGTATCACAACTTGCAAAGTACTTCTTTTTACTTAATAGTCATAAGAGTATTCCAGCTGATTTACAGCAATTTGAGCAGTGCGCGAGAATCGCGGATGCATTATACAATTATACGAAAAAAGATGATGAATTAATTGAAGAGTGTTTACACTTTTGGTTTTGTACGTTCATACGTTTATATACATCTGGAGACATATTTACAAATGTGTACGGCTGGTCAGCTGCGATTGAATACATTGTACGCGGCGAACAAGGAAATAAAATGACACAGTCGGAGCTTGGAGATGTATATAATGTATCTGTAGCGACTGTCCGAAAGTATGTGCAAGCTGTTAAGCGTACGCACACATAAGATAAGCAAATCATTGGGAAAAAAATGATGCTAACAGTATAATGAGGGTAACTTAATTGTGTAGGAATGGATAGGAGTGAATAGTGTGTCAGAAGAAAAAATTTATGATGTCGTTATTATTGGTGCAGGACCAGCTGGTATGACAGCTGCAGTATATACATCTCGTGCAAATTTAAGCACATTAATGCTTGAGCGTGGTATTCCAGGTGGCCAAATGGCAAACACGGAAGATGTAGAAAACTACCCAGGTTATGAGTCTATTTTAGGACCAGATTTATCAAATAAAATGTTCGAGCATGCGAAGAAATTTGGTGCTGAATATGCATACGGTGATGTGAAAGAAGTCATCGATGGTAAGGAATACAAAACAATTATTGCTGGTAAAAAAGAATATAAAGCACGTGCAATTATCGTTGCAAGCGGTGCAGAGTATAAAAAAATTGGTGTACCGGGTGAAACAGAACTTGGCGGCCGCGGTGTATCATATTGTGCAGTATGTGACGGAGCATTCTTTAAAGGAAAAGAACTTATCGTAATTGGCGGTGGAGATTCTGCTGTTGAAGAGGGTGTGTTCTTAACGCGCTTCGCATCAAAAGTAACGATCGTTCACCGTCGTGACACGCTTCGTGCACAGAAAATTTTACAAGACCGTGCTTTCCAAAACGAAAAAGTAGATTTCATTTGGAACCACACGATAAAAGAAATCAACGAAGCAAGTGGTAAAGTAGGAAGTGTAACACTTGTGGACGTAAATAGTGGAGAAGAGAAAGAAGTCAAAACTGACGGCGTATTCGTATACATCGGTATGTTACCTTTATCAAAACCATTTGTTGAACTAGGTATTACAAATGAAAATGGTTACCTTGAAACGAACGAGCGTATGGAAACGAAAATTCCTGGTATTTTCGCAGCTGGTGATGTTCGTGAAAAAATGCTTCGTCAAATTGTAACTGCAACAGGTGACGGTAGTATTGCAGCGCAAAGTGCACAACATTACGTAGAAGAATTATTAGAGGAATTAAAAACTGTATCAGAAAAATAAGGGATAATATACCTTGTGAGAAGAAAGCTACCGACAGGAGCTTTCTTCTTTTTTTGTGTGAAAATGTCAAAGTTTTGTCAAAAAATATAAGGATTATAAGCTTTCTTATTGATATACTGGACTTTACGGAAAAAATCACTATAAGAAATGAGGAATTTATTCAGTATGGAATGGCGTAATATATATCGTGGATTTTGTATGGGCGTTAGTGATTTAATTCCTGGTGTGAGCGGCGGTACAATCGCTGTTGTGTTAGGGATTTATGAACAATTGCTTGCGGCAATTAGTGGATTCTTTAGTCGTGAATGGAAAAAACATTTAGGATTTTTAATTCCACTTGCAGCTGGTGTGGCAGCGGCATTTTTAACGTTAAGTCACGTTATTAAATATTTACTTGCAAATCATTATGAACCGACTCAATTTTTCTTTCTCGGTTTAATTATTAGTATATTACCGATGTTAATGAGGGAAGCTGATGCAAAGTCGTCGTTTAAAGGTAAGCACATCGTTTTATTAATAGTTGCAGCAATTCTTGTTGCGATTACAGCTTTCTTTAAACCAGATAAGGCAGCAGATCCAATTACGACGTTAACAATTTTAAATGCAATTGGTTTATTTTTCGCAGGATGGATGGCTAGTATGGCCATGCTGCTTCCTGGAATTAGTGGATCGTTTATTTTATTAATTATTGGTGTGTATCCAACAGCAATTAACGCTTTAACTACACTTAACTTACCTTTAATCGTGGTTATCGGTGCTGGTGTTATGGTTGGATTTGTTGTAAGTAGTAAAGGCATTAGTTTTTTATTAGATCGTTATAAAAGTATGACATTTGCGGCAATTATTGGACTTGTAATCGGTTCGATTGTAATTGTATTCCCTGGGATTCCGACTGGCGGATTTTCAATTATAAGTTCAATTATTACCTTTGTTTTAGGATTTGCGATTGTTACTTATTTCGGTAAGAAATAAGTACTTTAATCCCCTTGGCGATAAAAAGCGTTAAGGGGATTTTTCATTCTATTCATTAAAAGTCTAAGCATTTACATTGCTTGTTATAGAAAGCTTTTTTAAAATTGCTGAGTAGCATATGCTTAGCGAAAGAGGACTGGCTCCTTCGTTGTAGCAAACTGTTTTTGATAGTATAATGAAAGAAGTATGCAGTGAGGAATTTTACTGCAAGTAGCTGAGGTGAAGAAACATGCAAAGAGTGACAAACTGTGTGTTAATTAGAGATAATGAAGTACTCTTACTCCAAAAACCTCGCCGAAATTGGTGGGTTGCACCAGGCGGGAAAATGGAGCGTGGTGAGACTGTAAGAGATTCCGTTGTTCGCGAGTATCGTGAAGAAACAGGTATTTATTTGAAAAACCCAGCGTTAAAGGGGGTCTTCACCTTTGTCATCCAAGAAGGTGATAAAGTTGTTTCTGAATGGATGATGTTCTCCTTTTTAGCGACAGATTTTGCAGGAGAAAACAAACTAGAGAGCGAAGAAGGCATCATTGGTTGGCATACATTTGATAAAATTGATGATTTAGCAATGGCGCCAGGAGATTATCACATTATTGATTATTTAATTAAAGGAAATGGCATAATCTACGGTACATTTGTATATACCCCAGATTTTGAGTTGCTTTCATATCGATTAGATCCGAGTTAAACCGTCAAGGAGAGGATACAATGACAGAGAATAATGATATAAAAATGGTAATTATTACAGGGATGTCTGGAGCTGGAAAAACAGTAGCTTTACAAAGTTTTGAAGATTTAGGATATTTTTGTGTGGATAATTTACCACCGATGTTATTGCCGAAGTTTATTGAGCTTATGGCGGATTCAAAAGGGAAAATGAATAAAGTGGCACTTGGTATTGATTTACGTGGCCGCGAGTTTTTTGAACATTTATGGGGAGCACTTGATGATTTATCAGAACGTACATGGATTATTCCTCATATTTTATTTTTAGATGCGAAAGATAGTACGCTTGTAACTCGTTATAAAGAAACGAGACGTTCGCATCCACTTGCACCAACTGGTTTGCCGTTAAAGGGAATCGAAGCAGAGCGTAATTTATTAACAGATATGAAGGCGCGAGCGAATATTGTGCTTGATACATCGGATTTAAAACCGAAAGAATTACGTGAAAAAATTGTTCACTTGTTCTCAACAGAAACTGAGCAAGCATTTCGTGTAAATGTTATGTCATTTGGATTTAAGTACGGTATTCCAATTGATGCAGATTTAGTATTTGATGTTCGTTTTTTACCAAATCCATATTACATTCCACACATGAAGCCATTAACAGGACTAGATGAAGAAGTTTCTTCGTATGTACTGAAATTTAATGAGACACATAAGTTTTTAGAGAAGTTGACGGATCTGATTACTTTCATGCTGCCTCATTATAAAAGAGAAGGCAAAAGTCAACTTGTAATTGCAATTGGATGTACAGGTGGACAGCATCGTTCTGTTACGCTTACAGAATACCTTGGGAAACATTTGAAACCAGAGTATAGTGTTCATGTATCTCATCGTGATGTGGAGAAGAGAAAGGGCCATTAAGGGATGAAAAAAGAGAGAAAGCCTAAAATTGTCATCATGGGAGGCGGAACTGGACTCTCTGTTTTATTAAGAGGATTAAAGCAATATCCTGTTGATATTACAGCAGTTGTTACAATTGCTGATGATGGTGGCAGTTCGGGTAGATTACGTGATGAGCTAGAAATTCCACCTCCAGGTGACATCCGTAACGTACTTGTTGCGTTATCGGATGTAGAGCCACTGGTGGAAGCTTTATTTCAGCACCGTTTCACAACAGGAGACGGACTGAAAG
Organism: Bacillus sp. EB V-12; assembly: GCF_056158125.1. Lineage (NCBI taxonomy): Bacteria > Bacillati > Bacillota > Bacilli > Caryophanales > Bacillaceae > Bacillus > Bacillus sp. EB V-12. Next base: position 212,281 of record NZ_JBUXJL010000006.1, on the reverse strand, counting down.
GTCATGCGTTAGGAAATCTATTGTTGGCAGGTATGACCTCGATTACAGGAGACTTTTTCCATGCAATTACAGAAACAAGTAAAGTATTAAATGTCAGAGGACGTGTATTACCAGCAGCGAATCAAAGTGCGGTACTTCATGCGGAACTTGAAGATGGGGAAATTGTAACAGGTGAATCAAAGATTCCTTATTACGGAAAGAAGATTAATCGTGTCTTTTTAACTCCAGAAGATGTAGAGCCATTGCATGAAACGTTGGCTGAGATTAAACGAGCTGATTTACTTGTTTTCGGTCCTGGAAGTTTGTATACGAGTATATTGCCCAATTTAGTTGTTAACAAAATTGGAGACGCTGTTCTTGCTGCAAAGGCGAAGAAGGTATATGTATGTAACGTTATGACACAAGCGGGTGAAACGATGGGATATACTGCTTTTGATCATGTGCAGGCGTTACACGATCATTTAGGGCAACCATTTATCAATACTGCAATTGTAAATAACCGTGAGATTCCTTGTGAATTACGCAAGTCATATGAGGAAGAAATGTCTACACCAGTTGTAGTGGATGAAGAACGTTTTGTTGAAAATAATATTGATGTTATTCAAGAGGGATTAGCGAAGTATGATGATCATGTTGTAAGGCATGATACGTTAAAGTTAGCGTCCATTTTATATTCATTGTTATAAATATGCGTTGCCTCGTTTGAGGTAGCGCTCCTCATTCATATAGGACAAGAATTTTGTTCCATAATAATCGTATAAGGAGGTGTTGACTGTGTCATTTGCATCAGAAACAAAGAAAGAGTTGACGAATCTTGAGATGAAGGAATGCTGTGAGAAAGCAGAATTATCAGCGTTACTTCGAATGAACGGGTCGCTTTCTTTTTCAAACCGTCGTCTATCTATCGATATTCAAACGGAAAATGCGGCAATTGCAAGAAGGATTTATACGCTTTTGAAAAAAGGATATGACGTGACGGTAGAATTGCTTGTCCGTAAAAAAATGCGCTTGAAGAAAAATAATGTATATATTGTGCGGCTTGTTGAGAAGTCTCGCGAAATATTAGCTGATCTTCATATCGTTCGAGATGACTTTTCATTTATTCGAAATATATCACAAGAATTGATTGAGAAGAAATGTTGTAAACGATCGTACTTACGTGGCGCATTTTTAGCAGGTGGTTCAGTAAATAACCCAGAAACATCATCTTATCATTTAGAAATCTTTTCGTTATATAAGGAACATAATGATGCTATATGTGAACTGATGAACGGATTTGATTTAAATAGTAAGACGTTGGAAAGAAGAAAAGGGTACATTACGTATTTGAAAGAAGCAGAAAAAATTACAGAGTTTTTAAATATTATAGGTGCTCATAATGCACTTTTAAGATTTGAAGATATTCGAATCGTACGTGATATGCGTAATTCTGTAAATCGTTTAGTGAACTGCGAAACAGCTAATTTAAATAAAACAATTGGTGCAGCACTAAGACAGATTGAAAATATTCGTTATATTGATGAGACAGTTGGTCTTGATATTTTGCCGGATAAATTACAAGAGATTGCACAATTACGAAGAGATTATCAAGATGTAACATTGAAAGAGTTAGGTGAGATGGTATCCGGGGGGAAGATTAGTAAGTCGGGTATTAATCATCGTTTGCGTAAAATCGATGAAATCGCAGAGAAATTACGCGCGGGGGAAACGTTAGTAAAAAAATAAGAGGTTAAAGGGGAAATGGAGCTGTGGTTCAAAAACGAGTTCAGGTTTCATTAAAAAACGGTTTACAAGCACGTCCGGCTGCGTTGTTTGTACAAGAGGCAAATCGCTTTCATGCAGATATCTTCATCGAGAAAGATGGAAAGACAGTAAATGCAAAGAGCATAATGGGGATTATGAGCTTAGCAATTGGAACTGGAAGCATGATAACAATTACAACAGAAGGTTCAGATGCAGAAGAGGCTTTAGAAGCATTAGCTGCATATGTACAATAAAAAGCTATCGCGTATATGCGATAGCTTTTTGTTTTTGCGGTTTACTTAAAGGGAGTTTTTGGGATAGGGGGTATGTAGGTGGTTTGTCCTTGTCGTAGATTGTCGGTAAATCGATATGTTGTGTCGAACCGTTGATATATTAAAAAAATCGTTGATATAATTTAAGTTTTGTTCGATATAATTGAAAAATCGTTGATATATTTAGGTGAATACCAGGGTGGGTATCCAGACGGAGGTGCATGATAATAAAAAAGCGCCCTGTAATAGGGCGCTTTTTTTATGTATCCAGCTCCAGCGGCTAGAATCTCCGGTCGCTTCGCCCCTTCATTCGAGGCAAAAAGCGCCTCGGAATCAGGTGCTCCATCGCCCTGCGATTCTAAACAAGCCGCTTTCGCTTTTAGTTGTATCCAGCTCCAGCGGCTAGAATCTCCGGTCGCTTCGCCCCTTCATTCGAGGCAAAAAGCGCCTCGGAATCAGGGCTCCATCGCCCTGTGATTCTGAACGAGCCGCTTCCGCTTTTAGTTATTAACGATTTGTAAAGATCTTATCGATTAAACCGTATTCTAAAGCTTTTTCTGCTGTCATGAAGTTGTCGCGGTCTGTGTCGCGTTGTAGTACTTCAAGTGGTTGACCAGTGCGGTCAGCAAGAATTTGGTTTAGTTTTTCACGTAAGAATAGGATACGTTTTGCAGCGATTTCGATTTCAGTCGCTTGACCTTGTGCTCCACCAAGTGGTTGGTGAATCATTACTTCACTGTTTGGAAGTGCATAACGTTTTCCTTTTTCACCTGCTGCAAGTAAGAATGCACCCATAGATGCAGCCATACCGATACAGATTGTTGATACTTGTGGTTTAATAAACTGCATTGTATCATAGATTGCCATACCCGCTGTGATAGAACCACCAGGGCTGTTGATGTAGATGTGAATATCTTTTTCTGGATCTTGAGATTCCAAGAATAAAAGCTGGGAAACGATTGAGTTAGCTACGTTGTCATCAATTGCACTACCAAGCATAATGATGCGGTCTTTTAATAGTCGAGAGTAAATATCGTAAGCGCGTTCTCCACGATTTGTTTGTTCAATTACTGTAGGAATTAAATTCATCTGTTATTTCCTCCTTATAAAGCTTTCTTAGTCTTATAATACAATTATGGTCAATAAAGGTCAAACGAAACCACTTTAAATCAAAAAAATATGTAGTTGTACCATGAAATATTCGCTATGTTTTCGAAATTCCCTGCTTATGTATCTTCAACATCATAACCGAATTACATAAATTTAAACGTTACGAAAACTGGAGAAAAAAGAAAAGAACGCCTTTTAACTGAAGCGTTCTTTCGATAATTAGTCTTTTAAAAGATAGGTTACTTTATTTAAAATCTTTTCGATTTGTTTCGCGTTTTTACTATACATTTCGCTTGCTGACTTCGACTTTGTTTCTAGGGAAAATAGTTCAAGATCAGCATGACATTTTTTTAAAGATGCTAATAATAAAGGTTTGTTTTGAGGAGAAGGCATTTGGAGTTTGTCATTGTAAATGTCGATAGTAAGTTGTCCGTATGAATCCACTTGACCGAGGAAGACATTTTCAATAACAACACCGATTTTTTCTAATTCTGAATGTAGCCAAGCGCGGTTATGTCCGCTTGCTGAAAGAGGTTCATCTAGTACATTTCCATCCATAATAACAGTTTGTGGTTCTTTCTCGTTTGGTACTTTTAAACCGATGTCTTTTGCTGTAAGTGGCTGAGAATCTTTCTTTAATAATACATTTAATTCTCCGCTCGGTTCTAAGACAGCAAATTCGACTTCAGCTACGCTGAACGCACTTTTTCCACGGAGAAGTTCCAGTAATTCGTCACTCGTATATTTTTCTTTCTTTAAATTATCTTCGAGTATCTTTCCGTCTTTTATTAATACGGTAGATTTTCCTTCAAAGAAGTCCCGAGCTGTTTTGTTCTTTAAAGAGAGGATTCCTGTTAAAAAAGGTACCACAGCGAAAATGAGTATTGCAAAGACACCGTGAAAAAATTTTGAATCGAGCCCTGTAGATACTTGGGCAGCGATGTCACCAATCGTCATTCCGGCTATGTATTCAAAAAAGGAAAGCTGAGAGATTTGTCTTTTCCCTAACCATTTCGTAATAGCGAATAAAATAATTAATATGAATACAGAGCGAAGAATGACAAGTGTCCATTCCGGCAGGTGAGACATAGTCGTTTCCTCCAGTCTACTTAAAACCCTTTATATTGAGGTTCTTCACGTTCTAATACTGAAATTCTATCCTTTAAATCAGCGATGACGCTGTCCATTTCTAACATACATTCATGAAATACGCGTTTTGATTCTTCGTCTTGTGAATTTAATGAAAGAGAGCTTAAGCTTGCTTGGGCGCCCCTTACACTAGCAAGGCAAGTTTTTACGCTAGAGATAACAGTCATATAAACACCTCTTATCCTTTCGGTTTGAATAATAATGCTCCAATGAAGCCGAAAATAATAGCTGCTGATACACCGGCGCTCGTTACTTTAAACATGCCGGTAATAACGCCAACGATGCCATGTTTTGCAGCTTCTTCCATTGCGCCATGAACGAGGGCATTACCAAAGCTTGTAATAGGTACAGTTGCCCCGGCTCCAGCGAAATCAATTAATGGCTCATACAAATTAAATCCATCTAATATAGCTCCAGCAACAACGAGTGTTGCCATTGTATGAGCGGGGGTTAGTTTGCCGACATCAAACATAAGTTGGCCGATTACACATATGAGTCCGCCAATGACGAAAGCCCAGAAAAAAATCATTGCGTTGCACCTCCAAATTCAATCGAAACGGCATGAGCGATACATGGAATTGTTTCTTCTTGTTGGAATGTAAGTGGAGATAGTAAAGCGCCTGTCGCAACGACAAGTATTTTTTTGAACTCTCCTCTTTTCATTCGGTTTAATAAATGACCATACACGACTGTTGCGGAACATCCAGGCCCGCTAGCACCAGCTATGACAGGTTGTCCTTCTCTGTAAATGATAATTCCGCAATCTTGAAATTGTTCGCTCGTTACTTTCGTTCCGTGTTTATGTAGTAAGTCATAAGCAATTTCGCGTCCTACATGTCCGAGATCGCCTGTTACGATTAAATCGTAGTAAGAGGCATCAATTTGGCGTTCACGTAAATGGGCTTCAATTGTATCAACTGCAGCTGGAGCCATTGCGCCTCCCATATTAAACGGATCCGTTAATCCCATATCAATCACTCGTCCGATTGTTGCAGAGGTTACTCTTGGACCGTGTCCAGTATCGCTTAAAATAGCGGCTCCTGCTCCGGTTACTGTCCACTGTGCAGTAGGCGGCTTTTGTCCGCCGTATTCGGTAGGGTAGCGGAATTGTTTTTCTACAGCAGTATTATGGCTTGAAGCTCCAGTTAATAAATATTTTGCACCTTTTGCATTTACGATACTTGCCCCAAGTGCTAAACCTTCCATAGAAGTAGAGCAAGCCCCGAATAGTCCGAGATAAGGAGTGCCAAGTGTGCGGCAAGCAAAGCTTGTTGGAGTGATTTGATTAATTAAATCTCCTGCGAGTACGAATTGAATATCGTCTTTACGAAGTTCTGCTTTTTCAGTAGCGCGGCTACAAGCTTCTTCGAATAAAATTTTATGTGCTTTTTCATAGGAATCTTGTCCAAGCCATAAATCTTCATGAAGGATATCGAAGTCTTCTGGGATGTTCCCCTTTGCTTCAAATGGTCCACCGACAACCCCTGTTGAGATAATGACTGGTTTGTTTTCAAATACCCACGTTCGGTGTCCTTGTAACATTTATAGCCCTCCCCATTGAACGAGAATAGTTTTAATAAGTGCGATGACGAAAGCGGAAAATACACCAAATAAAATAACAGAACCAGCTAGTTTAAACATATTGCCGCCAACGCCAAGGACAAATCCTTCCGTTCGATGCTCAATACATGCGGCAATAACAGAGTTACCAAATCCAGTAACAGGTACAGCTGTACCTGCTCCGGCAAACTGTCCAAAACGATCGTATATACCAAATCCAGTTAGTAACATGGAGATGAAAATGAGAGTTGCGACTGTTGGATTGCCTGCTGAGCGTTCAGTGAAATCAAAATATGTGATATAAAAAGTAGAAATGAGTTGTCCGATGAAGCAAATAAAACCACCGACGAAAAAGGCTTTTATACAATTTTTTAAGACAGGTCGTTTCGGTTCGCGTTCTTGTTCGAATTTTTTATACTCCTGTTGTACAGGGGTTAAGTTTTTATCTTTACTAGCCATTGCAATCCTTCCTTTTCTTTTAAAAAGCGTTAAGTGTTAGACTCCATTTTTTTACCAATGAATTTTAATTGTTTATTAATTTCATCTTTAGATACTTCTTTTTCCTTAATTTTTCTTTCGAGTTTTTCGAGTAACATAAAGATTTTTTTATCTGTACTGACACGAACATCGAAAGTAGGATGCTCATCACTTAGCTGCTTTTGAAGCTTTTTACGAAGAGGTTTTAATCCAAACCTTTCGTGATGCTCAGGTGTAACTGCTATGTAGAGATCTAAATTTGAATTCACTGCTGTGCTTTTTATAATTTCATCCATAGCGAGAGCTCTTTTTTTCGCTCCTTGTGATATAGATTGATTAAAGGATTCCGTACTCGTCTTTGTTAACTTTGGACCTTTTTCTTTCTCCGTTCGTTTTGCTTCTTCTTTCACTTTTTTATCTAAAGGACTATTATCACATCCGGTAAAAGAGCTAAATAGAAGTGCAAATAATGCGGTTATGAGGCCGAGTTTTCGCATAATTATCATTCCATTTCTATTACAATATGTAATGTGATAGAAAAAGGATGACTGCATATCATCCTTTTTCTATTTCACAGCAAGACTGATTTGTTATTGCTGTGAGTATTGTGGTTCTTCTTGTTGGACTTCTTCAACGCGTGGGTTTAAAGAATCGATAATCGTTTGTGTTTGCTGCGCAGCTGTTTGGAAAAGTTGCTTCGCTTGTTGGTTATCCGTATCAAGAGCGAATCCCTCTAAGCTAGCTTGTGCACTTTTTAATCCAGAAACAGTTTGCTTTAGTTTCGTAATTACAGTCATTGAATGAAGCCCCCTTTGGAATATCAATTCAAAGATTATAATTTGTGAGTTGGGGTGAATTTATGATTGGAAAATTTAGGGGTGAAATAGATTTTATATGCTTTTAGCTAAGATGCATAAGGTATTACGGGGATATTTTTATTGATTTAGATGGATTTTATTGCTATTATTATGAGAAGAAAATGAAGTGTTTTCTATAATCATGCGCCCATAGCTCAGTCGGATAGAGCGGTGGTTTCCGGTACCACGTCTGCCGGGGGTTCGAATCCCTCTGGGCGCGTCAAAAAGTCCTAACTTACGTTTTGTAGGTTAGGACTGTTTTTATTTCCCTCTTGTTATATCTGGTAATAAGATTTACTATTAGTACTTGATGATAATTTTTAACCTTATTATTTTCTTTCAATATTATTCAAATTTCGGTTGTAAGTTGTAAATCTCATTAATACATATAAATTAATAATATTTTGGAATGGGTGTCTGCGTGAGGATTCTCCTTTTACCAAACTTATTGTACAATAGAAACAAGGGGGAGATTAGTTTGAAGGCAAGTCTTTTACAAGAACAAAGCTTACGTTTGGCAATGACACAAGAGTTAAGGCAAGCGATTACAATGCTCCAGTATAATGTACAAGAATTATCGGAGTTTTTGTATGAGCAATCGTTAGAGAATCCCCTTATTGAGTTAGGTGGTTTTGAGAGGGAGAAGAAAAAGAGCTCTAACAACAGTAAAAGTACCAGCAAACAAGTCGAGAATCAGATGGAGATCTACAGTGTGGATTCTACAACGATTCAGCAACATTTATTAAATCAAATACAGTATTATAAAATAGATGAAGAAGAGCGAAAAGTAGCTTCCTTCATTATTATGAACATGGATGGAAATGGATATTTACAAGAAACGAATGAAGAGTTAGCAGAGCTCCTTTCTGCGCCCATTCATGTAGTCGACCGCTCTGTAGAGCTTGTCCAATCACTGGAACCAGCAGGGGTAGGGGCGCGTAATATTCAGGAATGTTTAACCTTGCAATTGAAGCGCTTACAAAGACGTAATGGATTAGCAGAAGAGGTTGTAGAAGATCATTTCGCTTATTTCGTGAAGAAAGATTGGCGAAAGCTCGTTCAAGTGTTGAAGTGTAGTAATGAGGAATTGCAGAGTGCGGTAAATTGTATAACGTCATTACAACCAAAACCAGGTCTTGCGTTTTCTTCAGATAAACCACTTTACATTGTACCTGATATGGCGGTGAAAAAAGATGGCGATCGCCTCGTCTTACAAATGAACGAGAGAAATATGCCGAGAATTGAAATTCATTCTGAATATAGTGCGCTTCTTAATAATAGTGAAAGTGAAGTAGCATCTTACGTATCAGAAAAGTATCAGCATGTGCAGTGGATTATGCGCAGTTTGAAGCAGAGAAAACAGACATTGCTGCAAGTAATGACTATTATTATGGAAAAACAACGTGATTTCTTCTGGAAAGGTCCAGAGTATTTAAGACCTCTCGCTTTAAAAGAGGTAGCTGAAGAGTTAAGTGTGCATGAATCGACAATTAGTCGTGCGACGCGAAATAAATATGTGCAAACACCACACGGTTTATTTGAGATGAAATCGTTCTTTAGCAATGCCGTTTCGACGACTGAAGATGAAGCAGTTTCTACAAAACGTGTAAAACAATTTATTCAAACGTTAATTGGGGCAGAGGATAAGAAAAAGCCACTTTCAGATCAAAAGATTTCAAAATTATTAGAAGAAGAGCATGAAATTGTTATTTCTCGAAGAACAGTGGCGAAGTATAGAGAACAAATGCATATCCCAGCTTCGTCATTACGAAAAACGATCGGATAGGTGAAGAAGATGAAAGTTGTACTGTATACTAAAAAAGATTGTGGCCTTTGCGTGAAGGCAAAACAAGTTTTACAGGAAGTACAATGTGAATATTCTTTTCAAATCGAGGAAATAGATATATATGAAGATAATGACCTTTTAGAAAAATATCACTTAATGATTCCGGTTGTAGAAATGGACGGAAAACAAGTAGAATATGGTAACATTCACAAAGGTGTCATAATAAACTATATAAAGAATGCAGTTAAGAGTTGAATAAGTTTCTATCTCCTGTTACAATAATACACGTAGCAGGGATTATTTTTTTAACCTATGTGGGACACAAAATGTCACTACGGGACGTAAAGTGACCACGAAGGAAAAATGAACCGATGTAGTGAGGAGAAAAGATATGCGCTCATGGATTCAGAACACAAAAAAATTATTACCTGATCTGCTACCTGTTATGCAAACGAGAATGCAAATTCTTCAATACATTAGGCTCATGCAGCCGATTGGAAGAAGAAACTTATCAGCAAGTCTCGGTATGACAGAACGAGTATTGCGAAGTGAAGTTCAAGTTTTGAAAGAACAAAACTTAGTTCACGTCGCTTCTTCTGGAATGACTTTGACAGAAGAAGGAACAGCTTTAGTTCTTGCTTTGGAAGACTTTATGAAAGAAATTTCCGGGTTAAAGGTTTTAGAAAAGCAACTTAAGGAAACATTAGACTTGGATGAAGTTTTCGTTGTCCCTGGTGATAGTGATGAATCACCTTGGGTCAAACTGGAGATGGGCCGTGCTTGTGTGACTTGTATAAAAGACCGTCTGACAGCGAATAATATCGTTGCTGTGGCTGGAGGAACTACGCTAGCTGCTGCTGCGGACATGATGCAACTTGATTGCAAAGATTTACATATGCTATTTGTCCCAGCACGTGGTGGAATTGGAGAAGGCGTCGAATTAGAAGCCAATACCATTTGTGCCAAGATGGCACAAAATACGATGAGTAATTATCGCTTATTGTATGTTCCAGACCATGTTAGTAGCGAAGCATATGCGTCTATTGTGACAGAGCCTTCCGTGAAAGAAGTTCTTGAGTTGATTCGATCTTCCAATATCGTCATTCATGGAATAGGTGATGCGTTAACAATGGCACGTCGCAGAAGTACTTCAGAAGCAGATTGGTTAAAGATTCAGGCAAGCGAAGCAGTTGGCGAAGCTTTCGGTTACTACTTTAATGAAGAAGGAAATGTTGTTCATAAAGTAAGAACAGTTGGTATGCAACTAGAGGATTTACAAAATGTATCTCACGTTGTTGCAGTCGCTGGAGGTTCTTCAAAGGCAAAAGCAATACAGGCTGTAATTAAACAAGGGCACACTTCAATTCTAATTACAGATGAAGGTGCAGCAAAACAGTTAACAAAGGGTTTTACCCTTTAATATAATCCCCCAAGGAGGAAATTCAAATGACTAAAATTGGTATTAATGGATTTGGACGTATCGGACGTAACGTATTCCGCGCAGCTCTTAACAACTCTGAGGTAGAAGTAGTAGCAATCAACGACTTAACAGATGCTAAAACATTAGCTCACCTTTTAAAATATGACACAGTTCACGGAACTTTAAATGCAGAAGTATCTGCTAACGAAAACAGCATCGTTGTTAACGGTAAAGAAATTAAAGTTATCGCTGAGCGTGACCCAGCTCAATTACCATGGAGCGACTACGGAGTAGAAGTAGTAGTAGAATCTACTGGCCGTTTCACTAAAAAATCAGACGCTGAGAAACACTTAGGTGGATCAGTTAAGAAAGTTATCATCTCAGCTCCAGCTTCTGACGAAGATATCACTGTAGTTATGGGTGTTAACCACGAACAATACGATGCAGCTAACCACAACGTAGTATCTAACGCTTCTTGTACTACAAACTGTCTAGCTCCATTCGCTAAAGTATTAAACGAAAAATTCGGCGTAAAACGCGGAATGATGACAACAATTCACTCTTACACTAACGACCAACAAATCTTAGACTTACCACACAAAGATTTACGTCGTGCTCGTGCAGCAGCTGAAAACATGATCCCAACATCTACTGGTGCAGCTAAAGCTGTAGCATTAGTATTACCAGAACTTAAAGGTAAATTAAACGGTGGCGCTGTACGTGTTCCAACTGCTAACGTTTCTCTAGTTGACCTAGTTGTTGAACTTGACAAAGAAGTAACAGTTGAAGAAGTAAATGCAGCATTCAAAGCAGCAGCTGAAGGCGAATTAAAAGGTATCCTTGGATACAGCGAAGAGCCATTAGTATCTATCGACTATAACGGATGTACAGCTTCTTCTACAATCGATGCATTATCTACAATGGTAATGGAAGGTAACATGGTTAAAGTACTTTCTTGGTACGATAACGAAACTGGTTACTCTAACCGCGTAGTAGACCTAGCAGCTTACATGACTTCAAAAGGTCTTTAATTCTTAATTATATAAGTTATCAATGACAAAACGAGGGAGAGGGTTTGTTCCCTCTCTCTTTTCTTTCGTTTTAAAAGCAAATGTGTTAAGCTTTTGAGTGGGTTTTGTCAATCCTAACTAGTAGTCGGAGGGAAATCCAATGAACAAAAAATCAATTCGTGACGTAGATTTAAAAGGTAAGCGTGTATTTTGCCGCGTTGATTTCAACGTACCTATGAAAGAAGGCAAAATTACAGATGAAACTCGTATCCGTGCAGCTCTTCCTACAATTCAATATTTAGTAGAGCAAGGTGCGAAAGTTATTTTAGCAAGTCACTTAGGCCGTCCAAAAGGTCAAGTAGTAGAAGAAATGCGTTTAACTCCAGTAGCAGCACGTTTAGGTGAGCTTCTTGGTAAAGACGTTAAAAAAGCGGACGAAGCATTCGGACCAGTTGCACAAGAAATGGTTGCAGCAATGAACGAAGGCGACGTATTAGTTCTTGAAAACGTACGTTTCTATGCGGGCGAAGAAAAGAACGATGCAGAACTTGCGAAAGAATTTGCAGCACTTGCTGACATCTTCGTAAACGATGCATTCGGTGCAGCTCACCGTGCTCACGCTTCTACAGCAGGTATCGCAGACTACCTACCAGCAGTATCTGGTCTATTAATGGAAAAAGAGTTAGATGTACTTGGTAAAGCACTTTCTAACCCAGAACGTCCATTTACAGCTATTATCGGTGGTGCGAAAGTAAAAGATAAAATCGGTGTAATTCGTCATCTATTAGACAAAGTAGATAACTTAATCATCGGTGGTGGACTTGCTTACACATTCGTTAAAGCTTTAGGTCATGAAATTGGTCTATCTCTATGTGAAGACGACAAGATCGAACTAGCTAAAGAATTTATGCAACTTGCAAAAGAAAAAGGCGTAAACTTCTACATGCCAGTTGATGTTGTAATCACTGAGGAATTCTCTGAAACTGCAACAACTAAAATCGTTGGTATCGACTCTATCCCTTCTAACTGGGAAGGCGTGGACATCGGTCCTAAAACACGTGAAATTTATGCAGATGTAATTAAAAATTCTAAGCTTGTTGTATGGAATGGACCAATGGGTGTATTCGAAATGACTCCATTCGCAGAAGGTACAAAAGCAGTAGGACAAGCATTAGCAGATGCAGAAGATACATACTCTGTTATCGGCGGTGGTGACTCTGCAGCAGCTGTTGAAAAATTCGGTATGGCTGATAAAATGAGCCACATTTCTACTGGCGGCGGTGCGTCATTAGAATTCATGGAAGGTAAAGAGCTTCCAGGTGTAGTTTGTCTTAACGACAAATAAGTAGCAGCCAAAGAAAAAGGACGGTGCAAAGCATGCGTAAACCAATTATCGCAGGTAACTGGAAAATGAATAAAACTCTATCAGAAGCAGTTAGCTTCGTAGAGGAAGTTAAAGGTCAAATCCCAGCAGCTTCAGCTGTTGATGCAGTAGTTTGCTCTCCAGCTCTATTCTTAGAGCGCCTTGTAGCAGCAACTGAAGGAACTGACTTACAAGTAGGTGCACAAAACATGCACTTCGAAAAAAATGGTGCATTCACTGGCGAAATTAGCCCAGTAGCACTTAGCGACTTAAAAGTTGGCTATGTAGTACTTGGCCACTCTGAGCGTCGTGAAATGTTTGCTGAAACAGATGAGTCAGTAAACAAAAAGACTATCGCAGCATTTGAACATGGTTTAACACCAATCGTATGTTGTGGTGAGACTTTAGAAGAGCGCGAAAGCGGAAAAACATTTGATCTAGTAGCAGGTCAAGTGACAAAAGCACTTGCAGGTTTAACAGAAGAGCAAGTTAAAGCAACTGTTATCGCTTATGAGCCAATCTGGGCTATCGGTACAGGTAAATCTTCTTCTTCTGCAGATGCAAACGAAGTATGTGCGCACATCCGTAAAGTTGTTGCAGAAGCTGTTTCTCCAGAAGCTGCAGAAGCTGTTCGTATCCAATACGGCGGTAGCGTAAAACCAGAAAACATTAAAGAGTATATGGCACAATCTGACATCGACGGCGCTTTAGTTGGCGGTGCTAGCTTAGAGCCTGCTTCGTTCTTAGGTCTTCTGGGGGCGGTAAAATGAGAAAGCCAACAGCTTTAATCATTCTTGACGGTTTCGGACTTCGTGAAGAAACTTACGGGAATGCTGTAGCACAAGCTAAGAAACCTAATTTTGATGGTTACTGGAACAAATTCCCTCACACAACGCTTACAGCTTGTGGCGAGGCAGTAGGTCTTCCAGAAGGTCAAATGGGTAACTCTGAGGTTGGTCACTTAAATATCGGTGCTGGCCGCATTGTATATCAAAGCTTAACACGCGTTAACGTTGCAATTCGTGAAGGTGAGTTCGATAAGAACGAAACGTTCCAAAGTGCAATTAAAAGCGTAAAAGAAAAAGGTACTGCACTTCATTTATTCGGTTTACTTTCTGACGGTGGTGTGCACAGTCACATGAACCATATGTTTGCTCTTCTTCGCTTAGCAGCTAAAGAAGGCGTTGAGAAAGTATACATTCATGCATTCTTAGATGGCCGCGATGTTGGACCAAAAACAGCACAAAGCTATATCGATGCAACAAATGAAGTAATTAAAGAAACAGGAGTAGGACAATTCGCGACTATCTCTGGTCGTTATTACTCCATGGACCGTGACAAGCGTTGGGATCGCGTAGAAAAATGTTACCGTGCTATGGTGAATGGTGAAGGCCCTACTTATAAATCAGCAGAAGAGTGTGTAGAAGACTCTTATGCGAACGGTATCTATGATGAATTCGTATTGCCGTCTGTAATTGTTAACGAAGATAACACGCCAGTTGCAACAATCAATGATGATGATGCAGTTATCTTCTATAACTTCCGTCCAGACCGTGCAATTCAAATTGCTCGTGTATTTACAAACGAAGACTTCCGTGAGTTCGATCGTGGTGAAAAAGTACCTCACATTCCAGAATTCGTATGTATGACACACTTCAGTGAAACTGTAGATGGTTACGTGGCATTCAAGCCAATGAACCTTGATAACACTTTAGGTGAAGTTGTTGCGCAAGCGGGATTAAAGCAACTTCGCATCGCGGAAACTGAAAAGTATCCGCACGTTACATTCTTCTTTAGCGGTGGTCGTGAGGCTGAATTCCCAGGAGAAGAGCGTATCTTAATTAACTCACCAAAGGTTGCAACGTATGACTTGAAACCTGAAATGAGCATTTACGAAGTAACGGACGCTTTAGTAAATGAAATCGAAAATGATAAACATGATGTTATCATTCTTAACTTTGCGAACTGTGATATGGTTGGCCATTCTGGGATGATGGAACCAACAATTAAAGCAGTAGAAGCAACTGACGAATGTTTAGGAAAAGTTGTAGAAGCGATTCTTGCAAAAGATGGTGTAGCACTTATTACTGCTGACCATGGTAATGCGGATGAAGAATTAACTTCTGAAGGAGAGCCAATGACAGCTCATACAACTAACCCGGTTCCTTTCATCGTTACTAAGAACGACGTAGAATTACGTGAAGATGGTATCTTAGGTGATATCGCTCCAACAATGCTTACACTTCTTGGTGTTGAGCAACCGAAAGAAATGACAGGTAAAACAATTATTAAATAATTTGCTTATATAAAAAGGAGAGAATTTATTATGTCAACAATTATTGATGTTTATGCTCGCGAAGTCCTTGACTCTCGTGGTAACCCAACTGTAGAAGTAGAAGTTTACACAGAAAGCGGCGCTTTCGGACGCGCTATCGTACCAAGTGGTGCATCTACTGGTGAGCACGAAGCAGTAGAATTACGTGACGGTGACAAATCTCGTTACCTTGGTAAAGGTGTTGTTAACGCAGTAAACAACGTTAACGAAATTATCGCTCCAGAAATCGCTGGTTTCGATGTAACTGACCAAGCTGGTATTGACCGTGCTATGATCGAATTAGATGGCACTCCAAACAAAGGTAAACTAGGCGCTAACGCTATCCTTGGTGTATCTATGGCAGTAGCTCACGCAGCAGCTGACTTCGTAGGTCTTCCATTATACCGTTACCTTGGTGGATTCAATGCAAAACAATTACCAACTCCAATGATGAACATCATCAACGGTGGTTCTCACGCTGATAACAACGTTGACTTCCAAGAGTTCATGATCTTACCAGTTGGTGCTCCAACATTCAAAGAATCAATCCGTATGGGTGCTGAAGTATTCCATGCACTTAAAGCTGTATTACATGACAAAGGTCTTAACACTGCAGTAGGTGACGAAGGTGGATTCGCTCCAAACCTTGGTTCTAACCGTGAAGCTCTAGAAGTAATCATCGAAGCTATCGAAAAAGCTGGTTACAAAGCTGGCGAGAACGTATTCTTAGGAATGGACGTTGCTTCTTCTGAGTTCTACAACAAAGAAACTGGTAAATATGACCTTGCAGGCGAAGGCCGTACTGGCTTAACTTCTGCAGAAATGGTTGATTTCTATGAAGAGCTTTGCAAAGACTTCCCAATCATCTCTATCGAAGATGGTTTAGACGAAAACGACTGGGATGGTCACAAATTATTAACTGAGCGTATCGGTGATAAAGTACAATTAGTTGGTGACGATTTATTCGTAACTAACACTCAAAAACTTGCTGAAGGTATCGAAAAAGGTATCTCTAACTCAATCTTAATTAAAGTTAACCAAATCGGTACTTTAACTGAGACTTTCGAAGCTATCGAAATGGCTAAACGTGCTGGTTACACAGCAGTTGTATCTCACCGTTCTGGTGAAACTGAAGATGCTACAATCGCTGACATCGCAGTTGCAACTAACGCTGGCCAAATCAAAACTGGTTCTATGAGCCGTACTGACCGTATTGCTAAGTACAACCAATTATTACGCATCGAAGACGAGCTAGGCGAAATCGCTGTTTACGATGGTGTAAAATCTTTCTATAACATCAAACGATAATTGTAGAAAATAAACGACAGACCGTGAGAAATCACGGTCTGTTTTTTTATGCTAAAATTGTTCACCCGTCATAAGTGACATGAAATGTTTGAAGAAGCGGTTATAATCAAAATCAATTGCTATTTGATGACTCGGCCAATCAATAAATGGTTTAGATTCTCCTAAAGAGCGAAATTCTCCAATTCTTGCCCCTTGTGCATAAGATTCTGTCATGACAACGATAGGTGATTTGTGATAGGTAAACATAGAGTTATCAAGTAAAGCGAGTATTGGTATTGTGTCATGGAAGGGGCTCCCCTTTAAATGTGGTAGGGTGTCTTTATAATATCCGTAGTAATAATGATCAAATAACGGTTTGACAAGTGGAGCTTTTCCTTTTGCCTCAATGTATTCTGCCATTTCTGGTGTAATGATGGAGTATTGAGTGACGTTTAATGGGTATATGTACATGTTAGCTGTGGATTGAAGGACTATATTAGCGGCAGTAGGATCGCCATAAAAGTTTGCTTCGGAAATAGGGGTAACATTACCAGGATGTAAAAAGGCACCGCCCATTACATAGTAAGATTTAATTTGTTTCATTAACTGTTTGCACATGATAAACAAAATTGCTAGGGAGGTAAGTCTTCCTAAACTCACAATAATTAATTCATCTTTATACTGTTCAATAAGAGGAATGACTTCAAAAAAATTCTCCATTTCTCCGTTAGTCACATTCACCTTTGGAATAATTGGCCCAAGCCCCTGTTTCCCATGTACATCCGTAAAAAACGCAGGTGGGGCACCAGTAAGGGGACGTTCTGAACCACCGAATATCTTGATATTTCTATTCTTTGTTTCGTTATTAAAAAAATGAGCATTTTCTACGGCCATTTTTTTTGGAACATTGCCGTAATCAGCAACGATACCGACGATTTCTATTTCATCGATAAAGAATGCTAAGAGGAGAGCCATCGTATCATCAATCCCAGGATCACAAAAAATGAGAACTTTTTTGGGCATATGTTCACCACCTATCTTGTTTATCCCGTACAAACCAGCTTGGTGAGGGCTAATAATCAATAAGGATGAGGGGAATCTCATTGATTAAAGTTTCACTTTATATATATGTAAGTTTAAGAATAAAAAGATTATTTTATTGAAATAATAGTCTTTTAAATTCAGAAAATAAAAACTTTTTATATTAGGTCAAGGTTTTTGACGTAATTTTCGTTTAGAAATGCAGTCATATCAAGGTTGTAAGCGTATAACATAGGCTGTTTTTGCTGTCAAGTTGATAAATTGCAGCTTTTTACAATTTATACTATGATAAAGATATTAACAGAAGATCGTATAAACATGAGGGATGATGAACATGAAATTTACAAAGATTCTTGTCCAAATTGCTGCTCTTTACGTTTTTTATATGGTTGGAACTTGGGTACAAGAAATGTTAAATATTCCGATCCCAGGAAGTTTGATTGGAATGTTCCTCCTACTTGTTTTACTTAGCCTAAAAGTTCTTCCAGTGAAATGGTTCGATTTAGGAGCAGAAACACTCGTTGCTATTATGCCGTTTTTATTAATTCCGCCAACGCTTGGCCTAATGAATTACGGTGCTTTTTTTATGAGTAAAGGAATTTCTCTTTTCATTACAGTTGTAGCGAGTACATTTTTAATTATTATTGTCGCAGGACATACAGGACAATATCTTGCGAATAGGAAGGAAAGAGAGTCGCGATGAGCCAAATATTAATCGGAGTCGGTTGGGTTCTTTTTACGGTGCTATTATATCAATTATCTAAAAAAATCTATAAATTATTTCCAACACCATTCACCATTCCAATGCTTGTAGCAACTGGATTAATGGCTTTCTTATTTATCGTGCTTGATATACCATATCAACATTATATGGAAAGTGGTGGTGGCTGGATTGCAAAGTTACTTGGACCCGGTGTTGTAGCATTTGCAATTCCTCTTTATAAACAACGTCATGTTCTGCAAAAATATGTTGTACCGATTGCTGGTGGCGTATTAGTAGGTACAACGGTTGCGATCGCTAGTGATTTTGCGATTGCTTCACTTATGGGAACGGATAAAAGCTTAATCTTATCGTCTTTACCAAAATCGGTGACAATGCCAGTTGCGATGAGTGTTTCTGAACAAGTTGGTGGTGTACCTTCCTTAACAGCAGCTTTCGTTGTTATCGCAGGTATTACTGGAACGATTACAGGACCCCTTTTATTAAAATGGAGCCGTGTTACAAACTCAGTTGGTAAAGGTATCGGATTTGGATGTGCTTCTCATATTATGGGTGTTATGAGAGCAATGAAAAATAATGAGCATGAAGGTGTTATTGGATCGGTAACAATGACATTAACAGCAATTTTGACATGTTTACTTGGACCGTTATTTGCGATGATGTTTATGTAATAGAAGAAAAGCGAGAGCGCCTCTATAGCTCTCGCTTTTCTATAGAATTTATGCTACAGTTACAATAACTGAATCTTTGTAGGAGGTACGCCAAGTGCATACGTTATTATCAGTTTTACTTATTATTGTATCGATTTTAATGATTGTTATGGTACTTATGCAATCTAGTAATAGCTCAGGCCTTTCAGGTGCAATTTCAGGCGGTGCGGAGCAATTATTTGGTAAGCAAAAGGCACGTGGAATTGAAGCGGTATTAAACCGTATTACAATTGTTTTAGCTGTATTGTTCTTTGTATTAACAATTGGTGTTACGTACTTCAATTTATAGAATTGAAAGAAGAAGCGTTAGTGAATGGTACTAATGGTTCTTCTTTTTTTGTTTTGCTATTTGAAAGATGTTTCTAATTAGATTATAGAAATATAAATATGGTACACTAGATATAGAAAGAATACGACTAGATTACAGAAGAGAAAGAGGAGAAGTACATGATGAAATTAGCATCTCCGAAACCATTTACATTTGAGGGTGGAGACCGCGCTGTTTTATTACTACATGGATTCACAGGGAACTCAGCTGATGTACGTATGTTAGGGCGTTTCTTAGAAAAGAAAGGCTATACTTGTCATGCGCCAATTTATAAAGGGCACGGTGTACCACCAGAAGAGCTTGTTCATACAGGCCCTACAGATTGGTGGCAAGATGTAACAGAAGCATATCAACTTTTAAAAGATAAAGGTTTTGAGAAAATTGCTGTTGTTGGATTGTCACTTGGCGGAGTATTTTCACTAAAATTAGGTTATACAGTACCGGTTTTAGGTGTAGTACCAATGTGTGCACCTATGTATATTAAGAGTGAAGAAACGATGTACCAAGGTATATTGGCATATGCCCGCGAATATAAAAAGCGTGAGCAAAAATCACCAGAGCAAATTGAACAAGAAATGTTGGAATTCCAAAAGACACCGATGAATACATTAAAAGCATTACAACAATTAATTGCTGACGTACGTAACAATGTGGATATGATTTATGCACCAACATTTGTTGTACAAGCGCGTCATGATGAAATGATTAATACAGATAGTGCGAACATTATTTATAACGGTGTAGAATCAACGTTAAAAGACATTAAATGGTATGAAGACTCTACGCATGTCATTACACTTGATAAGCAGCGTGACGAGCTACATGAGGATGTATATAACTTCTTGGAGCAACTAGATTGGTAAGATCTAGTTGCCTCTTTTTTTCATAAGGAATTTTTTGTGAAAACTGTAAAAATCATAAGGGGAGTATTGAAGTTTCGCTTTATACATCCCCTATCTTTCGGATACACTAAATAATATAAGGTTTTAAAGGAGGTATTTTTGCTTGGAAGAAATCATACAAGAACATATTGATAAGTTGTTATTATTTATGAGAGAAGAAGCGTATAAACCGCTAACGATACAAGAGTTAGAAGAGGCATTTGGAATTGAAGGTTCTGAGGGCTTTAAAGATTTCGTAAAGGCACTTGTAACGATGGAAGAAAAGGGACTTGTTATTCGTACTCGTAGCAACCGTTACGGTCTTCCTGAAAAGATGAATTTAATACGCGGTAAGTTAATTGGACATGCACGTGGTTTTGCATTCGTTGTACCAGACGAGAAGAAAACTGGAGATGATGATCTTTTCATCCCGCCTACAGAGTTAAACGGTGCACTTCATGGCGATACAGTATTAGCACGCCTTAGTTCCCAATCGAGTGGTTCACGTCAAGAAGGGTCTATTGTACGCATTTTAGAACGTGGAACGAAAGAACTAGTTGGTACATATACAGAATCGAAAAACTTTGGATTTGTTATACCTGACAATAAACGCTGGACAAGTGACATTTTCGTATTGAAAAGCGCATCAATGGGTGCTGTAGAAGGCCATAAAGTAGTTGTAAAAATTACGAGCTATCCAGAGAATCGTTTAAGTGCGGAAGGTGAAGTTATTCAAATTCTAGGTCATAAAAATGATCCAGGAGTAGATATTTTATCTGTCATCCATAAACATCACTTGCCTTTAGCGTTCCCTGAAGAAGTGATGGAACATGCCAACAGTGTACCAGAAACGATTTCAGAAGAAGATTTAAAAGATCGCCGTGATCTACGTGACCAAATGATCGTAACGATTGACGGTGCAGACGCAAAAGATTTAGATGATGCTGTTACAGTAACGAAACTTGAGAACGGTAACTACAAGCTAGGCGTTCACATTGCGGATGTAAGTCATTACGTTCAAGAAGGTTCTCCAATTGATGTAGAAGCAGCGGAAAGAGCGACGAGTGTGTATCTTGTTGACCGTGTAATTCCGATGATTCCACACCGTCTATCTAACGGTATTTGTTCATTAAATCCGAAAGTAGACCGTCTGACATTATCTTGTGAAATGGAAATCAACAACTTAGGTGATGTTGTTAAACACGAGATTTTCCAAAGTGTAATTAAAACGACAGAGCGTATGACTTATGCTGACGTAAGAAGCATTTTAGAAGATGAGGACGAAGAGTTAATTAAGCGTTATGAGCCGCTCGTACCGATGTTTAAAGAGATGGGTCAATTGGCACAAATTTTACGTGAAAAACGTATGCGCCGTGGTGCAATTGACTTTGACTTTAAAGAAGCGAAAGTATTAGTGGATGAAGAAGGAAAACCGACAGACGTTGTCATGCGCGATCGTTCTGTATCAGAGAAGTTAATTGAAGAATTTATGCTTGTTGCGAATGAAACAGTAGCAGAGCACTTCCACTGGATGAACGTACCATTCATGTACCGTGTCCATGAAGATCCGAAAGAAGATAAGTTAGAGCGTTTCTTCGAGTTTGTAACGAACTTCGGATATGCGGTAAAAGGACGTGCGAATGAAGTACATCCTCGTGCGCTGCAACAAATTCTTGAAATGGTTCAAGGGCAGCCAGAAGAAGTAGTTATTTCAACAGTAATGCTTCGTTCTATGAAGCAAGCGCGTTACGATGCGGATAGCTTAGGACATTTCGGTTTATCAACTGAGTTCTACACGCATTTCACATCACCAATTCGTCGTTACCCGGATACAATCGTTCATAGATTAATTCGTGAATACATTATTAACGGTAAAGTCGACAACGAAACGCAAGCAAAATGGCGTGAAAAATTACCTGAGATTGCAGAGCATTCTTCTAATATGGAACGTCGTGCTGTTGAAGCAGAGCGTGAAACAGATGAGATGAAAAAAGCAGAGTATATGGTTGATAAGATCGGTGAAGAGTATGACGGTATGATTAGCTCTGTAACAAACTTCGGTTTATTCGTAGAGCTTCCAAATACAATTGAAGGTCTTGTACACGTTAGTTATTTAACGGATGATTACTACCGTTATGACGAGCAACATTTCGCTATGATCGGAGAACGTACAGGAAACGTATTCCGCATCGGTGACGAAATTACAATTCGCGTTATTAACGTAAACAAAGATGAGCGTGCAATCGACTTTGAAATCGTTGGCATGAAAGGCACACCTCGCCGTAAGTTCAAAGATCGCCCAGTCGTTATCGAGCAGCCAAGAACAGGCAGAAAGAAACGCGGTGGACGTAGCGAGCGCAGTAATGAGCGCGGCGGTGAACGTGGCACAGGTAGAAAATTTGACCGTGGTGGTAAAGGAAAAGGAAGAGGATCTGCATCCGCATCCGCATCCGCTTCTGCTAGCCAGCCGGGAAAAAAAGATGGTAACGGTAAGAAGAAAAAAGCATTCTTCGAAAACGTACCAGGATTCAAGAAGAAAAAGAAAAAGCGTAAGTAAGAAAAGAATGGCTTCGCTTTGATAAAAAGCGAAGCCATTCTTTTTTCTTGGTGGCTCGAGAGCGAGCCACTTTCGCTTTTTGTATAATCCAGCTACAGTGGCTAGAATGTTTGGCGGCTTCGCTTCTTCTCTAGAGGCAAAGAGCGCCTCAAGGTCAGAAGCTCTATCCGCCTCACATTCTGAACGAGCCACTTTCGCTTTTTATTAACATTTGTTACAATAGTAAAAATAGAGGAGGGACGTTATATGCCAAAAGGTACAGGTAAGGTTATTGCACAAAATAAAAAAGCGTTTCATGATTATTTCATCGAAGAAACATACGAAGCAGGGCTTGTCCTTCAAGGAACGGAAATTAAGTCGATTCGCGCTGGTCGCGTGAACTTGAAAGATGCGTTTGCACGTGTACATAATGGTGAAGTATGGGTTCATAATATGCACATTAATACATACGAACAAGGGAATCGTTTCAACCATGATCCACTTCGTACGAGAAAATTACTTCTTCATAAAAAAGAAATTGATAAGCTAGCGGGCGCTGCAAAAGAAACAGGTTACGCATTAGTTCCACTTAGAATCTATTTGAAAAATGGATTTGCAAAAATGGCACTTGGTTTAGCAAAAGGTAAGAAACAATACGATAAACGTCACGATTTAAAAGAGAAAGAAGCAAAACGTGAAATTGCACGCGTGTTCCGTGATCGCCAAAAGATGTAATACAGATATTTACATTTGTAAAACGGCGCGCGTATGATATAATAACTTATGTAAGGTTGTTGCACATTGAAAAACAGCTCTTAGTAGCTATCACGATATTTTCTTCGTATGCTCCATTTTTATCATGGGGACGTTACGGATTCGACAGGGATAGTTCGAGCTTAGGTTGCGAGTCGAGGGGATCGGCCTCGTTAAAACGTCAAAGCCTATAATTGGCAAACAAAACAATCTTTCTTTAGCTGCTTAATTGCACTAAAGGTTCCTCCCTCCATCGTCCATGTGGTAGGGTAAGGGACTCAAACTAAGTGGACTACGCCGGAGTTCGCCGTCTGAGGACAAAGGAAGAGAACAACCAGACTAGCAACTTGGAAGCCTGTCGATAGGCCGAAGAGTTCGCGAAATGCTAATATATCGACTACACTCGTAGAAGCTTAAGTGCCGATATTTTTGGACGTGGGTTCGACTCCCACCGTCTCCACCAATACATATTTGGTGGTTTTTTTATTTTGTATAACAGGAAGCATAACTTTGCATGATGTGCAGGTTTATGCTTCTTTTTTGTTATGTAAAGATATGCTTCTTCAAAGTGATATTAATTAATAATTCATGTTGTTTTAGAATAAAGTTTGTTCAAGTTAAGCAAATAACCTTGATAAACAAACAAAAAGAAAAAAGCGTGTTTTGAAAAAAGTTTGTTCAAAACACGCCCTTAATATTTTCAATTGGTTTATTCTTTTATAAAAAGTTGGATCATTTCCTATCTATATTGCTCAACAATTCCACCCTATAACTTAATAAGAAAACCTTTTATTCAAATACAACCATTTCTCCGACATCTATAAATCCAAATCGCTTATAGATATTTTTCCCATCATCTGAAGCCTGTAATACAACTGGTTTTTGTTTATCTGTTGTTTGATTTAGAAGAAATTGAAACATTTCACTGCCAATTCCTTTACCTCTAAATGTTTCTTTTGTCATCACATCATAAATACCATAACTATCTTTGCTTTCTATTAATAAACCAGTAGTTACAGGCATGTCATCTATGCATCCAATAAACATTTGAACTTCTGAACCTAATTTTACTTGTGAAAACTTATTAAAATAACTTTCTAATGCATCTTTTTCTGGTGTACCCTCAAATAAGCTCATGAATACCTCTATATATTTTAAAAGTTCTTCATTATTTTTCACATTAGTAATCATAAGTTGATGGGAAATTCTTTGATCAACATTAAGAGTATTGTCAAGTTTCATCATTACATTACGTTCCGCTTCTTTTAGGTCATATTCTTGCATAAGTTTTGTCCAATCCTCAGTTAAATACTGAGCATCAATCCAAATACTAAAGGGATATTTTTTATATGAAAAATTATCGATTCCATGTCTAATCTTAACTGCATTTTTGATATTTGGAGATTTCGGCAATACAACATTGAATGTATCAGTAGGAATTTCTGTATTTGCTATGATGAAATCTTCTTCCTTTGTAAGTTTTCCACTAACTGTATGAGTAAATACTTTTAATTTTTCTTCCAAATTGTTTATTACTAATTGTTGATTTGTAATCATGTTTTTGCACCTTTCAATTCAATTTAGCGCGCTTTTTTTTATTATAAGGTCAACTAAACACTAAATATACAGTGTTCACAGTATTTACATCCTCCCATAATATTCAGAAAACATTGAAGTGATTTGTTTTCTAGATTTAAAGTAATAGAAAGAATACCGTTTTTTCATTTTGTGGTTTTATAAAATGCTTAAGTTGATGGGAATCGGGCGGTACCTCTGAAACAGAAAATGAAGAACTAGTTATTGATGATAAGCAGATAGATACTATAGCTGACCGTAAACGCCCAATTGGTGAGATCTCATTAAAATTTCACTTTATTCAAATCTCTATATGTTTTGTGTTTTTATCCATACCTATTGTAAGATTATATAGAGTTCTCCTAATAAACTGTTTTAATGGATTATTTAGGAGTTTTAAATTTATAAATCTTAAATTGTTTTTTGGGGATAATTTTTTATCTAACTAAGTTATATTGAAGTAGAGGTGAACCATCGGTGAAGCAGGTTTTAGTAATTAAGAATGAACGGTCTTTAGCGAAGAAAATCGTAAGCGGTCTAACGCAAGAAGGCTATTTCATTTTAAAACTTCACAATGAAAACGAAGGTTTAAATATAATATATGAACAAGATTGGGATATTATCATATTGGATTGGGATTCATTAAGTATATCCGGACCAGAAATTTGTAGACAAATACGATTAGTTAAAACGACACCGATCATTATTGTGACCGACAATGTTTCTAGCAAGGATTGCGTAGCAGGGTTACAAGCAGGAGCAGATGATTATATCAGAAAACCATTTGCGAAAGAAGAATTAGTAGCAAGGGTTCAAGCAATTTTAAGGAGAAGTGATTGTAACCAGCAAAAGGAGATAAACTTTTTTCAGTTTAAAGATCTCTTTGTTGATGCATCAAGCAATATTGTGAAAAAAGGTGGCGAAAACCTGTCGCTTACTAAGCGAGAGTACGATTTACTTGTATTTTTAATCAAGAATAAAAACACAATATTGAGCCGTGAAATGCTTTTGAATCAAGTATGGGGATATAACGTAGTAGTAAATCCAAATGTAGTAGACTTATATATTGGGTATGTAAGAAAAAAGTTAAAGTGCGAGAAGAAAGACAGATATATTCAAACGATACACGGCAGAGGCTATTCAATGATTGAATGATAAAATAAGGTAATAGAAAACGAGTAAAACTATTACATTCAGTTTTACTCATTTTTTTATTAAATATGATAATCAAATAGTTTCTTAGAAGTATTAAAAGACGTGAAAAAATGGATTACGAAAATATTAGCTATTAATGAGCGTGTTTTGTAGAGGAAATCATGGTTAATCAACACGCCTGACGTCACATATTACTTTTTATGCCTGATTTTATGAATTCACACCATTCACAAGATTTTCACAGAATTAATGACTATACTAATTAACAGGATGTTCAAATGAAAATGATTATCAATAGCGATTCAATTGAATAAAAGTTACCTTCTAATTCAATCTATGGATGTCATCATTTTCGAAATAAATCACACTATAAGGAGTATACATATGAAAAAATCTATGCTTTTAAAATTAGTGAGTATTCTAGCAGTTTTCACTTTAATGTTAGTAGCTTGCTCAGATTCAAGTAAAGAAACTTCGAAGGCTAATAATAAAGATAATGGTAGTGATAAGCCAAAAACGGTTGAAATCACTGATGCTCATGGAACTGTTAAAGTACCTGTAAACCCAAAGAATGTAGTTGCTTTGGATAACAGAACTTTTGAAACTTTATCTGATTGGGGAATTAAATTAGCGGCTGCTCCAAAGGATATCATGCCTGCTGATTCAGCATATAAAAAGGATGAAAAAGTTCAAAATATTGGGAATCACCGTGAACCAAATCTAGAAATTATTGCAGCGGCAAACCCTGACCTTGTAATCGTTGGTCAAAGATTTGCTGACCATTACGAAGAAATCAAAAAATTAGTACCAAATGCAGCAGTTATTGATCTTAATTTTGATGTTTCTGAGAAAGCTACTAAGCCTGGCGAAAACTTAGTAAAAGGACTTAAAGATTCTACAATTACTTTAGGAAAAATCTTTAATAAAGATAAAGAAGCTAAACAATTAGTAGCTGATTTTGATAAATCTATTGAAAAAGCAAAATCTGCTTATAACGGAAAAGATAAAGTTATGAGTGTTATCGTTACTGGTGGTAATATTGGCTTTGCTGCGCCGCACTCTGGTCGCGTTTGGGGACCAATGTATGAAATTTTCGGTTGGACTCCAGCGTTAGAAGTTTCAAATTCTACTGCAGGTCATAAAGGTGATGACGTTTCTGTTGAAGCTATTGCACAAACAAATCCTGATTGGATTTTCGTATTAGATCGTGATGCTGCAACATCTGATGCAGCTAAGTCAACACCTGCTAAGGATGTTATTTCTAAATCACCTGCTCTTCAAAACACAACTGCTGTTTCTAAAAAACAAGTTATTTATGCACCAGAAGATACTTACACAAATGAATCAATTCAAACTTATATAGAGTTATTTGGAAATATGGCAAAAACTTTAGCTAAGTAGTGTAAAGGGGTACGAAACAGTGTCAAAAAATATGATTTCTAGGGTTGAGAATATTTCTCAACCCCAGTTTTATAATCAAAATAAAATATGGACAAAACCTTTTATAATAGCAGTTATAGTTGTTATAATTTTAGGGATTATATCACTGTTTACTGGAGTTTATGATATACGTGGACAAGAGGACGGGACAGAGATGTTTTTCATAACTCGTGTTCCGAGAACAGCTGCATTAATGCTTACTGGAGCTGCGATGGCGATGGCAGGGCTCGTAATGCAACTCATTACACAGAATCGCTTTGTTGAACCTACTACAACGGGGACTATTGAATGGTCAGGCTTAGGCCTGCTTTTTGTGTATTTATTATTTCCTGCCCCGACTTTAGTTCAAAGAATGACTGGTGCAATCATTTTTTCTTTTATAGGAACTATGATTTTCTTTCTATTTTTAAGAAGAGTTAAGCTTCGTTCGTCTTTAATTGTTCCGATTATTGGATTGATGCTTGGAGCAGTAATTTCTGCAGTGTCTACTTTTTTAGGACTCCTTTTTCAAAAGACGCAAAGTATTGAAACTTGGTTTGTAGGTTCATTTGCTAACATTCAGGTGGGAAGATATGAATATTTATGGCTGATTGTTATCATTACTTTTCTTATTTTTATGTATGCTAATAGATTGACTTTAGCTGGACTAGGAGAAGATGTCGCAACAAGTCTTGGAGTTAATTACAATAGAATTGTTCTTTTTGGGACTGCTCTTATCTCTGTTGCAGTTGGAATTGTTGCAGCTGTTATTGGACACTTACCTTTCTTAGGATTAATTGTGCCAAATATCGTTTCAATGTTTAGAGGTGATGATCTTAGGAGTAATTTACCTTGGGTTTGTGTGATCGGAATGGGATCAATAACTGCCTGTGATATCATTTCTCGAACAATTATAAAGCCTTTTGAATTACCTGTTTCATTAATCCTTGCAACAGTGGGAGCAGTCGTGTTTATTACTATTTTATTGAGAAAAAGAAAACCAAGGAGGCTACGATGATCACATTAGAATATAGAAATAAAGAAAATGTCGAAATCGATTCTAGCCTTCATAATGAAAGTAGATCAGCTAGCGCTTTTCGTTCTAAGAAGGAAGCAAGGCGTTATTGGATTTTACTGATAACATTGATTGGTTTAGGTCTCCTTTCTTCATATGGACTTTTAGTGTATAACAATCCAGTTCCGATAGATTCACCTTCTTTTATCCCAGTTGTTAAGAGAAGGATAGTAGCTATTGTTGCAATGATTATTGCTGCGGTTTGCCATAGCTTGTCGACAGTTGCTTTCCAATCTATTACGAATAATAAAATTATTACTCCTTCACTTTTAGGTTTCGAATCACTTTATTCAGCAATTCAAACGAGTACAGTATTCTTCTTTGGTGCTAGTGCGTTAATAAATTTTAATGGAATTGGCTCATTTTTATTCCAAGTTGTTGTTATGGTCTTCATGAGTTTGATACTTTATGGATGGTTACTTTCCGGTAAATACGGGAATTTACAACTTATGCTTTTAGTTGGAATTATTATTGGTACCGGGCTAAATTCTGTGTCAACTTTCATGAGAAAACTACTTGCGCCTTCAGAATTTGATATTTTACAAGCAAGACTATTTGGTTCTGTTAATCATGCAGATCCTGCATATTTTCCTATTGTAATTCCTATGATCATAATTGTAGCGGTATTAATTTTTGCTCATTCTAAGAATTTGAATGTTTTATCACTAGGAAAAGATGTCGCTACTTCTTTTGGAGTTAAATACCAACCTAGTGTAATTTATACGCTTGTATTAGTAGCTATTTTAATGTCCATTTCAACAGCTCTAATTGGGCCACTTACTTTCTACGGCTTTTTAGTGGCAACTTTGAGTTATCAGGCAGCGTCAACTTATGATCATAGATATATTTTTCCGATGGCTTTTGCTATAGGATTTTTAATAATGACGAGCGCATACTTTTTAATGTATCATGTATTCCATGCTCAAGGTGTAGTTTCAGTTATTATTGAATTA
This sequence comes from Bacillus sp. EB V-12, assembly GCF_056158125.1. Lineage (NCBI taxonomy): Bacteria > Bacillati > Bacillota > Bacilli > Caryophanales > Bacillaceae > Bacillus > Bacillus sp. EB V-12. The sequence goes on along the minus strand of NZ_JBUXJL010000006.1, from coordinate 182,786 downwards.
TTTGGTGGAATCATATTCTTAACTATAGTTTTAAGGAAGAGGGCTTTATGATAAAAATTGATAATGTTAAAAAGTTCTATACTGATAAGGTAAAAATAGGACCTTTGGATATTGAAATACCAAAAGCAGGCTTTACTTCTTTAATTGGACCAAATGGTGCTGGAAAGTCAACGACACTTTTGATGATTGGCAGACTTTTAGATATGGATGAAGGCCAAATTCAGGTAGCAAATATGGATGTTTCTGAATCCAAATCAAAAGACTTAGCAAAAGTTTTGACTATATTGCGACAAGAAAATCATTTTGTAACTAGGCTTACAGTTAGACAATTAGTTGGATTTGGGCGCTTTCCTTATTCAAAGGGAAGGTTGACTAAAGAAGATGAGGTTATCATTTCTAAATATATCGATTTCTTAGATTTAACTAGTTTAGAGAATAGATATTTAGATGAGCTTTCTGGTGGTCAAAGACAAAGGGCATATGTAGCGATGGTACTGTGCCAAGAGACGGAATATGTACTTTTGGACGAACCTTTGAACAACCTTGATGTTGCTCGTTCTGTTCAAATGATGGAGCATTTGAGACGTGCAGCTAATGAATTTGGAAGAACAATTTTGACTGTTATGCATGACATAAATTTTGCAGCTAAATACTCGGATAAAATTTGTGCTATGAAAGATGGACAAATTGCTGCTTTTGGAACAGTAGAAGAGGTTATGGACTCAACACTTTTGACAGATATTTTTGAAACAAAAATAGAAATTATTAATGGTCCTTATGGGCCAATAGCAGTTTATTAGTTATAAAATGTCTTGCGTAGATTATGCAAGACACTCTAGTTGAAGTTGCTGTCTGTATTTTATAGGCAGCAGCTTTTTTTATGTGATTACTCATAAAATGCAAAAGAATGCTTCACCTTTTCAAGTATGTACCAAACGAAAAAATATCTCTGTATAATTTTTCAAAAGAATTCAGCTTGTTTTTTTATATGTAATATTGCATATCAGAGTGTATTGATAAAAGTGTAAGGGGTCACTATAATGAGGGCATAAAGATAAATCATATTTTCGTAGCAATAAAAAGGAGGAAATAATATGGAAATCGCAATGGCAGTTTTAAAATTTGTAGGTGGCGTAATCCCGTTAATTCAAGAACTTTTAAAAGCATTTATGTAAATTTATTAGTTAGCAATCATTTATCAATCATTATCATATTTTACTAAAAAAAGAACGGGGTGATTTTTCTGAATATTAAGAAAAACACTAAAAGAAGAAAGTTCCTTGCATGTTTATTAGTTAGTCTATGCACTATTAATTATTCATCTATTTCCTTCGCAGAAACACAAGCAAGTAATGCAACTGATGTAACCAAAAATGCTAGTGGCATTGATACTGGTATAGCAAATCTTAAATATAATAATCAAGAGGTTTTAGCTGTAAATGGTGATAAAGTAGAAAGTTTTGTTCCGAAAGAAAGTATCAATTCAAATGGTAAATTTGTAGTAGTGGAACGCGAGAAAAAATCACTTACAACGTCACCAGTCGATATTTCAATTATTGATTCTGTAGTGAATCGCACGTATCCAGGAGCTGTACAACTTGCTAATAAAGCTTTTGCAGACAATCAACCGAGTTTATTAGTGGCTAAGAGAAAGCCTTTGAATATTAGTATAGACTTACCGGGCATGAGAAAAGAAAATACAATCACTGTCCAAAATCCGACATATGGTAATGTAGCTGGAGCAGTAGACGATTTAGTATCTACTTGGAATGAAAAGTATTCTACAACACATACGTTACCTGCAAGAATGCAGTATACGGAATCTATGGTTTATAGTAAATCACAAATTGCAAGTGCTCTTAATGTTAACGCTAAATATCTTGATAACAGTCTAAATATTGATTTTAATGCGGTTGCAAATGGAGAGAAAAAAGTGATGGTAGCGGCGTATAAGCAAATATTTTATACGGTAAGTGCTGAACTACCTAACAATCCATCCGACCTTTTTGATAATAGCGTTACTTTTGACGAGTTAACTCGAAAAGGCGTAAATAATTCGGCTCCACCTGTTATGGTTTCAAATGTAGCTTATGGTAGAACGATTTATGTAAAATTAGAAACAACATCTAAGAGCAAAGATGTACAAGCTGCTTTTAAAGCCTTACTTAAGAATAACAGCGTTGAAACAAGTGGACAGTATAAAGATATTTTTGAAGAAAGTACCTTTACTGCTGTAGTATTAGGCGGAGATGCGAAAGAACATAACAAGGTTGTTACTAAAGATTTCAATGAAATCCGAAATATTATTAAAGATAATGCTGAATTAAGTCTTAAAAATCCAGCATACCCAATTTCATATACAAGTACTTTCTTAAAAGATAATGCAACTGCTGCTGTTCATAACAATACAGATTATATTGAGACGACAACTACAGAATATTCAAGTGCTAAAATGACACTTGATCATTACGGTGCTTACGTTGCTCAATTTGATGTATCTTGGGATGAATTCACATTTGATCAAAAGGGTAACGAAGTACTAACACATAAAACGTGGGATGGTAGTGGAAAAGACAAAACGGCTCATTACTCTACAGTTATCCCTCTTCCACCGAATTCAAAAAATATAAAAATTGTAGCAAGAGAATGTACAGGTCTTGCATGGGAATGGTGGAGAACAATTATTAATGAACAAAATGTTCCATTAACAAATGAAATAAAAGTTTCAATTGGAGGAACAACATTATATCCAACAGCTAGTATTAGTCATTAAGTATAAAAAAAGCGCCCTATAAGTAGGGCGCTTTTTTACTTAGTCACAAATTTTATTCCTCTATTTGCCGGGCAGCCCGATTGATGAGGGCTGATTAATAATGTAATTCCTAATATAGTTAATCGGCGTTGATTTACTTCTTCACGTAAAATGGATTGAAATGAAATTCCTATTACTTGGACAAGTGTTGCTAAAAGTGTGGCAATTGGAAGAATAAAACTTTATGTTCCTTTGTTTTGGGCCAACTTAAGAAACTTTTGTAAAATGATAGGATTACAAAAATGTAATGTGGGTGTAAGGAAACTGGATTGTACCATCTGTATGGTTAAAGCATACTTAAGGTAAGGAAGATTTATATTTTAACGGGTATAAATCTTACAAGTAGAATAGAAAGGTTAGGTATTATCATATGAAATGGATCATGAGAATTTTTGTGTTATTAGCTATAGTAGGAGGTGCTTTCTACTATATGAAGTCAGGGAATGGATACTATTTGACTAAACAATATTATGTAAAAGTAACGACTGATTCTAAAGTAGAAAACGAAAAATTGAGTAATGGAGAAGTTCTTACGTATCATGTTTACGATGAGAAGGTGTACGATAAAAAAGGGGAAGAAAGAGAACTGAAAATTTCCTTGCAAAATGAATTGGAAAAAAATCAATATTATTTGATTGATTGGGAAGATCGCCGTGGGATTGTTTCTAAAATAGCTAAAGTGAATCAAGCAAAAATAGATAAAGGTATTTTAGATAAGTTGAACGCAAATTCATAATATTTCAGGATAAGTTAATCAAAAGCTGTGTTGGCGTAAGATTTATAAGAAAAAGGTATTGTAGCAAAAATAAAAGAGATTATTATAAAACAAAAAAAACCGAACCGTCTGGTTCTGTCTTTTTTTAGGAATGAAGAATGAATTTTACAAATGATGTGCACAAAACTGGATTGCTACAATTGGGATGACATGTATGAATAGTGGACTGTAACACTTATGTAGATGGTTTGCAGAGATATAAAATCAATATAGAAGAGGAGTATTATTCTAGATGACTTATGTAACTACAATTTTATCAATAGCGGGTATCGTTATCATGTCTTTAGCGAGGATTAATTTTAAAATAAGGGCGTTTGCTAATAAACCAGCTTGGGGTGGCTTCACTCTTCCCTTAATTCTAATTGGATTTATTTTATTTTGTATCGGTATGTTTTTAGGTTTTGTAAATCATCAACTATAAGGTGGAAATATTGTGAAGACGAAAAGCTACATGTTTTTCGTCTTTTCGTTCTCTTGCTTAATAAGAAAGATCCTGCAACTCAGTACAGGATCTTTAATCAAACGTATTTAAAAACTAAATTGTGGTTTCATATCACCTTTATAAGGTTCATGTTCAACGAATATAGTTATATCCTTACCAGTTTGGTCTTTACCAGTTCTTTTATACGTAAATTTATTCTTATTTAGTTCAGTAAGCTCAAGAGCAGCACCGTATTTATTATTTCCAATTGAAACATGGGCTCTTATTTTATTTTCGTGTACAACATCGAAGTAGCCATAATCACCGCGGCTTTGACCTGTTTCGCTATTGAAGAACTCATATTTATTAGATTTGTCATCAAATTTTGCTAAACTTATAAAATTCGAATTAAACTGTGTTACATCGTTACCAGCTTCGTCTAATACCTTTGTTCCGTGCCAAAGGGTACCGCCCAAAATTTTATCTCCATCAACGTTTTGAACAATATCTCCTGTAGTCGTGTTCAGCTGCTTGTCCGGATCAGTGAAAGAAAGTTCTTTTTCTTTATATGGGACATGTTCAACGAAAACTTCTACATCTTTACCGTTAGCGTCTTTCCCCATTCGTTTATAAGTAAATACATTTTTGTTTAGTTTTGTCATGTCAACGACAGCTTGATACTTCATTGATTCTGAAATTAATATTCTCTTCTTCCCATCATTTGTGACAAAGAAAGTTCCTTTATCGCCACGACTTGCACCTGTTTTAGCATCAAAAAATTCATATCTGCCTGACTTCGCATCATATTTTGCAAGACCAATGAAGTTTGCATTCTCTTTTGTTAAGTCATTCTTATCTTTGTCATACACTCGTGTACCTTGCCAATTTGTCTCGCTAAGAATATTAGCCATTTTTTGCCCTTTAGTTAATTTATTTTCCTTTTTTGTTTCTTTAGCAACTTGTTCTTGTTTTTGTTTCCCATGATTTTCTTCAGCTTTAGTACCAGCACACCCTGTTAATGCTAATGTGAATCCGAGCAGTACGGATGATAGTGCTTTTGCTTTTTTGTTCATGTTTTATCGTCTCCTTATTTTATGATTTCAAGTAGTACGGTTAGCGATTATAGTAGCAGTGCGTCATATATGAACTTAGTTGCTACGTTTCTTATGTTAATCCCCGACTATAAACTGCCTCTAAATAAAACATTAAAAAAAGATAAACTAATTCCTAAAAAATGTTCATATTTATAAAAAATCGCTAGCTTGCTGTAGTGCCTACGAGTAATCCAAAAAATACATTGTAAAGAAGAAGGAAAGCCGCTAATAATAATGTAATTGCTAATAGAGCTAATCGATTGTAGTGCAAAACTTTTGAGAAAAACTGTAGGGGTGGTGTTTTTGTAAGACTCTTTCGTTAGCAATCGGTTGTACATCATCATGAATTTGAACACCTAATGTATCAGGTAAGAAGAAAGTAGCCCCTTCATTGTTCGCAATATGTTGTACATAAATAACTGTTTTATGTTTTTCACGAAATGCTTTCAAAACTTCTTTCGCTTTTTGTGCGGCTTTTTCAGGTTGATGTAATTCCATATTGCCACCTTCAAAGTAATCATTTTGTATGTCTACTAATAGCAACGCTTCGTTCATCGTTATGCCCCCATACTTAGTGATTCAGCACGTTATTTGTACTGTACCGTTATTATATAAATTGTAGCTATGCGGAAGTAATAACGTTGTGAAACGATTTTGGGGTATATAGTTTCAGTGTGAAAAAAGTGAAAGTTGCTATAAGTACAAATGGATTTTGTGGACTTCACGGCAAAGTTATAGATAGAGTGGCATTGCAGGGTTAAAAACCATAACTTTGCTGGAGGAGCGGGTTATTTTTTTTTATGAGGAAATACGATTTTAAGTTTTTGCTGAAGGTGTTTTTCTAGGATATGCTGTGAGTGATTGGAGTGAGGTAGTGTCAGATATTGTCGACCAATCGATATATTGGAAAAATCGTTGATATATTGTGAGTTATGATAGATATATTGGAAAAATCGTTGATATATTGTGAGTTATGATAGATATATTGAAAAAATCGTTGATATATTTGTAAAGGGGTGTTTGAGGTGATTGTGAAAGAAAGAAAAATGCCGATTTATATAAGACAGTTAGAAGCACTGCTTAGAAGGTTACCTGTACATCATCCAAAACGAAATTTAATTGGAGAAAACTTGGCAAAACACATGGCGGGGTATAAAGGGGAGCAAGCAATTGATTATCCACTTAGTTTTATTTCTGAGAAAGAGTATAGTGTTTTACATGATGTTCGCTTATCTAATCATGATCAATACTTTCAAATTGATACTATTATCATTTCCACAAAGTTTCTTCTTTTTCTTGAGATAAAAAATATAGCAGGTACATTAATGTTTGATGCAAAGTTTAATCAACTTATCCGAATAACAGAAGGAAATTCAGAGGGATTTCCAGATCCGGTTTTACAAATAAAAAGGCAAGAAATACAATTAAAGAAGTGGTTAAGCTTACATGGATTTTCCTCTAGTCTTCCAATCGAGTCCCTCGTTGTTATTAGCTCGCCTCGTACCATTATAAAATCTTCAGATGACAATCTTCTTCATACAATTATTCATAGTGCAAATTTACCTCATAAAATAAAGTGGTTTGAAAGTAAATATAAGAGAAAAGTTATAGATAATGTAGATAGGCTCATTCATCAAATAATAACGGAGCATTCTCCACTTCAACAAAATATACTTGAGCAATATAAAATAGAAAAAGAGGAGTTGTTAAATGGAGTACAATGTGAGAAATGCTTAGTTATTCCAATGGTTAAAGTGAAGAAGGGCTGGCGTTGTACAAGTTGTAAAGATTTTTCAAAAGTGGCACATGAGGATGCTATACGAGATTATGCATTGCTCATTAGTACGACATGTACGAACGGTAATTTGAAAGAGTTTCTCCATGTTTCGTCGGGTATGGTTGTAAACAGAATTCTCCACACACTAAATCTCCCCTACACTGGCAACAACAAAGGACGAATATATGATTTAACTTCTTTCCAATCGTAATTTTGCTATAATAAATAAGTACTTATACGAAGGGGAGTCTAAAGAGAAAATGAAGTCATTTAATATCGATCATGTTATAGCTAGTGTTTTGCAATGGATATTAAATATAGCTTTAATTATATTATCCATTGTGTTATCGATTTTCTTAGTGAATGAGACAATTACGTTTGTGCAGTATATTTTTTCGGCAAAAGAGTATACGTCTTATAAATTGGTTGAAAGTATCATCGTTTATTTCTTATACTTCGAGTTCATTGCATTAATTATTAAGTATTTTAAATCGAACTATCATTTCCCGTTACGTTATTTTATTTATATCGGAATTACGGCCTTAATTCGATTGATTATTGTGTCTCATGAGGAACCGATGGAGACGTTATTATACGCAGGAGCAATTCTTGTTTTAGTTATTGCTTTATACATATCGAATATGAGAGATTTGAGAAAAGAGTAGTAGTGCAGACATAAGTTTGCACTACTTTTTTACATCTTGACCTTCAAGTTGCTTGAAAGTTTACAATGAAATTAGGGCGTTTGAAATCGAAAAAAATTGAGAAATTAAGTGAAGAGGTTTCTTTTACTTGGAGGTTATAGGAATGAATCAGGAATTGAAGTTACGTCCATTAGAACGAGAAGATTTAAAGTTTGTACACGAACTGAATAATAATGCGCATATTATGTCGTATTGGTTTGAAGAGCCGTATGAGGCATTTGTGGAGCTGCAAGACTTATACGATAAACATATACATGATCAAAGCGAACGCCGATTTATCGTTGAGAAAGACAATGAAATGGTTGGATTAGTTGAGTTAGTAGAAATCGATTATATTCACCGTAGAACAGAATTCCAAATTATTATTGATCCGAATTATCAAGGATATGGTTATGCAGTGGATGCGACGCGTTTAGCAATGGATTATGCTTTCGCTGTATTAAATATGCATAAGATATATTTAGTTGTGGATAAGGAAAATGAAAAAGCAGTACATGTTTATAAAAAGGTTGGGTTTATGGTAGAAGGTGAGCTTATCGATGAGTTTTTCGTTGATGGTAACTATCATAATGCGATAAGAATGTGTATGTTTCAGAAGCAATATTTTGAAAACAAGTAGTTGAAAGATTCGGAAGTAATGTTGACGCTTCGTAAAACCGTATGCTAAAATCCCTTTTAAGTATTAAGGAAGGTGCAGAATATGCTTTATATAAAATTTGTAAAACTCATTAGAAAACTTTGCTCCGCACAAATGTATACGGTGAAGCGTTGTACGGAGCTTAATCAAGGGGTATAAATCCCCTATATTCATCGGCTGAATAACTTTTCTAAAAAAGTATAGTTTATCTATGCTTATTTCGTTATGGTTTTTCAGCTGGTGTATAAAATAGATTAAGGGGCCATAGACAATGCTTTGTCTATGGCCCTTTGTGTATATTATTCCGATGAGTCTTTACTATAAATTGGAGTAGTATAGGAAAAACCATGAAGCAGAGGGCTAGTGTCGAATGACGCTATCTCTCTGCTTTTTTTAATTTCAGGAAAAGAGGAATAAAAATGAGTTTACTTAAAGTTGAAAGTTTATCACATAGTTTTATAGATAAAGTATTATACGAAAATGCTTCTTTTGATTTGCATAAAGGGGAGCATATGGGAATTGTTGGACAGAATGGTGCAGGGAAAAGCACATTAATGAAAATATTGGTGGGGGAAATTATTTCTGATAAGGGAGACATAAAGTGGCAACCAAATATTCAAATTGGACATCTTGATCAATACGCAGAAATTGATGAGGGTTATACCATTTCTCAATATTTAAAGAGAGCCTTTTATGATTTGTATGAAATGGAAAAGAGAATGAACAAGTTATATGAAGAAAGTGCGATGACCGGAGATGAAAATCAACTATTGAAAGCGGCAGAAATTCAAGGACTGCTCGAGGCTCATGATTTTTATTCAGTAGATAGTATTACGAATAAGGTGGCATCCGGCTTAGGTATTGATGTGATTGGGATGGATCGTGTTATTGGTGAATTAAGCGGAGGGCAGCGTGCAAAGGTAATTTTAGCGAAGCTCTTATTAGAAGAGCCTAATATTTTATTACTAGATGAACCGACGAATTTTCTTGATAAGGAGCATGTGGAGTGGCTTGCTAATTATTTAATGAATTTTGAAGGAGCGTTTATTGTCATATCACATGATTTTGATTTTCTGGAAAAGGTAACTTCTTGCATATGTGATGTAGAGTTCGGGACAGTTAAGAAGTATTACGGCAAATACTCAGATTTTGTAAGGCAGAAGGAGCATTTGCGAAAAGATTATATTCGCCAATATTATGCACAGCAAAAGAAAATTGAAAAAACGGAAGAGTATATTCGTAGAAATATTGCTGGGGTGAATTCAAAAATAGCGCAAGGTCGTAGAAAACAATTACAGCGTATGGAAAGAATTGCGCCACCAAGTTTTACTCATAAACCGTCTATTCATTTTCAGGAACTTCCCATTTCAGTTCAGACAGTTCTTGAAGTAAATAACCTTGAAGTTGGTTACGACTTCGCTCTCTTACCAAAGTTGAATTTTTCAGTAATGGGTAGGCAAAAACTTGTTATTACAGGTTTCAATGGAGTAGGAAAATCTACTTTATTAAAAACAATCGTTGGAAATATTGATAGTATTTCTGGAGAGTTTCACTTTTCAGAGCAAATAAAGATTGGATATTATGAGCAAGATTTAAATTGGAGCAATGATTCTTTAACGCCGCTTCAAATTATTTCAGAACAGTTTCCTAAACTGAATATGAAGGAAATACGCCATCATTTAGCTGCGTGTGGAGTGAAGGATACGCACGTTTCGCAAGAAATTCGTACGTTAAGTGGTGGTGAACAATCGAAGGTGAAACTGTGCGGATTATTATTATCACCTTGTAACTTATTAATTTTAGATGAGCCGACAAATCATTTAGATGCAGAAGCGAAGGAAGCTTTGCAAAAGGCGCTAATTAAGTTTAAGGGCAGCATTATACTCGTATCTCACGAAGCGAGTTTTTATCTTGATTGGGCAGATAGCATCTTTCATATAGAGACAGGATTAGTTAAGGGGGTGTGAAACATATGAGTGAAAACAATTGGAAAACGAAAATTATATTATTTTTGACCGCTCAAACTATTTCGTTGTTCGGTTCCTCTCTCGTACAATACGCGATTATATGGTATATCACCCTTACAACATCATCAGGAGTGATGTTGACTATTTCAACTGTTTGCGGTTTTCTACCACAAATTGCGATATCTTTGTTTGCAGGTGTTTGGATTGATCGTTATGACCGTAAAAAGATGATTATGTTATCTGATGGAATTATAGCGATTGCGACGTTAGTTTTAGCAATTTTATTTTTAACAGGATATAAAAGTATTTGGTTACTTTTTATTGTGTTACTCATTCGTTCAGCTGGAACAGGAGTACAAACGCCAGCTGTAAATGCATTAATTCCGCAAATCGTTCCGAAAGAGTATCTTATGAAAGTAAATGGAATAAATAGCAGTATTACATCTTTAATTATGTTTCTTTCTCCAGCAGCAAGTGCGATGATTCTTTCTATTGCCAGCATTGAAACAACATTTTTTATTGATGTTATTACGGCTATGATTGGAATTAGTATTATGTTTATCATTCAGGTGGAAGGACATGTGAATGTAGAGAGTAAGCAAAAATCTAATCTACAAGGAATTAAAGAAGGATTCTCTTATTTAAAAGAAAATGTATTTATTAAAAGGCTAATCGTTTTATTAATTATCGTCATGATTTTAATAAGTCCAGCTGCTTTTTTAACACCTTTAATGGTAACTCGTTCTTTCGGGGCCGAAATGTGGAGACTTACTGCTAGTGAGATGACCTTTAGTGCGGGTGCGGCAGCTGGTGGCGTATTAATTGCGGCGTGGGGTGGTTTTCGTAATCGTATGTATACAACAGCGCTAGCTTGTGCATTATATGGACTGCTTATGATTGGACTCGGAATAGCACCAATATTTATTATATATTTAGTCTTTAATTTTTTAATTGGTATAACGATGCCGTGCTTCAATACACCAGTTACTGTGTTATTGCAGGAGAAAGTAGAACCATCAATGCACGGACGGATGTTCAGTCTTGTACAAATTGCGAATTCATGCGCGCTTCCTCTAGGAATGATAATATTTGGGCCATTGTCGGATATGTTTAGTGTAGAGATTTTGTTAATTTATGCTGGGATATTCGTGCTATTTTGCGCAATGTATATAGTATTAAGCAAGAGGTTTGAAGTGTAAATATTTATAATACAGAGGGTTTGCGAAGTGATTTAATATGCTTCGTAAACCTTTTTGTTATTAGTTTAGTCAATAATTATTTATCGTTAAACAATAATTAATTATTGACTGTTAATGTTTTTTTAGATAATATGATGTTAACGATTTAAGGAGAATTACATAAGTAGAGGAGAATGTGAAATGAAAAATAAATACGTAGTAGCTATTTCTTTCATGATTTTAGCGATTATTTCTTTAACTATACATGCTTCAAACAGTAAAGTAGGAGCGGATGGATTCCTTGAAGAACCTTTCTTTTTCCTAGTACCGATAAGTTATGTATTGTTCCTTAGTGGTATTGGCGTATTATTATTTGGATTTATTACTTCAAAGCTGAAAAAGGGCAATAAATAGGGGTTACCAATAGGGACAAAATACTCACTATGAAATAGAAACATACCATATGGAAGAAAAAGAATAAGTGAGATGAATCATGATGAACCATCATTTTTATAATGGAAGACAAGTAGGAGCAGCTATTACGCTGGCTGGGGCACAGGGAACAATTCATGCTATGAATCAAGCTATTCAAATGCAACAACAAGCATATTTTGCACAAATGATGCAAAGTCAGTATATGCCGTATTCACAGCTTCCGATGCAAATTGTACATTACGATGTACATCCAGCTGGTTTATTTTCTATTCCATATGGCGGGACATATTTCTTATGAAAGAAAGCGACTCAATAGAGTCGCTTTTTTTCATATTCCGCCTAGCTTCATTCCAAGGAATGCGAAGAGGATACCAATTATGTACGTAGCGCTTAAGTATAAAAGGAAAGTGCTAATATTTTTTCGATTGAGAAGTTGAACGGCTTCTAGTTTAAACGTAGAAAATGTAGTGAATGCACCCATAAATCCAGTACCTAATAATAGTTGCCAGCCTGTAGTAACTCCGTTGCCGATTATATATCCAAGTAAAAACGCCCCTGTTATATTAATAAGGAATGTAGCAAGTGGAAATTGTGTTTTATTTCTTTTCTTAAACCAATTGCTAATTGCAAATCGTGTAATCGCACCGAAAAATCCTCCTGTTGCGACTAATAAGGCTTCTATCATGAGTAATCACCTTCCGTAAGAGATTTCTTAATTAAGAAATCTCCAAGTGTATAGCCAAGGCCAGACATAATGAGGCCACCAAGTATGCTACATGATACATATAAGAAGGCTATGCTCCACTCAGAATGATTAATCAATTGCACAGTTTCTACACTAAATGTTGAAAAAGTCGTAAAGGAACCGATGAATCCAGTTCCGATGCCTGTGATGACCTCTGAAGGTAAGATGTTTAGCCGGGCGATATAAGTAGTTAGCCAAGCTAAGAAGAAGCAACCGATTAAGTTAATGAGTAATGTTGCTAATGGAAATGAATGATGCCAAAATGTGGTGATATTAAGACCTAAATAATAACGAGAAAGAGCTCCTAATATACCGGCAATGCCGACGATAATATAAATCAATTTTCTCACCTCTTTAAATAGCTTGCTCAAAAAAATAGACTCCTACCAGTATGTATACTGGTAGGAGTCATTAGCTAAGCAGCGTTTATGGCGAACTCCATCGCCTAGGATTATTACATATAGTGTACTAAATATACCGTTTAATTTCCAGTGAGGAGGTGGGTGTAACGTTTCTTTTTTTGATGTCTGAAGGTTTTTCAAGTAATTAAAATGGGATCGATTACTTATCAACTAAATATAGTGATATACGGTTTTAATTATGATAAAATGTTTCTTATGTGTGTCGTTTTGTTTTATTTGACTGAAAATAAAGAAAAATAAATTCGCGTGAAAAGGAGTCATTTATTTGAAGAAATTTTTAAAAATCGTATTTACATGTGTTTTAGTAGTAGCGGGCATTGTAGGAGGATTTCTAGCGTATATGACACTTACTAAAGAACAGCCTGCTGATGTTATAAGCTTGAAGGTAGAGAATAATAAGGAGCGCGTATTAGCGACTGGAAATGAGTTTAAAGTTACAACATTTAATATTGGATATGCTGGGTTAGATAAGGATCAAGATTTCTTTATGGATGGTGGAAAGGGATCTGGTTCAAGTAGTAAAGAGCAAACGGAAACTAATTTAAAGAATATGCTTTCGTTTTTACAAAATGAGAATAGTGATTTTGCACTATTACAAGAAGTTGATATAAAGTCACTTCGTTCATTTGATGTAAATGAACATGAATTTTTGAAAAAAGGATTACCTGATTATGTTTCGTCATTTGGCAAGAACTACGATACGAAATGGGTTCCAGTGCCAATAACAAATCCAATGGGATATGCGGAGGCTGGATTAAGTACGTTTTCTAAATACACTGTTCAAGAAGCGAAGAGGTTCCAGCTGCCTGAAATGGAGCCTTGGCCAAAGCGTTTGTTTGATTTAGATCGAGCAATTGTGGAATATAAAATTCCTGTTAATAATGGGAAACATGTTAGACTCGTAAATTTACATTTGTCTGCTTATGATGAAGGCGGGAAAATTAGAAAACAGCAAGTAGAGTACTTAAAAGAATATATGAACAAGCATTATGAAAATGGTGATTACGTAATAATGGGCGGAGATTGGAATCAATTAGTTTCAAACGCTCAATTAAGTGATCCGAAGTTCGTGAAAGAGCGTCCTGAGTGGTTAGTAGAGTTACCGAAGGACTTTACAGACGGTGGCTTTAAGTGGGCTGTAGATCCGTCTGTTATGACTGTGAGAGATGATGTAAAGAAATATGTAGAAGGTGAAAATTTCGTCACTATTATTGATGGCTTTATCGTTTCACCGAATGTAGAGATTGTAAATGTACAAGGGAAAGATTTAAAGTTTGAAAATAGCGATCATAACCCAGTAAGTGCGGTATTTAAACTGAAGTAATTGATATGTATAAGTAGAAGGTGGGGCTTCATATGGATTGGTTAAAGAGGACTTGTTTTTCTAACCTTGAGAAAGAATCACAGAAAAATCATTTATTACTGTTTATAACGATTTGTAGTTTCTTTCTTGGGATAATCGCAATTGGGTATTATGGATATATTTTTACAGAGAGAGCCATAGCGTTTTGGATTTGTGGTATTTCTGTCGTTGCATTTGGAACGCTTTTTACTTTTATAAAAAGTATGGAATCAGCGTATAAATATATCATGACATTTATGTTGCTTACAATGTCTTACATTATGGTACAAGCCTTTAATGAAAGCCCGGCTGTATTTCAAATGGTCTATTTTACATTAGCTGTTTCACTTATTTACTTAAGTGAGCGCCTCATTTTAATTCTTGGCGGGGTAGCTGTTGTGATCACATTTATCCTTTGTAGCTATTGGCCGGAGCAATTTTTTGCTTATACAGCCTCGTCTGAAGCTGCTAATTTCGCAAGTTTGTTAGCGATTGTAACAATTGCTATGTGGGGCGTCACGAAAATCGGTTCTAATCTGCTCCTTCGTTTAAGTGATGAGAAGCAAGAAGTAATGAGAAAAGCTCAGGAGTTAGAAGAGACGCAAAGACTTATTGAAGAAACAGTTGTGAAACTAGATAGTAATTTCAATCATTTAAGACAAAATATGAACACGTCGATGGAATCGATGAGTGAAATTAATTTTGCCTTTGAAGAGGTGGCAGTTGGTACGCAATCACAATCAGAGATGATGTATCGTTCGGTAGAAGTATTGAATGATATGGAGGGAAATATTGAACAAATCATCTCTCAAGTAAGAACTGCATCGACTCGTGTGGATGAAAGCTTAGAAATTTCAAAAGGTAGTGTACATACTCTAAGAAATTTTGAAACTAACATGAGAAGTTTAAATGATGTTGTTTCACAGTCTGGAATTATATTTAGAGATTTAATGATGCAATCGAAACAAATTAATGAAATTGTAGATGTAATAACGAATATTTCAAGTCAGACGAGTTTGCTAGCTTTAAATGCAAATATTGAAGCTGCGAGGGCAGGCGAGCATGGAAAAGGTTTTGCTATTGTAGCGAGTGAAGTGTTAAAGCTTGCTGAAGAATCAAATCGTTCTGCGGGAAGAATTCAAGGGATTTTGAAGGAGTTTAGTAATCAAGCAAGTAAGGTAGAAGTGCAGGTAGAGAAGTCAGAAAGAGTACAAGAAGAATGTAACGAGATGTTAGCAAGCGTTTTAACAAATGTAACTGATTTAGGGAAGTTTATTGATGCGATTAATGAAGTAATGCGAGAGGTTGTTGTTCATCAAGAAAGTTTCCAAGTTAAAACAACGAATATCGTAAAGGATGTTACGCATGCTTCTAACGTAATTCAGCAAACTTCTACAGCTACAGAAGAAGTGCTAGCGAGTGTGGAAGAAGAAAAACATCGAAATGATACGTCAGTGAAGACGTTACAAACTGTTAGCGAGCAAGTGAAGTTGTTAGAAGATATTTTAGAAAAGTAATATTGCTTGGAAAGAGCACGAATGATGTGCTCTTTTTTCATTGAAACGAATACTTGATAGGAATTTAATTGCTTTTCTGCGCGTTTTCTGCCAAGCTTAAGGAGATAAAATTCAGCTAATAGCGGAATTAAAATACTTCAAAGAAAGAATTAAATAGGTGACGCATATGATCGAAGTTAAGACTTCTGAACTTAGTGATGGAGAATTTAATAGAGGTGTATTTGCAACTCGTGATATTAAAAAAGGTGAGTTGATACACGCAGCACCAGTTATCTCTTATCCGAATGAACAGCATGAACACATTGAGAAAACATTACTTGCTGACTACGCATTTGAGTATGGAATCAATCATACGGCAATCCTTTTAGGATACGGTATGTTATTTAATCATTCATATACACCGAATGCAACGTATGATATTGTCTTCGAGAACCATACGTTTAACTTCTATGCTTATAAGGATATAAAAGCAGGAGAAGAAATTTTAATCAATTATAATGGTGAAGTTGATAACGATGAGCTGTTATGGTTTGATAAAGAAAAAGAAGAGAACGAAAAGTAATATAAAGAGTATAGAAAGAGCGCATTCTGTGGGATGTGCTCTTTTTTTATTGATGTAAATAAAGTAAAAAGTACAAAAAAATACCACTTTCTTTTTGTGTGGTATAGTAAGATACTGAGGGATAGTGTTTTGAAAAAGTCACATATTTTACAAATTGTTGTCTTTCTGATGACATGTCAAGTTTAGTAGTCCATTTGGGTTGCTTTATTATGCAATATATATTTTAATATGAGTGGCACCTCTTATAAATTAAGAGGTTTATAGGTGTCTCGAATTGATTTTGGGTACACTGTATCCACCACTTTAGGTTCTTTCATGTACGTGGGGATATTATGGGCCCGTATAACGGGATAAAATGAATATAGAAATAGAGGAATCGTAAAATGAATATGCAAGAGGTTTATAAATATTTAAGTACGGTATTGCCTGAAGGACATGTTAAACAAGATGAAATGTTAAAGAATCATACGCATATTAAAGTTGGCGGAAAAGCAGATGTTTTTGTTGCGCCTACAAATTATGATGAAATTCAAGAAGTTATTAAATATGCGAACGAATATAATATTCCAGTTACGTTTTTAGGAAATGGATCGAATGTCATTATTAAAGATGGTGGAATTCGCGGGATTACAGTAAGTTTAATTCATATTACAGGTGTTACTGTAACAGGAACGACGATTGTAGCACAGTGTGGTGCAGCAATTATTGACGTATCACGTATTGCCTTAGACCATAACTTAACGGGTCTTGAGTTTGCTTGTGGTATTCCAGGTTCAGTTGGCGGAGCATTATATATGAATGCTGGTGCATACGGCGGTGAAATTTCGTTTGTATTAACAGAAGCTGTCGTAATGACAGGTGATGGAGAGCTACGTACTTTGACGAAAGAAGCATTTGAATTTGGATATCGTAAGAGTGTATTTGCGAACAACCATTACATTATTCTTGAAGCGAGATTTGAACTTGAAGAAGGTGTACATGAAGAAATTAAAGCAAAAATGGATGATTTAACGTTTAAACGTGAGTCAAAACAGCCTCTAGAATATCCTTCATGTGGTAGCGTATTTAAGCGCCCACCAAATAACTTTGCTGGTAAGTTAATTCAAGACTCAGGACTACAAGGTAAGCGAATTGGTGGAGTAGAAGTTTCTTTAAAACACGCTGGGTTTATGGTGAATGTTGATAACGGAACAGCACAAGATTACATCGATTTAATTCACTTCGTACAAAAGACAGTTGAAGAGAAATTTGGCGTGAAGTTGGAGCGAGAAGTAAGGATTATTGGAGAAGATAAGGAATAAAGAAATACGTATGAAGATATGAATTATTTTAAAATAATATTTGGGTATTGTTGACAATTTGTTTTCAATTCAATATAATGGCTAATAATTTAACAAATAACATACGTTGAAAGAGCCCAGTAGCAGTTTGTCACTGTTAACGAGAGAGCTAGGGGTTGCTGGAACCTAGCACAAACAAACTTGCGAATTACACTCTGGAGTATCTTAGGTAATGCTAAGCGGACTAGCAATCGATATTATTGCTAAGAGTGGTATGAGTAGCTATGCTATTTATGCAAACTGGGTGGTAACACGGTGAATAATCGTCCCTATGTCTATCGTAGACATAGGGGCTTTTTTGTTTTTAAAAAATAAAGGGGATGACAAAAGATGAATATTATTGATGAATTAGAATGGCGCGGCGCCATTAATCAGCAGACTGACGAAGAAGGTTTACGTAAGCTAGTAGAAGAGAAAAAGATTTCGCTATACTGCGGAGTTGATCCGACTGGTGATAGTATGCATATTGGACATTTGATTCCGTTTATGATGATGAAGAGATTCCAATTAGCTGGTCATCATCCTGTTATTTTAATTGGCGGGGCAACAGGAACAATTGGTGATCCGAGTGGACGACAATCAGAGCGTCAACTTCAAACGTTAGAAGTGGTTCAGCATAATGTAGATGCGTTAACAGCACAAATGAAAAAGCTATTTGATTTTGGTGGAAATAGCGAAGTGAAGATGGTAAATAACTATGATTGGACACATGAAATAAATATTATTGAGTTTTTACGTGATTACGGGAAAAACTTTAGCATCAATAGCATGTTAGCGAAGGATATTGTAGCAAGCCGTTTAGATACAGGTATTTCTTTCACGGAATTCACGTACCAAATTTTGCAAGCGATGGACTTCCATCATTTATACACGAAAGAGGATGTTCAACTTCAAATTGGTGGCAGTGACCAATGGGGAAATATTACGAGTGGTTTAGATTTAATTCGTAAGTTAGAAGGTCATGAGGCGAAAGTATTCGGATTAACGATTCCGTTATTATTAAAATCGGACGGTACGAAGTTTGGTAAATCAGCAGGTGGTGCGGTTTGGCTTGATCCTGAAAAAACGACACCGTTTGAATTTTACCAGTTCTGGGTAAATACAGATGACCGCGATGTAGTTAAATACTTGAAATACTTTACATTCTTAACGAAAGAGCGCATCGATGAATTGGCAGTGAAGGTAGAAACAGAGCCTCATAAACGTGAAGCGCAAAAAGTATTAGCGGAAGAAATGACGAAATTTGTTCATGGAGAAGAAGCATTCCTGCAAGCTGTGAAAATTACAGCAGCGTTATTTAGCGGAGATATTAAATCGTTAACAGCTGATGAAATTGAACAAGGTTTTAAAGAAATGCCAACATTCCAGTCTTCAAAAGAGACGAAAAACATCGTAGAATGGCTAGTTGATTTAGGAATTGAGCCATCTAGACGACAAGCACGTGAAGACATTAATAATGGTGCGATTTCTATGAATGGTGAGAAGGTAACAGATGTGGGTACAGATGTTACGGTAGAGAATTCATTTGATGGACGATTTATTATTATCCGTAAAGGGAAGAAGAATTACAGCCTTGTGAAGTTAGGCGAATAGTTTGTGTGAAAGGATGGGAGTAGGAAGAATACTTCCATCTTTTCGTATACACAATTTGGACATAAAATAATCAGTAAATTTAGATAATTAAAAGGGTTATACGATTCTTCTGCCGAATAAATAAGTTAGAGAAAATTACGGATAAAAATAGCCCGAACCATGCAGGGCATGATTCGGGCTTATATTCAGATTAGTAAGCTAAGCTGAATAGACCTTTAATGTGTGATAAGTAACGAACGTTACTTGCTTCTTTCATTAATGATGCTGGTAAGCCTTTAAGTGGAGTATTGCTTGCTCCAATTGTAGCAACCGCATCTTTACGTCCTAGACTAGCAAGTGTTCCAGAGTTTACAGGTGCGAACTCTTCGAATGCTTTGCCTTCTAGTGCTGCGTATAAGTTGTATCCAATTAACTCACCCATTTGCCAAGCGATTTGTGCAGTTGGTGGGTATGGACGTCCGTCTGGAGCGAAGACAACAGCGCTGTCTCCAGCAACGAATACGTCTTTGTGAGAAGTAGATTGTAGGTATGCATCAACTGTTGCACGTCCACGGTTAACTTCAAGACCTGATTCACCGATTAATGGGTTACCTTGTACGCCGCCCGTCCAAACGAATGTGTTAGCAACAAGTTTTTGACCGTCTTTTAAGTCGATTTCGTTGCCAGCAACGTTTGTTACAGGAAGACCAGTTAAGAATGTAACGCCGCGCGCTTCTAGGCTAGTAGTTGCACGTTCGATTAAGTGGTCTGGTAATACTGGAAGGATTTTTGGACCTGCTTCAACAAGAAGAAGTTTCACTTCTTTTGGATTTACGCCGTGGCTTTTTGCAAGTTTAGGCATAATGTCAGCAAGCTCACCAACTAGCTCAACGCCAGTTAATCCGCCACCACCGATTACGATTGTAGCATCAGCTTCGTTTTTCGTTTTCGCGTATTCACGAATACGGTCTTCAACGTGTTTGTAGATTTTATTTGCATCAGCAGCAGATTTTAATACCATGCTGTTTTCTTCTAGTCCTGGAATACCGAAGTAAGCAGTTTTACTTCCTAAAGCAACTACAAGTGCATCGTAAGATAAAGTAGTGCCGCCAGCTAATTTGATTTCTTTGCTATCAACTGAGAATGACTCAACTGTTGCGATTTTAAGATCGATATCTTTACCTTTGAAAAGCTTTGTAAGTGGCATTGCAACTGCTTGCTCAGACACGTTACCAGCTGCAAGGCGGTGTAGTTCAGTGATGATTTGGTGCGTTGGGTATTGGTTAATCACTGTAACTTGTGCTTCTGATTTACTGTAATATTTACGTACGTTTAAAGCGGCAAGAAGACCGCCATAACCAGCGCCTAAGATGACAATTTGTTTTGACATAGTATGATATCCCCCGTCTTTACTAATTGTTGTTATAAGTTAACTTATTTATTGTTACGTTCTGCACTAATTTGAAGATATGCGTTCACAAAGCGGAACATTTTTTGTGCTTGTGGATCTTTTAATAATTTTAATAGACCGAACAGGCCGATAACTTCGTTGCTTTCGTCAGCACGATCTTTCGCTTCGATTGCAGTAGCAGCCATGCTTTTCACTGTATCTTTTACAGGTTCTACAAGCTCTGTGATTGCACCAACAGTGTCGCTTTTTAATACTTCATCAGTAGCAACAGTTTGAGCGAAGTCATAAGACTTAGTTAAAATGTTAACAAGCTCAGTTAATTTTGGAAGCTGTTCTACTAGTGTTGTTAATGATTCTTGTACCTCAGGTTTTAACAACTGATCAAGTACATCAAGTTGTCCTTGGCTAGCAGAAATTTGTACAGTTTCTTGTTCTGGCTTTGTTTGAGTCATAGTTTCTGGCATCTCCAATTCTCCTTTACGATAGCAATACTCTTATTTTTTATAAGTAAGATAGTAAACGGTTACGAAACTTTATACAAAGTTTCACAAAACACAATAAAATGCCTTTAAATTTATGACAGCAAGTAAGCTGACATAAATCTAAAACCATAACGTCTTACTTATTATTTATGAACTGTCCGATACATGGCTTGTCCGCATAATGGAAAAGCTCCGTTACCGGAAAGTGTATATAATATATATCCTATATTATATACTATATACACCTATGTTAACATAAAAATGATTCCTAATTATTTGATATTGAGTGTATAACGTAGTGCTGACAAGGTATGAAAGCGTATAAAATATTTTGTTCCAGTTAGAAATGTACATATATATAAAGAAAAAAAGGAAAAAATGAACAAATTCATGTTCGTTTTTTCCTTTTTCCTATTATTCACCTTCTGCAATTAGCATCGATGTGTTACCTTCTTTTTCAAGATGGCATTCGCCCCAAGAACAAAGAGAATCAAGAATGGATTCTAAAGACCAACCGTAGTCGGTAAGAGAATATTCTACTTTCGGTGGGACTTGGTTGTATACTTTTCTTTGAATGACGCCGTCGTCTTCTAATTCACGTAATTGCTGTGTTAACATTTTTTGTGTAATACCAGGCATGGAACGTTTTAGTTCACTCGTTCTCTTTGTACCTTTCGTTAAGTGACAAAGGATAACAACCTTCCATTTTCCGCCGATAACTTCTAAAGTCGCCTCTACAGGAATATTGTATTTCTTCATATGAAATCCTCCCTTTGTAAGTAAAATAAGTTAAATCATACAAATGTTACTTTTTAGTACCTATAGCACTTTAAAGTACGTACTTTTTATTATGTTAAATATGTTTCATAATAGCACATGTAAGAGGCAAATGAGTAGTACGGTACCAAAAAGTGACTATGTTACTTTTTAGTGCCTATCGTACTTTAAAGTGCGTTCTTCAAAAAAAGAATGAAACCATTCATAATAGCATTTGTAGAGATTAAATATATTTTTTAGAAGATAAAAGGGCCTTTTTATCACACTATTATGATTGGATTTCTTGTAATAAGGAGGAATTCAATTGAGTTCATATACAGTACCATCTTCGGAAGTTCAGACGAACCGAAGAAGTATGTTTGCTTTATTAGCACTAGCAATTAGTGCGTTTGGGATTGGTACAACCGAGTTTATTAGTGTCGGTTTATTACCATCGATTTCAAAAGATTTAAATGTTTCTGTTACAACAGCTGGTTTAACTGTTTCCCTATATGCGTTAGGGGCGGCAGTAGGAGCTCCTGTTTTAACAGCGTTAACGGCAAGTATGTCGAGAAAGACATTATTAATGTGGATTATGGTTATTTTCATTATTGGTAATGGTATTGCGGCGGTAGCAACAAGCTTCACTGTATTAATTATCGCAAGGATTGTATCTGCGTTTGCACATGGTGTGTTTATGTCGATAGGATCTACAATTGCGGCTGCAATCGTACCAGAGAATAAACGTGCTAGCGCAATTGCGATTATGTTTACTGGATTAACAGTTGCAACTATTACAGGTGTGCCAATTGGAACGTTTATCGGTCAAGAGTTTGGCTGGAGAGCGTCATTTATGGCGATTGTCGTAATTGGAATTATTGCTTTTATCGCAAACAGCATACTAGTCCCATCTAATTTAAAAAATGGTGTACCTGTATCGTTTCGTGATCAATTCAAACTAATTAAAAATGGAAGACTATTACTTGTTTTCATTATTACTGCACTTGGATACGGCGGTACATTCGTAACATTTACGTATTTATCACCGCTATTACAAGAAGTAACAGGGTTTGAAGCGAGTACTGTCACTATCATTTTATTAGTGTATGGAATCGCCATTGCGATAGGGAATATGGTCGGCGGAAAATTATCGAATCATAATCCGATTCGAGCGCTATTTTACATGTTCCTTATTCAAGCAATTATATTATTTGTTTTAACATTTACAGCGCCATTTAAAGTAGCTGGATTAATCACAATTATTTTCATGGGACTATTCGCATTTATGAATGTTCCGGGGCTACAAGTATATGTAGTTATATTGGCAGAGCGCTTTGTTCCGAGTGCGGTTGATGTTGCTTCAGCAATTAATATTGCCGCATTTAACGGAGGAATCGCTTTAGGTTCTTATATAGGTGGCCTTGTAACGAATTCGTTAGGATTAATCCATACTGCTTGGGTAGGCGGTCTTATGGTAGTAGCCGCTGTTATTTTAACAGCGTGGAGCATGACATTAGAAAAAAGAGATCAAGTAAAATAAAAGGAGAGAAAATAAAATGAAAAACTTACAAAGTAAAACAGTATTAAGTAATGGTGTAGAAATGCCTTGGTTCGGTTTAGGTGTATTTAAAGTAGAAGAAGGACCAGAACTTGTAGAAGCAATTAAATCAGCAATTAAAGCAGGATACCGCAGCATCGATACAGCTGCAATTTACGGAAATGAAAAAGCTGTAGGTGAAGGAATTCGTGCAGGTATTGAAGCGACTGGTATTGCAAGAGAAGAATTATTTATTACTTCAAAAGTATGGAACGCAGATCAAGGGTATGAAACAACAATCGCTGCATACGAAGAGAGTCTAAAAAAATTAGGACTAGATTATTTAGATTTATATCTTGTTCACTGGCCTTCAGAAGGAAAATATAAAGATACATGGAGAGCGCTAGAAACACTTTATAAAGAAAAGCGCGTACGTGCAATTGGTGTAAGTAACTTCCAAATCCATCACTTACAAGATGTAATGAAAGATGCAGAAATTAAACCAATGATTAACCAAGTAGAATACCACCCTCGTTTAACACAAAAAGAACTACAAGCTTTCTGTAAAGAACAAGGTATTCAAATGGAAGCATGGTCACCACTAATGCAAGGTCAATTATTAGATAACGAAACATTACAAGAGATTGCTGAGAAACACGGTAAAACAACAGCTCAAGTTATTTTACGTTGGGATCTTCAAAATGGAGTAATCACAATTCCAAAATCAACGAAAGAACGCCGTATTATTGCAAACCCTGATGTATTTAACTTCGAATTAACGAAAGAAGATATGGAAAAAATCGATGCGTTAAATCAAAATCACCGCGTTGGTCCAGATCCTGATAACTTCGATTTCTAAGATTAAGGTAAGAAAAAAGAGTGCGTAAAAGCACTCTTTTTTTGTGCATAAAAATAGTTTCTAAATAAATACTACTTAGTATTAAGTTTGTTATTAAGGGGCTGTAAACATGAATATAAAGCAATCGTTCAAACTTTTAGCTATGTTTTTAAGTGTTTTATTTGTGTTATTCCCACTTCAAAAAGCATTCGCAGAAGTGATGGACCATACAAAGTATCAAATGGATTGGAGTTATAGTAAGTCCAAGAAGAAGCCAATTCGAACAGAGCTTATTAAAACGGCAGATGGCAAAATTGCTTTTTGCTTAAATGTAGATTTGAAATCTCCAAGCGGTCAAGATTTACCGGAAATGGGGAAAGTGGATATTAATGTGTACCGTGTACTATTGAATGGATATCCACAAAAGAGTCCACAAGAATTAGGTGTATCTGATTGGAGAGAGGCGCATTACGCAACGCAGCTTGCAGTGTGGAATGCGTTAAAACAAATCGATATTAATGATTTAGATTTCCGTAATAAAAATGTAGAAAAGGTAACGAAAGATATCGTTGCAAAAGCAAGTGCTAGTGAAGAACTACAAGAAATTACGATGGGTGTAACTCCTACAGAAGAACAAGAAGCAGTCTTAAAAAATGATTTCTTTGAAACAGGCTTATATACAGTAGAAACAAATGCAAAAAGCGGAACGTATAAAGTGCAAGCAACAGGTGCACCAGCGGGCGTGAAATTTGCAAATGAAAAAGGCGAAACAAAAACAGAATTTAATGTAGGAGAAAAGTTCCGCATTTTAATTCCGAAACAAACACCAGCTGGTGGATTTAGCTTTAAAGTATCAGGAAATTTAACGAAATTACAAGGGATTGCGCATAAAGGTACACCGACTATTCAAAATGCAGTAGTATTACTTGAGCGTAGTGAAGAAAAAACAAGTCCAGAGTTAGCGGTAAGTTGGAAAAAGGCTGAGGCTCCAAATAAACCAAATAAGCCATATACTCCAAATAAGCCATATACTCCAAATGAACCGCATAAACCGAATCAAAAGAGATAATGAAAAAGCATTGGTATATGCCAATGCTTTTTCATATGAATTCTTTAAAGATATATCAAGATAATAATTAATCGAGTGAAACACTATTTTAACGTTTGAAGAAGTATTTAAAAATAATAAAATATGGAGAAATCTAAACGTTACAATAAATGGATTTTATTCACGAAATTGTAACATTATTCTAATTAGAGAGGCTATCAAACAAAGTGTAAAGCGTGTACAATTCAGTTGGAAAAACTACCTATAGATGGTCATATATGAAGAAAATGTAAAAATATATTGTTGTTCACATTTTTAGATGTATAGATGACAATACTGAAAAATATCTTTTACTATTCTCTTTTTTATGTAGCAAGAGAACTCATCACAAATAGAGAGAAGTGAGGAGGGGATATTACATAAAAATTGTACAATGTAAGAAAGCGAATACATGGAGGGAAATGCGGTAGTAATAGATACAGGTGCGCGAGGTGTTAGTCTATTCATTAAATACTTTTATATAAATAATAGGATTACTTATTAGATGAATATATAGAGTAGTTTCTCTAAATAAAGGAACAGGGGACACAGATTATGTCGAAGAAAAAGACGAGTAGGGTATTAGTAGCTAGTATATGTATATCTACATTATTATCACCAGTAGCTTTCGAAGCATCGAAAGGATATGCCGCACCTTTGGAAGAGAATAAGGGCGGGAGTTTAGAAGAGGTTCAAGAGAATAAGTTTGAGCAAAGGGTATTTCAGTTGCCGGGGAAAGGTAGCGTAGAAGAAGAAAATAATCGTGTAAGAGTTACTTGGAAACTTTCCGCTAATGAACCGACTGGAATTTATGCAGAGCCAAATGAAGAGATTACAATTGACATAAAAGGAACGCAGTCTATCCAAGCTTTTATTGGAACGAGATCTTATGATGAAAAGGACCCAGAGGAGTTTGATTTAAAACCAGGAAAAAATGTTATTTCATCTTCAAGAGGCGGTATTTTATATTTTTATAATATGAATAACGAAGGAGAAGTAACAGCTTCCGTTACAAATGGTGGTAGTCACTTTCCTTTATTTATTTTAGGTAAGCATACGAAAAAAGATTGGGATGAAATGTTAAAAAAATATAAGGATCCTTATGCAGTTGAATTAAAAGGTGAGAGAAGCTTAATTACTACTACTTACAATTCTGTGCAGAAATATATGAAGAATACGGATCCAACAGATTTAATGAAATTGCATGATAAGATTATCCGTTTAGAAAACGCAGTGGCAGGATTATCTGAGGACAGTGTTGGGGTTGCAAAATCTCCAACTCATTATGTTCAGTTTGTTGAAAAACGGAAGCCTGCTAAAGGGGACTTTATGTTTGCGAAACATTATCATACAGGATATATTCCAACTGCAATGAATAGAGTTTTAGATATAGAGGTACTTGAGAAGGATGGATGGGGACCGTGGCATGAAGTTGGTCATTTACATCAGCAAGAACCGTGGAAGTGGTCTAAAGTAAGGGAAGTAACAGTAAATATTTACTCATTAGCTGTTCAAAAGGCGTTAGGGAATCAATTAGAAATGGATGAGCACTATAAAAACTCATTTGAGTATTTAGAGAAGCCTAAAGCAGAAAGATTCATTGATGACATTAATCCTCTTACAATGTTTTGGCAATTAAATGTAGTGTATGGAGAACATTTTTATCCTAGGTTACATCAAGCTTATCGTTTGTTACCTCAGAGTGAAATGCCTCATTCTGATGAAGAGAAAAAGCAGCTATTTATTTATATGACATCAAAAGTGGCAGGGCAAAATTTAATTCCTTTCTTTGAGGAGTGGGGATTAACACCAAATGATGATATTAGAGAGAAAATAGAAAAATCAAAGTTACCTAAATTAGAAAAGGAAATCTGGAAAGCTACAGATAGTAATGATATTCGTGAGAAGCAAGTTGAACTGTATAAGGTTCCGTATGGTGAACCTGCTAATGAAGTACAAAATCTTTTAGTTGGTACAGATTCTGACGAGAATGAAGCAAGTAAGCTTGTTCGAAATTTAGGTGAGAATGTAAAAGTAACAGGAAAGATTGTATGGCCTAAATTAGAGAAGGGGAAACAGGAAGTGTTAGTAGAAATTGGGGATGAGAAAGGAAATAAAAATTCAATTCCTGTCCAAGTTAACGGATTTTATGATGACAGTATAGTTTTTCAAGGACTTTCAGATGATGTAATGTCGACAGTGACACTTCACCACAATAAGAAGAAATTAAATGTAAACTTTACTAATAATGAAATACATTACCGTTTTGAAAAAGAAGAATATATGGGCTTAACGCTATATGATCGAAATGGGATTGAAAAGAAACGTGTATCAGCAGAAGGACAAGAAACGGGAAAAAGATTTGCGATGGAACTAAATGAATTGGATTTTGAATATGGTGATGTAATAAAAGTATTCCACGCAGAACCAAGCCGTTTGAAGTGGTTTAAAAATAACGAACTTGTAGATCAAGGAAAAGTTAAAAATAAAAAAGAGAAATTATTCCAAATAACTGAGCAAGGGTTCGAATTAAAAGATAGTTTACAAGAAGTGACGGCGAAACTGCAAAAAGTAGTAGTCGGAATGGATGTAGACAAACTAGATCCGAAAGAATTCGTACAAGTAAAAGATGGAGAAGTGGTTGGTTTTGTAGAAAAACCAAATACATCAAAAATTGGAGAACAAAAAGTAAAAATAGAGACGAAGGATGCTTTTGGAAATAAGAAGATAACAGAAGTGCCGCTTGAAGTAATTTATGGAGATAGTTTAGTATTTCATGCTAATGATAATGCAATACGTTCGGTTGTAACATTGCAACATGATAAAAAGGAACTGCACGCAACGTTTACAGGTAATCCTGTTCATTATCGTTATGTAAATGAAGAGTATATGGGGATTACGCTATATGATCAAAATGGGAACACAAAAAAGCGTGTAACAGCGGAAGGACAAGAAACTTCAAAGAAATTTGCGGAGCAAGTGAGTGGAATGCAGTTTGAATATGGTGATGTAGTAAAAGTATTCCATGCAGAACCGGACCGCTTGAAATGGTATCAAAATAATAGCCTTGCTGGCCGAGGTAAGGCGAAAGTAGAAAAAGAATTATTCTTCAAGGTAACTGAAAAAGGCTTTGAAAGAATGGAAACTTTACAAGAGGTAAAGGCAGTACCACAGAAGGTAGTAATCGGAACAGATGTAGAGAAAATAAATGCAAAAAACTTTGTTGAAGTAAAAGATGGAGAAGTAGTTGGATTTGTAGAAAAACCAAATACAACAAAAATCGGTGAACAAAAAGTAAAAGTAGAAACGAAAGATCGATTTGGAAATAAGAAAGTGACAGAAGTTCCTCTAACAGTAACATATGGAGATAGCCTACTTGTATATGGGCTGAGCTATAGAGATGGTGACTTGAAATCAATTGTAACTTTGCATCATGATACGAAAAAACTGAGTGCGACAGATACAAAGAACCTAATTCATGATTACTTTAAAGATGAAAAGTATTTTGAATTCACATTGTACGATAAAGAAGGAAGAGTGAAGAAAAATATAGCAGTAAAAGGTTTAGAGAATACGCAAGAATTTGCTAAGGAAGTAAATGGAATTGCATTTGAGTATGGAGATGTAGTGAAAGTATATCATGCGGAATCTTCTCGTTTACATTGGTATCAAAAAGATGTATATGTGGGCGAAGGAAAAAGTAAAGAGATAAAGGAATTAGTCTTCAAAATAACTGAAAATGGATTTGAAAGATTAGACGGTGAGCAAACAGTAAAAGCAAATCCGCAGCAAGTAGTAATCGGAACAAATAGCGAAACGCTAGACGCGAAGAACTTTGTTGAAGTACAGGGTGGAGAAGTAGTAGGTTTTGTAGGGGAAATAGATACGACAAAAATTGGTCAGCAAAAAGTGAAAGTAGAAACGAAAGATCGATTTGGAAATAAGAAGGTGACGGAAGTTCCTGTAGAAGTGACATATGGGGATAGTCTAGTCTATCAAGGTGTGTCCGATGTTACACGTTCAATTGTTACGTTAAACCACGCTGAAAAGAAATTACATGCAACATTTACAAATGAGGAGATTCATTATCGCTTTGTAAATGAGCAGTATATAGGCCTTACGATTTATGATCAAAATGGAAATGAGAAAAAGCATGTAACGGCAGAAGGACAAGAGACTTCAAAGAATTTTGCTGGGCAAGTAAATGGAACGGCATTTGAGTATGGAGATGTGCTGAAAGTATACCATGCGGAACCGAGTCGTTTGAATTGGTACAAAAAGAATGAGTTAGTTAAAAAAGAGGATGCGATGAAGGGGCAAGAAATATCCTTTAAGATTACTCAAAATGGATTAGAGCAAGTGCAATAATAAGAAAAAGCTCGTAAAACATTATGTTTTACGAGCTTTTTTTATTATTCAGCTTCAGAAACTACTGTGAAGCGTTCGTTTACATGTTTTGGATTTTCGATTTCATCAAGTGCTGCAACTGCGAAGTCTTCATAACTTACGTAGCTATCACCTTTTGCGTTCACAAGCAGGTTGTCTTTACCAGCTTTATAAGAACCAGTGCGTTTTCCTAATGCGAATAGTGCAGAAGGGCTGATGAATGTCCAAGTGATGTCATTTGTTTGTTGTAAGATTTCTAAGTTTTTACCTTGGTTTTGAGCTGTTGCAAGATATTCTTTCGGGAAACCTGGTGTCTCAAATACACGTGTTGTTTTCTCTTCGTCTACAAATAAGCTTCCAGCGCCACCAACTACAAGTAATTTTGTGTTAGGTGCACCTTTCATCGCTTCAATTAGTACGTTTCCTGCATCTACGTGAAGGTGTTCTTGTCCTGCTGGAGCACCGAATGCATTTACAACTACATCGAATGCTTGCAAGTCGTTAGATGTAAGAGAAAATACGTCTTTTTCTAAAACTTTTACGTTTTCTTCTGTAATTTTTGCAGCGTTTCTTACGATTGCAGTTACTTCATGTCCGCGATCCAATGCTTCTTTTAAAATACGACTTCCTGCTTTACCAGTTGCTCCGATAATTCCGATTTTCATAATAAATCCCTCCAAAGTGTTTTGTTAAAGTGTATATCTGAAAGTAAATGGATTTGTTGTAACTATAATGATTGCAACCTGTTGTAATCATTATAGTTACAGGTTGGTATTTTTGTCAATAGGGTTGTTTGTGAATTTATTTTTTGTTTTAGTATGCACAGTTAGAGGGAGGGTAGTCAGTCATAAAGACATTGTTACTGTGAACCTGGCTAATATTTGGAAATTGCAAATTGTCGAAAAATGTTGATTTTTGAATGTTTTTTAAATATAATTCGTTTTATGGAGAAAAGGAGGGGTTAATTGTATGAATATTTTAGAGCAATTTATTTCATCAACAAATACAATTCTTTGGTCATATATTCTTATTGCGATGTTAATTGGTTTAGGTCTTTATTTTTCTATTAAATTGAAATTCGTACAAATTACTCATTTAGGGGAAATGGTTCGACTAATGAGTGATGGATTAACTGGAAAGACGCGTAAAAAAGGTAGTGTATCTTCTTTCCAAGCGTTTTGTATGAGTTCAGCAGCTCGTATTGGTATCGGTAACTTAGCTGGTGTAGCATTAGCTATATCTATGGGAGGACCTGGAGCTGTATTTTGGATGTGGGTTATTGCGATTATCGGGGCTTCTTCAAGTTTCGTAGAAAGTACGCTTGCCCAAATTTATAAAGTAAAAGATGGCAGTGGCTTCCGTGGTGGTCCTGCTTATTATATGGAAAAAGGTTTAAATAAACGTTGGATGGGAATTTGGTTTTCTATCCTTATTACAGTTAGTTACGGTTTAATTTTTAACTCAGTACAAGCGAATACAGTAACATTAGCGTTTGAAAATGCATTTGGTTTAGAGCGTTATATTGTTGGTATTGTATTAGCTGCATTAGTTGCGGTTATTATTTTTGGTGGTGTAAAAAGTATTGCACGTATGTCGGAAATGATTGTTCCGCCAATGGCGCTTGTTTATATTGCGGTAGCTATTTTTGTTGTCATTAAAAACTTCTATTTAATACCAGATGTGTTTACGGAAATCTTTAAAGGTGCATTCGGTTTAGATTCAGCTGTAGGTGGCGGTATCGGTGCTGCGATGAAATATGGTATTCAGCGCGGATTATTTGCGAACGAAGCAGGTATGGGTAGTGCGCCGAACGCGGCAGCAACAGCTGATGTAACGCATCCAGCAAAACAAGGTTTTATTCAAACGATCGGCGTTTTAGTAGATACATTCTTAGTATGTACATCAACAGCATTTATCGTACTATGTTCTGGTGCATATAAAGCAACAAATTTAGAAGGTATTGAATTAACGCAAAATGCATTAAGCTCACAAATCGGCCCATGGGCAAGTAGCTTCTTAGCGATTATTATTTTCTTATTTGCATTTAGTTCTCTTTTAGGAAACTACTATTATGGTGAAACAAATATTGAATTTATTAAGCAAAGCAAAACGTGGTTAACAATTTACCGTATTGCGGTAGTTGGAATGGTATTATTCGGTTCTGTTGCGACGCTTCAAGTTGTATGGAATATGGCAGACTTATTTATGGGTCTAATGGTAATCACGAACTTAATTGCGATTACACTTCTTGGCCGATTTGCGTACGCGGCATTAACAGACTATGTAAGGCAAAAGAAACAAGGGAAAGATCCAGTCTTCAGTGCAGATTCTATTCCTGGTTTAACGAATACAGAGTGCTGGGATAAGCCAGTGGTAACAGATAAAGAAAAAGCAGTGTAATTGAAAAGGCGAGCATCGAGGTAAATTCGATGCTCGCCTTTTTTGTTGTAGTAAATGATGAAAAGGGTGAGAGGTAATTATTAATATGACTTTTTTGTTTGTTTCTCTCGTTATTTGTGGGGAACGTACTGTTTTAAAAGTATGGCTGGTCGAATAGGATAAGTTATTAAGTATTGGATAAATGCATGTAATGGCTATATTTTCATGTGAAAAAACACGTATGTTAAAAGAGTTAACGTACTGATGTTATAAAACCTAACATAAAGTTCTTGATTACTAAAAGTTTTTAGAATATAATTTTCTTATTGTTAGGAAGAGGGGGCAATGCAATTATGGATTTTTTAGCTAAGGTAATTGGGGATATAAATAATATCCTTTGGTCATATATCATTATTGCGATGTTAATTGGGTTAGGGCTCTATTTTTCATTTCGTGTGAAATTTGTCCAAGTTCGTTACTTCGGTGAAATGATTCGTTTGCTTGGGGATGGAGCAAGCTCGAAAACGAGGAAAGCGCAAAAAGAGAAGAGCGGCGTATCATCATTCCAAGCGTTTTGTATGAGTACAGCTTCTCGTGTAGGTACTGGTAACTTAGCTGGTGTAGCTATTGCGATCTCAGCAGGTGGTCCAGGAGCAGTATTTTGGATGTGGTTAATCGCGGTAATTGGGGGTGCTTCTGCATTTGTAGAGAGCACATTAGCGCAAATTTATAAAGTAAAAGATGGGAATGCATTCCGTGGGGGCCCAGCGTATTATATGGAAAAGGGTTTAAAGAAACGCTGGTTAGGTGTTGTGTTCTCTGTTCTAATAACAGTAAGTTTCGGATTGATTTTTAACGCTGTACAGTCTAATACTGTAGCGGCTGCCTTTGATGGGGCGTTCAAAACAGATAGTAGATTAGTAGGTCTTGTTATGGCTGGTTTACTTGCAGTTATTATTTTCGGTGGAGTAAAACGAATTGCTCGCGCGGTTGAAATGATTGTTCCAGTAATGGCAATTATTTATGTAGCAGTGGCATTATTCGTTGTTGTAACAAACATTACGGCAATTCCATATGTATTTAAAGAAATTTTCTTACATGCTTTCGGAATTAAAGAAGTAGTAGGCGGAGGATTAGGAGCTGCGATTTTATTAGGGGTAAAACGTGGGTTATTCTCAAATGAAGCAGGTATGGGTAGTGCGCCGAACGCAGCAGCGACTGCAAACGTAACGCACCCAGTTAAACAAGGTTTCATTCAAACTTTAGGGGTATTTACTGATACATTATTAATTTGTAGTTGTACAGCATTTATTATTCTTTTATCAGATGTGCATAATGCAGCTGATTTAAACGGAATTCAATTAACGCAGCAGGCGTTAAGTCAACATATCGGTCCATGGGCTTCTATATTTGTAGCAGTGGCAATCTTCTTGTTTGCGTTCAGTTCATTAGTAGGTAACTACTACTATGGTGAAACAAATATTGAATTCTTAAATGGAAGTAAAGTGCTATTAAATGCATACCGCATTGCTGTACTTGGTATGGTTATGCTAGGATCTGTAGCGACAATTCAAATCGTTTGGGATTTAGCAGATTTATTTATGGGAATTATGGCTGTTATTAACTTAGTAGCAATTGTATTCCTTTCTAAGTATGCTTTCGCAGCGTTATCAGATTATATTAAGCAAAAGAAGCAAGGGAAAGATCCAGTCTTTTATGCGGAGTCTATTCCAGGTTTGAACAATACAGAGTGTTGGGATAATCCAGCGGTAGCTGATAAAGAAAAAGCAGTATAATGAGGTGAGCATCAAGTGAAACTTGATGCTCATTTTTTGTTGGTTCAGCTATTTGTGTGAAGTGAAACTCCTGATCATTAAAGTTTCGCTTTATAATGAAAAAGACGAACATTCATGAATGTTTCATAATAAAATGTATTTTTTTAAGAAAAGTGCGGATATGAGTTGTGATTTATGTTAGAATGGAAAATGCCTTTGAAATAAGAGGTTTTATGATCTTTCCTATCCGATTGAAGATTTTGGAGGAGAAATGGAAAGTTCGGATTATTTCTTGTTTTGAATGGTCAGACGTTCAACGTTAATGAAGAGTTAAATGGAGGATTTTATTAATGAAGTTTGTTATGTTCCTTGTAGGATTACTCGTTGTATTTGTACTCGGTTTTCTTATAAGTGCCGATCGAAAGAAGATTAAGTATAAACCAATCGCAATTATGCTTATTATTCAGCTAGCATTATCTTATTTCTTATTAAATACGCAAGTTGGTTATATTTTAGTAAAAGGAATTTCAGATGGATTTGGCGCACTTCTTGGATATGCGGAAGCTGGAATCGTTTTCGTATTTGGTGGTCTTGTTAATAAAGGAGAGGTTTCATTCTTCTTAACAGCGTTATTACCAATCGTATTCTTTGCGGTTTTAATCGGAATTCTGCAACACTTTAAAATTTTACCGATATTTATTCGTGCTATTGGTACGTTGTTAAGCAAAGTAAATGGTCTAGGAAAACTAGAATCATATAACGCAGTAGCAGCTGCCATTGTTGGACAAGCAGAAGTATTTATTACAGTAAAAGATCAATTAAGTAAAATCCCAAAACATCGTTTATATACATTATGTGCATCTTCTATGTCGACAGTGTCGATGTCAATCGTTGGTTCTTATATGAAAATGATCGAACCGAAATATGTAGTAACAGCACTTGTATTAAATTTATTTAGTGGTTTCATTATCATTCAT
Organism: Bacillus sp. EB V-12; assembly: GCF_056158125.1. Taxonomy (NCBI): domain Bacteria; kingdom Bacillati; phylum Bacillota; class Bacilli; order Caryophanales; family Bacillaceae; genus Bacillus; species Bacillus sp. EB V-12. The sequence goes on along the minus strand of NZ_JBUXJL010000006.1, from coordinate 147,858 downwards.
ATTATTAACCCGTACGATATTACAGAAGAAGAAGATACACTGAAATTAGAAAATAAGAAAAAACAATCATTCTTTGAAATGCTGAGCGAGTACATTATGCTTGGTTTCACGATTGCGATTACAGTAGCAGCGATGTTACTCGGTTTCGTAGCATTAATTACAGCAATCAATAGCTTGTTTGATACAATGTTCGGTATTACATTCCAAGCTATTTTAGGATATATTTTCTCACCATTAGCATTCGTAATGGGCATCCCGCAAGCAGAAATGGTAACAGCGGGACAAATTATGGCAACAAAATTAGTATCAAACGAGTTTGTTGCGATGCTTGACCTTGGAAAAGTAGCTGGTGATTTATCGGCTCGTACGGTTGGTATTCTTTCTGTATTCCTTGTATCATTTGCGAACTTCTCATCTATCGGAATTATCGCAGGTGCAACGAAAGGTATCGATGAAAATCAATCAAATGTTGTATCATCATTCGGTTTACGCCTTGTGTACGGTGCGACGTTAGTAAGTATTCTATCAGCGATTATCGTTGGTGTTATGTTATAAAAAAAGGATGGCTCTAGCTCATAGCTAGGGCTATTTTTTTTATGGTAAATTTGCATGAAAAAACCAATTAATTAGGAATATATTAACATATAAAAATCTTTTAAAATTTATATTGCATTTCACCTAGATAACGCTTACAATTTGATTTGTAGGTGGTATCAATTTCAGACTTTCAAGTATGGTAGGAGAGAAGAAGCTACCTTTTATAAATTGCAATTTATGTAAACGCTTACTGATTTTAGATGACAGTTGAATAGTTTTAGGGGTTTTAAATTTTTTTAACAACAATGGTCAGACGTCATTCGTTATACGTTATACGACCAATAATTCGTGGGAGAAGTGGGGGATTCACATATGAAGTTCGTAATGTTTCTAGTCGGTTTACTTGTAGTGTTTGTACTAGGTTTCCTTATCAGTTCAGATCGTAAGAAGATTAAATATAAACCAATTGCACTTATGCTTGTTATTCAATTGGTACTTGCGTATTTCTTACTAAATACAAAGGTCGGATTTGTATTAGTAAAAGGGATCGCAGATGGATTTGGTTCTATTTTAAAATTTGCGGAAGCTGGGGTTAATTTCGTATTTGGTGGTCTAGCAAACGATGGACAAGCACCATTCTTCTTAACAGTATTATTACCGATTATTTTCTTAGCAGTATTAATCGGGATCCTGCAACATATTAAAGTTTTACCGATTATCATTCGTGCAGTCGGTTTCCTATTAAGTAAAGTTAACGGTTTAGGAAAACTAGAATCATATAATGCGGTAGCAGCTGCAATCGTTGGTCAAGGGGAAGTATTCATTACAGTAAAAGATCAACTAAGCAAATTACCGAAAAATCGTTTATACACACTTTGTGCATCTTCAATGTCTACAGTATCGATGTCAATCGTCGGTTCTTATATGAAAATGATTGATCCAAAATATGTAGTAACAGCACTTGTATTAAACTTATTCAGTGGATTCATTATCGTTCATATCATTAATCCATATGAAGTAAAAGAAGAAGACGATATTTTAGAATTACAAGAAGACAAGAAACAAACATTCTTTGAAATGTTAGGCGAATATATTATGCTTGGTTTTTCAATCGCTGTAACAGTAGCGGCGATGTTAATCGGTTTCGTAGCATTAATTACAGCAATTAACGGTGTATTTGATTCAATTTTCGGAATCACATTCCAAAGCATTTTAGGATACATCTTCTCACCATTAGCATTTGTAATGGGTATTCCAACATCAGAGATGCTACAAGCAGGACAAATTATGGCAACAAAATTAGTAACGAACGAATTCGTTGCAATGCTTGATCTTGGTAAAGTAGCTGGTGATTTATCAGCTCGTACAGTAGGTATTTTATCTATCTTCCTTGTATCATTTGCGAACTTCTCATCTATCGGAATTATCGCAGGTGCAACGAAGAGTATCGATGGCAAACAAGCAAACGTTGTATCATCATTCGGTTTAAAACTTGTATACGGTGCAACGTTAGTAAGTATATTATCAGCGATTATCGTTGGGGTTATGCTTTAATAAATAATAAAGAAGTCGTTTATCTCTCGCTTAGAGGGATGAACGACTTTTTTGTTTTTGTATGATAAATAATATAGAGAGGAGGAATTAGGTTGAAAGAACAGGGTATTTTAAAGGAACTTGATGAGGTTATAGATAACATTAATCATTTAACTGGAGAAGATGCTAGAGCATTTTTGAAATTTACACATGGGTACTTAAACATAGTAGAAGAGGGAGAGGGTACTTTTACTCATAGTGATTTTGTTGAAAAGGTTGCAGGGCTTTATAAGAAGGATATGGCTAAGGTTATTGAGCTTAGAAAAGAACAAATTAAAAAATCACCTTAATCCATTCATTAAGGTGATTAAAAGTATTATTCAGCTGGAGGCGTAAATGTACGTTTCTCTAATTCAGCATCTAGCATAAACAGTGCGTTTGAATCGCTTGTAATACGTTTTAATTTTTGAATGATGCTATCGAATGAAGCTTCTTCTTCAACTTGTTCGTCAACGAACCATTTTAAGAATGTAATTGTTGCATGTTCACGCTCGTCCCAAGCGATATCAGATAAGTTATAAATACGTTTCGTTACTTCACGCTCGTGCTCAAGTGCGACTTCAAAAGCGTTTAATACAGATTCGTATTCGTTATTCGGATTATCAAATCCAGTAATAATAGCGCGCTCTCCGCGGTCATTAATATAGTTGTAAAGCTTCATTGCGTGGAAACGTTCTTCTTCAGCTTGTACAAGGAAAAAGTTAGCGAATCCATCATAGCTCTCAGCTGTACAGTAAGCAGCCATTGCCATATAAGCATGGGCAGAATAAAATTCAAAGTTCATTTGTTCATTTAATGCGTCGTGCAATTTTTTTGATAACATAAAATCCCCCTTAGTATTGTGACAAGAATATTATACCATAATTGATAATATTCTCATTTAGATACTTCGAACCTTTTCGAAAGCTTTGTGACGTGTGCGTCCATAATGTCTTGTAAGTCTAAATCATATTTTTGCGAAAGAATAATAAGGTTAGATAGTACATCGCCAAGTTCTTCTTTTAGTTCTTGTTTTAGCTCTTCTTCTGTTTTCGCCTCTTCATCAGGGCGATCGCGGCCAATTTCAATAGCACGAACGACTCGTGAAACTTCCCCAACTTCCTCGGTTAAGAAATTTAAGCGAATAAAGGCATTATACTGTGACCAGCTTCGTTTTTCGTAAAATTCCTCAACCCATCTTTGAAATGCAACGATATCCATTTCTTCCTCATCTCCTCAATATGTTGTACAATGTTCATTGTATCATAACAATATATAGTTTCGGGGTGTAGGAATGAGAAAGATTTGTGTGTTTGCAGGTTCTAATTTAGGGGAGAGACCAGAATTCAAAGAGCAGGCAATTCAGTTAGGTAAAATGTTTGTTGAGAACGACTATGAGCTCGTATACGGTGGTTCATGTGTCGGATTAATGGGAGAAGTAGCAAACGAAGTTCTTCGTTTAGGTGGACGTGTAACAGGTGTTATGCCGCGCGGTCTATTTCGAGGAGAAATTGTACATACAGGATTAACAGAATTAATTGAAGTAGAAACAATGCACGAACGTAAAGCGAAAATGGCAGAGCTTGCGGATGCTTTTATCGCGCTTCCAGGCGGATACGGAACGTTTGAAGAACTATTTGAAGTTGTATGTTGGTCACAAATTGGTATACATAATAAGCCGGTTGGTTTATTAAACATAAAAGGTTTTTACGGACCAATTTTGCAAATGGTTGAACGTGCAGCGGAAGAAGGATTTATGAATCCATCGAATAAAGAATTGATCGTTTCAGCTGAGACAGCAGATAAACTAATTCATGCAATCCAAAATTATGAGCGTCCTGTTTTGGGAACGAAGTGGAAGCAACTATCATAGCAAATACGGAAACACATGTCGTTTTAATGTAAGACGGCATGTGTTTTTAATTTGGTTAAATATGTTAATGTTTAGATGTAATGTTTTTGGGAAAGGAGAAATAGATGGAGGAATTCGTATATTTACGTCCGGTTTTTAAAAGTATTTTAGCAGCATCTATTCTTGTTATGCTAATTGTTTTGAGACAGAAGAAAGAGTTGATTAATGAATTTTCGCTTTGGTTTATCTCGGTATTGTGTATCGGTGTTTCCGCGATAACGTTGTTTATGTCCGGATTTATCGTTGATGATTATAATCTAGGTGGAGATCCACAATCGTTTTGTATGTTTATTGCGATTGGTTGTATTAGCGGTCTGAATTTCATTATTTATTACAGAAGGCAATAAAAGAGGCATTCCATATTACTTTGGAATGCCTTTATCATTTTGATTGCTTTGTTTTTTATACAGGTACCAGCCACCCCAGCCGCCACCAATTGCTACGACAACGAGGAAAGCATAGTCCTTAACCTCGACACGTATATTGAAAATATTAGCTATAAGTAAGAGAATCCCAACTGTTATTAACGCAAAAAATGCTCTAATTAAGTAGTCTTTCAACTGAACCACTCCCGTCATTTAAGTAGTAAATGATGAATTTGGAAAAGCTAAAGGGTGTTTCCTATATTTTAACATAGATGAGATTGTAATATATTGATAAAAGTAAGGGAGAGGGGCGCTGATATTGTCGTGATTTGTCGGCAAATCGATATCCTTTGTCAAATCGTTGATATATTGCGGGTAATGATCGATATAATGAAAAAATCGTTGATATATTGCGGGTAATGATCGATATAATGAAAAAATCGTTGATATATTGCGGGTAATGATCGATATAATGAAAAAATCGTTGATATATTGCGAGTTATGATCGATATATTTGAAAAATCGTTGATATAATTTCGTGTACCGTTAAGTGCGACCATTACATAAAAAAGCGACTCTAAACGAGCCGCTTCCGCTTTTAAATGATATCCAGCTCCAGCGGCTAGAATCTCCGGTCATTTCGCTCTCTCGCTCGAAGCAAAAAGCGCTTCAAGGTCGAGAGCTCCAATGCCCTGCGATTCTGAGCGAGCCGCTTCCGCTTTTAATTATTATTGATTCAAGAACGCACGTAGCATCCAAGCGTGTTTTTCTAGTTCTGTGTAGATGCCTAGTAGTAGGTCAGATGTCATTTCATCGTCAGAGTCTTGAGCGATTTCCATGCCTTTTTTCAGTTCGACTAGCATCATTTCGTAGTCTTTCATGATTGCTTCGACCATCCCTTCTGCAGTTTCTCCGTATGCTGCTTCTTGAATAGAAGATAGTTCTAAGTATTCTTTCATTGTTGCTACTGGTTTGCCGCCAATTGCTAAAATACGTTCTGCAATTTCATCGATGTGAGTAGCTGATTCTGTGTAAAGTTCTTCGAATTTCTCGTGTAATGTGAAGAATTGAGGTCCTTTTACGTACCAATGGAAGTTGTGAAGTTTTGTGAATAAAACGCTCCAGTCTGCTACTTGTTTGTTTAATACTTCGATTACTTGTTTGTTCATTATGATCAATCTCCTTTTGAGTTGTTATGTGATATCAATTACTAATTTATAATCATTATAATCTAGTAATCTCTATAAATCAACCCTTTTGCTGGAATTAATTTGAACAAATTATGAACTCTTGTAAATAAAAGGCCCTATTACGGTGAAGTAATAGGGCCTTTGTTTGAGATATGGCTCTTGTTCTAAACGAGCCGCTTGTGCTTTTAGTGATATCCAGCTCCGGTGACTAGACCAGTCGGTCATTTCGCGCCTTCCTGTGAGGCAAAGAACGCCTCTTCGTCAGGAGCTCCAATGCCCTCCTGTTCTGAGCAAGTCACCTCCGCTTTTAATTAATATCCAGCTCCGGTGACTAGACCAGTCGGTCATTTCGCGCCTTCCTGTGAGGCAAAGAACGCCTCTTCGTCAGGAGCTCCAATGCCCTCCTGTTCTGAGCAAGTCACCTCCGCTTTTAATTAATATCCAGCTCCGGTGACTAGACCAGTCGGTTGTTTCACTCCTTCATTTGAGGCAAAAAGCGCCTCAAATGAAGGAGTTCCAACACCCGACTGTTCTGAACGAGCCACTTCCGCTTTTATTTGTTAAACGGCTTTTTGTTTTTCTTCTACATCCTGCCCATCCCAGCACTCTGTATTCTTTAAGCCGGGGATAGAGTTTGCAACGAAGACAGGATCTTTTCCTTGTTTCTTTTGCTTCAAATAGTCTACTAATGCAGCGTAAGCAAATTTGCTAAGGAATGAGATGGCAATTAAGTTTGTGAATACCATTAGTCCCATGAATAAATCAGCTAAACTCCAAACTGTTTTAAGAGCAGCGATTGATCCGAAGAATACCATTCCGACAACTGCAACGCGATAAATCATTAGCCATGTTTTGCTTTCTTTAATGAATGCGATATTTGTTTCACCATAATAGTAGTTTCCTAGAAGTGAACTGAAAGCGAATAGGAAAATAATAATCGCTAAGAAAGTGCTTGCCCACGGTCCAATTTGTGAACTTAATGCGTTTTGTGTTAATTCGATACCTTCTAAATTTGATCCTTTGTAAAGCCCAGAACATAATACGATAAATGCTGTTGATGTACATACTAAGAATGTATCTACGAAAACGCCTAACGCTTGAACAAGCCCTTGTTTTACAGGGTGAGATACATCAGATGTTGCGGCTGCATTAGGAGAACTACCCATTCCCGCTTCTGTAGCGAATAAACCGCGCTGAATTCCGAACTTGATTGCTGCTCCAATACCACCAGCGATAGCTTGGTCTAAACCGAATGCACCGTTAAAGATTTCCATGAAAATGCTTGGTAACATATTGAAGTTTTTTATAACAACAAAAACAGCCACGCCGATATAAACGATTGCCATTGGCGGAACAATCATTTCTGTAATACGTGAAATGCTCTTAATGCCACCAAAAATAATAACTGCAACTAATAAAGCTAATAGAGCTCCTACGATCGTTCGCTCTAGTCCAAAAGCATTTTCAAATGCTATCGTTACTGTGTTTGCTTGTACAGAGTTGAAAATTAATCCGTACGCAACTGTAATAAGAAGTGAAAACCAAACACCCATCCAGCGTTTGTTTAACCCTTTTTCCATGTAATATGCTGGTCCACCACGGAACCTACTTCCATCTTTTACTTTATAAATTTGCGCAAGTGTACATTCTACAAAACTAGTAGCTGCTCCGATAATTGCGATAAACCACATCCAAAATATTGCGCCAGGTCCACCCATTGAAATTGCTAATGCTACACCAGCTAAGTTTCCGATACCGATACGTGCTGCTGCACTTAAGCAAAATGCTTGGAATGGTGAGATGCTATCTTTCTTTTTTTCTTTTCGATTAAACCCTTTACTAATTAAGCTGACCATCTCACTGAAATGAGTAATTTGGACAAATTTTAATTTAAAAGAGAAGTAAAGACCGAAGCCGATTAGCATTGCAATAAGAATATATGACCATAAAATATTATTCGTTACCTCAAGGAATCTGCTAAAGATATCAACCATATAATACACTTCCTTTTTTTCGTAATAAGAAAATTATATGCAAAAAATATACGAGAATCAATTTTTCTAAAAAATTATGTTACTTAAATCATTTTTGTGTTATGATTATGTTACATCGTAATATTTTTAGAATTGTTTACATTTTAAAAAACTAAATTTAAAGCGAGAAGGTGGGGATAATTTGAAAGAAAATTCTTTATGGAAAGTAAGCCTTGAGAGTTTGAAAATGAGAAGTAATATATTTTTTATCATTACATCTTTAAGTATCTTTTTAGGGTTCACTTATTATTACAATAAAAGATTTCCAAATCACAAATATCCTGAGTGGTTAGAATTTCTAAAGTTGATTGGATGAATAAAAGACAGAAAAACAGAAAATTAAAATAAACAAGTTATGGAGGAGCTAAAAATGAATATTAGAGAAAGTGAACTTCCAGGTATTGGTTATAAGTTTCAAATCGTTACGAAAGGTAACGAAAAGATGGTAATTGTCATTCATGATGATGGTCGTAGAGAAATGTATCATTTTGATTCAGATCATGAAGAAAGCATCTCAAGTATTTCACTACGTGACTCAGAGGCGAGACAAATCGCTGCAATATTAGGTGGAATGGTATATAAGCCTAGGGCGTTAGAAAATGTTGAGATGGTTTTTGAAGGTTTAGCGATTGAGTGGTTCAAAGTGGAGAATACAGCTCCAGCAATCGGAAAAACAATTGGCGATCTTGAAATAAGAAAAACATATAGCGTAACCATAATCGCAGTTATGAAGAAGAACATGAAGAAGCTATTTAATCCAGGACCAGAAACAGTAATTGAAGAAGGAGATATGCTTGTAGTTTCAGGTGAGAGAGAAGAAATAAAAAAAATCATTAATGAATTACTTTCAAATAGGGGGGACTGATTAGATGGATACGTTAATTTTTGAAGTTGGTACAGCTTTAGTTTTAGTGGCAATTGCAGCAGTAATTGCTGGAAAATTTAAATTCTCAGTAATTCCTTTTCTAATCGTTCTTGGAATGTTAGTAGGACCGCATGCACCGACAATAGGTGTTATCGATCTCAAATTTATTGAAAGTGCAAGTGTAATTTCCTTCCTTGGACGGATTGGGGTTCTATTCCTTCTATTCTATCTAGGATTAGAATTTTCAATGAAAAAACTAATTAAATCTGGACGCTCTATTGCGATTGGCGGAACGATTTATATTTTAATTAACTTTTCACTTGGTTTGTTATACGGATTTATAATGGGATTCCCATTACTAGAAATCTTAATTATTGCGGGTATTATTACGATTTCTTCTAGCGCTATCGTTGCTAAAGTGTTAGTGGACTTAAGAAGAACTGGTAATAATGAAACCGAATTAATTTTAGGAATTATTATGTTTGAAGATATATTCCTTGCTGTATATTTATCAGTTGTTTCTGGTTTAGTACTTGGAGATCACGCTTCCTTCTTAGGTGCCCTTACTTCAATTGGAATTGCTTTAGGATATATGCTTCTATTCTTTATAGTAGCTAGAAAGGCTACGCCGTTATTAAATAAATTGCTCAATATTAGCTCAGATGAAATCTTTATTATTGTAGTATTTGCTTCTTTATTCTTCATTGCTGGTTTTTCAGAAACAATTCACGTTGCAGAAGCAATTGGAGCACTTCTTCTAGGATTAGTTTTCTCTGAGACAGAGCATAGTGACCGAATTGAACATCTTGTTGTTCCATTTAGAGACTTTTTCGGAGCTATTTTCTTCTTCAGCTTCGGGTTAAGTATTGATCCGTTCTCATTAGGCGGAGCGATATGGTTAACGTTAGGTGCTGTCCTTCTTACGATAATCGGTAACTTTGTAGCAGGAATGATCGCAGGAAGACAAGCTGGATTATCTCATAAAGCATCAACAAATATCGGATTAACAATCGTTTCAAGAGGAGAGTTCTCCATCATTATGGCTAATATCGGTATCGCCGGTGGCTTAATGTCAGTACTGAAACCATTCTCAGCACTATACGTGCTTATACTATCCATTTTAGGCCCACTTCTGACAAAAGAGTCGAAGAATGTATATAAATTCTTAAATAAAATCTTTAAGTGGGATACGAAGACTAACTAAATTGAAAAAAATAAAAGTACAAGATATTTCCTGCTTGTACTTTTATTTTTGTAATGAAAACAGTAAAGAGAGGTAAATGATGTTAGGAGAGTTGATTCATTCGGTTTTAGTTTTTTTAGAAGGACTTGGTTATTGGGGAATTATGCTTGGATTAATGCTAGAGGTTATTCCAAGTGAAATCGTATTGTCTTATGCAGGTTATTTAGTATCAACAGGAAGCATTACATTTTGGGGCGCTGTCGCGTTCGGTACAATTGGTGGTGTAATTGCACAACTATTCATTTATTGGATTGGTCGATATGGAGGAAGACCTGTTCTTGAGCGATATGGAAAATATATTTTAATTCAGAAGAAACATATTGATTATGCTGAAGATTGGTTTAATCGTTATGGAACTGGCGTTATCTTTACCGCACGTTTTATTCCGGTTGTGCGTCATGCTATTTCGATACCAGCGGGTATTGCGAAAATGTCACATGCTAAGTTTATTACGCTAACTACATTAGCTGTTATTCCGTGGTCAATTGTGTTTGTATATTTAGGTTTTAAATTAGGAACAGAGTGGGAAAGTATTAATAAAGTTGCGGGGCCATATGTGAAATACTTTGCACTTGCTGCTATTGTTTGTGCACTTGGTTATTTTGTATTAAAAAAAATGATGAAAAAAAAGTGATTACAGAAAAGGAATCTATGTCGACGTAGATTCTTTTTTTATTGGCATTTTTTCAAGGATGAAAGAATACGTTTAATATTTACCATATTGTGGCATACATATAGAAAAAGGGTGCTTGGAAAGGGGAATAAAGAGAAATGGAACTCCAGTTTCAAAATGTATATCAACAGGTAGAGAATTGGTATGTGTTGGATTCGGAGCTTCCTTGGGATGTCAAAAAGTTGAGAGAGGATTTGTTTTCTCTTATTGAAGTATGTAAAACGCCCGTTATTTTTTGTGATACGTGTGATGCAAATGATGTGCTTCTATCATTAGGGGAAGAGGAAGAAGAGTTCCTATTCCCGGTAGGTGGTTTTTATCATAAAGAAAAGCAATTAATTTTCGTTTGTATGTGGGAAGAGTATGAGCAAGTTCTCAAAACGCTACTGCATGAATTCCGCCATGCGATGCAGCATAAGAGAGATATATTGTATGTGGGAAGTGAACGGTACGAAGAGCGGTGGATTGAAAAAGATGCGAGGAAGTTCGCGGAGAGGAAATTAGATGAATATAAGAGTAGAAAGTTAATGTAAAGCATAGTGGAGAAATAGCGCTGTGCTTTTTATGCTTATTAAAAATAAGTATTTGACTTTTATTAAGTTTAGTTCTAAACTAATGATATGAAACGAGCGAGGTGATGAAATGAAAACAGAAGATAGACTAGGGCTACTATTATGGTTTCGTTTGTCACGCTTTTATAATAAGAGTATTCGTGAGACGAATCAGCATTTGAAAAAATGGAATATATCTGCCGCCCAGTTTGATGTGTTAGCTCAAGTTGGAGGACATAATCGTTTAACGCAGCAAGAACTTGGGAATAAGCTATTTGTTACGAAAGGAAATGTGACGCAGCTTTTAAATAAAATGGAGCAGCTTGAGTGGATTCATCGTGAGCAAGAGGGTACTACGAAATATATTTCGTTAACAGAAAAGGGCAGAGCTTTATATGAGGAAATTGTTCCACCTCAAGAAACGTTCCAAGCAGAGAAGTTTCATAATTTAAATATAGAAGAACAAAATCAATTATTAACACTACTAAAAAAGTTACAGTAAGAAAAAAATTTTAAAATAAATCTCGAATTCGAGATAGTATGAGGTGAAGGATATGTTTAGAAAAGTTGATCATAAAAATATGGGCAGAGCAAATCATGGTTGGTTAAATACACATTTTCATTTTTCTTTTGCCAATTACTACAATCCAAATAACATGAGCTTCGGATCGTTACGTGTTATTAATGATGATCTAGTAGCGGCACAAACTGGTTTTGATATGCATCCGCACCGTGATATGGAGATTATTTCTTACGTTGTAGATGGTGCTTTAACACATGAAGACAGCATGGGAAATCGCGGAACGATTGAGCGTGGACATGTTCAATATATGAGTGCTGGCACGGGTGTATTTCATAGCGAGCATAATTTAGGCGATGAAACGCTGCGTTTATTACAAATTTGGATTTTACCAGACCGCGCAGATCATAAACCAAACTATGGTGAGTTTAAATTTGATTGGAGCAAGCGTAAAAATGAATGGTTCCATATGGTATCTTCAGTAGAAGGAAATGCGCCAATTCAAATTCACCAAGATGCGAATTTATATTCTTTATCATTAGAGGCTGGAAAAGAAATTCATTTTCCAGTGAAAGAAGGCCGTCAATTGTACCTTGTACAAATTGAAGGAAGCAGTGTAATAAATGGTGAAACGTTTGTTATGCGGGATGCAGCAGAAGCGGTAGAAGAAGATATTCACATTCAAGCGAAAGAGCAATCACACTATTTAGCAATTGAATTGAAAAAACAATAAAAGGTTTATAGAAAAGAGGACATCCGATAGATGTCTTCTTTTTTTGATTGGAATTGTCTGAAAAATGTTTCTCAAATTTTTGGTAGAGGTATCGGCTGGGAAAATAAGAATTGTATAAAAGTGTCAAAAATCTTTATGGGAATGGGGAATGTTATAGTGAAAAAGCAAGTCATTTCATCAGCATTAGCGTTAACTGTTATCGCCGGGGGATTTGGAGCGTTTGGGGCAACGACAACGAAAGCGGAAGAACAAAAAATTCAATATCATCAAGAATTTAAAACACCTGCATACATAGGTGAAGAATGGAAAGCACCGGAAGGACTAGATAAAAAAGAGACAGTCTTTCAATACTTAGAGAGTAAGAAAGATATGTTTAAATTAGCAGGAAATATTGAAAAGCATTTTAATATCGTTGGGGAAGAAAAAGACGCTGAATCTGATACGACACATGTGAAGCTAGTTGAGAAACATAATAACATTCCTGTGTACGGTTCTGATCAAACTGTTACACTTGATAAAGAGAATAATGTAAAAGCATTCTTCGGACAAGTTATTCCGAATTTAGATGATAAAAATATTCCTGCAGCTGCAAGCATTACTGCGGAACAAGCAGAAACAATTGCAAAGGCAGATATTGAGAAAGAAATTGGTAAAGTAAAGAGTTATGACGGTGTGAAAAAAGATTTATTTGTATATGAAAAGGACGGTAATTACTACCTTGCATACTTAGTTAAGGCATCGATTTCAAAACCAGCTCCAGGATATTGGCATTATTTTGTTGATGCAACGAATGGAAATGTTATTGAGAAATATAACGCTGTAGATAACATTACTGGATTTGGTTACGGAGTATTAGGTGCTAGACAATCATTTGAAATTGCTCAAGATACGAAAACAGGACAATTCAACTTGTTTGATGGTAAACGAGGACAAGGTGTTCATACATTTGATGCAGAAAATATGGACGAGAACTGGTTTAATTTATTCTCACAATGGCTTGGATATACAGGAGAAGAAGTTGAAAGTAAATCTAAGTTCTTCGAAGATAAAGCTGCAGTTGATGCGCATGTAAATGCAGGAAAAGTATATGATTACTACAAAAAGACATTTAATCGTAACTCTTTCGATGATAAAGGTGCGAAGCTTATTTCAACTGTTCACGTAGGGGAGAGCTGGAATAACGCAGCTTGGAATGGTGTGCAAATGATGTACGGTGATGGCGATGGAAAAACGTTCATTCCATTATCTGCTGGACTTGATGTTATCGGTCACGAATTAACGCATGCTGTAACTGAACATACAGCAAACCTTGTTTACAAAAATGAGTCAGGGGCGTTAAATGAATCGTTATCTGATATTATGGGTGTTATGGTTGAGAAGAAGAGCTGGGATTTAGGTGCTGATATTTATACACCTGATAAACCTGGTGATGCACTTCGCTCTCTTAAAGATCCAGCGTCTATTCCAAATCCATTAAAACCAAGTGAAGGTTACCCAGATCACTATAGTAAACGTTATACTGGAACAGCTGATAATGGTGGTGTTCATATTAACAGCAGTATTAACAATAAAGCTGCATATTTAGTATCTGAAGGCGGAGATCATTACGGCGTGAAAGTAACTGGAGTGGGCCGTGAAGCGACAGAAAAAATTTACTACCGTGCTCTTACGAAATATTTAACTGCAAACTCTGACTTCAAAATGATGCGTCAAGCTGCTCTTCAGTCAGCTGAAGATTTATATGGTAAAAACTCTAAAGCTGTACAAGCTGTAACGAAAGCTTATGATGCAGTAGGTGTAAAATAATAAGAGAAAAGACCTGACATCCTAGTCAGGTCTTTTCTTTATCCCGCTATCCGCAAATGATGAAATTTCCACTTTATTTAGTCGCGAATACCTAATGCGATTTTCGCCATACGTGACATACGTTCTTTCGACCACGGTGGATTCCAAACGACATTTACTTCTATTTCATTAACTTCAGGTACGTTTGTTGATAATACTTTTTTAACGTCTGATACGATTTGCCCAGCCATTGGACAACCGATAGAAGTCATAGTCATCGTAATGACAGCATTATTATTTTCATCTGCTGTAACATCATAAACTAATCCAAGATTAACGATATCAACACCTAGTTCAGGGTCAATAACAGCCTCTAAATTGGCAAGTAATTTATTTTCAAATGCTTCTTGTGACATAAGCAGCCCCTCCTACACTTTAATGATATCGATTCTCATTATAACGGAAATGAGCATAATGTGCAGGAAATGAGCTCAAAAAAATATCCCTCTTTCAAAGAAGGGATATTTTTTGAACATCTATTCTGTTTTAAAATGAGATACGAGTTGATCTAACTCTTCAACTGTTTGTTTCATTTTTCTAGCAGTTACTGTCATTTCATTCATAACAATAACTTTCTGTTCAGCAGATTGTGCCGTTGCGGCAGTTTCGCTCGATACTTCAGTAGAGATAGAAGCGATGTTATTAAGTGAAGCATTCATTTCTTCAGCACTTGCAGCCATTTCTTCAGCAGTTGCTGATATATCTTGCATTTGAGTAGATACTTTATTTACTTGTTCCACAATTGTTGTGAAAGAAGTACCAGCTTCACGAATAACATTGATACCTTCAAATGCTTCAGAACGGCCTTGAGACATCATAGAGCTAGCAGTTTCTGTATCATTTTGAATTTGATGTAGTAATTGATTAATGTCTGTTGCAGCTGTTTTAGATTGTTCAGCAAGCTTTCGAACTTCGTCAGCTACGACAGCAAATCCTTTTCCTTGCTCCCCAGCACGAGCTGCCTCAATAGAAGCATTTAAAGCAAGTAAGTTTGTTTGCTCAGCAATATTAGAAATAGATTGTACAGCAGTATCAATATATTTCGTATGAGTGATTAGACGTTCAACCACTTCTGACGTAGCATTTACAGCTTCGTGTATTGTTGTCATTTGTGAAACAGATTTTTGGATAACGGTACTTCCATCGCTAGCATGTTCAGAGGTGGCAACAGCAAGTTCCGCTACAGATGAAGCAGATTCAGCAATGCGCTGAACACTTACTGCCATATCATCCATTGCAGTTGAACTTTCTTCCATACTAGAAGTTTGTGATTGAATACTTGCATTTAAGTTGGACATCGAGCTTTGGACTCTTAATGTCGCCTCACGTGATGTATTCGTTTTTTCTAGCATATTTTCAGAAGCGGTTTGTACTTCCACTGATGTTTTTTGAACACGATTAATAATATGTTGTAGGTTTTCTAACATTTTATTAAATGATGTTGCGATAGCACCTATTTCATCGTTGCTATTTACTTGTAGACGTGCCGTTAAGTCACCTTCTTGAGAGGCCAATTCTTTTAGTTTCGTGTCAATTTGTTGAATTGGTTTCACCAGTTTACCAGAGAACCACCATGCAAGAATAATTGCAACGATAATACATACAACAAGTGATAAGAAAATAACATATTCGATTAAGAGTGCAGATTGATCAATTTTTTCAATAGATTGTTCACGTAATTTAGCTTGTTCATTACTGTAATTTGTGAAGTCACCAATTACTTTATAGACCGTTCCGTTTTCTGAAGAAGCTACTTGTAAAGCTTCTTCCCATTTTTGTTCTTTTGCAAGAGTGAATACTTTTTCTTCAATGAACTTTCTCCAAGTAGACCCTAATTCCATTGTGCTTTTTACGGACGAAGAAAGATTTGGATTAGAAAGAAGTTTATCTTTTGAATCCTCAAGACGTTTACTCATCTCATTAAACTTGTCTAATTCGACTTGATCATGTTGTAGTAAATAACCTCTTAAAGCAGAGAGCTGTACTTGATAAGCGTCTCCACGCTCTTTCAATTCTGTTGCCAGTGGAGAAATTTCTTTTTGTAATGTTTCAGCTTTACGAGATTGGTCGATAGCAAAAAATAAAATAAATGCTAAGGCGACACCAAATAAAGCGCAAATCGTTCCCATCATGAACATAAGTTTTTTTCTGATACTTACAAAATTCATATAATTAAAAGCCTCCTTTGTGAAATCTTAGTATTAGAATTAATAAATGTAAAAAATTGAAAGAAAGCTTTACTCCAGTTGGAATAAAGCTTTCTTATTTCCTTTAGGAATTATAGCAGACGGAATGAGAGATAGAAAGAGATATTTTAAAGTGAAAAAAGAGAGACTGTAAAACTTTCATTCCTATACCTTTGAGCTCGTGTCATTTTCACTTTAAGCGTTTGTTTTGAAATGAGAGACGAGAACTTCAAGTTCTTGTACGATTGTTTTCATTTCAGATGATTTGTTAGCCACGATACTCATTTTGTTTACTTGATCACCAGCCGAATGCGCTGTTTGTGATGTTTCTGCAGCAACTTCGTTTGAAATAGAAGCGATATTATTTAAAGCTGCGTTCATTTCTTCAGAGCTTGCAGCCATCTCTTCAGCAGTTGCAGACATTTCTTGCATTTGTGTAGAGACTTTGTTAATGTGGTTAACAATTTCTGAGAATGAAGATCCGGCGGTACGAATAACCGTAATTCCTTCAGAAGCTTCTGCTTGACCTTGTGTCATCATATCATTTGCTATTTTTGTATCAGCTTGAATTTGATGAAGTAAATGGTTAATGTCAGTTGCGGCTAGTTGAGATTGTTCAGCAAGTTTTCGAACTTCATCGGCAACAACAGCGAATCCTTTGCCGTGTTCACCAGCACGAGCTGCTTCAATAGAAGCATTTAAAGCGAGCAAATTTGTTTGGTCGGCGATATTTGAAATAGATTGAAGTGCAGTATCTATATGATTTGTATGTGTAATGAGCCGCTCAACTACTTGTGATGTAGCGTTAACAGCTTCGTTAATTGTATGCATTTGTGTAATAGATTTCTCAATGACTTTATTCCCATCATCTGCTTTTTCTGAAGTTGTGACAGCTAAACTAGTAACAGAAGAGGCGGACTCAGCGATACGCTGAACACTCGTTGCCATGTCATCCATTGCGGTTGAACTTTCTTCAATGCTAGAAACTTGTGAACGAATATTGTGTTCAAGAGCATTCATAGTTTCTTGGGTTCTTGCGGTATTTTCCATAGAAGCGGTTGTTTCGATAAATACATTTTCGGAAGCTTCTTTTACACTTGTTGATGTTTGTTGAACTTGTTTTATTATATGCTGTAAGTTAGTGAGCATTTGATTAAAGGAATTTGCAATGTCACCAATTTCATCTTTACTTGTTACGTGTAATCTAGCCGTTAAATCTCCGTCTTGAGAAGCTAATTCTTTTAACTTCTCATCAATTTGTCGAATTGGTTTAACGAGTTTACCAGAGAACCACCATGCTAATAAGATAGACGTTAATGTACATGTAATAAGTGAGAAGAAAATAATATATTGAATAAGTGATGAAGAAGACTCGACATCAGCAATTAATGCGTCACGTTTCTCATTCTCTTCATTTGTATATTTATTAAAACGACCTAAAAGATCATTTACATAATCTGTTTGTGATAAAGCAATTTTGGATGCTTCGTCCCATTTTCCTTCACGCGCAAGAGGTAGTACCTCATTATCTATGACGCTACGCCATTTTCCACCCATTAAAATAGCTTCTTTCATTCCTTCTGGGAGCTTCTTGTCACTTGTTACTTTCTCTCTAGTATCAGCTAATTTTTTCCCTTCTCGATTGAACTTATCTAATCCTTTTTGATCATGTGATAGCAAATATTCTTGTAAACCAGCAACTTGTGCTTGGAACCAATCGCCACGTTCTTTTAAAATCGTCGCTCTTTTTGATACATCATTTTTTAACGTTTCGATTTCACTTGCTTGATTCATGGCGAATGAAAGAATAACAATAAGAGCAATACTAAATAAAGAAGAAATGCTTAAGAGTGTGAACAGTAGTTTTTTTCGAATACTAACATATTTCATCGTTACCCCTACCCTCATTTAAACTGTTTATTATGATTTATAGATATTTAAAACAAAATTAATAAAAACATTATTATGAAGTTATTAATCTGTTCAATGAAAATTATAGCAGATAATGGAAGGAGTCAGATTAGTATTAGAAAAAGTTCTTAAAATGTATACATTTGCATATCATAAAATTCATAAATAAATATTAGAAATGCTATTGAAATTTGAAATGACATCATGTATACTTCTAATTAGTTGATAACGATTATCAGTATCAACTAAAAACATTACTCTTCGTTATGTTGGTCATACCCCTTTTTGACGACGTAAGTCAGAGACGAAATGTTGAAATATCTTGTGTCCTATTCTACAGAATTATGGTAATCTCCAACCTCAACTTATATGCGTGAGCATGCAAAAAGGATCCTATCCGTGAAGGGATCCTTTTTTGCATGCTGTCGCAATTATTGTATATAGACCAGGGATACGTTCTTCGATTCCTTCTGGTGCAGTAGAAGGAAAGACCCATCTTTGATGAGATCCATGTTCTTCAACTAGTTTTTCGATTTTAAAACGTTCTTCCGCAAGTGTTGTAATGATTTCTCCTAGCGTCCAGCGACGGATGGTTGTTTTAGGTAGCGATTCTTTCTGTGCTTCTGTAAGAAGGATGCTATAAGCAACATCATCTTCAATTAATTCTTCATCGAAATAATTTCCATTGGCCTGAAATGATGGGTGGTCGACTCCTAATAATTTTGTGTAAACAGGATGATAGTCACGAAGTATAAGCATTCCATCTCGCTTAAGTAAAGTAGCAATTTTTTGAAAGAGTGGTTTTAAATCTAGAAAGTAATGGAGTACACCAAGTTCCAGCAATACGATATCAAATGATTCGGAGAGCTGCACATTTAATACATCAGAAACGACATACTGGATAGAGACACCTGCTGCGTCCGCAAGTTCATTTGCATATTTTGCATTACTTGCTGAAATATCAACAACTGTTACGTCAGAGCCTAAAAGGGCAAGTGCGACAGCTTTATTTCCTTTTGAGCCGAGTAAGTTAATAATACGTTTTCCTTTTGGAGATTGTATGTAAGGTAAATAATGTGCTACTTCGCGTGTGGGATCTTCCATAATTTTTTTTGCATAATCCTCTGGCGCCCCATGGCGATTCGTCCAAGCTTCATAAGCAGCTGTATTCCAGCTTTTTTCATTTATAGTGCTTAGTTGTTTTTGGTTCAATGTTATCACTCCTTTTGTGAACGTATAGGTATTCGGCGGGAGGATGGGATTTCCTTTTCGTTCTGGATAAAAGTTTGATTTTTCTGTGATTAAGTCGTACAATACTTGTTATACGTAAAAGCGTTGAAAAGGAAAAGTAGGATGAACACATTCTTTCCAGAGAGCTTCGGTAGCTGAGAAGAAGCAAGAATATTCATTTGAACAATGGCCTTTGAGCTTCGTCCTGAACTTATCAAATGATAATAGTAGGCGGCGACGAGAGTTGGTACTCGTTATCAAAACCACAGTATAAGAGCATAGAGCTCCGTACTTGTTAAGGCTAATTATGTGAGTAATTGGCGAAATAAGGTGGTACCGCGACTGTTTATACAGCCCCGCCCTTATCTTTTTTAAGATAGGGGTGGGGCTTTTTATATTTTAAAGGAGGAATGTAAGATGAGTATTTTTATTGGGGGCGCTTGGCCGTATGCGAATGGTTCATTACATCTTGGTCATATTGCGAGTTTATTACCTGGAGATATTTTAGCACGTTATTACCGGTCAAAAGGTGAGAATGTGCTGTATGTTTCAGGAAGTGATTGTAATGGAACACCGATTGCAATTAGGGCAAAACAAGAAGGTGTGACGGCGAAGGAAATTGCTGATCAGTATCATGAAGAGTTCCAGCGATGTTTTCGTAGCCTTGGTTTTACTTATGATTGCTATACACGTACAGATAGTGAGCACCATCATGAAACGGTTCAAAATGTTTTTTTACGTTTATTAGAAGAAGGACATATTTATAAAAAAATAGTGGAACAAGCGTATTGTGAAACGTGTACGCAGTTTTTACCGGATCGTTATGTAGAAGGAATATGTCCACATTGCCATGAAGCAGCAAGAGGAGATCAATGCGATGCGTGTTCTGCTATTTTAGATCCACTCGATTTGTTAGAAAAGAAATGTAAGTTATGTGGTAGTACACCATCTGTACAGGAAACAGAGCATTTCTATTTCGCATTGCATACATTTCAGGAGCAAATTAAAAGGGCTGTAGAAATTGCCAAGCAAACAGGGACATGGCGCGACAATGCGATTCAACTAACAGAGAGATATGTAAAGGAAGGATTACTAGATAGGGCCGTATCACGTGATTTACCAATTGGAGTACCAATTCCAGTAGAAGGGTATGAAGATAAGAAAATTTACGTATGGATTGAAGCAGTGACAGGCTATTATTCAGCGAGTAAACATTGGGCTGAAGAAACAGGGAAAGATGATCAAGAGTTTTGGGATAGCGAAGCGAAAACATATTATGTGCACGGAAAGGATAATATTCCGTTTCATTCCGTCATTTGGCCAGCGGTATTACTTGGAATAGGGGAGGAAGCAATCCCGCGTCATATCGTTTCGAATGAATATTTAACAGTTGAAAAAAGAAAATTATCTACAAGTAAAAACTGGGCAGTATGGGTGCCTGACATATTAGAACGCTATGATCCAGATTCTATTCGTTACTTTTTAACCGTCAACGCACCAGAAAATCGCGATACTGATTTTTCATGGCGGGAATTTATTTACAGTCATAATAGTGAATTATTAGGTGCATACGGGAACTTTGTGAACCGGACATTAAAGTTTATCGAAAAATATTATGGTGGTATCGTGCCGAAGGGAAGTATTGAGGTAGAGCTGAAAGATAAAGTAGAAGGATTATATAAGCGTGTAGGAGAGGCGATTGAGCAAACTAAATTTAAGGTGGCGTTAGAAACAATATTTGATGCAGTACGTTTTGCAAATAAATACTTTGATGAAAAGCAGCCTTGGAAACAAAGAGAAGATGATCCAGTTTCATGTGAAGAAACGATTTATAACTGTGTGTATCTTATCGCTAATTTTGCAAATCTCCTTGAACCGTTTTTACCATTTTCAAGTGAAAGAGTTCGAAACACATTGTCGATTGTGAAACGAAATTGGGAACCGCAAAATACGTTGCCAAGTAGAATTGATAGCGTACAGCCATTATTTGAGCGAATCGATGTAAAACAAATTGAGCATGAGATAGAGAAGCTGTATGGAGCGGTAAAATGAGATAGAGAAAAAGACCTTTCAAGTAAATGAAAGGTCTTTTGTTATGCAGTATGATTCTCTTTCTTATCTTTCAAAAAGAAAAGTACAGCAAGGATTACAAGAATAATAGCTGCAATATCATACGTTATTTTAAATGTAGTATTAAAGTTTAAGTACTCTACGAAAGGAGTTTTCACTGCTCCTGCATATATACAAACGGGAATGAGAAGTAAATCGTAAAATTTCTTTTCTTTCATATATCTTATTAGGAAGAAGATACACATAATAGCAAAAAATACGATGCTTAAAATAGTCATTTATACCTCCAGATAAATTTACTTATTTTAATTGCAGTTATATCTTTTATATAAATTCTGTATTTTTTCAAGCGCTATGCACGCGATTTTGTTTCCTTTCTTTCCTAGCCGTAAGCAGCTGAGGAGTGAAGATCCCAACTAATATGAAAATAATTCCAATCCACTGCATGAACGTTACGACTTCATGTACAAGTGTAATAGAAGCAATAATAGCAGTTGGTAATTCAGCTGCACCTAATATTGTACCAAGCCCTGTTCCAACCTTTGGTACACCGATTGAAAAACAAATGACAG
Source organism: Bacillus sp. EB V-12 (assembly GCF_056158125.1). NCBI lineage: Bacteria > Bacillati > Bacillota > Bacilli > Caryophanales > Bacillaceae > Bacillus > Bacillus sp. EB V-12. Next base: position 125,850 of record NZ_JBUXJL010000006.1, on the reverse strand, counting down.
GTACAACAACGCCGAATAATCCGAGGAAGAAAGCATATTTCCATAGACCGGCTTGCAAAGCACCGTCTGTTAAAAAGGTTGGCGGAAAGAATAGGCATACGATAAGAGTAGCGCTTGTTGTCATAAGGAAGCTTTTCGTATAAGGCGGAACATCCGTAGCGACGCGCCCGCTTGCAAAAACATAGAATGAAAAAGAGACAGCAGCTAATAGTCCAAAGATAATCCCTTTCGTAGAAAAACTTTGTCCGAGGCCTTCAAATACACCACCTGCAAACAATGTACCAGCAAATAAAATAAGGATAGATATAATCTTATCGCGGCTTGGAAATGTTCGATTTGCAATTGCTTCGATAATGACACCAATCCAAGTGAACTGAAAGAGTAGGACGACAGCAATAGATGCGGGTAGTTCTTCTACAGAAATAGCGTAGAAAATCCCGGTCATACTCATTGTTGTTCCGACGGTTAGTAAGGAAAAGAATTGTTTTTTTGTTACTTTATGACGTGAAAAGAAAAGAACGAGTAGAAATAGTCCAATCCATCCGAAGACATATTGTCCCCCTAATAGTTGATGTGCTGAAAATCCATTTATGAATCCGAGTTTGAAAATAGTTGAAAGTATGCCATAGCTGCAAGCACCGAATAAAACGAGTAATGAATATTTAAACTTTTCCATAAAAAATCCTCCTTTTAAATAATAAAAAACGCCCGCTATCCAAATAAGGATAACGGGCGAACGAAACAGAGTCATATACTCTACAAAATTCCGCCACTCATACGAAGTATGAATTTGGGGTATGTAATTATAGTGAATGTTACATTGCTTTTGGGAATACAATGGAGCATTTTACACCTTGAGCTGTGTTTTGTATCCCGTAAGGAAACTGATGTTTATCTAATATTTGTTTCACGATATATAATCCAAGACCACTACCTTGTACTAAACCGTGTTTATCAGGGTTTGCGCGATAGAACGGTTCAAATAAATGAGCAAGTTTATCTTCATCAATTTGTGAACCTGTATTTAATACTTCTAATGCGTAACCATTTGGTTTTTCATAAAGCTTTATATATACGTGCTGATGGTCAATTGTGTAATGAATTGCATTTGAAATAATGTTAAAAATAGCAGTTTGAATAAATTTAGGATCAGCTAAAATTTGTACGTCGTGTTTAATATTAGATTGTACATTTAATTGTTTTACAGATACAAAGTAATCTACTTTCTTCATAACATCCTCAATAATATTAGATAAAGAAATGACTTCTAAATTCGGTTTAAATTGAGGGTTTTGTATTTTGGATAATTCCGACATTTTTTCCGTTAATATGTTAATGTCTTGCATCATCTCGTAGGAACGTTTCAAATACTTATCTCTATCTTTATAAGCTCCAATTCCGTGAATCATGCCATCTAGTTGTCCCATAACGGCTGCGATTGGTGTTTTTAATTCATGGGATACCATAGACATAAATTCTTTACGAGATTGTTCTAATTGTTGTTCCTTCTTGAGCTCATTTCTTAAATCTTGATTGCTTTCATGTAAATTTTTTACAATATTTGGTACTTGCGAAGCAGCTACTTGCAAATTAAAATCTGTTTGATCTGCATTTTTGTTAAGTAGCTTTTTATCTGAGAAATCAAGATTCATAATATCTTTTAAAGCATCACTCATATATTGAAAAGGTTTGGCAATTAGTTTTGTATAAATTAATGATCCGAGTAGTGATAATGCAAGCATTGTCGCGCCAATATGTGGAGCTAATTGTTGCAACGCATCTGCTAACTTTGGATTATCATTTGTATCATTTGTTTTACTTGCTGCATTTTGTGTATGTAAGGCATCATTATTAGCGGCTTTCTTTTCTGCTTCTGTAGGCGGATTAGAAGTGCTATTTTTCCCCGAAAGATTTTGTGTATGTTCTTTTGCCTTTACAGTTTGGCTAGGCTGCAAAAGGTGATTGATAGCTGTAGAAAGAGATTTATAATCTATAATAGAAGATTGGAAATTAGAAATGCTCCCCTCTGACACAGCTTTATTTTGCTTCGTTTTACTTCCGTCGTTTTGCTTATCTGAATCAGCCTGTTCTGTAGTCGGCGTTCCATTTTCTTTCGCAAAACGTTCTTTATCGTAGTTTGAAGCTAGAAAGTAAATAATTTGATAAAGGCAAAGTGATAAAAGAATACAAAATAATAAGGTTTTGATGAAAATATTTTTGGTGATGTTGTCTTTGCTACGATTCGATTTTGTAGCCAATGCCTTTCACCGTTTTAATATAAGGAATTCCTAATTTTTTTCTTAAGTTTTTAATATGTGTATCTATAACTCTTACATCACCATAATGTTCATAGCCCCATACCTTATTCAACAAATCACTTCTTGATAATACTTTTCCTCGATTTTGCAGTAAAGTATAAATAATTTCAAATTCTTTTGTTGTCAATTCAATTTGATTACCATGAACATAAGCTGCATATGCTGTAGAGTTTAACATCAATTCATGGAATTGTAGTATAGTTGCAGCTTCTGCTTCCTTCGTTGCTGCCCTTCTTAATACAGCCTCTACACGCTTAATAAATACAGTATAATGGAACGGTTTCGTAATATAGTCATCAATACCTAACTCAAATCCTTTAATTTCACTTTCTTCATTATGTAAGCCTGTTAACATAATGATTGGTACATCAGATTGTCCTCGCATAATTTTACAAATACTATAGCCATCTATATCTGGTAACATTACATCGAGGAGGACAAGATCGTATGAATTTTTTTGGAAAAGAAGAATACCTTCTGTTCCAGCACCAACTACATCAACTGTAAAGTTTTGTGCCATTAGAAATTCACGAATAAGTTCTTGTATATCTGGGTTGTCTTCAATCACCAGTATATGCGTCATAGTAACACCTCCTAAATAACGCTTTTTACTGCAATATTCGAATTCATCATTTTTCGAGTGACTCAGATTGTTTATACATATAATAAGCCCCCGCTATAAAATAATCATGAAGGTAGCAAGGGGAATAGTTTAGTGTTACTGAATAGTTCAGAATTACAGTAGTTCTATTATAGTATGTATTATAAAATTTATAAAACATTATAACTGTATAATTTTAATATCTACGTTTATCAATGTTTAAATATTAGCTAATCAAATCTATTCCTATTATATATGTAAATACAGTTGTTTTGCTACTGTAAATGAATAAATAAAATAAGCCAAGACATAAAATTCTTGGCTACACATAAATCTTGTTTTTAGGCTATTTTACAGTGACAGTAGCTTGCTGCTGAACGCGCTCAAATAACCAGTGTATATCATTGTTATACATACGAATACAACCAAGTGTTGTCCATTTGCCGATTGCTTGATTATTGTTAGTTCCGTGAATCGCATAAGTTGTTCCGTAAGTTCCTGCCATATTTAATCCGAGCCAACGGTCACCAAGTGGATTACGTGGATCGCCGCCTTTAATTTTGCCTGTATAATAAGGGCGATTTTTAATTTTATTTACGATTTGAAAAGTGCCTTTAGGTGTAGGTGTTGCAGCTTTTCCAGTAGCGACAGTAAAACTTTTTATAAATTTTCCATCCTGATAATAATCCATTTTATTTAACTGAGTGTCTACGATTAATTGATCTTTCGTTGTAGCTGCCTCTGCGCTAGAGAATGGAAGAGTTAAAAATCCTAATGATAATAGTGCGCTTAATAATAATTTTTTCATTGTTATTCTCCTTTTACTATCGTAAGAGTCTTACATACAATGAAGTTGTAATCCTCGTAATGCTTTATTTACATTTTCATCTAATGTTTCAAAGAATGTAGTGATTTTGCTGTTGTGTTTGTTGTTGTTATCAATAAGTAATCTTTCATTTAATAAAAGCTCACCACGTAGTCCAAAACTTTGAACTTGAATATTTAGCTCATCTTCATTTTCAGAGATGATTGGTAAGAAATAATGAAAAGCTTTTGTTGGAATGATGTAGCTTTTGCCAATCATGCTTTCTTGATTTGAATTAATCCATTTTTTCGTGACAATTTTAATATTCTTTTTTGAAACGATAAAAGATAGTGTTGTAGATTTTGTTAAACTTACGTCAAATTCACTTGTTTCACATATTTGTAAATTAAAAACGGTTTCATTTTGATGAGATTCAACATTTGTATTAATAAAATCGTGCATTTTATATGCTTCCATTTCGTATTCACCCTTTTTTCAATTTCGAAAAACGACTTATATTTATTCAAATTAATGCTTAGTCATATATTGGTTAAATTTTTCAACAAATTCCGATATAATCTTACAATACGTATATGAAGCTAATATGAAGTTAGCATGAGTTTGTGATGGTTTTTTATTGAGAACAAAATAAGAGAGGTTTTTTAGTGCTAAAAAATGGATAAAATTTGCATGTTATTAATGCGCCTTTCCGCTATTTCGACTTGAAAAATGATTTTTACTATTTAATAAAGAACGAAAATCACTAGTGTGACCCTTACAAAAATGTAATAAAAATGTAAGCTATTGTGATAGTTATTTCGACAATTTTTTTATACAATAATAGTAAGAAGTTGTACGTGATTGAAAGGAGAGATGACATGGAATGGATTCATGAATTATTTCAGCAATACGGGTACTATGTTGTACTTGTCGGCTTGCTGTTAGAATATATTGCACTTCCGTTTCCGGGAGAGCCAACGTTAGCATATGCGGGATTTTTAGCACATAAGGGTGATTTAAGTTTACCGATTTTAATTATTCTATCCTTTATTGGGACAAGTGTAGGAATGACGATTCAATACTTTTTAGGAAATAAATTAGGTATGCCTTTTATTCAAAAGTATGGGAAATACGTATTTTTAACGCAAAGAAAAATTGACTTAACGAGAATGTGGTTTGATAAGTATGGGTACTTCTTAATTTTTATTGGTTTCTTTATTCCTGGTGTACGTCATTTCACAGGATACTTTGCAGGAATTATTAATTTACCATTCCGTCGTTTTGCCATTACAATTTATTCAGGTGCTCTATTTTGGGTATCATTCTTCTTAATCGGTGGTTACTGGTTAGGTGGAAACTTACATGATATCTTTGGAGTGCTAGAAGGTCATATCGGTAAAATCATTTTTGGAGTTATTGTGATTGTAGCGGTTACGTTAGGTATTCGTTTCCGTAAGCAGTTAAAACGAGTATTACTACAAAACGCAAGTTAATATGAAATCCATTCTATGTCAGAATTTAGGAAGTCAGTGCAAAAGCACTGACTTTTTTATTTTTAAGACTATGTTTAATGCACATTTTACATTCTTTATAGGAATTTGATACAGGATAAGAAATAAGTATCTTGTCAATTATTATAGTCGTAATGACAATTATAATTGACAAAGATAAGGATATTATTTACAATTTTAATTAAATAAATGAAAAAGAGGGAAGACATGAAGCTTCAAAATCGAGTGAGGGAATTGCGAGCAAAGCATCGTTTATCACAAGGGGATTTAGGGAAAGCGATTGGATCATCACGGCAAACGATTAGTTTAATTGAGCGCGGGGATTATGCACCATCTATCGTATTGTCGTTAAAAATCGCACAAATTTTCAATGTACCGGTGGAGGAAATATTTACGTTAGTAGAGGGGGAAGAGGACGATGAAGAGTAAACGAAAAAAACAATTTGATTCTGTGGGGAAAATAGCATTAAGTATGATGGGTGGCTTTTTAACGTCTTATATAGCTTTAAATTTACTCTCGGATGAACCGAGAAAATTATCATCCAATACATTTATAGGTATATGTACTATTTTTGGAATCTTAATGATGTACTATACTTGGAAGAATACACGTATGTTAGCAGAGGCACGCGATGAAGAAGAGAGCGTACAAGGCAGAAAATTAGGCATTATAAGTATATATTTACGTGTAGGCGATATAGTTACGCAGGCATGGTTTGTATATGCAGTTATTACATGTAGACGTGCACTGTTGCAGGATACAAATGTTTCATTTGCGGTGTGGAATTTAGTAGCTTCTATTGTTTGTTTAACTACTGTAGTAATTATCGGACTTATAACAAAAAATCGTTATAATAAGCTATATCCTGAACAAGGTGTAACGTATATGGAATCTATGAAAATGTGGACGAAAAACGCAGATGAAGGATTAAAGCACATTGTGCATGAGGCTGGATATAAAGCGTATGAATTTACGAATACAATATTGGCATATGTATGGTGGGCTGCCGTTATATATACAGCTGCTAGTGATATCGATTTTGTATTAATTGGCTTAATCTCATTTATTTGGATATTGCATCTTGGGAAGTTCATGTACGAAATGCAGAGGAAAATGATTTATTAAGGGGAGAAAAAGGTGGATATTTTAAGAAGGCCAGCTGGCTCAATGACAGTGGCGCTAATTCTGTCCATTTTATACGGAGTAATCCGAACTGGGAAATTAGAAGTAATTTTGAACCTATGGGCAATAGTTGGAATTTCATTATTAGTGTTAGCCATTCATGAGCTAGGACATGTAGTATTTGGTGTAATAGGTGGTTTAACATTTAAATTTATGACAGTAGGACCCATTACTATTCAAAAAGAAAAGGGAAAATTACGCATTCGAGCAAATAAATTATGGGCTTACTTTGGAGGCGTTGCAACACTAGTACCACCTTCTATAGAGACACCGAATCTTTCGAAAAAGTGGGCGTGGCTCACTTTAGGTGGACCGATTACGAGTTTACTATTTGGTATTACTTCCGGTTACATATATATGGTGAGTTATTATCAATATCTTTTATATTTTTCCTTTTTCCATTTTGCAATCTTTGCGGTTACAATTGTGCCGATAAAAGGAATGCTTATGAGTGATGGGATGCAATTTCTTATTTTAATTAAAGATGATGAAAGAGCTAGAAATCACTTATATGAGATTCAAATATCGAGTGAGTTATTTAGTTATAAAAGACCGAAAGATTGGGATGAAAGGTTAGTAGAATTGAGTGAGGAGAAAATAAAAGAGAATAAAGGGATAAGAGAGATAATGAGTAGACTTATGCTCGTCTTTTTTGCTCGTGCGGATCAAGAGGGAATGGAAAGAGCGATACCGTATATAGAACGAATTGTTCAACTACCTGTAACGAAAGAAAATAAGTTTTTCGTTAGTAGTTTTCATAGTTGGTATCTTTTATATAAAGCCCTTTATGAGATGGATAGTCTTTCTTTGCAAGAAGCAAAGGAACATGCAAAGGCTATTACAAAAATGGACCTAAGTGGATATTACCGTACACAAGGAATTATTAGATATGTAGAAGGTAATATGGAAGCGTCCCGTACTTATATGAAGAAAGCCGATCAAGAATTAAAGAGCGCCGAGAAGAGTGAGATGGGATATTTACAAGTAGAAAGAGAATGGTTTGAGCAGCTGAAAGAGAGGGTATCTTACGATGGGTGAGGTATCCTCTTTTTTCTATGTCATCTTATGCCGTTCCATAAACAGCCTAGGACGAGTAAAATGAGATAAGAAGAGCAAAGCTTGGAGGAATTCTAGATGGAAATTTTAACGATTATTTTAATCGTCTTGCTCATTTATGTTGTTTTTAAAGTGGCATATGTAGCATTAAAGATACTCGCGATCCTATTAATTATCTTTTTAATCGTAGAGTTCGGCAGTAAGTTGCTTGGTGGATAGGGTATGTTGTGCGTTTTGAGTGTCGAAGGTTGTCGGTAAATCGATATCTTGTGTCGAACCGTCGATATAATGAAAAAATCGTTGATATAAGTGGAGAAACGATCGATATATTTGAAAAATCGTTGATATATTTTAGTGAATACGAAGTGGGGTATATGGAAAAGAAGTTGCCGTGAGGGCAACTTCTTTTTATCGTGATGTGGGGTATGCAAACCAACATAAAAAAGCTGGAAGAGTATCTTCCAGCTTAAGAGTTACTTTCAATTTGGCGACCGCTATCTTCTTCATTGTCTTGTAATAGGTTGAATACGTCTGCTAAGCAGAATGCAATGAACCAAGTCCATAGACCGTGGAAGAAAGCTGAGCTTAATTGAAGTGGTAATGTATAGTTTGTCATTGAGTAGGAAATACATCCACCAACGATTCCGATCATTGTTAATAACATTGTTTTTTGAGCGTTTTCTTCTGGATTGAAGAGGAAGTAAATGTATCCGCCTAAAATTGAAGCGCTTACAAGTGTTTCGATTCCATTAAAGATGATATTCTCTCCAAGCTGAGTGTTTGTCCAGAAGCAGATTGTTCCGCCGATAATAGCAAACAGGACAGCTATTGTATAGCGTATATATTGATTCATATGTTCATCTCCTTATGTAATAAGATGATTTGGAAGTCAAAAAGGTAGGTATAGTATATTGAAGTGAGTTTTAATTGTACGTATCTTTTTATAAAAAGATCATTGAAGAGTAACTAAGATGATCGGTTGTTTAAACCGTTACGTGTATGGTGTCTGAAATATACCCGACTGCTCGTTTCTTTTTGCTTGTAAAATAAGAGAAACTTCCAAGTCTATATACTCTTTTTTTGTGAGTCTGCTTTCATTATAACACATTTAGGGACATAATAATAGAATTATCTGATTTTGTAATAAGTGTAAAAAATAAAAAGCGCAAGGAAATACCATTAACGGTGCAGTTTAGTGGAAGAAGGATTTTAATTTATTATGATGAAATATGTAATCAAGGTGAGATCTAAGAATGAGGCCTAAATACTATAAAAAATGTTTTATAGCATGAATGTAAGGGAGGAGAGCTAACTTGGAGTTCACAACAGAAAGATTAATAATTAGACCTTTTAAGAGTACTGATTTACAGGATGTATTTGCTATTTATAATAGTGATGATACATGTAAGTTCCTATTACATAATAAGTGGACTCATGAAGACATGCAAAAAAGATTTAATAAGAAGCTAGCAAATCATGTACTTACTAAAGAAACAATATTAAGTTTGGCAGTTATATACAAAAATAAAGTAGTTGGTGATTTATCCGTATGGTACACAAATATGAAAGACACTGTTGAGATTGGTTATAGTTTTTCAAATGAAGTAGCTGGGAGAGGTTTGGCGACAGAAGCAGTAAGTAGTTTGGTATTGAAATTATTTAATGAATTCAATGTACATCGTATACAGGCTAATCTTGATGCACGTAATACAGCTTCACAAAAATTGTGTGAACGAATAGGCATGAGAAAGGAAGCCCATTTCATACAAGATTTTTGGAATAAAGATGAATGGACAGACAGTATTGTATATGGAATGCTATCCTCCGATTTGTAGTAATAAACTTAGTGATTTTATTATGCTAAAAGGTACGTTAGTTGAATAACAAAGGGCATAACATATTATATATGACTAATATGTTATGCCCTTTAATTTATTAACCTTTTTATATGCGTTTGAAACGGCCGACAATTTCAACTGTTTCAGTAATGTTCATAAATGCTTTGTTATCCACTTGACGGATAATACGTTTCATTTCGCCTAACTCATAGCGAGTCACGACAGTGTAAATCATTTTTTTCTTATGGTTTGTATAGCCGCCGACAGCGTCTACCATTGTCACCCCGCGTATGCCGTGATGTAGTAGTGCGCTTTTTATTTCCTCGCCTTTTTCTGTAATAGTCATTATCGTTAATTTAATATGTTTCGTATGCACAGCATCGATAACTTTGCTGACTACAAATCGACTAATTAACGTATAAAGTGTAATATCCCATCCGAAAATAAAACCTGCTGCTACAAGTAAGATTAAGTTGAATACAAATATGATTGCTCCAATTGAAACATCTCGATATTTCGCTACAATCAATCCAACAACATCAAAACCACCTGTTGAAGAAGCAAATCGGAATATAATTCCTGAAGCTGCTCCGCAGATAACACCACCGAATACAGAAGAAAGTAAAATATCGTCTGAAACTTGGTGTACCGGGATAATGTTCATCGCTAACGATGACACAGCTACAAAGTAAGCTGTTAAAAAGGTTGTCTTCTTGCCTAAGTAAAAGTGACTTAAAATAAGAAGAGGAATGTTTAGTAAAAAGATAAGTGCACCGATATTGTAGTGCATTAAATAACCGATAATCATCCCTACACCAGCGAATCCACCGCTAATCATATTATGCGGGATAAAAAACATATTCATAGAAATTGCATACAAAATAGAAGCTATAAAAATAACAACCAACTGTATCATAAATTCTAAGTGAAATGTTTTAGCTGCTGGGAAGGATAAAAAGGCGGTGTCGGGAACGTAATCGGCGTCTCCTAGTTGACCCATAGTATGTTTCATCTCCATATTCATTTTTGATTACAAGAAGAGAATAAAGGTTTTTTCAAAAACTGGCAATAGTTTTATTATAATGCAAAAATTTTATAAATTTCTAATAAATCAAGCCTATTCATTGATGTGTGTGAATATACTAAAGAAAGCGAATACAACGTTTCTTAATTATTGTTTTCTTGAGAAAATATGCAAAATACTTTTTTTGAAAATAAAAGGAAATAGAGAATATTTGCCCGATGTGCTAAAATGACCTTATTAAGGATGTGAAGCGATGGAATTTTTATTGCAGGATGCAATTCTATATATATCGTTTGTAACGACGGCACTTTGTTTATTAGAAGTTTTCTTCCTTGCTAATGTTTCTCGCTTTGTGCGTCAACAAGCATCAAGCGGTAGACAAAGAGCTTTTGCGTTAGTTGATACATGTGAAGATAGTGCGGGAAATGTACCGCTATTTTCTATTTTTTATAAATATGGAATGATTCGTTCTGTACGCAGACAAGAATCAAGTGAAGAGAATGACGAGGTCGGTCCGTATACGCCAATGTTTCGCTAAATAATTACGAAACATTGGAGGAATGAACATGTTAAAATCATACCGAGCTGTGCTCGTTAGTTTATCATTATTATTTGTTTTTGTTTTATCTGGTTGCAGTAATGCGGCCCCAATTGATGCACATAGTACTGGGATTTGGGATCATTATTTTGTATATCCAATCTCGTTTATGATTCAATTTGTTGCTCATCATATACCTGGAGCTAGCTTTGGGATTGCTATCATTATTATGACGCTCGTTATTCGTTCAGCGATGATTCCATTAGCTGTTTCGCAATATCGCAGCCAAGCGAAAATGAAGAAAATGCAACCTGAATTGCAGAAGCTAAAGAAAAAGTACGGTGATGTAAGCAAAGACCTTGAAAAACAAAAGCAGTATCAAAAAGAAATGTCAGAACTAATGAAATCAGGCGGTTGGAATCCACTTGCTGGTTGCTGGCCAATTTTTATACAAATGCCGATTTTCTCTGCTTTGTATTATGCGATTAGCAGAACTGAAGAGATTCGCACATCTTCGTTTTTATGGGTGAACCTAGGACATGCAGATCCATATCATATATTACCGATTATTGCAGCGTTAACGACATTTATTCAGATGAAAGTTTTCCAATCGAATATTACACCTGGAGAACAAGTACAGATGCTGAAAATGCAGCAAATTATGATGCCAGCAATGATTCTATTTATGGGGTTTGCGGCGCCATCAGGACTTGTGTTGTATTGGATAACAGGTAACTTATTTACAATGACACAAACAATTGTATTAAGAAAAATAATGGAACGTGAAGAATTACAATTACAAAAGGCTTAGAGAAACACCGCTCATTACGAGCGGTGTTTTTTTTGTTAAGTCGTTAAGGAAATGTTAAGAAACCGACATTACTATAGGCATTGTATACGAAAGTGTACATGCATTAGAAATATGAAGGAGGAAATTTCCTATGAAGAAGAAAACAGTTGGGTATTTAGCGATTGCAGGTGCGTTATCATTCGGAATTATTGGAGGAGTCGGCATTCCGGCATTCGCGGCAACGAATACTCCAGCAGTGGATCAGCCTGCAAAAACGGCGAAAAAGGATTTGGATGACGCTACAAAACAAAAAGTAAAAACAATTATGGATGATACAAAGAAACAGTTAGAGGAACTAGGTGTAAAGCTTCCAGAAAAAGAAAAACGTAAAGAAATGTTTGCGGGATTAGATGAACAGGCGAAAGAAAAAGCGAAGTCAATTTTAGAGCAAGAGAAGTCTGGTAAATTAACACGAGAACAAGCAAAAGAAGAATTAACAAAATTAGGCGTGAAGTTCCCGGAAAAGGGTAAGCGCAAAGAAATGTTTGCGGGATTAGATGAACAGGCGAAAGAAAAAGCGAAATCCATTTTAGAGCAAGAAAAGTCCGGGAAATTAACACGAGAACAAGCAAAAGAGGAATTAACAAAGCTAGGTGTGAAAATGCCGGAGAAAGGTAAGCGTGGAGATATGTTTGCTAACTTAGATGAACAGACAAAAGAGAAAGCAAAGTCAATTTTAGAGCAAAAGAAATCCGGAAAATTAACGCATGAGCAAGCAAAAGAAGAATTAACAAAATTAGGCGTGAAACTTCCAGAGAAAGAGAAGCATGAAGACATCTTTGCTGGATTAGATGAAGCAACAAAAACAAAAGCAAAAGCGATTTTAGACAACGAAAAGAAACAATTAGAGGCATTGAATGTTGATTTACCGCACCATAAGTTTTTTATGAAAAAAGAAGATAAATAATTGATTTATGTATCTTTCGTGTGGGCAACCGGAAGGTACGTGCGAGGACCGATTTCTGTCAGCAGAAATCGGTCCCTTTTAATGATTCAATAAAATTCTTTTCATTGTTAGTATGTATCCGAAGATGCAGTAGAAGATTGCAAAACTGATAAACACTTCCGTATATTGATATTTACCCAATACGTAGAAGGAAACAGCTGGTATAATAGCTACCGCTAAAATGCTATAACCAGGATACTTGTGCCGATGCATGATAGCGAATAGAATAGAGAGAAACGTAGCAATGATACAAAAGACAGCAATCATTATTGGTGCACCTCCTAAACGGATTATACCATTTTTAGGGAAATGGAGAAGTGTCGTACCTTCTGTTATAATATAAGAAGAGAAATATTTCCTATGTTATATAAAAAATATATTGATTTTTTCTAACAATTCAATATAATGAACAATAACTACAAAATTCGACATCAAGAAGTGATGATGAGGACACGATCAATTTTTTACGATTTTCAGAGAGGGAAGCCTTTGGCTGTGAGCTTCCTAATACGGAAAAATGGATTACCACCTCTGAACTGCAGCAGTGAACGAGCATCTAGTAATTGCTTGCCGGCAAAAACCGTTATTTAGACTTGAGAAATTGGTGAAGTGTGTTACTTTACGAATTGAAACAAGGGTGGAACCACGAATACAACACTCGTCCCTTTTTTAGGGAGGAGTGTTTTTTTATTTCATTTTTGCATCACACTAGGATTGGAAGGAGGATACGCAGCATGCATCATGATGAGAAGAACAAAATTGGTTTAACAGTAGCACTTTCTATCGTAGTAGGAACGATTATTGGATCTGGTGTGTTTATGAAACCAGGGAGCGTATTAGATTACTCGGGGAGTTCTAATATGGCCATTCTTGCTTGGGTAATTGGTGGTCTGTTGACGCTAGCAAGTGGTTTAACAGTAGCTGAAATTGGAGCGCAAATCCCGAAAAATGGTGGGTTGTATACGTATTTAGAGGAGATTTACGGAAGTTTTTGGGGATATTTATCAGGTTGGATGCAAACAATTGTTTATGGACCTGCTATTATCGGAACATTAGGTTTATACTTTAGTTCTTTAATGATTAATTTTTTCTATTTAGATAAAGTGTGGAATTTACCAATCGCAATTGGAACGGTTGTGTTCCTTGGCGTTGTAAATAGTATGGGAACAAAATACGGAGGTATCGTTCAAACAATCACGACAATTGGGAAGATGATTCCGATTGTGTTAATTGTTGTGCTAGGTTTCTGGAAAGGGAATAGCGATATCTTTAACGTAGTTGTGCCAATATCGGAAAATCAAAGTATCGGTATGGCAATTTTAGCAACGTTATTTGCTTATGACGGCTGGATTTTACTTGCTTCGATTGGTGGAGAAATGAAGAATCCAACAAAGTTATTACCGAAAGCAATGACAGTAGGGATTTTAATCGTAACGGCTGCTTACGTATTAATTAACTTGGCGTTATTAAATGTATTACCAGCAGCGAAAATTGTAGACCTTGGAGAAAATGCAACAGCGACAGCTGCGGGCATGTTACTTGGAGAATATGGCGGAAAAATTATTAGTATCGGTATTATCGTTTCCATTTTCGGCTGTTTAAATGGAAAGATTTTAACGTTCCCACGTATCCCAATGTCTATGGCAGAGCGTGGACAACTTCCATTTTCTAAGTTTATTGCAAAGGAAAGTCCGAGATTTAAAACACCAGCAAATGCGATTACTGTTGAAATCATTTTAGGAATTATTTTAATGATTATTAGTGATCCAAATAAGCTATCTGAGATTTCCGTATTCATTATTTATATTTTCTATGTAATGACGTTTATTGGTGTCTTCATTTTAAGAAAACGTAATAAGAATAAAGAGCGTGCATATAGTGTGCCGTTATTCCCAATCGTACCAATCGTAGCGATTTTAGGTTCGCTCTTTGTAATTGGTAGTGCAATTATCAATGATCCGGTAAGTTGTTTCTTATCAATTGGAATTGTCTTTACGGGACTTCCGGTGTATTGGTATTTAAATAAGAAGAAAGAAACAGAATGATGGAAGGGTAGGCGTATAATACGCCTACCTTTTTTACTGTAAAAAAATTATACTTGCGTCCACTTTCTGTTTTGGTTACTATAGTCGTAGTAACCAAAAAAGAAAGCGTGGGGAAAGACTTGAATTTTCGTGTTTATATTTTAGCTATCGCGGCTTTCGTAGTCGGAACGGTTGAGTTAATTATAGGAGGAACGCTCGATTTAGTTGCCAATGATTTAGGAGTATCTATTAGCGCAGCTGGTCAGCTTATAACAATATTTTCGGTAGTATTTGCTTTGTCAGGTCCAGTTTTATTAGCTGTGACAGGGAAGTTTGAAAGAAAAACATTGTATGTTGGAGCATTATCGATTTTCTTAATCGGAAATATTATTTCGGCATTTAGTGTGAATTACGGAATGCTAATGTTCTCAAGGGTTATTTGTGCGGCGAGTGGTTCATTAATTATTGCACTATCGGTAACACTTGCTTCTAGTGTAGTAGAACCGCATTTTCGTGCGCGTGCAATTGGAATCATTTTTATGGGAATTAGTGGGTCACTCGTACTTGGAGTACCGCTCGGTCTTGTACTCGGAAATGCATACGGATGGCGTGCACCATTTGTATTAATTTCTGTATTAACAGTTATGGCAATAGCTTGTATTTCATTGTTCTTAACGAAAGTACCACCGACATCGGTATTATCAATAAAAGAACAACTTGCTACTTTAAAAGATAAAAAAATTGTAAGTGCACAGTTAACATCATTTTTGTTTTTAACGGGGCATTTAACATTGTATGCATATTTAACACCGTTTTTAAAAGATGTCATGCATGTTGAAGCAAACTGGATTAGTGTGTTTTACTTTATTTTCGGAATCGCAGCAGTAATCGGCGGCGGATTCGGTGGCTGGCTTGCTGATAAATGGGGATCGAAGAAAAGTATTATCTCGATTATTATCGTATTTGCATGTGCAATCTTCATACTGCCAATAATGACATTCTCATTCCCGCTCTTCATCATTATGATGGGACTTTGGAGTATGCTGAGCTGGGCGATTTCACCAGCACAGCAAAATTATTTAATTGAAATTGCACCGGAATCAGCTGGTATTCAGCAAGGTTTAAATAACTCTGCGCTTCATTTAGGAATTGCACTCGGTTCAACAGTAGGCGGAGTTGTTATTGAAAAATCATCTGTTATATATAATGCTTGGGTAGGCGGTGGCTTTATTATATTAGCACTGCTTTGCGCGATTTTCTCAATTACGAGAGGACGCTCTACTCAGTTCGTGAAAGAAGAATCTATCGTTTGATAGGTTCTTTTTTTGTTTGTAAAAAATTGCAGGTTTTAGTAGGTAAATGGAGAAAAGGGTATATAGCGAGGTGATAGTATATGGATTATTCAATTATTGGTTTTATATTCACAGTATTGCCGTTATTTGTAGTTATCATTGTTTTTAGATGGATTCGTTTCATCTATCAAAATTCAGAGAAACAGGTAGAGCAAAATGAGAAAATCATTGAGCTGTTGATGGAGATAAAGGAACAAAATAAAAAGGAGTCTAAGTGAAAAACTAGACTCCTTTTTATTATTTAATTAGTACCGCAATTTCATCAACAAACTCTTAATTTCCTCATCTTCCATAAAGAGATCGTGGTGCTTCTGGGTAATCTTTGCAAGTGCAACGTCGTGATAGAAAAATTCTGTAAAGAACTTTACGAAAGGTTGTGACATTGTTTTCATCGCTTGCCATGACTCTTGTTCTACGCCAGCAAATAAAATTTCACGATCGTCAACGATGAGTAGCAAGTAGCGCTCTAATGCATTAGGTTCTTCAGCTGGGATTAGAAAATGCATGTTTTCTAAGTCTGTTTCTACTTCTCCAACAATAAGGGACTCAATTTGAACACCTTGTTTTGCTTTTTGTTCTAGTAAAGGAAGATATTCTAAAAGAGTATCATTCCAAGCGGAAATACGGATTGATTCTTTTGCACTTTCAATGAGTTCTTTACTTTGAACTCGAATAGAAGATTGCATCTTTAAGCTCCACACACGGTCATCTGTAAATGATTTTTTTGATATATTTGTTTCCAGTTCTTTAATATTTGATTGGAATTCTGTCGTTAATTTTTCAATTGCTAGCTTTAGTGGTAATGCTGTATACAATTTTTTCTTTTCTGAAACAGAATCCATTACCATTCCTTTATCGATTAGGCGTGCTAGCACTTCATATATTTTTGCTTTTGGAACACCTGAATGCTTCACAATTGTTGTAGCATCTAATGGTTCATTGCTTGATACGACAACTTCATAAGCCTGGCTTTCATATTGTGAGAAACCGAATTTTTGTAACATAGTTCCCTCCGAACGAATGAGATTATATTTTAAGGATAATGAACTATTTGTTTTTGCACAAGTGGTAGTCCGTTTTCTAATTGTATTAAGGTGAGAATTAATTTCAATTTTTTAATTTTATCTATTATACTTAATATAGTGATTAATAAGATTTTAATTTAATGCGAAGGGGATGCTGGGGGGAAGATGTTAAAAAGTTTACGTTTAAAAATTGCGGTAGTGTTTTCAGTACTTATTTCTATGATGTTCGTAATATTGGGTACAGCTGTGTATCAATTACAGAAAGAAAAGGAAGTGCGTTCCTTAGACGAGTATTCTCAAAATGCGATGGATCTTGTGACAGAGCAACTTACGACATTTGTTCAAAGAACGGATGAAGATATGGGGTATTACGCGAACAGTGAGATGATTCGTAATATACTTCAAGGTGGGGTTACTCCAGAAGAGGAAGCGTTTTTAACGAAAGAGTTTGCGGAGTATAAAAAGAATCATCCTGGTATTTTAGATTTATATATTGGTACGAAAGATAAAAAAACATTAAGTGCCAATCTTGCTGAAGGTGGGCAAGTGCCAGAAGGATATGACCCAACGACAAGATCATGGTATAAAGATTCAGAGGCTGATGTAAAAAAGGTCCATTGGGGACAACCTTCTTATGAAATTGCAACAGGAAAGTTAAGTGTAGGTGTTTCTAAAGCAATTACAGCTCAAGATGGATCTGTATTAGGCGTTGTTGCGATGGATGTATCGCTTGGTACGATTCAGAAGTTGCTTCACAATATTCAATACAATAATGACGGAGAAATGTTTATTATAAATGATAAAAATATGGCTCTTGTTTATCCAGAAAAGATAGGGAAAGATGTTTCTAAAGAGCCACTTATACAGAGCTTAAATAAAGAGGTAACAAAATATGCGGTCACTACAATAAAAGGTGAAGATGTAGTTGTTTATAGTCAATCATTTGACACGATGAAATGGACGATAGGAATCTTTTATCCGAAAGAAACGATCGATGGGCTATTAAATAGTACGAGAAATACAGTTATTATAATGGCATGTATTAGTTTATTAGTTGGAATCGTAGCTTCCTACTTGTTCTCAAGAAGATTAGCAAGACCACTGCAACTATTAAAGAATCACGTGCAAAAAGTAGCAGAAGGCGATTTAACGCTGCGAATGAAAGTGACAAGTAAAGATGAAGTTGGAGAGTTGACTAAGCACTTTAATGATATGGTTGAACAAATGAATGAAATGGTAAGTAAAATTAAAAACAGTGTATCAACGGTGCAACAATCAACGAATAGTTTACATTATTTAACGAACGAAACAGTAGCGGCTAGTAGAGAAGTTTCAGGAGCGATGGATGATGTGAGCGGAGGAGCTTCTACTCTTGCGAATAGTGTGGATGAAGTTTCAGCTCAGCTCGAGAATATGGCGGAGTCAGTAGAACAAATGAATAGCTCCGTTGGTGAAATAAAAGGAGTGGCTGGCAAAGCGGAAGAGGCATCTAAGCAAGGATTAAATACAATGAGGAATTTAATCCGTACGAGGGGACAATCATCTTCGATTGTTGTTCATACAGAAGAAGCATCGGATAAGTTAGAACAAAGAGTTGGATCGATTCAAAATGTTGTTGAGCTTATAAAAGGTATTTCGGATCAAACAAATTTACTTGCTTTAAATGCATCGATTGAAGCTGCCCGTGCAGGTGAGCAAGGTAAGGGATTTGCGGTTGTTGCTGAAGAGGTTCGGAAATTAGCGGAACAATCAAAAGAGGCAACCGGAGAAATCACAATGATGATTGGTGATGTACAATTAGAAGTAAAAAGGGTTGTAGAAGTTGTAAGTAAATTGAAAGACATTGCAGATGTGCAAAATAAAGTGACGACAGAGGCGGAAATGGAGTTCCGTACAATTATGTCAGTTGTAAATACGATTAGTACTTCAGTTGAAAAAATTGTAGAAGAGGTACATAACATAGGTTATGAGCAAGGGGAAATTACAGCGGTAATGCATACAATTGCTGGTACGAGTCAAGAAAGTGCAGCTGTTTCTGAAGAGGTACATGCTGCAACGGAATCACAGGTGAATCATTTAGAAAAGGTAGCTCACACGATGGAAAGTTTGACAGAACATATGAGAGATTTAGAAAGATTAGTCGAGCAGTTTAAAGTGGAAGAGTAACATATTAGTAAAATGATGAGGATTTCGGTAAAATAGACAATGGATATATAAGAAACGATTATAGGAGGAAGACTACTATGGCAATTGTTGATGTATCGATTATTCCAGTAGGAACAGGTAATCCAAGTGTTAGTGAATATGTAGCAGAAGTACAAAAGGTGCTAGAGAAAAATGCGGATCGCGTGAAGTATCAATTAACACCGATGAATACAATTATTGAAGGAGATCTTCCTGTCATTCTAGAAGTAATACAACAAATGCATGAAGTTCCATATACGAAAGGTGCACAGCGTGTTGCAACAACTATTCGTATTGATGATCGTCGTGATAAAGTAAGCACAATGGAGAAAAAATTAAACTCTGTTCGATCAAAATTATAAGAAAAAGCAGCGATCTTCGCTGCTTTTTTCATATAGGAGGTAAATAAGATGAGTGAAAAGTTTAATGAACAATTTGACGGGTTGTTAGAGAAATACACGGAATTATTACTTGGAGAGAGCAATGAAGAGAGAAAAGAACAGGTACAGAAGTGGGCACTGTATTCTTACATAGCTAAGACGATGCCAGCTTTAGTAAAGCATTGGAATGAAACTTATCCAGATGCGAAAGAAGAGATGGTACAGTTAATTACAGATATTAAAAGGCTGAATGAAGAGAAGCGAAATGAGCAATAAAAAAACTTGAGGTAAATATAATCGCAAGTTTTCTGTATTAATATCCTTATATAATTTACATGGAATATAAAGGATTTTATAGGCATGTCGAATATTTTCGACATGCCTATTTTATGCCTATTAAACTCCATTTTTCTAAATGTCGAAAAATATTTCAGGTATATTTATAAGCAGAAATATAGGTTTTTAAATGTTTTTATAGTATTTTATAAATTATCTAAATAATTATTTGTATCCAATAATTTTAAACAATGATATAATTTTGAAGAGGGGTAAAAAACAGATAAATTACAGTCATAGGGGTGAATTACATGGAACAATTAATGCGAAATTCGTTTCTTTTCTTATCTAAAAATAAAGCGCTAACAAAACTGGCTAAAAAGTACGGTTTACGCTTTGGTGCAGGTCGCTTCGTCGCAGGGGAGACGATTGAATTAGCGACAGCTGCCATTCAACAATTAAATAAGCAAGGTCTTTGTGTAACAATCGATTATTTAGGTGAATTCGTTGATAATGAAGCGGAAGCAAATGAAATGGCTAACCAATCGATTGAAGCGATCCGTGCAATTGGAAGAGAAGGTCTTGATTCACAGCTTTCTTTAAAGATGACTTCTATGGGATTAGATATCTCTGATGAAATCGTAATGAACAATATGCGCCGTATTTTAGAAGCTGCAAAAGAAAATGGTGTGTTCGTTACAATTGATATGGAAGATTATACACGCTGCGGAAAGACAATTGATATCTTTAAACAGTTAAAATCTGAGTACGATAATATTGGTACTGTTATTCAAGCTTACCTATATCGTACAGAAAAAGATATTGAGGATTTAAATGCTTATAAACCTAATTTACGTCTTGTAAAAGGAGCTTATAAAGAACCTGAAGAAGTGGCGTTCCCGGACAAGAAAGATGTAGATGACAATTATAAAAAGATTATTAAAATGCACTTATTAAATGGAAATTATACTGCAATTGCTTCACATGACGAAGCGATTATTGAATATACAAAAAAACTTGCTGAAGAACACAACATTCCAAGGGATCAATTTGAATTCCAAATGTTATATGGTATTCGTAATGAGCGTCAACTTGAGCTAGTAAAAGAAGGCTACAAAATGCGTGTTTACGTACCTTATGGAAACGACTGGTATGGATATTTCATGCGTCGTCTAGCAGAGCGTCCAGCAAACGTTGCGTTCGTATTAAAAGGTATGGTTAAAAAATAACCAAGGAGAAAATACTCCTTGGTTATTTTAATTGCTGAAATGCATAATGTGCCATTTTCTTCGTATCAGGATATAGTTGCGCGCGAGTAGAAGATAATACGACGTTAATGACGCGTTTACCGTCTTTTTCATCCACTGTTACGACTGTATATTTGCCTAGTGCTGATAGACCGCTTTTACTTCCAATCGCATATGGATCGTCATATAGTTCTTCTCGTCCGTAGTTTGCGATGTTTGGAGAGCGTTCTGAAGTATGTAGAGTTGTACGTGTTGAATTCATATATTCTAAAACAACTGGATACTTTAATGCTTCTTTCGTAATAATAGCAATGTCATATGGCGATACTTTATTTCCAAGTGCATCAGCACCACTTGCGTTCTTGAAAGTCGCATGCTTTGTACCGAGTTCCTTCGCTCTAGCATTCATCATTTTTACAAATTCATTTTTTGATCCTGCAATATGTTCTGCGATGGATTCAGCTATTGGATCTGCACTAATGATAAGCATCAGTTTTAATGCCTCATCACGTTTTAACTTTTCCCCAGCACGAAGTTTAATTTTCTTACTTTGACTTTCTGTTTTAATTGCGTTTTCTGTAACTGTAATTTCTTCATCCTCTTTTACATTCTCTAGTAAAAGAAGGGTTGTCATCATTTTGGCTATACTAGCCGGATAAGAGCGTTCGTCTTCGCGTTTTCCATACAAAACTTCACCTGTGTCTGCATCGATTGTAACTCCATATTGCCCAGTAATATTAGGTTGATCAGCTCTTACAGCTTGTTGCCTTTGTGCATAAGAGAAGAAAATCATCCCTGTAAATAGTGTGGCAATCATTACAATCATAACTATTGTTCGTTTCATTATAATTCCCTCATTTGTTACAAATAAATTGGGCAGAAAAAGCAGCCATTAATCATTATGCCACGTTCTCTGCCCAAAAATATAGCGTTATTTTTCGCCCATATTATGCTTTTTATATTGTTGGTTATTACCTTGACGTCCTTTTTCCACGCCGTGGTTATGCGGACCTGCGTTTCCAGTTACACTAGCTGCACTAATTCCAGCCTTTGAAGGGTTCTTCTTAAGTTTTGCCATATATATTCCTCCAGTTTCGTCAGATTATAAAAAGGGAAAGTGTATTTTAGTGAAGAAAATACATATATAGCATGGGCAAATAAAAGAAAAATATTTATTTCAGAAAATTTTATCAATAAATATATTGCGAAAATTTAAACAGTATCATATATTTATTAGTAGAGGCTCACTCATTGATTGCGACTTATGTCGAAAAATTGAATGAGCATTCATTCAAGAATAGGGGGAGAATTGGATGTTCCAAATTAAAAAGGCTGCTGTTCTAGGTTCAGGCGTAATGGGTTCGGGAATTGCGGCACACTTAGCTAATATTGGTATTCCGACATTATTGCTTGATATTGTACCACCTGCGCTTACGAAAGAAGAAGAAGCGAAGGGACTTACATTAGAACATAAAAGTGTGAGAAATCGTTTTAGTAATACGGCTGTGCAAAAACTATTAAAGCAAAAACCAGCTCCTCTGACAGTGAAAGGAAATTTAGCACTGATTGAAGCAGGTAACTTAGAAGATGACCTTGAGCGTCTAGCTGATGTAGATTGGATTATTGAAGTAGTAGTTGAAAACTTAGATATTAAAAAGAAACTATTTGAAAAAGTAGATGCGGTTCGTAAACCGGGTTCTATCGTAAGCTCGAATACGTCAGGTATTTCAGTTGAAAAAATGGCAGAAGGTCGTTCAGACGACTTCCAGAAACACTTCTTAGGCACACACTTTTTTAACCCACCACGATATTTAAAACTTCTAGAGGTAATACCGACGAAAGAAACAGATCCACAAGTATTAAGCTTCATGAAACTATTTGGCGAAGACGTTCTTGGAAAAGGCGTTGTTATCGCAAAAGATACACCAAACTTTATTGGAAACCGCATCGGTACGTACGGTTTACTTGTTACTCTTCAAGAGATGGTAAAACGCGGCTATAGCATTGGGGAAGTTGATTCTGTAACAGGCCCACTTATTGGTCGTCCGAAGAGCGCAACGTTCCGCACATTAGATGTTGTCGGTTTAGATACATTCGTACACGTTGCAAATAACGTATATGAAAATGTGCAAGAAGAAGAGCGTGATGTATTTAAAGTACCAGCTTTCATGCATGACATGCTGGAGAAAAAATGGCTTGGAAGTAAAACGGGTCAAGGCTTCTTCTTAAAACAAGGAAAAGAAATTTTAGAATTAAATCCTGAAACGATGGAATACGAAGCGCGTAAAAAATTAAAAGCTGCATCCGTAGAGTTAAGTAAACAAGAAAAAGGATTAGCGAATAAATTGAAAGCGCTTGTATACGCAAAAGACCGTGCAGGAGAGTTATTATGGAACATCATTACACCAACTCTATTATACTCTGCAAAACTTCATAAAGAAATTGCTGACGATATCGTTGCAATTGACCAAGCGATGAAGTGGGGCTTTGGATGGGAGCAAGGGCCATTTGAAGTGTGGGATGCAATCGGCGTTGAAAAATCTGTTCAAAAGATGGAAGAAAACGGCGTAGTTGTTCCTACTTGGGTGAAAGAAATGTTAGAGAAAGGTTTCACTACTTTCTATAAACATGATAACGGCGATAGCTACTATTACGATAATGGCGAATATAAGCTAATCGAGCGTAATAAAAAAGCAATTTCTCTTAAGCAATTAAAAGCGAAAAATGGTGTATTAAAGAAAAATAGCGGAGCGAGCTTAATTGATTTAGGCGACGGCATCCTTTGCTTAGAGTTCCATTCGAAGAGCAATGCAATCGGTATGGATATTACGCAAATGATTAACTACGCTGTTGATGAAGTAGAAAAGAATTATAAAGGTCTTGTTATTGGTAACCAATCGAAGAACTTCTGTGTTGGTGCGAACCTAGCAATGATCTTAATGGAAGCACAAGACGACAATTACTTTGAAATTGAGTTGGTTGTGAAAAACTTCCAAGATGCAATGACGAAAATTAAGTACTCTTCTAAGCCAGTTGTAGCAGCACCATATGGTATGACGCTTGGCGGAGGTACAGAAGTTTGCTTACCAGCAGCTAGCATTCAAGCTTCTAGTGAAACGTATATGGGCTTAGTAGAAGTTGGTGTTGGCTTAATCCCTGGCGGAGGCGGTAATAAAGAGCTATACATTAAACACTTAAATAAAATGCCAAACGGTGTAGAGTTTGATCTGCAAAAAGTTGCGAATAAAGTGTTCGAATCTGTAGCGATGGCGAAAGTTTCTACATCAGCACAAGAAGCTGTATCGAACAACTTCTTAGGCGATAAAGACGGTATTAGTGTGAATGGTGATCACTTACTATATGATGCGAAACAGAAAGCACTTGCTTTATATGAAGCTGGCTATAAAGCACCGATTCGCAAAAAGATACCAGTTGTTGGTGAAACAGGATATGCAACTCTTGTACTTGGTGCAGAAGCAATGCATTTATCAGGTTACATTTCTGAACATGATCTTCACATTGCGAAGAAACTTGCATATGTCATTGCGGGCGGAAAAGTGCCGTACGGAACAGAAGTTGATGAGCAGTATTTATTAGATGTAGAACGTGAAGCATTTATTAGCTTAGTAAGTGAGATGAAATCACAAGCAAGAATGCAGCACATGCTTGTAAAAGGAAAGCCATTACGTAACTAATAACGAGGGGAGATATCGTTCATGAGAGAAGCTGTCATTGTTGCGGGAGCAAGAACACCAATTGGAAAAGCAAAGAGGGGTTCATTAAAAACAGTTCGTCCTGACGATCTAGGGGCGTTAGTAGTAAAGGAAACGTTAAAGCGTGCAAATTATGAAGGACCAATCGATGATTTAATTTTCGGTTGTGCGATGCCAGAAGCAGAACAAGGTTTAAATATGGCTCGTAATATCGGCGGACTAGCAGGACTTTCTTACGATGTTCCAGCTATTACAATTAACCGTTACTGTTCTTCTGGTTTACAAAGTATCGCTTACGGAGCAGAGCGCATTATGCTTGGTCACTCTGAAGCTGTATTATCAGGCGGAGCGGAATCAATGAGTTTAGTTCCAATGATGGGACACGTTGTTCGTCCGAATAGTCGCCTTGTAGAAGCGGCTCCGGAATATTATATGGGTATGGGACATACAGCAGAGCAAGTTGCTGTGAAATATGGAATTTCTCGTGAAGAGCAAGATGCATTTGCAGTAAGAAGTCATCAACGTGCTGCCAAAGCATTAGCGGCAGGAAACTTTGCTGATGAAACAGTATCTGTAGATGTGACGTTACGCTCGGTTGGCTCAAACAATAAACTGCAAGAAGAAACAATCATTTTCGCACAAGATGAAGGTGTAAGAGCAGAGACGACGCTAGACATTTTAGGTAAATTACGTCCAGCATTTAACGTTCGCGGTTCTGTAACAGCTGGTAACTCTTCACAAATGAGTGACGGTGCAGCATCTGTACTATTAATGGATCGCGAAAAAGCAGTGAGCGATGGCATGAAGCCACTTGCGAAATTCCGTTCATTTGCAGTAGCTGGCGTACCACCAGAAGTAATGGGAATCGGCCC
Organism: Bacillus sp. EB V-12; assembly: GCF_056158125.1. Taxonomy (NCBI): domain Bacteria; kingdom Bacillati; phylum Bacillota; class Bacilli; order Caryophanales; family Bacillaceae; genus Bacillus; species Bacillus sp. EB V-12. Next base: position 100,107 of record NZ_JBUXJL010000006.1, on the reverse strand, counting down.
AATCGCTGCAATTCCAAAAGCGTTAAAACTAGCTGGCTTAGAGCTATCTGATATTGGCTTATTTGAACTAAATGAAGCATTCGCTTCTCAATCAATTCAAGTTATTCGTGAACTTGGTTTAGATGAAGAAAAAGTAAACGTAAACGGTGGTGCAATCGCACTTGGACATCCACTTGGCTGTACAGGAGCAAAACTAACACTATCTCTTATTCACGAAATGAAACGCCGCAACGAACAATTCGGTATCGTAACAATGTGTATCGGCGGCGGAATGGGAGCAGCGGGAGTATTTGAATTACTTTAAAAAAAGTGGAAGCGGCTCGTTCAGAATGTGAGGGGGATGGAGCTTCAGACGTAGAGGCGTTCTTTGCCTCGCAGGAAGAAGCGAAGCCACCGAACATTCTAGCCGCTGGAACTGAATTATAAAAAAAGTGCAGGTGGCTCGTTTAGAACAGGAGGGCGTTGGAAGCCCTGACGAAGAGGCGCTTTTTGCCTCAAAGGAAGGGGTGAAACGACCGACTGTTTTAGCCACTGGAACTGGATTATAAAAAAAGTGGAAGCGGTTCGCTCAGAACGAGACGACGCTAAAGCAAAGAATGGAAGCAACAAAGGTTTATAAAAAAAGGGAGAGCCAGCTTCTTTCAAAAAGAGAGAAGCGGCTCATGAAAATATGAAGGAGGAAATTTTCATGGAAAAAACAGTAGGAAATGCGGTTAAAGGCGGTAGCTTTTTAGTAGATGAGATTACGATTGATCAAGTGTTTACGCCAGAAGATTTTTCATCTGAGCATAAAATGATTGCAAAAACGACAGAGGACTTTATTGTAAATGAAGTTCTTCCAGAGCTTGAATATTTAGAGCAACATGAGTTTGATCGTTCAGTTCGTCTTTTAAAAGAAGCTGGGGAACTTGGTTTATTAGGCGCTGACGTACCAGAAGAGTACGGCGGAATTGGTCTTGATAAAGTAAGCTCAGCGTTAATCGCAGAGAAATTCTCTCGCGCTGGTGGCTTTGCAATTACTCACGGTGCTCACGTAGGTATCGGATCTTTACCAATCGTATTATTCGGTAACGAAGAGCAAAAGAAAAAGTATTTACCATTACTTGCAACTGGTGAAAAATTAGCTGCATACGCATTAACAGAGCCAGGTTCAGGATCTGACGCATTAGGTGCAAAAACAACTGCACGTTTAAATGCAGAAGGTACACATTACGTATTAAACGGTGAAAAACAGTGGATTACAAACTCTGCATTCGCTGACGTATTTATTGTATATGCAAAAATCGATGGAGAGCACTTCTCAGCATTTATCGTAGAGAAAGACTACGCTGGCGTATCTACAAGCCCAGAAGAAAAGAAAATGGGTATTAAATGTTCTTCAACTCGTACGTTAATTTTAGAAGATGCGTTAGTACCGAAAGAAAACTTACTTGGTGAAATCGGTAAAGGTCATATTATCGCATTCAACATTTTAAATATCGGTCGTTATAAATTAGGTGTTGGTACAGTTGGATCTGCGAAACGTGCAGTAGAAATTTCAGCACAATATGCAAACCAACGTCAACAGTTCAAACAACCAATCGCTCGCTTCCCATTAATTCAAGAGAAACTTGCGAATATGGCAGCAAAAACATATGCAGCTGAAAGCTCTGTATATCGTACAGTAGGTTTATTCGAAAGCCGCATGAGCACATTATCTGAAGAAGAAGTAAAAGACGGTAAAGCAGTAGCAGCTTCTATCGCTGAATATGCAATCGAGTGCTCTTTAAACAAAGTATTCGGTTCTGAAGTATTAGACTATACAGTAGATGAAGGTGTTCAAATTCACGGTGGTTACGGATTTATGGCAGAGTACGAGATTGAAAGAATGTACCGTGATTCTCGTATTAACCGTATTTTCGAAGGAACGAACGAAATTAACCGCCTAATCGTACCAGGTACGTTCTTACGTAAAGCGATGAAAGGTGAATTACCACTTCTTCAAAAAGCACAAAAATTACAAGAAGAGTTAATGATGATGATGCCAGAAGAAGTAGGCGATGAGCCATTAGCACTTCAAAAGTATTTAGTAACTAATGCGAAGAAAATCGGCTTAATGGTAGCTGGATTAGCGGCTCAAAAATACGGTAAAGCATTAGATAAAGAGCAAGAAATTCTTGTGAATATCGCTGACATCGTAAGTAATCTATACGCAATGGAATCAGCTGTTCTTCGTACAGAAAAAGCGATCAAAACAACTGGTCTTGAAAAGAATAAACAAAAAGTGTTATACACTGAAGTATTCTGCCAAGAAGCATTTAACGAAATCGAAGCAGATGCGAAAGAAACACTTATCGCAGTTGAAAACGGCGACATGCTGCGCATGATGTTATCATCATTACGTAAATTAACTCGCCACACACCACTTAACGTAATTCCGAAGAAACGTGAAATCGCTGCGAAAATTTTAGAAGATGAGCGTTACACAGTTTAATATCTTTAAAGAACAGTAGTCGTTTATACGGCTACTGTTCTTTTTTTGAAAAAAAATTTTTTTAGTGACATAAAACTAATACCATTAGTATAATAAAACTAATGGTATTAGTTTTTGTGAAAAGGGAGATGGGACTATGAGGATGATACATGAAAAAACGGTATATCAATTGTCATTTTTGCCAAGAGTGTTTCCTGTGAATTGTTACTTTGTGGAGGAAGAAGCTGGTTTAACTTTAATTGATGCGGCTTTGCCATATAGCGCAAAAGGTATTTTACAGGCGGCTGAGAAAATAGGAAAACCAATTACTAAGATTGTATTAACACATGCGCATGATGATCACATCGGTGCATTAGACGCATTAAAAGAAGTACTTCCTCATGTTCCAGTCTATATTTCTAAGCGGGACGGAAAGCTGTTAGAAGGAGATACGACGTTACAAAAGGATGAACCGAATACGCCAATAAAAGGCGGTGTACCTAAAAAGATAAAAACGGTACCTGATATTTTATTAGAAGATGGCGACCGAGTTGGATCGCTTCTTGCGATTATGACACCGGGACATACGCCAGGCTCCATGTCGTTTCTTGATGTAAGAAATAAAGCTCTTATTGTCGGAGATGCATTCCAAACAAGAGGAGGTATGGCTGTTTCAGGACAAATGAAATTTTGGTTTCCGTTTCCGGCGATGGCAACGTGGAGCAAAGAAATATCATTACAAAGTGCACAGAAGCTAAGCGAATATGAGCCTTCCTTGCTTGCGGCAGGACATGGAAAAATGATAAACGATCCAGTGGCTTTCATAGAGCTTGCTATTAAAGAAGCGAAGCGGAATATAGAAAGTAGAAAAGAGGGTTAATTGATGTCACCGAGAATCGGACTTACATTACAAAAAATTGTAGAAACAGCAGCAGAAATTGCAGATGCAAATGGAGTACAAGAAGTAACGTTAGCTTCATTAGCGCAAACGTTAGGGGTACGTTCGCCCTCACTATATAATCATGTAAAAGGGTTACAAGATGTACGGAAAAATCTTGGCATTTACGGAATCAAAAAGCTGCATAACAGACTGGAAGAAGCTGCCGAGGATAAACGGATGGATGAAGCAATTCATGCTTTAGGAGAAGCGTATGTAGCATTTGTCCGAAAACATCCTGGACTATATGAAGCAACTTTTTTACGAGATGAAGAAGTAAGAAAAGCAGGTGACGGAATTGTAAAGCTTTGTCTTCAGGTTTTACAACAGTATGGCTTAGAAGGAGAGAATGCACTTCATGCGACACGCGGATTCAGAAGTATTTGTCATGGATTTGCTTCGATTGAACAGCAAGGCGGATTTGGTTTGCCGTTAGATCTGGATATAAGTTTACATGTATTATTGGAAACGTTTATTAAAGGATTACGTGAATAAGAAGCGAGGCAAACAAAAACCTTAGAAGTGATTCTAAGGTTTTTTAGTGCATATGATTTGAAAAGAGCGGTAGGCTTTTTCTCATTACATGATATTATTTTGCAGGTTTGAAAAATGTGTATATGGCTACGGAAAGGCAAACGAAAATAAATGCAATAGGATCTTGATATGGATTAGGCTCAGAGCCCTTCTGGATTTCTGTAAGGAAGTCATGTGTTTTCATGTTTATTGCTCCTTTAACTAATAAGTTTTATATGATGCGAGGGTTATAGTGGATAGGAAGTGTTTTTTGAAATTTCATATAATAATTATTGCATAGTAATTCTATTCCTAAAACTATAAAATATAAAGTTTTCATAATATGTAAAATTGCATATTATTCTTTTTGAAAAAATTGTTATATTATCTATATATTTGTATTAAAGGATTTTTGTTAAGGTAATGAAAACAAATGGAGGAATAGTATGAGAAAAACAGTATTAGACGCGTATAATGCAGAAAGAGAAGTAGATAACATAACATATAAAAATCTAGTTGTAACGATTGCAAGCATTCTAGGGTTCTCACTCTTAGGGGGATTATTCCTTGCTTTAGCCCTTGGAATTTTTGGAGAAGAGGTATTACGTGCTAATTTAGAGGGATATTATTTACTTCTATTTGATGCAGCTGTTGTTACTATTGTTTTATTTGCTTATAAACCAGTGCTTCATTTTATTAAGAACATATGGGATGTATCTGTTTTAAAAAATGGGAAAACCTACTTGTATTTATTAATAGGTTTTATCATCATTGCATTAACTCAGTATGTAATGTTAGAGTTGTTTAGCTTTGAAAGTGCAGGGCAGCAGCGAGATCAATTAGGGAGCTTAGGACTTCAAAATAGTCTACAAAGTATTATATATGTGTTAAGTGTTGCTATAATTACACCAATTAAAGAAGAAATTTTATATAGAGGTATTTTGTATCGATTTTTTGAAAAGAAATATAGTTTTCTAGTTGGTATCATTATTTCTTCCTTCATCTTTGGGATTCTTCATGGTGGTTTTCCGGTTACGGCAATGATTATGGGGATTGTATTTGCTATGTTATACAAAAAGACGCAATCTATTATACCTAGTATTATTTTACACATTATATGGAACTTACTTGTGAGTATAAGTATGATTGTATCTCTATAAAAATAAATACATAACCAGTATAAAAGATGAATGGCTTAGCTATTCATCTTTTATTTTTTTTATATGTGGGAAAAGTTGATGAATACAATCCAAAAAGAACCAAATACTAATGATGAATGAACAAAGAAAGGCGGGTATGTTATATGCAAAACTTAACAGAGCTTGAAGTAGAAAACTTACGTCATTTAATTGGTGGACACGCAACAATTATTAACAAGTTGGAGCAGTATGCACAGACGTGTACAGATCCACAACTGAAACAAATGCTACAAAAAGATGCGCAAGATGCACGAAATACGAAACAGCAATTAATGACTTTCCTAGGATAGGAGGAAGCGGAAAATGAATGAAAAAGATATGGTAAATGATTATTTAGCAGGATTAAATGCAAGTTTAACAAGCTATGCAAATTATATTGCTCAGTCTGATAATGAACAGTTACATCAAACGTTAATTCAAATTCGTAATCAAGACGAGGCGCGCCAACGTAATATGTATGAGTACGCAAAGCAAAAGAGTTATTACAAACCGGCAGCACCTGCTAATCCAATGATTGTACAGCAATTAAAAAGTCAATTAAGTGCGGAATAACAGGAAAAAGAAAACGAGCGAATTTATTCGCTCGTTTTCTTTTTGTATATGTCAATAAATACATAATAAATATTTTTCCAGTTGTAACAAATATGACGAAAATGGAATATGACAATTCACAAAAAGGACAAAAACTTTGTTCAACATTTCACAAAGTATCCATGGTTTCTATCGTGGGAACCTCTATAATTAAGAATGTAAAGAACAAAAGAAATAGATTATATGATCACTTAGGAGAGATTGCTATGAAAAGACATACAAGAAAAATTGCAATTATCGGTACTGGATTAGTTGGATCAAGTTGTGCGTATTCCATTGTAAATCAAGGGATTTGCGAAGAGCTATTATTAATTGATATAAATCATGAACGTGCAGTTGGGGAAGCAATGGATTTATCACATTGCATTAACTTTACAAATACAAGAACAAAAGTATATGCAGGAAGCTATGAAGACTGCAAAGATATGGACATTGTCATTATTACAGCAGGACCAGCACCAAAACCAGGGCAAAGTCGCTTAGATACTTTAGGAGCGAGTGCGAAGATTATGGAAAGTGTTGTTGGTGGCGTAATGGAAAGTGGATTTGATGGTATTTTCTTACTTGCATCGAACCCAGTTGATATTATTACATATGAAGTGTGGAAATTATCTGGATTACCTAGAAATCGCGTAATCGGTACAGGAACATCATTAGATTCTTCTCGCCTAAGAACAATTTTATCTGAAATGCTACATGTAGATCCTCGTAGTATTCATGGGTATTCATTAGGAGAACATGGTGATTCTCAAATGGTTGCTTGGTCTCATGTAACTGTTGGTGGAAAGCCAATTCTGCAAATTTTAGAAGAACAAAAAGAACGATTTGGTGAAATAGATTTAGATGAAATTGTTGAGAAAACTGCAAAAGCTGGCTGGGAAATTTATAAACGTAAAGGAACTACTTATTACGGAATCGGAAACTCTCTAGCGTATATTGCGAGTTCAATCTTTAACGATGATCACCGTGTCATTGCTGTATCAGCCATTTTAGATGGTGAGTACGGTGAATACGATATTTGTACAGGAGTACCAGCTATTATTACTAGAGACGGTATAAGAGAAGTTGTAGAACTCAATTTAACAGAGGATGAAGAATCTCGATTCGCAAAATCAAACGATATTTTACGTGATTATATGAAAACAATTGGTTACTAACTTATAGGAGAAGGTGAAACAAATGAAGGAATATATAATGTCTCGTGTATTTAAAGCATCTGCTGGAATCGCACAAGGTATTTTCGTATCCCTCGGAATTGGTTTACTGATCGAAAATATAGGAAGAATTGTTGATATACCATTACTTATTACAATCGGAGTTGTTGCAAAATCACTAATGGCACCGGCAATTGGTGCTGGAATTGCTTTTATGCTCGGTGCAAACGGTCTTGTAATCTTCTCGGCGATGGTAGCCGGAGCGATTGGTGCCGGATCCATTTCGATTACTGAAGCTGGTCTAATTATTAAAACAGGTGAGCCAATCGGTGCATTATTAACAGCAACTTTAGCTGTATATATTGGTAAACGTTTAAGTGGAAAAACTGCGTTAGATATGATGCTCGTTCCATTTGCGGCCATATTAGGTTCTGGTTTAGTAGGCATTTGGTTATCTCATAATATTACTCCTGTTTTAAATGCAGTTGGAGCGTTTATTAAAGATAGCTCAGCTGGTAGCCCATTCATCGCTTCTATCGTCATTGCAGTAGTTTGGGGACTATTACTTATCTCTCCAGCTTCATCAGCTGCGTTAGCAATTGCACTTAGCTTAGACGGTGTTGCAGGTGGTGCTGCTCTTGCTGGATGCGTTGCTCAGTTTATCGGATTCTCTGTCATCTCAGCAAAAGAAAACAATTTAGGTGGCATATTAGCTCAAGCACTTTGTACTCCGAAAGTACAGTTACCAAATATCACTAAAAATCCAATGATTCTCGTCCCAACTGTCGTCGCCAGTGCTATAGTCGGTCCAGTATCAGCATTAATTTTCCAACTGGAAGCAGGAAAGGAAATTGCAGGTCTTGGATTAAGTTCTCTTATCGCACCAATTAATTTAATTTCCAGCCAAGGATGGGAAGTTCTCCCGGCGATGGTAATTACTTATATCGTCATTCCAGTAGCTGTTTCTTATATACTTTACATTGCTCTTAAAAAAGCAGGTTGTATTCATTCTGGTGATATGACTGTACCGCAATCTTAAATTGAAAATCTCCTTAATAATAGATAAAAGCAGACTGAAGCCACAGTCTGCTTTTTTGTCATGCTACATTCTATGATTTTGTTTTACTGGAACTCTTATTGGTTCTTTGGCCAATAAGAGCTGAACGCCGAAGTAAAGTATGCTTGCAAGCGTCATTCCAGAAACGGCATCTACAAAGGCATGCTGCTTCGTAAATAGCGTTGATAAAATAATAAGTGTACCGAAGAAAGTAAGGATGTAATATTCAAAAACATGCTGTTCTCTACGCTTAAAGGCAGCTAACATAATTACAAATGTAGTAAGAACGTGAATGCTAGGGAAACAGTTTACTGGCTGGTCGATACTATAAATATAGCGAACTAGTTCAGAAAATACATCTGTTCCAACGACAGTCGGACGTGGTACAGTTGTTTGCCAAAAATAATAAATAGAAAAACAAGCAAGCTTTCCAAAAATAACACTACTTAAAGTAACATAATATTGCTTTCGGTCAGCAAAACAGTAATAAATAAGTGCGCCGTATAAGTATGGAAACCAAAGTAAATAAGGAATAATAAATGCTTTTACAAATGGAATCCAATCATCTACTACAGTTGTAACGTCTACTGCGTGAACAGTCGATTTATTTAATACGTCGTAAAGGGGACTTACGAGCACGAGTAGAAGTATATAACTTAACGGAAGAAAAGATGAAAGTTTAAATTTCTTCATGTTGATCTCCTATGTTTAGTAATGTAAGTAAATTCAATTGATTATAATATAGAAACGTGAATTGGGCTATCGATTTTACTTACATTTTCTTGAATTAACCTTACGTTTTTGTCACTTGACTAAAAAGAAGGGGAGGGTGCTAAATGAAGCGTTTATCGTATTTCTTATTTTTTATATTGATATGCCTAGTCGGTGCTGGGTGTGCAAAGGATAAAGAAGGAGAGAAATTAGAATATAACGGAAGAGCACTCGTAATTGGAGTTGTTGGAGAAAAACCGAAAGATACGTTTAGGAATATAAAGTTTGAGGAAATGAAGTTAGAGGAACTGGAAAAGAAATCTAAGGAAGTAGATGGTTTTCTAATAATGAAAGATCACTTTCAAGAAGCCTCAACAGAGCAATATAAAAATGTATTTTCATCACTAAAGAAACCAGTGTTTTTTATCGGTTTACAAGATAAATCATATTCGATTTTTATTACAAAAGGGATAGAGTATAACAGTGCCCGAAAAGATGTAAATGCTATGTATACGCAAGGGTTTGCGAATATCGGAAGTGGTGAAGGACAACAATGGGCAGTTGGTTTATCGAATGGTGGAAATACAGAAGAAAGTATTCATAATATGTATATCGTCGTATTTCAAACAATTGCAGATTATTTAAATAGATAATGAAGGAGCCTACAAAAGAGGCTTCTTATTTTTTTAATCAAACGTTTGTTTAAGCTGTATGTTCGGTAGGAAGAAACCGATGTAACTCAAGGGTTAACAAAGAAAAATAGAGAATTAATCAAACGTTTGTTTAAGCTGTATGTTCGGTAGAAAGAAACTCCTGTAGTTCAAAGGTTAAGAAAGAAAATGGAGAATTAATCAAACGCTTGTTTAAGATATATGTTTGGTGCAGAATCTCAAAAATTTATATATTTATTTTTTTCTTAACAAATGGCGGAAAAATAAGAAAAATTCGCAGGATTATTAAAAATTATCACGAAATAAGTAAAAGTTTAGCGAATAATGGTTTGAAATAATAAAACGTTTTCTATATGATAAAGGTAAAGGTTAGTAAAAAAGTAGGTGAATTTATGACAGTAACATTTTATTCATATCCAAAGTGTGGCACATGTCAAAAGGCAAAGAAATGGTTTGAGGCAAACGATGTAGCATATGAGATGATTCATATTGTTGAAAATCCACCATCAAAAGAAGATTTACGTAATTTACATGAAAAAAGTGAATTACCATTAAAAAAATTCTTTAATACAAGTGGAATGCGTTACCGTGAACTTGGTCTAAAAGATAAGTTGAAAGATGCAAGCGAAGACGAAATGTATGAGCTTTTAGCATCTGATGGCATGTTGATTAAACGTCCAATTGTAACAGATGGAACGAATGTAACACTTGGTTTTAACGAAGAGCAGTTTGAAAGTGTGTGGAAAAAGTACCAATAAGGTATTTTTACATAATTAATACATTCACTGGAGGTACAGTCATGAGCATTCCAAATAATTTACGTTACTCTGAAGAACACGAATGGGTAAAAACTGAAGGTAATGAAGTTGTTATCGGTATCACTCACTTTGCACAAGGTGAGCTAGGCGATATCGTATTCGTTGAACTTCCTGAAGTAGGTGCAACAATCGAAGCTAGCGAGCCATTCGGAAGCGTAGAATCTGTTAAAACAGTTTCTGAGTTATACGCACCTGTAAGCGGTAAAGTTGTAGCAGTAAACGAAGAATTAAGTGACCAACCAGAACTTGTTAACGAATCTCCATACGAGGGTGCATGGATGGTTAAAGTTGAACTTTCTGATGCAAGCCAAGTTGAGAAGTTATTAACTGCAGAAAAATATGCAGAAATGACAAACCAAGACTAATTATAGTCGACTAAAGGACAGCCTTTGTGCTGTCCTTTTTTATTTTTTGTGAAATAATGAAATTCAAGTTATATGTAAATAAATAAGCTATTATGAGAAAAACTGTTTTGTGGTAAGGTTTCATAAGTCTTCACAATCTGAATGAGCCGCTTGCGCTTTTCTTTTGCAAAAATAAACAGGAAACAACATGAAAATAACGAATATACTATATACTAAGTTCAAGGTTATATAGTATATGGTGATCGGGTGATGACATATGATTTATGTAGAAAAAGTCATTATTGTAGAAGGTACATCAGATAGAAGAAAGATTGAATCTATTATTCGTGAACCGGTGGAAATTGTTTGTACAAATGGTACAATTGGTTTGTCGAAAATGGATGAGCTCGTTGATCAGTTTTTTGATAAGGAAGTGTATGTGCTAGTGGATGCTGATGATGCTGGAGAAAAGTTAAGGAAACAATTTCGAAAAGAATTCCCGCAAGCCGAGCATATCTATATTGATCGCTCGTACCGAGAAGTGGCAACTGCGCCATCTACACACTTAGCAAATGTATTATGGGGAGCCGACATTGACGTTTATACAGAATATTTACGGTAAGGAATGATAGAAGTGATTGATTGGACAGGAGCCGAAGCTACAGCCCTAATAGAGAACGAAGAAAAAACAGTATTATATGTATATACTCCAATGTGTGGAACATGCCAATTAGCAAAAAAGATGTTAACAGTCGTTGAGATGACAATTGAAGGCCTCAAAATTGGGATGTTAGATTTAAATTATGCTCCGCATTTAGCGAAAGAGTATGGGATTGAAAGTGTACCTTGTTTACTTGTTTTTGAAAATGGGACACTGATGAAGAAGATATACGCATTTCATTCGGTTGAATATTTATATACGGAATTAAAGTAGGCGGCAAAATTTTTGCCGCCTCGACATATTTCTTGGGAAATATGTCGAGATGCAGGGTGGATACAGTATTTGTCGAGCGAAAATAACAGGATTGCTCTTTAGTGAGAGGGAATGGTATGTAATAGAAAGTGATATGAAGGATGTGATTTAGGGTGAGATTATATTCTTTGCTTCAATCATTTGTAAATTACGCTAATGCTCAATATCATTTAGAACCGCTTTTAAGACGAGAGGAGAAAACTGTTAATTTCCGCTTTAGAGATGAAAGTTGTTCGTTACAAATTTCAAGAGATTATATAGAGCTGCTACAAGAGGAAAGAGGAACGGAACAAATCATTTGCTTAGATGAAAAAGATATAGAGCAATTGGTGAATGGAAATGTACGATTGCAAATGTTAATGAACGATGGGCGTGTACAATATTCGGGAACGTACCAAACGATGTTATTAGTGGAATCGATGTTTCATATATGTAAACCGATGTCAGTAGGTGCTTAAAATTCTGAAGTTTCATTTTTTGCGAAAATTTCTGTTGACATGGTAAGTGTATATTGATACAATTCAAGTCATAAAATATAGACAATTTCATAAATTTCAAATCAGACGAAAATTGAATCTGATTTCTCTTATCAAGAGAGGTGGAGGGACTGTGCCCTGTGAAGCCCGGCAACCGTCAACTTATGTTGAAATGGTGCCAATTCCTGCAAAGCGAATGCTTTGAGAGATGAGAGAGAGGGATAATGTTGTTATATACGCATATAAACCTTTCTGCTTCTCTAAAGCAGAAAGGTTTTTTTATTGTTTGAATGTGGAGGACATTCAAATAATAAAAGTAATGATAACAGTGGACTACACGCATTAAAAATAAAAAATTGCGGAGTCGACCTAAACAAAAAAGGGGTGAACATCATGATTCTATTAGAGAACGTAAAGAAAATATATAAGGCGAAAAGCGGTGATGTCACTGCTGTAGATAATGCCAATTTAAAAATAGATAAAGGTGAAATATTTGGTGTTATCGGATATAGTGGCGCTGGAAAAAGTTCTTTAATTAGATTGTTCAATCAGTTGGAGAAACCAACTTCTGGCCAAATTACAATTGCAAATCGTGTTATATCAGCAATTACAGGAAGTGAACTTCGTAAGGCAAGGCAAGAAATCGGAATGATTTTTCAGCACTTCAACTTACTTTGGTCACGAACTGTACGTGAAAATATAGAGTTTCCACTTGAAATTGCAGGTGTTGATAAAGCGAAGAGAAGAAAACGTGTTGATGAATTAATTCATCTTGTTGGATTAGAAGGAAGAGGAGACGCGTACCCATCTCAGCTGAGCGGGGGACAAAAGCAACGCGTCGGGATTGCAAGAGCATTAGCTAACAATCCACAAGTGCTTTTATGTGACGAAGCAACGTCAGCTCTTGATCCGGAAACGACAGATCAAATTTTGGATTTACTATTAGACATTAATAAGCGCCTTGGTTTAACAATTGTACTCATTACACATGAGATGCACGTAATTCGAAAGATTTGTAATCGTGTTGCGGTAATGGAGAAAGGAAAGATTGTAGAAACAGGTCCAGTACTTGATGTATTCCGTAATCCGAAGCAAGATATTACGAAACGATTTGTACAGCAGTTAACAGATTCTGAAGATACAAATGAAACGATTGAAAATTTAATTGAAAAATATCCAGATGGAAAAGTAATTCGTTTGCAGTTTATCGGTGAGGCTGTAGAAAGACCAGTGCTTCAACGATTGATGCAACGCAGTGACATAGAAGTTAGCATTTTGCAAGGAAATATCGCACAAACGAATAACGGTTCTTACGGTAGTTTAGTTGTTCATTTAAATGGTGAGGAAACAGCAATCCAGCAAGCAATAGAAGGAATTCATCAAGATCAAGTAGAGCTGGAGGTGATTGCACATGGATAAGTTACTCACAAATGTTGATTGGAATCAAATGTTAGAAGCAACTGGTGAAACGTTATATATGACGGTAATCGCAGCTCTTGCGACATTTGTTTTAGGACTCATTTTAGGATTGTTACTCTTCATGACAGCAAAAGATAATTTATGGGAAAACAAATCAATTAATACGGTGATTGGAGCATTCGTAAATATATTCCGTTCTATACCATTCATCATTTTAATTATTTTATTAATCCCATTCACAAAGATTCTTCTTGGAACAATTCTTGGAGCAAGTGCAGCTTTGCCGGCTTTAATTATTGGAGCGGCACCATTCTACGCGAGAATGGTTGAAATCGCACTTCGCGAAATTGATAAAGGTGTAATTGAAGCTTCAAAAGCAATGGGAGCAAAAACAAGCACAATTATTTTGAAAGTGTTAATTCCAGAATCGTTACCAGCATTAGTATCTGGTATTACGGTTACGACAATTGCTTTAGTAGGCTATACAGCAATGGCAGGAGTTGTTGGTGCTGGTGGCCTTGGAACACTTGCTTACTTAGAAGGATTCCAAAGAGGGAATAACGATGTAACAATCGTTGCGACAATTTGTGTATTACTAGTTGTATTTTTCATTCAGTGGATTGGTGATAGTTTAACGACTCGAATAGATAAACGATAATGAAAAACGGGAGGATGTTTCAAATGAAAAAATTATTACTTACGGCACTTATTTCAACTTCAATTTTTGGATTAGCTGCTTGTGGCGGGAAAGATAAAGATGAAAAGAAACTTGTTGTTGGTGCTTCTAACGTACCGCACGCTGTTATTTTAGAAAAGGCAAAACCGTTACTTGAGAAAAAAGGAATTGAATTAGAAATTAAAAAATTCCAAGACTACGTATTACCAAATAAATCGTTAGCGGATAAGGAATTAGATGCAAACTACTTCCAGCATATTCCGTATTTAGAAAAAGAAATTAAAGATAAAAAGTATGACTTTGAAGTAGCAGGAAAGATTCATTTAGAACCAATTGGTGTGTACTCTCAAAAGTATAAGAGTTTAAAAGAGCTTCCAGATGGTGCGACAATTATTATGAGTAATTCAGTTGCTGACCACGGACGTGGTTTAGCAATTTTACAAAAAGAAGGTATTTTAAAAATTAAAGACGGAATAGATCCAGTTAAAGCAACTACAAAAGATATTGCAGATAATCCGAAAAATCTAAAATTCAAAACGGATATCGAGCCTGGTTTATTGCCACAAGTGTATAACAATAAAGAAGGCGACGCTGTTTTAATTAACTCTAACTATGCAATTGATGCAAAGTTAAATCCGGAAAAAGATGCAATTGCAATTGAAGGAAATGATTCACCATACGCAAACATAGTAGCTGTTCGTAAAGGCGATAAAGATAAGAAAGAGATTAAAGCTCTTGTAGAAGTATTGCATTCTAAAGAAATTGAAGACTTCATTAATAAAGAATATAAAGGGGCAGTTGTTCCTGTAAAAGAATAATTGCTGAAAAGGGCTGGTGTATGCCGGCTCTTTTTATAACTACATAACCATTGGGGAGAAGGGGAAATCATATGAAAAAGGTTCTACTGTCAGTTGTTACAGCGTTGTCTGTATTTACATTAGCTGCTTGCGGAGGAAAAGAGGAGAATAAGCTTGTTGTGGGAGCTTCTAACGTGCCACACGCTGTTATTTTAGAGAAGGCACAGCCGATATTAGAGAAAAAAGGCATTAAGTTAGAGATTAAAAAGTTCCAGGATTATGTACTGCCAAATAAAGCGTTAGCGGATAAAGAAATTGATGCGAACTACTTCCAGCATATTCCTTACTTAGATAAAGAAATTCAAGAAAAGGGATATAAAATTGTAAACGCAGGAAAAATCCATTTAGAGCCAATGGGTATTTATTCTAAGAAATATAAAAGCTTAAAAGACTTACCAGATAGCGGGACAGTGATTATGAGTAATAACGTAGCGGAGCGTGGCCGCATGCTAGCGCTGTTACAAAAAGGCGGCGTTATTAAATTAAAAGACGGAGTAGATGTTGTTAAAGCAACAGTAAAAGATGTTGTAGAAAACCCGAAAAACTTAAAATTTAAAACAGATGTTGAACCTGGACTTTCACCGAAATTGTATGAAAATAATGAGGGAGATGCTTTATTTATTAATTCAAACTATGCAATTGATGCAAAATTAAATCCAACAAAGGATGCAATTGCGATTGAAGGATCAGACTCTCCGTATGCAAACATCATTGCAGTTCGTAAAGGTGATGAGAATAAAAAAGAAATTAAAGAGCTAGTAGAAGTGCTACATTCAAAAGAAATTCAAGATTTTATTAATAAAGAATATAAAGGTGCTGTACTTCCGGTAAGTGAATAAATATAAGGAAAGGGCTGGAAAATTACCAGTCCTTTTTCTTTATATAAATAAGAAGAAAGGTGTATCATAGAAAGATGTGAAGGAAATACTTATATACATTTGTGAAAAAACGGTTACTTTTTTTCGTCGTTTGCGATATCATTTTATTTGATATAAAATTAGAATGAGAATAAAATGAGAATATGAACGTTTTAGGAATTTTTAAAATGTATATATAGGATTAATGGAGGTATTGAGATGGCTGGTTCTACATTAACGGTTAAAGACTTACACGTATCAATTGATGGCAAAGAAATTTTAAAGGGTGTAAACCTTGAAGTAAAAGGTGGAGAAATCCACGCAATTATGGGACCTAACGGAACAGGTAAATCAACTTTATCTTCTGCAATTATGGGTCACCCAAAGTATGAAGTAACAGAAGGTAGCATCATCATCGACGGTGAAGATGTATTAGAAATGGAAGTAGACGAGCGCGCACAAGCGGGTCTATTCCTAGCAATGCAATATCCAAGTGAAATTAGCGGAGTAACAAACGCTGACTTCTTACGTTCTGCAATTAATGCACGTCGTGAAGAAGGCGATGAAATTTCTCTTATGAAATTTATCCGTACATTAGATAAAAACATGGAATTCCTAGAAATGGATCCAGAAATGGCACAACGTTACTTAAACGAAGGTTTCTCTGGTGGAGAGAAAAAACGTAACGAAATTCTTCAATTAATGATGATTGAGCCAAAAATCGCAATCTTAGATGAAATTGACTCAGGTCTTGATATCGATGCATTAAAAGTTGTATCTAAAGGTATTAACGAAATGCGCGGCGAAGAGTTCGGTTGCCTAATGATTACGCATTACCAACGTTTATTAAACTACATCACTCCAGACTTCGTTCACGTTATGATGAACGGTCGTATCGTTAAATCTGGTGGCCCTGAGCTTGCACAACGTCTAGAAGCTGAAGGTTACGACTGGATTAAAAAAGAATTAGGTATTGAAGACGAAACAACAGAGCAAGAAGCGTAAGAGAGGAGCATAAACATGACAATCGGTACATTACCTTTCGATCAAGAAACAATCCGTCAACGCGCAAGCGAAGTAAACGAAGCAGCTTGGTTGACTGAGTTCCGCTTACAAGCTCTTGCACAAGCAACTGAACTTCCAATGCCAACGCCTGATAAAACGAAAATTGACAAATGGGACTTTATCGGAAAAGGCGACGCTGCTAAGCAAGAGCCTGTAAGTTCTTTAACTGAACTTCCAGAAGCAGTGAAAAACTTAATCGATGAAAATAACAGCGTATTAGTACAACGCACTGGTACAACTGCGTTCGTTTCTTTAGCAGACGAAGCAAAAGAAAAAGGTGTTATTTTCACAGACATCGTAACAGCTGCAACTGAGCATGCTGAACTAGTACAAAAGTACTTAATGAAAGACGGCGTGAAAGTAGACGAGCATCGTCTAACTGCACTTCATGCTGCATTAATCAACGGCGGTGCATTCGTATATGTTCCGAAAAACGTTGTTCTTGAAACTCCACTTCAAGCTGTATTCTTAGTAGATGGCGAAGAAGCTAACGTATATAATCACGTATTATTCGTAGCTGATGCGAACAGTACTGCAACTTATGTAGAAAACTACGTTGCAAATGAAAATGCTAAAGGTATTGCAAATATCGTGGCAGAAGTAATCGTGGAACAAGGCGCACAAGTGAAATTCGGTGCGGTTGATCTATTAGCAAAAGACGTAACAACTTACGTTAACCGCCGCGGCGTTGTAGGACGCGACGGCCGTATTGATTGGGCTCTAGGCCTTATGAATGACGGAAACACAATTTCAGAGAACGTTACGAACTTAATGGGCGACGGTTCATATGCTGATACGAAAACAGTAACAATTGGCCGTGGTAACCAAACACAAAACTTTACAACTAAAGTTGTTCACTTCGGTAAACACTCTGAAGGTTGGATTTTAAAACACGGTGTACAAAAAGATAGTGCAACATCTATCTTTAACGGAATTGGTAAGATTGAACACGGTGCATCTAAATCAAATGCACAACAATCTTCTCGCGTTCTTATGTTAGATGAAAAAGCACGCGGTGATGCAAACCCAATTCTTTTAATCGACGAAGATGATGTAATGGCAGGTCACGCAGCTTCAGTAGGTCGCGTAGATCCAGTCCAACTATACTACTTGATGAGCCGTGGTATTCCAAAACGCGAAGCAGAACGTTTAGTCATCCATGGATTCTTAGCACCTGTAGTTAATGAGCTTCCAATTGAAGGAGTAAAGGCACAGCTTGTTGAGGTAATTGAAAGGAAAGTTCGCTAATGAATATTCATGAAATACGCAAACAGTTTCCAATTCTTGATCAAAAAGTGAACGGCAAACAACTTGTTTAT
The DNA here is from genome assembly GCF_056158125.1 of Bacillus sp. EB V-12. Classification (NCBI taxonomy): domain Bacteria; kingdom Bacillati; phylum Bacillota; class Bacilli; order Caryophanales; family Bacillaceae; genus Bacillus; species Bacillus sp. EB V-12. The sequence continues at coordinate 82,018 of NZ_JBUXJL010000006.1, read as the reverse complement.
TTCGATAGTGCAGCAACTTCTCAAAAACCAATTCAAGTCATTGAAACGTTAGAACGTTACTATAAAGAATATAATTCTAACGTGCATCGCGGTGTTCATACGCTCGGTACGAAAGCTACCGACGCGTATGAAGGTGCACGTGAGAAAGTTCGCAAGTTTATTAACGCGAAATCAATGGAAGAGATTATTTTCACGCGCGGAACGACAACTGCATTAAATACAGTAGCAGCTAGCTATGGTCTTGAAAATGTAAAAGAGGGCGATGAAATCGTTATTTCTTACATGGAGCACCATAGTAATATCATTCCGTGGCAACAAGTTGCGAAGAAAACTGGTGCAACTTTAAAATACCTTCCGCTTCAACCAGACGGTACAATTTCTTTAGAAGATGTTCGTCAAACAGTTACACCGAATACAAAAATCGTTTCTATTATGCAAGTATCAAACGTACTTGGAACGATTAACCCTGTAAAAGAAATCGGAGCAATCGCACACGAAAATGGCGCAATTATGGTCGTTGATGGTGCACAAAGTACACCTCACATGAAAGTGGATGTACAAGATTTAAACTGTGATTTCTACGCATTATCTGCTCATAAGATGTGCGGACCTACAGGTATCGGCGTATTATATGGTAAAAAAGAATTGCTGAACAATATGGAGCCAATTGAATTTGGCGGTGAAATGATTGATTTCGTAGATTTACAAGAATCTACGTGGAAAGAGCTTCCGTGGAAGTTTGAAGCAGGTACACCGATTATCGGTAATGCAATCGGACTTGGTGCGGCAATTGATTTCCTAGAAGAAATCGGTCTTGATAATATTGAAAAGCATGAGCATGAATTAGCGCAATACGCTTTAGAAAGACTATCAGAAGTAGATGGCGTTACAATTTATGGTCCAAAGCATCGCGCTGGTCTTGTTACATTTAATATTGAAGACGTACATCCTCACGATGTAGCGACTGTATTAGATGTAGAAGGCATTGCAGTTCGCGCAGGACATCACTGTGCACAACCGCTTATGAAGTGGCTAAAAGCTTCTTCAACAGCACGTGCGAGCTTCTATTTATATAATACAAAAGAAGAAATTGATACATTTGTTGAATCGCTAATCAAGACAAAGGAGTATTTCACAAATGTCATTTAATAATTTAGATACGTTATATCGTCAAGTTATTATGGATCATTACAAAAATCCTCGTAACCATGGCGTGTTAGAAGATAGTGTTACCGTTAACTTGAACAATCCAACTTGCGGCGATCGTATTCAACTTACGATGAAAGTAGAAGAAGGTATTGTGCAAGAGGCGAAGTTTGAAGGTGAAGGATGTTCAATCTCAATGTCTTCAGCTTCAATGATGACACAAGCAGTAAAAGGTAAGAAAATTGAAGAAGCACTTCAGCTTTCGAAAATTTTCTCTGACATGATGCTAGGAAAAGAGTACGATGACAGCATCGATTTAGGAGATATTGAAGCATTACAAGGCGTATGCAAGTTCCCTGCACGTATTAAATGTGCAACATTAGCGTGGAAAGCGTTAGAAAAGGGCTTAAACGAAGATAAGTAATGTTAAAGGTTCCTAAAAACGAGGTTATCTAAGGAGGGACACACCAACATGGCGAAGCAACTGCCAGATATCGGCGATTATAAATATGGTTTCAAAGACAAAGACGTTTCGATTTTCCGTGCTGGACGCGGTTTAACAAAAGAGATCGTTGAAGAAATTTCACGTATGAAAGAAGAACCACAGTGGATGTTAGACTTCCGTTTAAAATCACTGGATAAGTTCTACGAAATGCCAATGCCACAATGGGGCGGCGACTTAAACGACTTAGATTTCGATGAAATTACGTACTACGTAAAACCATCTGAGAAATCTGAGAAGTCTTGGGATGAAGTACCTGATGAAATTAAAGCAACATTTGATAAATTAGGTATTCCAGAAGCTGAGCAAAAATATTTAGCTGGTGTATCTGCACAGTACGAATCTGAAGTTGTATACCACAACATGAAAGAAGACCTAGAAGCTCTAGGAATCGTCTTCAAAGATACAGATAGCGCATTAAAAGAGAACGAAGATATTTTCCGTGAGCATTTCGGAAAAGTAATCCCACCAACAGACAACAAATTCTCTGCATTAAACTCTGCAGTTTGGTCTGGTGGATCATTCATCTACGTTCCAAAAGGTGTTAAAGTTGATACACCACTTCAAGCGTATTTCCGTATTAACTCTGAAAATATGGGACAATTCGAGCGTACGCTTATCATCGTAGACGAAGGCGCACACGTACACTACGTAGAAGGTTGTACAGCACCTGTTTACACAACTAACTCACTTCACAGTGCGGTAGTAGAAATCATCATTAAGAAAGATGCATATTGCCGTTATACAACAATCCAAAACTGGGCGAACAACGTATACAACCTAGTTACAAAACGTGCGGTTTGTGAAGAAAACGCAACGATGGAATGGATTGACGGTAACATCGGATCTAAATTAACGATGAAATACCCAGCAGTTATCTTAAAAGGCGAAGGCGCTCGTGGTTTAACATTATCTATCGCGATTGCTGGTAAAGGCCAACACCAAGATGCTGGTGCGAAAATGATTCACTTAGCACCAAACACGTCTTCAACAATCGTTTCTAAATCGATTGCGAAGCATGGTGGTAAAGTAACTTACCGTGGTATCGTACACTTCGGACCAAAAGCGAAAAACTCTCGCTCTAACATCGAGTGTGACACGTTAATCATGGATAACCAATCTACATCTGATACAATTCCTTACAACGAAATCAAAAACGATTACGTTTCACTTGAGCACGAAGCGAAAGTATCGAAAGTATCAGAAGAACAATTATTCTACCTAATGAGCCGCGGTATTTCTGAGCAAGAAGCTACAGAAATGATCGTAATGGGCTTCATCGAGCCATTCACTCGCGAACTTCCAATGGAATACGCAGTTGAAATGAACCGCCTAATCAAGTTTGAGATGGAAGGTTCTATTGGTTAAATAGAAATGCGGAGCCGATTGTTCAGACCCGTTGGCTAAGGTTCTTTCGCACAGAAGATGCTTTTTATCTTCTCGTGCGGAAGGTTCTTAGACATGAAGGTCTAGGAGGCGAAGCTGGACAATATTTAAAAGTGGCAGCGGCTTATTCTAGCCGCTGGAACTGGATAATATATGTATGAAGAAAGCGTCCTGCTGTGCAGGGCGCTTTTTTGTTTTGCGGATTTGGCTCGGCTTGGCTCGGGAGAGGATACCCGGGTGGGTGTTCAGCTAAATATATCAACGATTTTTCAAATATATCGATCATAAACGGGAATATATCAACGATTATTTCAATATATCAACGTTTCGACAAGGAATATCGATTTGTCGACAAGATAAGACAAAAGAAAATCCTCACATACCCCCAAATATTTTATAAGAACAGAGAACGACTAGCTTTAAGACAAAGATACTGACAAATCCACTTGAACAACCACCCACTGAATTCTCTATTAAACTTTTTGACAAATCCACCCCTCCCTCCACTATCTGGAATTCTTTCCTGCATTAGCAAAAGTTTCTCATATAAAAAGGACAATCTTTTGCTTTTTCTCACAATGCGAGTACAATGTAAAATAGCAAGAAAAGACGAAAAGTATTTACAGGATTATTGTGTGCGCATAGCGTAAATGGCAGTAAGGAACTGAGAGGAGGTTTTTTCTCTGAATACAAATAAAGAAACAATCATCCACCTTTATCATACAAACGATATACATAGTCATTTTGAAAATTGGCCGCAAATTTCTCGGTTTGTTCTAGGGGAGAAAAAGCGAAGACAGGAAGCGGGAGAGACTGTTTTGACGATTGATATCGGCGATCATGTGGATCGTTTTCATAGTATTTCGGAAGCGACAAATGGGCTTGGGAATACGAAGCTTTTAAATGAGGCGTTATATGATTATGTAACGATCGGAAATAATGAAGGAATTACGTTAGCGAAAGAGCATTTAAATCGGCTCTATGATGATGCTGGATTTGAAGTACTTGTTGCAAATTTATTTGAAAAAGAAGGTGTACGTCCATCATGGGCAAAGCCTTATAAATTACATACAACGACAGATGGGATTACGATTGCTTTTATCGGGTTAACTGTTGCGTATCCAGAGTTTTATCAAATGCTCGATTGGCATATTGAAGATCCGCTTATCCATTTAGAGTCTATTTTAGAAGAAGTGAGAGATGAGGCTCATATAACAGTTGTCCTTTCTCACCTTGGAAAAAGTATGGATGAGTATATGGCAGAGCATTATGATGTAGATGTTATTTTAGGGGCACATACGCATCATTTATTTGAGCGTGGTGTTCTAATGAATAATACTTTACTTTGTTGCTGTGAAAAGTGGGGACGTTACGTTGGGCACGTGCAGCTTACTGTGGATAAAGAGACGAAGAAGCTGTTGAAAAAGGACGGTAGAGCGATTAAGACGGAACGGTTAGGTGCTTATAGCGAGCCGTTATCCACAATTGAAATACTGCAGGAAGAAAGTAAGCATATAATGGCAGAGCCTGTCGTTCATTTAAAAGAGTCATTACAGGTTGATTGGTTTCATGAGACGCCGTTTTCTCATATGTTAGCAAGTGCGCTGAAAACATGGTGCGGTGCAGAAGTTGGCATGGTGAATGTTGGTGTACTTCTTGAAGGGTTAGAAGAGGGTGTCGTAACGCGCGGAGATATTCACAGAATTTGTCCACATCCAATTAATCCGTGTGCTTTGAAAGTTCCAGGAAAGATATTAAGAGAAGTTATTTTGAAAGCACGTAAGCCGAATATGGAGAATCTTGAGGTGAAAGGATTCGGATTTCGTGGGAAAGTGATGGGGAAAATGATTTACGCGGGTGTAGAAGTAATTCCAGATACGATTCCTGGGAATAAAATTTTACTCGAAGATGTATTAATTAACGGGGAATCGCTGGAATTAGATCGTATATATACAGTAGGAACAATTGATATGTTTACATTTGGCTACTTATACCCAGAGCTATCCACACTTTCTGACAAACAATATTATATGCCAGAACTACTTAGAGATGTGTTAACAGATATGTTAATAACTTATACATCTTCCGTTAAACTATAGGCTAGTTAACTTGTAACACTCATTTTTCTCTTGTCATACAGATAAGAAAGAGAGGAGTGTGAACTATGGTTAATGTGGAGCCAATTATAATTGATAATTATACGTTTATTGCGGTTAGCGTGAAACTTCCAAAGACAAATTTGCTAGCTGTAATGAGCGATAAAGGATATATTATGTGTGGTGCATTAGATGTAGGTCTTTTAAATGAGAAGTTAGGTGATCGAGGAATTATTGCTGGCCGTGCGGTTGGTGTAAGAACGATTGAACAACTTCTTGAAGCGCCGCTAGAATCGGTAACGACTGGAGCTGAAGCATTAGGCATTCCAGCAGGAACGATTGGAAAAGAAGCATTATTAAAAATGAGATAAGCATATATCGTCCCTCCTTCTTGCATAGAAATGATATAAGAAGGAGGTTTTTTTATGAGTATATTTCGCTCGAAAAACTCGCGGTTTCGAAGGGGACCTATTGCCTTTCGGTATATACTGCTTATGTCGTTTATTCTTTTTATTATATTACTTACGCAAGGGTTGTGGATTGTGAATAATAATATTCAGCCGACCTTAATTAAATATGGGGAAGTAGAGACGCATAAAATGGCGACGGCAATTATGACGAAGGCAGTAAAGGATCGAATTAATGAAGGATTCGATGTAGATTCATTAATGAAAGTACAGAATGATAAAAACGGAAAAGTATCTACAATTAATTTAAATACAAAGCAAGTAAATGAAATCGTAACGTCAACGACCACGTACATAGAAAAATATTTGCAGCAAGTAGAACAAGGGAAGTTGAAGGAGCTAGGTATTTCTGAAAAAAACGGGGCGACTATGGCAGTTCCTTTTGGGCGTGTAACTGATAATGCACTTCTTGGTAATATAGGACCGGATATTCCGATTCATTTCACGCCAATTGGGCATGTGAATACAAATATTAAACAAAAAATTGAGCCGCATGGGATTAATACTACAGCAATTCAAATTGTTATGGAAATGGAAGTAACATTGCAGGTAATTATTCCATTTCATACGAAAGAGATAACGGTGAAACAAAATGTTCCGATTGCGACGCGTATCGTTCAAGGGGAAGTGCCTACGTATTATGGAAGTGGAAGTGTTGCTGTACCTGATAAAAAGAAAACAGATAGTTAGTTGTAAATAAAGTGAAATCCGGCTCAGCCAGGCTTTTAATGGATAAAAAATAACCGTAGCAATGCAGCTACGGTTATCGTTTTGTATTTGCTCGTTCTTTGCGTTCCCAAAGGCTTAAATGCATGTATGGATCGAAGGCCCATTCTGTATAGCCATTGTCTTTATACATGCCAAAATGTAAGTGGGGCGGAAATTTTCCGGCTGTACCAGGAGGTCCATAACCAGTGCTACCAACAAATCCGATTACTTTCCCTGGCTCAACAATTTGTCCAAGCTGTATTTCTTTTGAGAACCCGCCTAAATGAGCGTAATAATGGTAATTGTTATGAAGGTCGCGAATACCAATGCGCCATCCACCAAGGCGGTTCCAACCTTTCGTTTCAATAATGCCATAGCAAGTCGATCTTACTGGCACGCCATATCCGGCGAAAATATCTGTTCCTTCATGAATCCTTCTGCCGCCAAAACTTCTTCCAGCGCCGAAAGTACTACGGTAGCTATGGTCACTACGGATCGGAAGAGGAAAAGCATTTCCCTCTAAATTAATACGTCCATAATGTTTATAAATTTGGGCATATTCGCTAATTAAATCAACTGTTTTTGCACGTCTATAATATTCCCAGAGCATAATTTTAATACGGTCTTCTGACGTTCCTTGTTTCCTTAAAATAGTCGCTGCGGTATGCAGAAGATCACGGTCGCTATTTGCATTTGCAAATCCATCTTTGTCACCATCTAAACCTATTCCGCCAAATAGAGAAATTGTATGGGGGAGAGTATCGTTACTATTAATAGGTCCAGCCCATATTTCTGGTTTGAAATAAAGGGAAATGATGGCATCTGGTTTTTTCGGAATATCTTTTCTTACGCTCCGTATATTTCTTTCATATTGATCCATTGCAGCTAAGTAATACCATGGAATGCCTGAAGACTGCTCGGTTTCTTTATATAGTGCCATGCGCTTTTCGTATATGCTTTGCTGATTATCTTCACCGTAAGCGATGTTTTGGTGAAGAAGAAAACAAATAGAAAGCAAAAGAGAAATTTTTCGAAGCATGAAATAGACTCCTTTCACAACATCACTCTTTTTAGTGTGGGATATACGGAGTATTTCATTATAGGGAACGATTGGAAAAAATCTTAGAATCTTCATTTGAGCAAATCGCTTTCATACGTTAGAATAGATATGTTACATTGAAAGAAGCGAACACGGTAAACTATTTCATATTGTGCGGAGTTGATAACCATGACAAAACAAACAGAATATAAGCGCAAGCCCGAATGGTTGAAAATTAAGTTAAACACGAATGAAAACTATACAGGCTTAAAGAAAATGATGCGTTCTAAGAATCTTCATACCGTTTGTGAAGAGGCAAAATGTCCGAATATTCATGAATGCTGGGCTGTAAGAAAAACAGCAACATTTATGATTTTAGGTGCGGTTTGTACACGTGCTTGTCGTTTTTGTGCGGTTAAAACAGGCTTACCAACTGAGCTTGATTTACAAGAACCAGAACGCGTAGCAGATTCAGTAGTACAAATGGGCTTAAAGCACGTTGTTATAACAGCGGTTGCACGTGATGATTTAAAGGACGGGGGAGCAGCTGTTTTTGCTGAAACAGTACGCGCAGTACGTCGTAAAAACCCATTCACGTCTATCGAAGTATTACCATCTGATATGGGTGGAGTAGAAGAAAACTTAAAAATGTTAATGGATGCAAAACCAGATATTTTAAACCATAACATTGAAACAGTACGTCGATTATCTGACCGAGTTCGCGCTAGAGCAAAATATGAACGTTCATTAGAGTTTTTACGTCGAGCGAAAGAAATGCAGCCTGATATTCCAACTAAATCGAGCATTATGGTGGGCTTAGGTGAAACGAGAGAAGATTTAATTGAAGCAATGGATGACTTACGTGCAAACAATGTAGATATTTTAACTCTTGGGCAATACCTACAACCATCTAAGAAGCATTTACCAGTTCTTAAATATTACCCACCAGCAGAATTTGCAGAGCTTAAAGAAATTGCACTTAGCAAAGGATTTAGCCACTGTGAAGCTGGCCCACTTGTGCGTTCTTCTTACCATGCGGACGAGCAAGTACGTTCTGCAAAAGAAAAAACAGCAGAAGCTAAATAATGAAAAAAAGAGAGCTAATGATTAGCTCTCTTTTTGTTTGTACTCTAAAACGGTATTTGGACATGTTAATAAAATCTTTTTTAATTCTTCTGTGGATAATTCAATTGTAAATTCAGGAACACCAGGTGTAATTAAAATTTTATCGTACGTATAAATAGCGTTATCCACAATAATTGTTACATCGTGTGAATATCCGAAAGGAGCCACACATCCCGGCGTACAACCAGTTTTGTCTCGCAGTTCATCAGGAGAACAGAGAGATAAGCGTTCTCCTGATAGTTCTTTCATCTCTCCCCGGTTGAGCCTTGTGCCCTCTAACGTAAAAAATACGTAATAATCTCCAGACTTTGATTTTAAAAATAAGCTTTTACTTGGGGTGCCTTGTAAGCCAAGTCTCTCGCGTACGATCCGATCGGTCTCATAATCGAGTACTGGTTCGTGTTCGAATTTTTCATAAGAAACATTTGTTTTATGTAGTAAAGCAAGTACGTCTTCGTACATATGAAATGATACCCCTTTCTATTGTTAGAACAGTCTCTTCTCGTGGCGTCAACTGAATGTTTTGGAAAGGGATATTACTTGGACGATGCTTCCCATAAGCGTTTTATGATACATTGTTCGTCGATTATAATTTCGTAAATATCAGGATTCGTTAAAGTTCTCCATTCATTAAAGCCAATTGTATGATCAAAATGCTTTAAAATGAGTGTAAGTAAATTGCCATGTGTAACAAGTAGTGTTGTCGTATGGTTTAATTGTAAAACGTCTTGAATAAGCGATAGGGCCCGGTCTGTTGCTTGTTTTGTTGACTCTCCGCCTGAAAAGGCAATATCTATATTTGTAAAAGTAGATTCTAGTTTTTGCATCCAATCATCCATTGGAATGTTGCTCAATATGCGTTCAGTTAATCGTTCATCTTCTTGGATAGATAAGTTAGCTTGGAGCGCATAGGGCCGAATGGAATCGATAGCTCGGACAAATGGGCTTGAAATAATATGATCGATTTGTAGATGATTTTCTAAGAGGAATGTAGCAAGGGTGTTTGCTTGGTCTTTTCCATCGGTCGTTAATTCATCATCACGTTTTTGCCCAATTGCTGAACAATGTCGTATTATAATAATTTTCTTCATAATTCATCCCCATCTTTCAAGTTGACGCTATATACTTCGACAAATGTAGAAATAATTCCTTTTTATTGGAAACAGCATATTGATTTAAATATGTGGAAAAGTAATGTGGATAATGAACATTTGAGGTGCAATCATGAATAAAATGATATGTATTGTATTTAGTCTTTGTTTTTTTATACACTTGTCCACAACTTATGCAGAGTCGAATCAAAAACTAAATTATCCAAGCAATCGAAATAAGTCATTTGTGAGTGAGGATGTTTTTTATAAACAGTTAGATAAGAAGATCTATAAAGAATACAAAAATGCAGCATATAGTGTTCGGAAAAAAATCTTATTTAAAGAAGTGCCTGATGAAGAATTTTCTTTCCTACAAAAAACAGCTGTCGGTTGTCGAGGTAGAGTGGTACTTCAAGATTTTTTTGTTCACTCTGATCGCCAAGTATACTTTTTCGCTTCTTTTATTCAAAATGAAGTAGGAGAGTTTCATAAATATATCGTTATAGATGCAGAAACAAAGAGGGAGCTGCAAGAGGGCAAAAGTTATCATCCATATAAAAAATAAACCACCAATTTTGGTGGTTTATTTTTTACTCCGGTACACTCATTAATTTCTCTTTCATTTTGCGAATAAGAACGACAGCGCCAATTGTACACAGAAGTGTAATTCCTTCGGCAACGAAGATGTTGATTGTTTTTGTTTGGTAAAGTGCCGCGAAAAAGTCTACAAATGCGTGGAATAGTATAGCGTATACTAGGAAGATATATTTCTTCTGTTTGACTGCGTATAAAACAAGCATTGTAAAGGCGATTTGAAGCACGAGTGCCATAATTCTTTCTAAGCTACCAAGGAAGTATAAGTAGGCAGGTTGCTGAATTAACATGTCCTGTAAAATGCTAAGCTCGGGTTTTTGTTCAATCAGTCGAGCGAAGCTACCATCGTTAATAGAATTAGCAAAGATTAATGCTTGTAATGCAGAAAAACCGCCAATTAAAATAGATTCAATTCCGCCGTGACCAATTCCATAAGCGAAGCCATCTTTATATTCTAGATATTTTTTTAGTAAGAAGAAGAAGGCAACGAAGCGTCCTAATTCTTCAAAAATACCAGCAGTCAATCCGCCATAAATTGCGAAGACAAACGGATTTTCTAAAAATGGAGCGATTGTTGGATTACCGCGCATAAATAGGTGGAATGGTGTTTCAAGAATTTGGGTGAATCCGATAAAGATAAGAACACCAACGCCGACCACTTTCCAATTCATATTATATTTTTTACGGAAATAAACGAGTACGATAATTGGGACCAGAATCGAGACAATGAGTTGAAAAATGATGCTGGCAATTACAGTATTTGAAACCATACTTTCACCGCTTTCTAATATATGTACATATCTATTATGCATGAAATAGGGGAGAGATGAAACTTTTAGAAAGAAAATGAATTTACTTATTGACTCTAACGTTGCGTCATACTTTATCGTATGTACTAAGGGGGAGATACAAATGACAATGAGAGTAAAAGAAGTAGCTGATTTAGTTGGAATTAGTGTGCGCACACTGCATCATTACGATGAAATTGGGTTGTTAACCCCAGACGAGACGACAGAGTCTGGATATCGTCTGTATTCCAATGAAAATTTAGAGACATTGCAGCAAATTTTGTTTTTTAAAGAGCTTGGCTTCCCTTTGAAGAAAATTAAAGAGATTATCATGAGTCCATCATTTGATCGCGAAGAGGCACTACAGCTTCATAAGAAGATGCTTCTTGAAAAGCGTGCCAGATTAGATAAGGTGATTGCGACGATTGATAAAACAATTCAGCATACAAAAGGAGAGATTGAAATGACGAATAAAGAGAAATTTGAAGGATTCGATTTCAGCCATAACCCATATGAAGAAGAAGCACGTGAAAAATGGGGAGACGCAGCTGTAGATAAAGCGAACGAATATGCAAAAGGTATGTCAAAAGAGAACCAAGAGGAGTTTAATGCTATTTATAGAAATTTAGCAACGCTTAGACACGATGCACCAGATTCTAAAGAGGCGCAGGCAGCTATTAAAGTATGGTACGATTACTTGCAAAACTTCGGTGAATATTCGTTAGATGCTTTTAAAGGACTCGGTCAAATGTACGTCGCTGATGAGCGTTTTACGAAAAATATCGATAAGTTTGGTGAGGGATTAGCGCAGTTTATGTGTGATGCGATGGAGGTTTATGCGGATCGTAATAAAAAATAAAAAGTAAAACAGGTGGAGATTTTCTCCACCTGTTTTACTTTTTAATCATATCATTCAAAGTCTGATCTCCCGTATTGTTCAAATGAGGATTTTTACTCATTTCTCGTTTTAACATATCGAGGCTTTGTGTATATTCTGTATCATTTAATGCGCCAGATTGAAGCCCTTGAATTTGAGAAATCAACTTTTGGTCTGTTGATACATATGCTTTATAATAGCGAGGAACGATGGACAAAGCAGCTCTATATACTTGATCCGCTACGAGTTTTGGATCCGTTGTGTTTGCACGGTATACAACGAACACTTCATCATCAGTAACGAGTGTAGCAGCGTTTGTAACGTCAGGAAGTTTGACTGTCATGCTTGTAATCATTTCAGCGACCTTCTCGCGATTAATGGCCCCTACTTGTTTGTTAGATACTTCATGCTTTTGTTTAGAAGAATAACCGACTCTTGTGAGTCTTGTATTTGTATTTTCCGTATGATACATGTCGTTTTTATTGGAAACAAGAACACGGCTTCCTTCTTCACGTTCCATTTCAGCTTTGTTCGCTGATTGGCAGCCTGCAAATAAGGAAAGAGTGAGAAGGGAAAGTAAAATTTGTTTTTTCACGATGTATCACCTCCTTCTCCATAGCATGTACTAATTTGCAATTTTTTGTATTTGAAATTGTTGGTTGTTATGCTTTGTGATACGATAAAAAGAAGAATGCTTAGAGAGGAAGTTAATGATGGAGCAAAAGCAAGAGATTCATGCTACGGTGAGCATTAATAATGTTCAGTACGAAGTAATTAAAAACTTTCGTGACGGTTTTAGTGAAGAAGCATTTAAAGAGCGCTATGCAGAAATTTTAAATAAATATGATTACATCGTTGGGGACTGGGGATATGAGCAACTTAGATTGCGAGGATTCTTTGATGATAGTAACCAACGTGCGACATATGATACGAAAATTAGTACGTTAACGGAGTATTTATACGAGTACTGTAACTTCGGTTGCGCACATTTTGTATTACGAAAAGTGAAGAAATAAAAAAATCCTCTTACAATTGTAAGAGGATTTTTTCATAGCAGTTATACCAATTGTGAGGAGGCTGTTTACTTGAAAAATAAACAGCACCTCGACAAATATAATGATTCTTTTCATACAAATGCAATGAAACGGGATTGCCAGTGAAAGCATCTAATCGTATGCCCGTATAGTCTTTTCGTTTTGCTTCATTTTCCCAAAAGGATAAAAGTACTTTGCTATATCCTTTTCCTTGGGCGAAAGGATGGATGACGAAAGAATGGACGATAAGAAAGCGACCGTGTGTTTCTGACCAATCAATTAGCTCATATTCTGGAGATTGCCACTCATTCAACACAACAGCACCAACGAGCGAATCATGCTCAAATAGGCAGTAGAGTTCACCTTGTTCTAAGTGATAGGCAATATGTTCTCGAGTCGGATATGAATCATCCCATTGATAAATTTTCTTTTGTAAGAGCGCTTTTTTACATTCTGTATACATTGCATCTAATTCGTCTAATAAATTCATCGTACCTTTTCTCACATTTAGCATGAGACTCCCCCTTATAAACAAATTGAAATAGAATCGCCTTCAGAAAGTATTGTATTTGGTTTCATTTGTTGTCCGTTTAATTGAATATCCCCATTTTTAATTTTATCCACAATGCGTGTACGGCTCCAGTCGGAAATATATGTGGATAAGGCTTTATCGATGCGGTGGGAACCGAAAACGATATCTAATACGATCGTGATTTCGGTTATGCCGCTTTCTTGATGTTGCGTAATGGAAATGGTAGTAGTTGTTTCTGGCTGATCCTGCTGCGTCATATCGACTGTTTCAACGTGATCAGTAAATGCTTTATAAATACGAAGTTTTTGATTCCACGTATGGTCTTTCGGACATTTATAAATGGCAAAGCGGTATATGTTTTTTCCGTTGGCGTTATGCCTACGAATATTTGTATCGGTAAATAGGGTAGTACGTCTGCAATTTTTACAATATTTTTCGATTGTGTTTTGCTCGTTTTCATATAAACTCCAAGAAAGTTGTACTTTCTGCATTTTCCTTCACCTCTTATAGTAGTGGCAAAGAAACGTAATACAGCTATTTGGATGTCTTGTAGTATGAAGACATGAGAAAAAGACAAAAATAAAAGGAGGTCCCCAAAGAGGAACCTCCGTAAACATCATACTACAGATGCAATACGTTCCTTTGTAATGGGAATGGGCAGACTACTCCCTTGAAAAAGCACGGTGCTTTTTTGAGAGTAATGCTATCCAATTGCTGGTCCATTACAAAGTAGTTGTTGGCATACGTAGATAACGTCCTTTCTATCCAAATAGATTTATTCTTCATTATAACACAAAAGATTGAAAATTCAAAACTCTATTAATGAAAAAACACCAGCTAAAATAGCTGGTGCATACGATAAATTATATAAGTTCAAATAAAAATGAGCGTAATTCTTCTGCAATTTCTTCAGTCATAGAAAATGCATGCTCTAAGTAGCCTGGTTCGTTTAAATCGTCAGCACCGATGATTGCAAATTTATTGCGTTGCATATCAAGGACAATTGTTTTACCGTAATGACGATCGGAGTATAAAAGCGCTAAATCGTGACGCTCATTTTCTCCCATAAAGCTAACGAAACGAGTTTTTGTAGCGACAGTATCGTCGTACAGAAAGAAACGTTCTTCCATACACATGGCTCCTTTATTAAATATCTAAGTTTAAGTGTGGTTTATGATCTAAATGGTGATGCGTTTTAATGAATCGTACTGTTCTTGTTTTGTAACGCATTACGATAGAGTATGTTTCAGCTAAATCTCCGCCAAGGAATTTAACACCGTCTAATAACTCACCAGCAGATACACCAGTTGCTGAGAAGATTGCATCATCCCCAGATACTAAGTCATCTAACATAAGAAGTTGACGAGGGTCTTCTAATCCCATTTCACGACAACGAGCTTCTTCTTCTTCGTTCATTGGAACTAAGCGAGCTTGCATTTCACCTTCAAGGCATTTTAATGCTGCTGCAGAAATAACACCTTCTGGAGCTCCGCCAATACCTACGAATAAGTCGATACCCGTTCCAGGTAGTGCTGTTGCGATTGACGCACCAACATCACCGTCACCAAATAATTTTACGCGTGCACCTTTTGCACGAACACGGTCAATAATATCTTGATGACGTTCACGTTCTTGAACGATAACTGTTAGATCGCGAATCTTTTTATTGTTAGCTTCTGCTACAATTTCAATTGTTTTTTCAATTGGATCATCTAAGCTAATTTTACCAGCTGCTTTTGGACCAACCGCGATTTTTTCCATGTACATATCAGGAGCATGAAGAAGGTTCCCTTTGTCTGCGATTGCAATAACTGCCATTGCATTTGCAAGACCTTTTGCAACGATGTTTGTACCTTCTAATGGATCAACGGCGATATCTACTTCTGGACCGTTACCTGTTCCTAGTTCTTCACCAATATACAACATCGGTGCTTCATCAAGTTCTCCTTCACCAATTACAACTGTACCTGCCATGTTTACTGAATCGAACATATCACGCATTGCTGTAGTTGCTGCATCATCTGCTTCATTTTTCTTTCCGCGGCCCATCCACTGTGCGGATGCTAAGGCTGCTGCTTCTGTTACACGGACAATTTCTAGTGCGAGTTCACGTTCCAAGATTCCATTCCTCCAATTTCAAAAATCATACAAATATAACTATAACAAATAACGGAGAAAAGGTGAATTCGAAAAATTGTCGATTTTTTCAGAAGAAAGCGTTACAATTAAAATGTAAATGCTTTAATTTCCAGGTAGGTGACATTCATGTATTTTGTAGACAGAAAGAAAATAGAACAAATGCTAGTATGTTTAGAACGAGCAACAAGTACATTTCAAGAGAAAAAGATATATGAAACCGAGTTTGAATTTTACGCATTAGAGCGCATAGCCCATCTTATTATTGATACTGTATTAGATGTAGGAAATGCGATGATTGATGGATTTATTATGCGCGATCCAGGAAGCTATGAAGATATTATTGATATTTTAATGGATGAGCGAGTGATAAGTGAAGAAGATGGACAAGGGATGAAAGAAATTATCCTTCTTCGAAAAATGCTTACGCAAGATTATATTCAAATGAATCATGATGAATTATATAAGACGATTCAAAAACATATTGCAGTGGTGGAAAAGTACCCAGCAAATATTCACAGTTATTTAGAAAAGGAATTAGGACCTGTATCTGCATTTGTACCAGAATAATTATGCTTATAAGATCCCCAGAGAATGCCTTTTGGGGATCTTATATTGTATGTGAGAAAGAAAAGGGAGAAGGGTGAAGTATGGGGGAAGCACGTACTACGAAAGACGAGATTGTACAATTGTTGAAAGTAAAGGGAGAGCACACGGTAGCGGAACTAGCTGACGTTTTAGAGATTACAGAAATGGCGATTCGAAGACATTTAAGTAATCTTGAGAAAGACGGACTCATTTATTCTAAGATGGTAAGGCAACATGTCGGAAGACCAACTTATTTGTATGGATTAAGCGAAAAGGGAGAAGATACATTCCCGAAAGAGTATAAGCAATTTGCGATTGATATGCTAGAAGATTTAGCTCGAATGGGCGATGAAAAAATACTTCGTTACGTTTTAAAAGAGAGAACGAAGCGAATGGAAGAACAGTTACAAAAGAGAGTGAGTAATCAAAAGAATTTAGCATATAAAGTGCAAGAGATAGCAGCTATGCAAGAGAAAAATGGTTATATGGTTCAAATAAAGAGAGATGGAGAGAAATCTTTCGTAATTGAAAAACAAAACTGTCCGTTAAAGGAAATTGCCGAGAGATTCCCGCAAGTGTGTGAAGATGAAAAAGAAATGTATAAGCGTTTATTTACGAACGCAGAAGTGAAAACGCTAGCAAATATGTGCGAGGGCGATTGTAGTTGTTCTTACCAAATAAAAGAGAAAAAATGAACGTTATGGGGCGCTTTAAGGTAAAGCGTTTTTTTCTTTTGGAAAAGCGGGTAATATAAGAGTGGTATGATAAGGTGAGAACGTTAGCATAGAAGGAGAGACATAATCGATGTATAAAGGTTACTTAATTGACTTAGACGGTACGATGTATCGCGGAGAAGAACAAATTGAAGAAGCAAGCGACTTCGTAAAAGCATTAGGAGAGCGCGGCATTCCATATTTATTCGTTACGAATAACTCAACTCGCAAACCGGAACAGGTAGCAGAAAAGCTTGTTCGTTTCGATATTCCAGCGAAAGCAGAGCAAGTATTCACAACGAGTATGGCGACTGCGAACTTCATTTATGAACGTAAACAAGACGCAACTGTATATATGATTGGTGAAGAAGGCTTACACGATGCACTTGTGGAAAAAGGATTTGAACTTGTGGATGAAAATCCTGATTTCGTTGTTGTGGGTTTAGATCGTGACATCACATATGAAAAATTAGCAAAAGCGTGTCTTGCTGTGCGTAATGGCGCGACGTTTATTTCTACAAATGGGGATATTGCCATCCCAACTGAGCGAGGATTATTACCAGGTAATGGTTCATTAACATCAGTTGTAGCAGTATCAACAGGTGTGGATCCAATCTTTATCGGAAAACCAGAATCAATCATTATGGAACAAGCTTTGAAAGTGCTTGGCATAGAAAAGAATGAAGCATTAATGGTTGGGGATAACTACGATACAGACATTTTAGCAGGAATAAATGCTGGTATGCATACCCTTCTTGTCCACACTGGAGTCACAACTGTGGAGAAGTTAACAGAATACGAAGTACAACCGACGCAAGTTGTGCATAACTTGACGGAGTGGATTGAGAAGATGTAATGAAGAAAGCTGTTCCAAACTTTGGAACAGCTTTTTTTCTGATATTTGCTGGCAGCCCGATTGGTGTGGGCTAACATTCAGTTGTGACTAGTGTTGATTTTTATCGGTAAGTCGATATATTTGAAAAATCGCCGATATAATTTTGTTAGAATGCACGATTCACAACGTCTTTCACTTCTTCAAGATATTGCTTACGCACACTGTCATCCACAGAAGGAACACTTGTATAGAATGTATGCTCAATTGTTTCAATGCCTGTAAATTCAAAAATACCAACATCCGCTGTTTTCTTCATTGCATCAAACATGCCACCTGCTGTGTATGCTTCTTTCGTATTTCCCATTGTAGATAATAACAATCCTTTTTTACCGCTTAATAACTTTTCAATACCGTTTTCACCGTAAGCATAAGCGAATCCGTGGCTAAATACACGGTCAACGTATCCTTTTAAAATAGCAGGAAGTCCCGCCCACCACACTGGATAAATGAATGTAATGCTATCAGCCCAAGAGATATGCTCTTGTTCTTCTTTAATATCTTCTGGTGTATTTCCTTGAGAAAATGAGATGAAATCGGAAGCGCCTAATACTGGATTAAAGTTTAATTCGTATAGATCGCGAACGCGTACTTCGTGACCTTTTCCTTCTAATTCACTTTTTACCGTTTCTAAAATCGCATGGTTGAAGCTTTCTGTATTCGGGTGTGCATAAACGATTACATGTTTCATTTTTCTTCCTCCTATTTGTGGATATGTGAATAGCTATTTGTATTTCTGTAACTATTATGGTTACTACTTTTATAGAAGTCAAGTAATACATATGTATGTATAAAAAGACGCTCGAAAATCGCCTTTTTATACCCCGCTCATACAAAGTACAAAGAAGACGAATAAAATGATAACAATACCAATGCCAAAGTTAAATACGAGAGTACTATCCATATATGTAGCCTCCTTGTTTGAAAGTAAAAAGCACTCTAGTTAAGAGTGCTTTTTTATTTTGAATCTACTTTATAACTTTTAGAAAGTGATTCATGCGTGTCATGATTTACATTATTTTATGTATTTATACTTTGAAATGAGTAAGTCCTTGTTGGATATAGAAAAAAAGACACTCGTTCGAGTGTCTTTTAAGATGACAAAATGTGCCAATTGCTTGAGGTTGATAAGACGCTAATTTCCGTTTTAACGCCTTTTCTCTAATCAAGAAGTGTAGCAACAGCGATTCAAATAAATTGTACCATCTGTTTAACCGCGGTGCGTATGCAATTGTGCATATGATGATCATGAGGTAGGTAATGAACTGTGAATAATTTGAAGTGATTTATTTACGATTTCTTCTGCGGCATATATGCCGATTGCGTCTGTTTTTAAAATATGGGGTTGTAAGTTATCATGCATTGCCCCTAACTCACCATGAAGTGGTGCGAAGGCATGGTTCGCCTTTTCAAGCATGCATAAATCAAGTAAAGAATCCCCAGCTGTAATAATCGTATCTATTTGCAAAATTTCTTTTATATATTGCACGGCGTCCCATTTATTAATTGGTTTTGGTACAAAGTATAGCTTTCTACCTTGAAGTGAATGATTCCAGCCTTGTTTGTCTAACCAGGAAGTGAAGGATGATAATTCATCATAAGGAATGTTCTCCCGTTTAATAATGCAATAATGGAATAGATCATCAGCTGTTTTTTGCGATATAACCCAATCCTTATGAGCTATTTGTCCAAATTCCTTTAGTATGTCGTTTCTCTCTATACATTCAACCGATAGTCTTTCTTTTACTTTCCTGTTCCAAGTACCATCTTGTTTCCCGTTATGAAGGATATTGCCGCCGTTACTTGTAATGGCGTATTCGGGAATGATTTCGTTTTGGAATAAAGCAATACGCTGAAACTGCTTAATAGTTCTTGTTGTAACTGGGATGAAATGTGAGTGCAGTTGTAATTTTTTTAGTAGTAAAATGGTTTTATGTGATATGAAAGAAATTTCTTTCCCATCTATAGTTTCAATGAGTTGAATTGATTCATCTTCTATAGGGGCACGAAACGATTTCCGGGAATAAATAAGCGTCTGATCAAGATCACTGGCGAAAATCATCTTGTTTCCTTCCTAAGAGGCTTAATGAGCCCGCAACATGAATAAGCCATATTCTCATAGATTTCAATTGGGACATTCTTTTCTTTAGCGAGAAGTAAAATATGCTTTAAATCGGGATTGTTTTGCTTACGTATTAAAATTTTCCACGGTATTCTCCGGAGTAATACACGAGTTGTTTCACCGACTCCTGGTTTAATTAAGTTAATATCGTCAATTTCAAAGTGATTTTGGATAGACTGTATATCTTTTAATCCTTGCCAAGAGGGATCAGTGTAAGTTGAAGTAATATAACGTAATTGATTATCTATATGAGAATGAACAGAAGGGAATAACTCTGTTACCTCATCAACGAAGAAATTTGATAAGTCTTCTTGTTCTAGCTCTTTATAATATTTAACACCATGAAAATCATTTGGACCGATATAGGTGTCATTTAGTACAGTGCGACTAATTAGTCCAGAGACTGTTGCATTTAAGCAAGCGCTAGGAATAAGAAAATCTTCACGTGTACCGTAAATTGAAGTACAGTAACCGGGATCAGCAAGCACAGCCATACAATGAGAAATGTGTGTATTATTTCGTTCGTTAAATGTGTGTACTGCATATTCTAATTCTTTTTTTATTGCACCTTTTCCAGTCCACCCATCAATGAATTGAATTGTTTCTTTAGGGTGATGTTCCAAAATATAATGGAGTGCATTTTCATCAATACCGCGTCCGCGAACAATAGAAATACAATAGTGAGGTACATCAAGGTTGTATTGATAGCGTATGTAGCGTTTGATAAGAATGCCAATAGGTGTACCAGCACGAGCTAATGAAACGAGGACAAGGTTAGTTCCTTTAGTTTGTATAATCTGTTCGGCGACAACTCCAACAGCGATGGCTAGTTTGTGTTTATATTGTTGCAGGGAAGAAAAGAATAAATCCATATACGCTTTAGATGGTTTATATTCCATTGGTAACATTTCGGAATAATGTGTGCCAGCTTGAATTGCTTGTTCTCTAGTTTCCGTGGAACTTTCTTTCATTAAATCACTAATATCTTTTAATAGAAAAATAGCATCATTTGGATTGTAACTACTAATATGAGAATTTACTTTTACCATAATTATCAACCTTCCTTTTCTATGCTATTTGAAAATGAGACGATATGAATAAAAGGAATAACTGTTTGTAACTGCTGTAGAAGAGGAAACAGGGCTTCTTCTCCTAAATCACGCTCAATAAAAACAAATACTTCATCGTAATCATGAGGTGAAATATTATAAAAGTAATTTGTAATAGTAGAATTTTCAGGACTTGGATATGAGAAATGATTATGAATGGCGTAGTTTACATCATTTGAAACAGGATGGATAGGGCTTCTTGTTGTAGATTGATATAAAATATTTTCACCCATTTCAGCAGCAATTTTCATTGGGATATACATAAATTCACCCGTTCCGAGACAGAGTGTTCGTTTTCCCATTCTTTCTCTTTTTAAAGTTTTTCCTGCTTCTTGAGCGAAAGAATGAATGTGCTTTTGTTCATATGCTGAAATGCCAAATCGCCCAGTATATTTTATATAATTTGATGTATAGGGTGATTTTGGACAGGTAAGGGTATGCTTTTTGAAATCAGGTTTTGTTTCTTTAATTTGAATATCTGTTTTTGCAATATTTAATGGTTGGCCAGTTGTATGAATACTGCCTTCTAATAAAGAAATAACATGAATCTTAATTTGAAGTTCTTCTTCTAATTGTTTAAATTGTTTTCTATTAGTATGAGAACGCCAGTCTAATAAAGAAGCAATTATATATTCTTCTCGTGGGAATTTATTTTGAATAGATCTAATAATATTTAATGCTGTTTTTCCTGTTGTCATCTCATCATCTACGAGAACAATCGGGTTGTTGTTTTGAAAAAAGCTTTCATCTACATAACAACGGTGCGATGTTGCATGAGAATGTTCTTCCTCAAATGTAATGACAGATTCTAGGTGGGGTATCGATTCCCTAGTTGTATGCACATACTTTGCATTTTGAAAGCATTGAAACATAGAATGACCAAGTGCTGTCGCTGTTTCAGCGAATCCGATGAACACAACTTCTTCTTGCAGAGGATATTGATAACGAAATACTTCCTCTGGGATTTCATCAATTTCTAATGAAATGAGATTTAAAATTTCTTTTTGAAATGGATGAGAAATATTATGTAGTATTTCCAAATATCTTGCAGCGAGAGCAACTCCACTTGATAGAGAGACTGCAGGTTTAATAGGAAGATGCTTTCCAAGGATTGTACTCACAAATAAAAAACTACGTTTCTTATTTATTCTCGCAGCCATTTGAAAAAGATTGTCTAGCGCTAAATTATATGGATTATCACGTACTTCTACATGGACTTGTATATTATTTAAAACGTTATACGTGTTGCTTTGCGTTTGTAATAAGGAGATCGGTGAATTGTTTGTTTTCATGTAGCACCCCGTAAATATTAGATTTTAAAATGGTTTTGCGAGCCCAGCTATAATGAGGTTTTACTTCATTCATTTTGTTAGAAAAACTGCTTTTTAGCACTCCATTATACGTATCTGCATTTTGTAAAATTGATCTCGCATCTAAATAATCTTCCATTGTGACAATGTGCATTGCCTGTACAACTTTAATATGAGATGGGTGAATAACTGTCTTTCCGATTAAGCCATTTGCATGGTCAAGTGATACCTCTTGAATAAGCCCTTCTTCATGATCATTAGAAAAATATTCCCATACACATCCTGAAATAATATATTCATTTGTTGCCCTTGAGAAAACGTTAATAATGTCTGAAATACAATCACGGACAACAGTAATATGATAGATAGGTGTGTATTTATTGCGCCGAATACTAAATATACTTGAAAAATCAGTAGCACCAATACGTACATTTAAGATGTAATCGTGATAAGAATCTAGTAAATTTTTTATTTGTAATAATGATTCTGCCCGTGTTTCCTTATACATAATTTCGGGTGATTCTAAAATCGGCATGCCATATAGCGATAATGAGTATAACTCGTTTATATATGCAAGCTGATCGATATAAGTCTTTCCGTTAATCGGTGTGAATTTTGGAAAGACAAAACCACATAAACAATGAACAGCACTACCTAATTCAGTAACAATTGTCTTCATTTGACTTGGCTGTCGAACTCTAATAAAAAGAAGTGGGATGTCTGCTTGGTTTAGTATGTTGGCACTGACTAAGTTAGCGATTTGCTGTATTTGAACGACGATGTTTTGCTCTGCAAGTTTTACTTCCTCATCGCTGATAGCGTCCTCTAGACAAAGAATAATTGAGGTAGCATCCACATGTTTCTTTCTAATTATATCTTCTGCAATCGTTTCTTTCGTGCCGGGAGTATATAGTGTGGCACCTAGTGCGTAAGCTAGTTGTTCTTTCCCTATATTTTTTGAAAAACTAAGGGGTTCTTTATAGAAAAAATTTTGCCGTTCTTCCGAGGAGAGATAAGAAAAGTAATTCAAATTGTCACCACCTTATTTTTAATGATTCTGTTTAATCGTAACATAATAAGAAAAATCTTCCATAAAAATAAAGCGAGAAATTAAAAAATATATTGAGAAAGATGAATTATAAGATGAATATCGAATATTGTTAATAGAAATATAATAGGGGGAAAGAGAAAGTGGATATACATAAGTTAACAGAGGAAGAAGCAAATGAGATAAATACTTGGACGTACGAGGAACCTTATAGTTTATATAGTTTTTCAGGCGAGAAAGAAGTAATAGAAGAGCTATTAGATGGAACGTATTATGGCTGTTGTGACGATCAAGGAGACCTCATCGGTTATTTTTGTTTTGGAGCAAATGCACAAGTGCCAGGTGGAAGAGATGCTAATTTATATGGTGGAGAAGATGTGATTGATATCGGACTTGGCATGAAGCCGGCGTTAACTGGGAAGGGAATAGGGAAAGAATTCTTCCAAGCTGGAATAGCGTTTGCCACGAAAGAGTTTAATGCAAAAATGTTTCGATTAAGCGTAGCAACATTTAATACAAGAGCGATTACGGTATATAAAAATATCGGATTTAAACAAGGGACTATTTTTTTGAGTCGCGGAAGAGAATTTATGCTTATGGAATACGAAAGGCCGTCAGCATGAAACTGACGGCCTAGAAAACATTATTATTCTGAGTGCTCAGCTCGGTGCGCTAAACGGCTTGAAGCTGCGGCAGCAATTCCGCCAACGATATCGTCAAGGAATGTGTGCACTTTTCCAGTTGATTTATCATTTAAGTATTCTAAAATACCAGGTTTTAATTTATCAATATATCCAAAGTTCGTGAAACCGATAGAGCCGTACACGTTTACGATAGAAAGTGCGATAACTTCATCAATTCCGTATAAGCCTTCATCACGTTTTACAATATCTTGTAACGGTTCACTTAGCATTCCCTTTTCAGCAAGGACATCAAGTTCGATACCAGTAATCAGTGCGTTTTGTACTTCACGTTTTGATAGTACACGTTCTACATTGTAACGGCATTCTGACATCTCTAAATTTGGATGATATTTTTTTTGAAGAAAATGAACAAGTTCAGCAATATCGTCAATTGTTACACCACGTTCTTGTAATAGTTGTAATGCTCTTTCTTGTAGTTGATTTGATTCTTTCATGTTTATCACCTTTTTTTCTTTTTAGTATTTGTATACGTTTCGTTGCTTTATCCTGTGCATAGGAATGAAAGGCGAGCACAAGCTCATATATATAAAGAAAAACCATAGGTGGCGACTGCGATGATTCAGCATATTTATGAGCATTATCACATGCATGTTAAAGAATTAATCCCCCTTGGCCCCTATAAAAGCTTTTGGATTCGCAACAAAATTTATGTACTTGTTCCAATTGGAGAAATGGAGGAAGAAGTACTTGTAGAGATGAAAAAGCTCAGTGACTATATGAACCAGCAAGGGGATATAACTGTAGCGACTTTCGTTCCAACTATACACGGCTACTATGTAAGTGAGATAGAAGAACAAAATTACTGCTTATTAAAAGGTATGCGAGCGTTAGAACGACATGCTACGTCATTAGGAAGTGAACTTTCTATATTCCATAAACGAGGTGCATTCTTTCCAGAAGAAATCGAGCAATTAAGCCGCATTGGTGAATGGAAAGCGTTATGGGAAAAGAGACTCGATCAGTTAGAAAAGTTTTGGCAATCACAAGTGATGAACCACCCTACAGACGTATTCGATCAATTGTTTATTGAATCCTTCCCGTATTACTTAGGAGTTGCAGAAAATGCCATTCAATATGTTGTTGATACAGAAATGGATGATACGCCGCAACTAACGGATGCAGCGACAATTTGCCAAGAACGATTCACACCTTTATTATGGCATCAAACGAAGCGTCTCAAACTCCCTTTTGATTGGGTGTATGATCACCCAACTCGAGATATAGCAGAATGGATTCGCTATATGATGATTGAAAAAAAGAAAGACTGGGATCAAACAATCGTTCAATTTGTTACAGATTATGAACGGAATTACTCGCTGTCCTCATTTGGTTGGCGTTTATTATTTGCAAGGCTCCTGTTCCCGCTTCACTATTTTGAAACGGTCGAACGATATTACCAAACTGGAAACGAAGAACAAAAAAGCATATATAGAGATCGCTTAGAAGCCATTTTACACGATGTGAACCGCTCAGAGCAATTTATGAAGCACTTTTATGGCTCACTTCGTTTACCAGTAGATAAGCTCGGGATTAGAAAATTAGATTGGTTATCTTAAAAATATAAAAAAGAGACCGAGTGAGGTCTCTTTTTTATATACCACAATTTTATGTAATACATTATGCCCCTACCTGTTGATCTGTACATATATTTAAAACGAATTGATGCCTTTCGAGCTTTTCATTTACTTTACCCAATAATTCTTGCTGGATTTCTTTAAATAAAAATTGATAGCTTGTATTCCATGTTGGTATAACGGATGAAAGGCCTAATAAATACTCTTTTTTCTTTTCTAGTTCTTGAATTGTTACAAAAGTGTTCCCCATTTTTGGCATTTGTCGTCCCCCTATGTTTTTTTACTGTATATGTGTGAACGATTCACTATATAGTATTAATTATCGCATTTTTTGAGAGGGATTTCCAATTTTGTTTTATGATGTTAACGGATAAATGTGATTTGAATAAAAAAGGAGACCAAATTTGGTCTCCTTTTAGCAAGTGACTTTGAACGAGCCGCTTCTGCTTTTAGATTAATATCCAGCTCCAGCGGCTAAAATGTTCGGTGGCTTCGCTTCTTCCGCCGAGGCAAAAAGCGCCTCTATGTCAGAAGCTCCATCCCCCTCACATTTTGAGCGAGCCGCTTCCGCTTTTAGATTAAAATACTTGTTCTACTTCGATAACGCCTGGTACTTCTTCAAGTAACGCGCGCTCGATACCAGCTTTTAGTGTGATTGTAGAACTTGGGCAGCTTCCGCATGCACCCATAAGGCGTAGTTTTACGATACCTTCTTCAATGTCTACTAATTCAACGTCTCCGCCATCGCGAAGTAAGAATGGACGTAATTTATCTAATACTTCTAATACTTGTTCTTGCATATGTGGGTTTTCCATTTTTATCGACTCCTTTCATCAGTTTTATTATAATCAAGATAGAGGGGAAAATCTATTTTTTCTCTTCTTGTTTTATTGTCGAAATATTGTATCGTGTTTTTTCAGTATAGGGGTATGGAATAAGTTTGTAAAATGATGTGCTTATGTAATAAGACATCTGAATATACTGTTGGGACAAGAAGTGGGGGAGAAGAAATGGTTAATGTTCAAGTGTATGGGACGAAAGTAATTTGTGCGAGCTGCGTCGGAATGCCATCTTCAACAGAAACGTTTGAATGGTTACAAGCGGCAATTGGTCGTAAATATGAAGGACAAGAAAATAAATTTAATTTCGAGTATATTGATTTCCAAGAAGAACAAGAAGATGCGGATAAAAAAGCATTCGCTGAGCGCGTAGTGGAAGAAGATTTATTTTATCCGGTCGTTCTTGTAAATGGAGAAATTGTTGGAGAAGGAAATCCTCGTTTGAAGGATGTTTATGAAGAAATCGAGAAATATTTATAAAACAAGAAGTCTTTGCGAATTTGCAAAGGCTTTTTTATTGGAGGGATAGATATGAAAAATGGAGTGAAGCATGCGTTACCAACGGAAGTACAACAGTTAATGGAGCGGTACACAGTAGAATTAAAAGAAATTTTTTTGGATGAAAAAATAGTCGGGGTATATATTTACGGATCCATCGCACTAGGTGCATTTCATAAGGAAACGAGCGATGTTGATTTTGTTACAGTGATAAATGATTCCGTGAATGAAGCTGAAAAACAGCAGCTTGTGGAACTACATAAGAAACTTAGTGACAATACGCTAGGTAAAAGAATGGACGGTATGTATATTCCGCTTGCTGACTTAGGGAAATACAATGATGAAATGAACGAGTACGTGTATTGTGCAGATGGTAAAGCTAATGTTGGTCATTGGGACATTAATGCGGTCACATGGTGGACGTTGAAAAATCAAGGCATTACAGTTACAGGAAAAGAAGCAGAAGATCTTCCGCTGCAAATACAATGGAATGATGTAGTAAATACGATGAAATACAACGTAGAACAGTACTGGAGTGAAAAGGCGAAGAAGCCATATTTATTTTTTATAGAAGAGTGGGTAGAATCAGCTGTCGTTACGATGGGACGCATTTTATATACACTAGATTATAAAACAATCGTTTCAAAAGATAGAGGATTGCAATACTTGTCAGAACGTTCAGCGGAAGAATGGGAGCTCTTATTAAAAGAAGTAGCGAGAATACGGCACAATCCAAAAGAAAAGAGAATGCTCTCAAGGTGGAGAAGGGCAGATATGACGAAGAGGTACTTACTGCATTTAATTGAGACGTGTAGAGAGAAATGGTAGGGAAGAAAATGGACAATACAGTGGGGTGTATTGTCTTTTTTATTTTGTAGTAGATAGAAAAGTATTTACAAGTATTGTGTAGAGGAAAGATAATAGAAAAAAATATGCGCATGGGGGAAGATGATGAGTAAATATAAATTACATATAGATAGAGAACAATTATGGAAAGGATGCGTTTTAAATTCGATTGCCCATGCAATTAATGTAGCGCATTGTCCAGATTTCTCACATGAAAGTTCATGGGATGGATTTAACTATAGTATGCAAGATAGCCAAGGCGGACAAGGGACAATTACGTTTCATCCGAATTACACGATTGTATGTCTTCAAGATGTGAATAGCGAGAGAATTGATGAGTGGATTGATGCGAAAAATTATTTTGAAGGGGCACCTTCGGAAGTAATAGATATTGCGAAAGAAGAAGCACTTCAATACGTATTAGAAGAAGTAGAAGGCGAAACAGTTCCTTTTATTACAACTGCATTTTGGATTGAGGATAGCGGTGCGTATTCAATTGATTCATTTGAAGAGATGGAAGAGCACGGCGTATTCTTATTAGAAATTCCATTACTTGATACAGCATCAGCAATAGAAAGACTAGAAGAAGAGTATGAACTGACAGAGGAACAAATAGAGCTTTTACAACTCGTGTATAAGAAAAAAATCCAAAGTCCAAATGAGGAAATTAAGTTGTCCAAAGAAGAAGTAGCAATGATTGGAACGGAAGATAGTGAAGGATTGGAAGTTAGTAAGGATTCATTTGAAGAAATGAATATTACTTGGGAGTTGTAGGGGGGATAAAATATTTCTGATTTAAAAAGTTACAAGAGGAATATAAAGCACTAGTAGAAAGCACAATGTGAAATTACATTGCACTTTTTACTAGTTTTTTCATATACATATCAACTTCATGAAAGAATATGGGCTCTTTTTCCTCGGTATTCAGATGCACGGCGCAATGTAAATATTGCTGTAAGTAGCGAGTAGCTTGTTCGTACTGTTTTAATTTGTAGAAAGAAAAACAGGTAAGAAGTAGAAACGCTTTTTCTTCTAATATTGGAACGACAGCTAGTACGGGAGTAATGGAATGTATATTTATTTCCACTAAATTTTCATAAGATGCCCACGTTTGAAACCAGTCGAAAATAGTAGAAAGGTAATTCGGAATTTCGATAGTTTCATGTGAAACATTATGCAATAACTGGTTCTGTTTGATATGCATAGGCTCTATTCTCGTTTGTAGAATGCAATCGAATATTGAAATGTTCTCTTTTATTTGTAATTGGTTCGTAATAAGCTGCGGGAGACCGATAGGGTGAACTCCTATATTTATATAAAAATCATCTCCAAACTGGCTTTTTTGTATGTTAATGAGCTTATAAAATCCGTTTTCAGCTTTGAAAAATGTATGTCTTTTTTTCTTAAAGCCGAGTGGTTTTAAAGTGGCGTGTAAATTTGTAATAAAATCTTGCTCCTTTTTAGAGCCAAGCTTATTCTTCGTCATATTCATAAGTAGTTAAGTTTTGTAAGAAACTTTCAAAGTTAGGTGCTAATTCAATAATTTCCTCAAACTCATTATCGATAAATATAACTGGAGGATTTTCAGCTACATTTCGATAGTCTAATGCAATCCATGTATGTCCATCACCAGATAAAAGTACGATATTCTCAGGCATTTCCCATTCTCGAATTAAATAGCGGCTCTCTAAAATACTAGATTCATTTTCATTAAAAGAAATACCATATAAACCAGATACATTAACGTGATCGTCTGCCCAAGAATTTGGCTTTGAAGTAGGGTGAACATCGAGACGAAGAGTTCCCCCATTTTGTTCTTTTAGAAGGGTTATATATGATTCTGGAAGCTTTACGTTCAGTACTTCTTCTGCTTTTTTGATTAGTTCATCGTTAATGGGTGCTAGTTTTAAATAGTCATCGTCTGCCCAAATTGTACTCTTCATATTCGGTCACCTCAAATAATAGTTTTAAGAATCTTATGTCATATATTATAGTTAGTTTAGATAACACGCAATAGAGGGAGGGACGGAGTATGGATGTGTATGAATACCTCGATCACGTAAATTCTAAAGAAGATTTATTAAAATTTCTTGTATACCTCCAAAAGGATTTTAAAGTGAATAAAGATGAATGGGAGAATGTAGAGGTAGAGACTTATTTAGAGGCATTAAATAGTTGGTTAGGTTCTTGTGAATCGGTTTATATAAATCAAGGAGAGAAGTTTCCAGAAAATATTTCATGGAAGTTTATTGCTCAAATGTTACTTGCGGCAGCTCATTATGAATAAAATTAGATTTTTAAAAGATAGAATGGAGAAGATATCATGATTAACCATAATAAAATTAAACAACTTTTAGCACATGTAGATCGTGCTGAGGATAATGAAATTGAGCTAGAGTATGAATCTGAACCTATGACGATAGAATTGTTTAATAGTGAAGAAATAGAAGAAGGGCAACTT
The DNA here is from genome assembly GCF_056158125.1 of Bacillus sp. EB V-12. Taxonomy (NCBI): domain Bacteria; kingdom Bacillati; phylum Bacillota; class Bacilli; order Caryophanales; family Bacillaceae; genus Bacillus; species Bacillus sp. EB V-12. The sequence continues at coordinate 51,793 of NZ_JBUXJL010000006.1, read as the reverse complement.
GGTTATAGTTTTGATGAAGAAGGACAAAGCTTAGTCGGGAATGAAGAAGGAGATTGGAAAGAAGGATGGATTGTAATAGGGATAGATTCATATCTTGGAGACCCGATTTTTGTAGATAGTAATGATGAGAATTGTCCAGTTTATACAGCTATGCACGGTGAGGGAGAATGGGAGCTGGAATGTATAGCGGAACGTATAGAAGATATTATTGAGAAAGTGAAGGGGAATGTGGGGGAAATAAAATAGTATTTCAATGTGATTAAGAGGGAGGAAATGTAGTATATATTTAAAAGTAAAATGAAATAAGAAACGGATAATTGTCGGAATATATTCGATTTCCGTTCATTTTTATGAAATATGTGTACTTTTTGTTAGATTCCTTCATTTTGTCCATATACAATAAATGTATATAGAAATAAGAAAAGGATGATGTACGTGAAGGACACTGTTTTACAAGAAACGATTTCTCCACAAGAATTACATAAAGTTGTTCAAAAGAATACAGCTTATTATGATTTTAAGTGGGGTAAAGTAGAAAACCCTGCGCAAGGGAATACATGGAATTGGGTAGCCTTTTTCTTCCCAACCTTTTGGTTAGCTTATCGCAAAATGTATAAGTTATTTATTATATTTGCGTTATTGGCTATACCTAGTATAGTTATAACCCCTTTTATAGATATTCCAGAGGGGATTTATGTAACATTTAGTTTAGCTCTTCAATTAGGAATGATGATATTTACTGGATGGCAAGGAAACCGTTTATATTATAAGCAGGCTGTTCGTATTTTTCGTAAGGGAGAAGATGCGTCTGATCATGAGAAGGCGTATTTCTTACAATCTAAGGGTGGCGCTAGTGTAGCTGGTATGATTGGTTTACAAGTTATAGTCGGGATTGTGTTTGGCGGAGCTATGCTCGGACTTTCTCTTTTACCAACTGAGCCGAATATTAAAAACGTTGTTCGTTCAACTGGTGAAGGGGTTACTTTAGAGATTATGACTGATAATCCAACTTGGAAGTTTGTGAAGAAAGAAAAAGATTATGACGTAGTAGAGTTTACTGGTTATGATTATACAGAGAAGAAAAACGTGAAAATTAAATTTGCTGTTTATTTCGATGAAGATTATTTCGAGTGGCAAGAGGTATATGAAAATAATAAGAAGTTAAGTGAAGAAGAAGTAGAAGAATATCAAATTTACATTGAAGAAAATAATTGGGGTTTCTAGAGGGAACTCGTTCATTTTGAAAAGAAGAATCTTGTGAAGGTTCTTCTTTTGTTTATTAGGGGGAGAGAAATGATTTCAGTATTAATAGAAGCTCTAATAGGATCGATTAGTTTAAGTACGGGTTTACACACGAAAAAGATTGATGCTAACATACTTTACTTGCAGCAGTATGAATGGTTTCGAATCATATATGAAGACGAAAAGTATCGAAAGTTATTTATTACGAACTACAAAGTTCGCTCATATTTACAAAGTAAGCTAAGAGTTCGATTGCTTGTAAAAAATAAAAATGCACAACGAAGATTTTTAAAATTAGTAGAAGGGCAAATAGAAAAACGGCATACAAATTGAAATTTTGTAAAATACAATAAAAAATGAGAATTTGAGGTAGGGTTGTCAATAACGTGAGACTATGGCACTATAAAGAAATGCTATACAAATTTTATTTATCGAGATGTAAACATCAATTTTGATTTTTACGTATAAATAATGAACGGAGGAAATGAATTTATGGCTACTTTACCAAATTGTCCAAAATGTAATTCAGAATATACGTATGAGGATGGCGTTCTTTTCGTATGTCCAGAATGTGCTCATGAGTGGGGCCAAGAAGCAGAAGCTGAAAATAATGATGGTGCGAAAGTTGTAAAAGATGCGAACGGAAACGTTCTTCAAGACGGCGATGCAGTTACTGTTATTAAAGATTTAAAAGTAAAAGGAACTTCTTCAGTTGTGAAGATCGGTACGAAAGTAAAGAGTATCCGTCTAGTTGATGGCGATCACGATATCGATTGCAAAATCGACGGCTTCGGAGCTATGAAGTTAAAATCACAGTTCGTTAAGAAGGCGTAAGTAAATAGAAGAGGAGGCGAATAGCCTCCTCTTTTTATTATGTCACTTTTTGTCGGTAAATCGATATTTCGTACAAAATCGTTGATATATTCTGAGTTATGATAGATATATTTGAAAAATCGTTGATATATTGCAAGTTATGATAGATATATTGAAAAAATCGTTAATATAATTTCATTCATCGTGAACTACGCACGATTCACCGTGCACCATAGTCAATTTCTTTCAATTGACATCGCTTATTAAAGAACGTTTTATATCCAAGCTGTAAAAAGATAATGACAGCAAAGGCAGTACTTCCAGAAATACCGAGTATGATGGCGATTTGATATTGAATGGCTGTGAATGGTGATACACCGGATAATATTTGACCAGTCATCATGCCTGGTAAGCTTATAATCCCCATTCCGACCATAGAATTGATTGTCGGTAAAATAGCAGAGTCAAAAGCGTCTCGAATGAGCGGAGCAGCTGCTTCTTTCGGTGTTGCGCCGAGCATAAGTGCACCTTCAATTTGACCTCTTTGCGATTTCATATTGTTTAAGAACGTATTTGCGCCGAGAGAAACGCCAGTCATGGCATTCCCAACTAACATTCCTGTAATAGGGACGATATATTGCGGAGCATACCACGGATCATGTCCGATAATAACAAAGATAAATAGTAGAAGTGGCCCAATTGATCCGGCGACCATGGAAAGGGCGGCTACTCGTTTTAATTCTTTAGACATTGGGATGTTAACTCGTTTATAAATATTAAAAATTGCAAAGGTAGTAATAGAAGTAATGAGAGCAATTGTATAAAATGGATTACTGTTTTCAAATACGTATGTAAGGACATATGCAACAAGTACGAGCTGAATCGTCATACGGAATGTTGCGAGCGCGATTTGTTTTTCGCGAGGTATTCCTTTTAATTTTACAAGTCCAATTAAAATAAGAATGAAAATATAGGCAGCTGCAAGTTGCCAAATTTGGAGTTCAATAACGCCCTTCAACAGAGAGCACTTCCTTTCTAGTTGCACCGTTTGCTTTACTAATCTCAATAATGTCGTCTGCAATTTCTTCTGGAAGTTGTTGTGAGTGTGTGATGAAGATAATTGTTTTTTTCTTTTTTCGTGCTAGTTCAGTAAATTGTTTCATAACGCGGCGTTCTGTATCACTGTCTAATGCTGAAGTAGGTTCATCTAATAAATAGACCGGCGGATCCATAAGTACGATACGTGCAAAGGCAAGTCTTTGTTTTTCACCGCCAGATAGTGAGGAGGCGCTATCTTCTAATTGCTTGTCTAAGCTAACGGTTTGTAATGCACTCCGCAGGGCATCATCATTTGGAAATGGTTTTTCAGAAAGACGAAGTCCCATTAATAAGTTGTCTTTAACGGTTCCATCAAAAATGGGTGGAGTTTGCCCAAGCATAACTACGTCACGACGTAATTGAATAGGATGATAATCAGAAATTAATTTTCCGTTATATTCAATTGTGCCGGATGTTGGAGATTGTAAATCGTTTAACATGCGAAGCAACGTGCTTTTTCCGCTTCCGCTTTCACCGATAATGCAAGTAATCTTTTCTTTTTGAATCTGTAAATAAGGAATGTATAGTATATCTTTATATATAACGTTTTTTAATATAAACATAAATCGCTCCTTTCTGATTCTAGTTATATCGTATCAAAAAAGAGAAGATAACGGTTATAAAGAGCAACGTTTTTTCTTCGTCTTGAGTTTTATTAATAAGTTAAGTAAACGATCTAATTCTTGGCTGAAAGAAATCACTTTATCATGAGTCAATCCGTATCGTTCAACGAGATAGATTAACTCTTTCTTTTTCGCTTCTATTCGATTGTTTAGTTTCGATAAGTTCATAAGTGGAATGTAATGCCTCCTACAAAAGTATTTATCACATAAAAAATAAGACCGAATGAATTCGGTCTTCAAGGAAATAATAAAACAACTTACAAATAGCATACAATGTTTATCAATATTTTTTAATATAAAAATGAAAAATAAATCATTATAAATATTGAGAAAGATGTGTCTGATAATTTTTAAAAACTGATGCAAAGAGGCTGCCTACATAGTAGACAGCTTGTAAAGTATTAACCTTTATGATATTTGTACATCCAAAGAAGACCAGATTTTAATAATCTCGGTACACGTCCCATTAATGGTTGGTTTGCGAGTAAACCGAATCCATGCTTCTTACCAAGAGATCCTAGAACACCTTTTAATTTAATAACAGGTAGTTCATCCGGGAGTGGTTCATTATTCCAACGTTTTAATAATATTTGGACAATTTGTTCTCCTTGACCTTCAGCAAGTTGGGCAGATGGTGCATGTGGAAGTGCTGCGCAATCTCCTACAACATACACGTGCTCATTGTTTGGAATATTGTGATATTTCGTTAAGACAACCCGTCCGCTACCATCTTGTTCAACTGGAAGGTTTCGAACAACTTCATTTGCTTGAATACCAGCTGTCCAGACGATTGCATCACATTCAAGTGGTTCATCGTGGTTGTACACAATATTTGGTTCTACTTTTGTAATGTTAGAGTTTCGTATAATGTTAACTTTATGCTTTACAAACCATTCTTCTACATATCTACTTAATTTCTCTGGATATGGGAATAAAATTCTATCTTTTCGATCAAATAAATAGATTTTTAAATCAGAACGGCTTTCACGAAGTTCACTTGCTACTTCAACGCCACTTAAGCCAGCACCAACAACAGCTACTGTTGCATTTGGTTCTAGACTATTTAATTGTTCATATGTTTTACGTGTTTGTTCAATTGATTGTAGACTATGTGTATATTCCCTAGCCCCAGGAACGTTATGATATTTATCTTCACAGCCAAGTCCGATAATTAAGTCATCATATTGGATTGCTTCGCCGCCATCGAGATGAACAGCTTTTTCTTCGAGGTCAATATTTGTTACTGTGCCGTATTGAATATTGAGGCGTGGGTGTTCAGGAAACGGTATACGAATATGCGTTTCTGAAATAGTACCCGCAACTAATGCATAATATTCAGTTTTGAAGCAATGATATGGTACTTTGTCGATTAATGTCACTTGTACATCATCTGGAAGTTGGTTGCTTGGAAGTAGCCTTTGCAGAATTCTCATTCCACCGTAGCCGCCACCTAGTATTACGAGGTGTTTCATGATGGATTACCCCTTTTCTGTTGAAATATCCCCTAATCATAAAATTTTATATTAATAAAATATTTTGACTTTACTCAATCAAATTATATCGAATTTGTGAACAAATAACAATGCATGAATGAATACTCTGTTGTACAATAAGAAGAAAAGTAAAATAAACTGTTTTTCCTTTGTAGTTACTATTTCATTGGAAGTAGCATGTTATATAGAAGAAGTCATCTACTTTGAAGTGAAATAATGAAGTAACTAAATAGTTTAGACTGTGTAACGAAAACAACAAGAAACAGCTTAGTTTTCTTCTTATAGATAAAGTGAAAAGGTAATTTGTTTTGTAGTACAGGGGGGAGAATTTTGATTAAACCATTAATTGAATTTTGTGTAGGTAACCTTGCAAGTGGTTCACAAGCAGCTCTAGAAAAATTAGAAAAAGATCCGAATTTAGATGTAATGGAGTATGGTTGTCTAGGATATTGTGGTATTTGTTTTGAAGGACCGTTTGCACTTGTAAATGGTGAAGTTGTACAAGGTGCAACAGTAGAAGAGCTTGTTAATAATGTATATGAGTATTTGGATGAAAATCCAATGTTTTAAGGTGTTGCGAATTAGCAGCACCTTTTTTATTAGATAAAATGTGATTTCGATTGGGAAGGGCTAATACTAATTATTAGCTCTCCCCAATCGAAAATAGTGGAATAAATAAAAAAAGGCCCTTTTTAGAAGGGCTTTTTTCTTACACAAATTGTGTAAGAGTGGCTCATCGCCAAACGTTGTCAAATATGAGAAACGGGGGACATTCATATTGTGTTCTAAAAGCATGCATTTTATACTTAACATAACAAATTATTTTTGGAGTGAATATAAATGAGCCAATTTTCTTTTACAAAAATGCATGGTCTTGGCAATAGTTATATATATGTAAATATGTTTGAAGAGCAAATTCCTGAAGAAGATTTAGCCCTTGTGGCCGAAAAGGTTTCAAATATTAATACTGGTATTGGAGCAGACGGGATGATTTTAATTTGCCCTTCAGACGTAGCTCCGGTGAAAATGCGCATGTTTAATAATGATGGTTCTGAAGGAAAGAGCTGTGGTAACGGTTTACGCTGCGTAGCGAAATATGCGTATGAGCATAAACTAGTAAAAGAAACAGTTTTTACAATTGAAACGTTGGCTGGTATTGTAACGGCTGAAGTAACAGTAGAAGATGGTGTCGTGACATTAGCGAAAATCGATATGGGAGCACCGCGTCTAACACGTGCAGAAATACCGATGCTTGGTGAAGGTGAAACACCATTTATTCGTGAAAACTTCTTATACAATAATCATCGTTATGCATTTACAGCTGTTTCAATGGGAAATCCACATGCGGTTATTTTTGTTGATGATGTAGAAAAAGCACCTCTTACAACACTTGGACCAGTTCTCGAGACACATGAAATGTTTCCAGAGCGAGTAAATGTTGAGTTTATCGAAATTTTGAATGATGACGAGATGAACTTCCGCGTTTGGGAACGTGGGTCTGGTGTAACGCAAGCTTGCGGAACAGGGGCGTGCGCTGCAGTTGTAGCTGCTATTCTAAATGGAAAGATGGAACGTGGTAAGGAAATTACAGTCCATTTAGCTGGTGGCGATTTAATGATTGCGTGGACTGAAGAAGGAAACGTGTTGATGAAAGGACCTGCGGAAGTAATTTGCCGCGGAGTGTATGAGTACAAGATAGAAGCGTAAAGATGTATAATGGACTAAGAACAGAAAGGAAGGTGTATTTCATGATTGAAGTAACAGAACAAGCAGCTTTTCAAATTAAAGATATGTTAAAAGATGCTGAAGATGGAGAGAAGTATGTGCGCCTTGCTGTACACGGCGGCGGATGTAGCGGTCTTTCTTACGGCTTAGGGTTTGAAGTAGAACCAAAAGAAGACGACACAGTTCTTGAGTTTTTCGGTGTTGAATTTGTTATCGATAAAGAAAGTGCTCCAATTGTTAAAGGAGTAAAAATTGACTATAAACAATCTATGCTTGGCGGTGGATTCACAATCGACAATCCAAACGCAATTGCATCATGCGGATGTGGATCATCTTTCCGTACAGCGACGAATGCTGGTAAACCAGAAGAGTGCTAAGTTTTTAGCCGAAATAGAAAAGGCCTTTTTAGCGATGGAATAAAATCGTTAGAAAGGTCTTTTCTTTTGCCGTAAAAGCCCGATTACCAAGGCTAATCAATATTTCACTTTATTTTTGCATAGATGCAAGTATCAGTTAGTTGTTTGCCGTCAGCTGAAAAATCTTCATTACGTAATATCCCTTCAAGTTCAAAGCCTAGTTTTTCAGGGAGTGCACGACTTTTCGTGTTATTACATTCACATCGTATTTCAATCCTTCTAAATTTGAATAACTGAAATCCAAGGTTTGTTAACGCACTTACTGTTTCTGTCATATATCCACTGCCACTAAATTGCGTGTTAATCCAGTATCCAATTTCACATTTAGAAACCTTCCAATCAATTCGATGAAGGCTAGCTGTTCCAACAAAATCATTCGTCTCTTTATGATAGATAAGATAGCGAAAGCTTTCTCTTTTCAAAAAATCTATATGTGCATTTCTCAGAAGAATCTCCGTTTCTTCAACAGTAGGAATGGACTGAAATAAAGACAACCATTGCTTTAATTCATTAATGGAATCTTTAATAGCTTGTTGTACTATATCCCCTTCACCAGCTTGAAGTGGTGCTCGAAGAATGAGTCTGTCTGTTTCTATTTGTAACGGAACATCTAATAAAATAGAGTTCATATCATTTCTCCTCTCGAAAACTTTAAATTAGGACAGAATGAAACATATGTAAAAAACTTTCGTTCAAAAGTTAGAGAACAATAAATATATATTCAATTCATCATTTAGAAATCCTTTTTCATCTATTGACTTCTAATTTCTTTATCATTTATTTGAGCTTTAAGTTCTCTTTTTCTAGTTATAATGGAAGGATAGAAAGAGGGGGATATATGCTGGAAGATGTTTTTGAATTTGTATTGAAGTATGTTATAGGTTCTATTTTTAGATGTATAAGATACCTTGTGATAAATATTATAATGGAATGCATAATAGAAGGCGTAATAAATGGTATAAGAAAATTACGTGATAAGTGGCGAAATTGGCGTGAAAGACGTTATTGGCGGTAGTGTAGCTGATGAGCGTGAGAAACAAAAACGTTATACAGAAGCTTAATGGAATGACAATTTCTAAAGTGAAGAAATAATTATTATCTTACAAAAGTGTAATGTTCATGTCATGTTTTTGAATTTCTTCTTTAAGCTCCGGGCTTTAAGATAAGAATATAAGAAAAAACATATGAGGTGAAGGAAATGAAAAGATACATTGCACTATTTAGTATTTTAGTTGTATTTGCAAGTTTGTTAGTTGGTTGTGATTTAAACCGTATGGGTAAAGATGAGTACTACGTTCAAATTACAGTAGATGGAAAAGAAGTTCATAGTAAAGCTGATAATGGTCAAAAATTTAAAGATTATGAATATAAGTTGACTGGCTTTGATAAAGACGGTAAAGAGAAAGAATTAGAATTTACAGCTCAAAAAAATCTTCGTAAAGAAGCATTCCTACGCGTATATCACTCAGATAAAAAAGGTGTATCAGCTTGGGAAGAAGTAAAGAAAGACGAGCTTCCAGCGAAAGTGAAAGAAAAATTAGGCGTGAAATAAGACAGATAGAAAAGGAATTGACGAACAGGGTCAATTCCTTTTTTTGCTTTCAAATTCTTCTTCTGAAATGACTTTAAATCCGTGTCTTTTAAATAAAGCAGTTGTCACTCCGAAACCAGTTTGCTTATTGCCGTTAAATTCTCCAGTGTAAATCGTAGAACTACCACAAGATGGGCTGCGTTCCTTTAAAATAATATATTCTGGGTGTAAATTTTTAATTTGTTCTAATGCTTTATAAGCGCCATTTACGAAAGCTTCTGTAACATCTTCACCATCTTTTGTCATCACTTTCGCTTTTCCGTCTAAAACGTCGTCGCCATTCCCGCCAATAATTTCAGCTGAGGGGCGAGGTGTTGGTAATCCCCCTAATATTTCAGGACAAATGAGGACTGTATCTTCTTTTTGCAAAAGCTCCTCTATTTTTGAAACGAGATTGTCATTTCCATCATACCGACAAGCGATACCACCTAAACAAGCACTAATTACGATCATATTTTCATCTCCAATAAAAAAATATTAACTATCACGCCAATTTTTCTTCCTGCCTCTTATTTATAAGTGAGGTGATAAAAATGGGAAGCTTATATAATTTAATGAAACCATATAGTGAATTTCAAAGTAAAGAAGAGTTTAATACATATCAAAAACAAGTTTTGAAACATTATCGATTTCAATTAAATAAAACGGATGCTACCATTATTCATTTTTTAGGAAAGTATGCAGTGAATGAGAAACAGAAAACAGTGGGGGTTGCTTGTCCATTAATGGAGACGATTGCTACAAATGTTGGAAAGAGTATTCGTACAGTACGCCGCTCTATTGCAAAGTTAGAGGAACTAGGAATTATAAAGCGTGTTGCGACAAAAGAAAGACATAGGCGCGGCGGATATAGTGCGAACTTATATGTATTTCTTACATCTGCAATTGACCGCATGGATGACCGTATGAAAATGTCCGCATGTGAAAGTGAGGATCGTGCATCTGGCTGTAGTAAAAATGTGCAAAAAAATGAGGGTGAAACAATTCTTTCTAAAAACATTCCACAAATAAAAGAGAATAGAAAAGAAACGTACGAGCTTGATGAGACGTATTGCCGTCACGATATACCAAAGCCTTTTATATACGCACTGGTGCCGATGACGAGTAATCCGAAGAAAATTAATATATTTTGGAGTAAGGTCGAGCTTGCATATAAAAAGAGCGGGTTACTAGAACAAGGTGTTTTACTAGAGCAAATATTAGCTGACGAAGAAGTGTATGGAAATTTAATTTGGCGTGTGAAAAGTGTTGTAAGAGCATATAAATATGGGGAAATTCGTAAAGACATTGGGGCACTTTTATACAGTACAGTGCGAGATTTATTTTTAGAGATTGGATTAGAATGGGGAGCAGCTGTGAGAAGAAGTAAGGGGATAGCGTTATTTGATCCATTTAAAAAAGAGCCATGCGTATAATACATGACTCCAAGTAGCTAGTCGAACTTTCTTACAACTGGAACACGAATCGCTACAAATAGTACGAAGACGATAACAGCTATTGCACCACTTTTCATAACGGTTACGATTGGAATTCCTATTGCAAGTGCAATGGATGTGAATGCATAAGAGAGCGGGATAAAGCCCATTGATGATAGCATAAGTAAGCTCATTACGCGTCCCATCATTTCCTCTTTTACTGTCGATTGAATCATCGCCATAAGCGGAACGATAGCCATTGCGATTGTAATACCATAAAACATGCCGGCTAATAATGCTTGCCAAAGTACGGTGCTAAAGTTGATGGATAAGAAGAATACACCAGACAGTAGCATCATGATAATACAAAATAGACCGCGTCTACGATTAATATTTTTTAAACCGACAATGACAGCACCGATTGCCATTCCGCCGCCTACAGATGCTTCTAAGTAACTAAACTGGAGCGAATCACCATGCAGCACGTTTTTAACAAAAAGCGGGAAACCAACTTGCATCGGACCGATTAAAAATAAGTTTAAAAAAGCGCTACAAATAAGGAAAGTTGAAAGGAATGGCGATTCCTTTACATATAAGATTCCTTCTTTAATGGAAGTGAACATACCTTTATCTGTATCTTTTTGTTCTGGCATCGTAAATTGTATTTTTTGAACGAGTATGGCAGCGACAATCAGTAATAAAATCGTAATGGAAAATATTGTCTCGTAGTTCGTAAATTTAATGAGAATTCCGCCAAGTACAGGGCCTAAGATGACCGATGCTTGGTTCGTCATTTGTGTAAGTGAATTCGCTTGTGTTAACCGGCTTTTTTCTACCAATTCCGGTAAGATAGATCCATCTGCTGACCAGAAGAAAGCATCAGCAAGTCCAAAGAATAAAGCGAATAAAGCAAATGTATATAGCGTTACATCACCAACGATAAACCATGTGAGAATGGTTGCGACAAGAATCGCTCGAATGATATTGGAGTAAAACATAATATTTTTTTTCGGGAATTTATCAGCTACAGCGCCGCCGACAATCATAAAAATAAGCCTTGGAACACTAAGGGCTACGAAAACAACACCGAGTGAAGCTTCAAGGTTTAATGTTTTTGCTATGTACCACGTTTGTGAAAAAGTAAAAAAGGCTAAAGCAAAGCTTGAAAAAAGAGTAGCTGCCCAAAGAAAAAGGAAATTCGTATTTTTTAATAACGGTTTTCCGCTTCCTTCTAAAGCAGTTTTATTTTGTTGTAGTTCCTCCATATTGCTTCCTTTCTATGTGACAAATTTAAACTAAAAAACCAGTAAACGCCCGATTGGTGAGGGCTAATACTTAATGGGAGATGCCCCCACTGATTATAGTTTCACTTTATACAGTTTCTAATATTTCTATACTGCACTTTCTCATTGTAGACAATAATAATGAATTTGCCCAGTAGCTATTTAACGACAAAAAAAGATGCCGAATGGGCATCTTTTTTTAGGCTAACGCAATATAAATATCCAATTGTGCATGATTTGGGTCTAATGCTCTTTCATCGTAAAGCTCAAAGTCTGTTGTGAAGGCACGTTTATTTTCTTTCGACCATTGCCAAATGTATTCCCAAGCTTCGCAAACGACTTCAGCAACTGGTCCCTTTCTCGTTGTAAATACCGCATATGTAGCAGCAGGTATTGTTAAAGTTGTCATATTTTCAGGAACGTCTTCTAATGAAGAAACGGGCGTACCGATTGTGAATGTATATGTACCAGTTTCATCTGATTCGTAGTTTGAGTAGAAAGCAAATGTTGCTTTCGTTTTTTGGTTTGGGATGTGATGCATCATTTGTTCTTGGAAGTAGCGGTTCCAAAGCTCGGGGATTTTTCCTTTAGTAGATGCCTCTCTTTCGTTAGTCGTCGTAACTGAAACGCCGATTGCTTGGAAAGCTTCTTTTTTCATTATAATGGGCTCGTTAATCATGAAAATTCCTCCTTTAAAATAAGAACATACGTTCCTTGATAATATAACATATTTTTACATGTAACGGTTATTGTTTTTTGAAAATTTTAATCATAAATAACAAACTGAAATGACTAAAAATGGTAAAATTTCTATTGTATGTATGAATAGATTAAGAGATATGTTAAGCTTTTTATGTATCCTTAAACTGTTATATAAACCTATACAATAGGGCATTTTTTACTATGTTAAAAAATGGTGAAGGTTTGTATAAGTGTCCGATATATATATGCTATTTTTGATAAATTAAAATAGTAATATTCTATGAGATTTATATTGTTGACATTGGGATTTCAACGATACATTTTCGTAGGTCGGATTGTTGCGAGTGGATATATATTGCTATGTATACGGCTACGAAATTAAGTAGACGGATAGCAAGTATATAGAAAGGAGAAAGGTAGAAAATATGAAGCAAGTATTGAAGTGTTTTAATGTCGTAACGATGATCACACTTCTCCTATCCATCATATTGCCTTCACCCAGTGCTTTTGCTACAGAGATAAATAAAAAAAGCTGGGATGAGCTACAAGGAAATGATGTGAAAATTAAGGCAGAGCAAGTAAATGCTGAAATATATAAGGGAGAAGTAGCAGAGAGGGAGCACGTATTTCAATATACGATTGAAAATACGGGAGCTACACCAATTCAAGAATTGGTGCTTAAACAAAATAATGAAAATGAAATTACGTTCCCTTCGCAATCTGTGAAAGTAAACGGAGAGAAGTTACCTGAAAATAAGGTAGCGGATTTCTATGTAGAGGAAAAAGATAAGGGAGGAAAGGTTCTTTCTTCTAATCTTAAAATTAAAGATTTAAAATCACATGAAAAAATGACTGTGTTAATAAAAGCTCGTCGTGCACAACATTTTAATAATGAGTATAAGCAAAAAATTAGTGTGCAAAAGGATCAACTACAAATAGGGAACATGTCTGTAGATGTTGAGGGAATCCCTTCTGAAGAAAAGGTAGCAGCTAATGCCGATGAGGAGGCTGACAGTAGTAAGAAAGAAGTTGGCCCATCAGCTAATAATACAATTAAAAAAGTTGATGAAAAGCTAAAAGTATCTGTAGAAGATAAAAATAACCCTACATCAAAAACAGAACCACCAAAACAACCAGTAACCGAAGCTGAGAAACTAGAAAAAGAAGCGGAAAATCAGAGCGATGCAAAAGTACAAGCTGCATCAGAGAATGCTTCGAAGGTTCAAATGCAAACAGGGGATAAGCAAGGATTTGGAGATCCACTGTATTCTACAATTACTGCTGGTAATTTAGTACAGACTGGTAATGTAACACTTGGTTTGACGACCGATCATTATGGCAGACAAAGTCTGGGGTATAAGACGAATAAAATGACTGTGGACGTTGATAACGATGATAGTACTTTTAATTCGTCAACAGGAGCTTTTCCTAACATTCCTGCTGGAAGTAAAGTGAAAAAGGCGTATTTATTTTGGACAGCAGCTATGGGAACGCCAACTTATCCATCTAAAGAGTATAGAGTTAGCGATGCAGAGGTAAGAGAGCCCGTTAAAATGAAAATGGGGAATAAAGGATACGCTGAAGTAAGTGCTGATAGTATACGAAAAGCGGATTATTTACCGTATATTTCAAATTACTCGGGTGCTGGTGCCGGTTATGTTGCATATGCTGACGTAACAAATGTAATTGCAAAGCAAGGTATTTCTCAAACGGTGACAGTTGCGAATGTGCCACAAATTAAATTTGAAAAAGGCAGTGGTTACTACTGGGGCAACTGGAATCTTATATTAGTGTATGAAAACCATAAAGAAACCGTAAAAGATATGAAGATTTGGGAAGGGTTAGTTGCTCAAAAAAGTGCAGCCTGGACAACTATTGGTATTAATAAAATAAATACGCCAAAAGAAGGGGCTTTTAAGGCGAAATTTAGTTATTTCTCGTCACAAGGAGATCCTGCTGAAAATGATATATATGCCTATGATTTTGGGCAGTATGATTTTGGATTCGGTTATAAAGATTTAGAAAACATTAACGGTAAAAAAAATGATGTTAATGATTCATCTATGACAGAAGTGCAAGTGGATGGTACTAACGAGTTTGTTACGAAAAAATATCCAGGATATAAACCGGATTGGACAAATTCATTCAGTACTGACATTCATACGTATCACCTTGAAGGACCGACTCAAGTAAAGAATGATTTGAAAGAAGGAAAAATGCGTTTTAGAGCATATGGTGGTGGCGGTGATATTTACGTATTAAATAACGCCACATTCGTTACAGAGCATAATGCTCCAAACTTACAAGTTGATAAAAAGGCATTAGATAGTACCGGTAAAGAAGTTAAGGAAATTAAAGCTGGTGAAGAGTTTACGTATCAAATTGAAGTGAAAAATGATACGAAAAATAACCAAGCACCGATATCGAATGTAAAAGGTTTTGATAAATTAGATGAACGTTTAGAGTATGTTCCGGGATCTATACAATATATTTCTGGAAGTAATAAAGGAAATAAAACAGATGATGCAAGCGATGATGAAGCGGAGTTTGTAAATAATCAAATTGATTTCCGTGTTGGTGAAGGTGCTAATGCTAAAGACGGCGGTGTTTTAAAGCCGGGTGAAAGTACCGTTATTACATTCAAAGTAAAAGTGAAAGATTCTGTACAATCAGATACAACAGTAAAAAATATCGTTGTTGTAAAGGGACAAGATAGTGCCGAGATAAAGTATGAAACTGAGGACGATGCATATATTACGGTTACGACTCCAAAAGAGATCCCTGGAGAAATAGAAGCTAAAAAAATAGCATCTAATAAAACACCGAAGTTAGGTGATGAGGTAGAGTATCGTATTACATTTAAAAATAAGACAAAAGATGGACGTCTAGATGTATTGATGATTGAAGATGAATTACCAAGCAATCTTGAATACGTGAAAGATAGTTTGAAAGCAGAAGGTGCAAAACCAGAGCCAGTAGAGCTGAAGTTTGAAAATGGAAAAGTAATTGCAAAATATCCAGAAATTATGGATATGGAAGAAAGAAGTATCGTCTTTAAAACAAAAGTAAAAGAAACTGCAAAAATTGGTGAAGAAATTGTTAATAAAGCAACCGTTAGAGATAAAACAAATCCACCAAAGAATCTAGAAGAGAAGATTACACCACAGCATAAGGCCGGTAAAATTGCTGCAAAGAAAAAAGCAACAAATAAGAAGCCGAAGCTAGGAGAAGAAGTTGAATATCAAATTAGCTTCCAAAATACGGTGGAAAACGGAAAACTAGATGCAGTTACAATAGAAGATGAAATTCCAGCTAACTTAGAATTTGTTCAAGGCAGTGAGAGAGCTGAAGGTGCCGAACCAAATCCAGTAGAGTTAAAAGTAGAAAATGGTAAGATAATCGCAAAATATCCAGAGATTACGGATACAAAAGAGCGAAGCATTGCCTTTAAAGTGAAAGTAAAAGAAGAGGCAAAAGCGGGAGAAACGATTGTTAATAAAGCGGTTGTGAGTGAGTCAAATGGACAAACTGAGCATCCAGAAGAAAAGATTACGCCGGATTATAAATACGGTAAAGTGGATGTAGAAAAAAGCGTAACGAATCAAACACCAAAACTAGGAGAAGAAGTGGAATACCGCATTACATTTCATAATACGATAGAAAACGGAAAACTAGAAAAGGTGCTAGTAGAAGATACACTACCTAAAGATGTTGAATACGTGAAAGATAGTTTGAAAGCTGAAGGTATAAAACCAGAGCCAGTAGAACTAAAAGTGGAAGACGGAAAAGTAATGGCAAAGTATCCAGAAATTACGGATACAGAAAAAAGAAGTATTGTTTTTAAAGTGAAAGTAAAAGATTCGGCAAAAGTAGGGGAAGCAATCGTAAATAAAGCAATTGCAAAAGATCCGAAAAATGAGCCTGTTGAATCAAAGGTTGTTATTACACCGCAAAGTAAAAAAGGTGAAATTGCTGCTACAAAGGTAGTTAATACTAAGAAGCCAAAGTTAGGCGAAGAAATCGAGTACCGCATTAGTTTTCATAATACGGTTGAGAACGGAAAACTTGAAGAGGTGCGAGTGGAAGATACAATTCCAAAAGGTCTTGAATATGTAGAAAATAGCATCAAGGCCGAAGGAGAAGCACCTGGACCAGTAGAATTAGCTGTTGAAAATGGGATAGTCAAAGCTAAGTATATCGATATTATGGATATGAAAGAAAGAAGTATCGTCTTTAAAGTAAAGGTGAAGGAAGAAGCAAAAGTAGATAAAGAGATTGTCAATAAAGCAATTGTTGATGATACGAGAAATCCACCGATTGAGCCGGAGGAAAGAATTACTCCGCAACATAAGGATGGAATAATTGATTCGAAGAAGACAGTAGATAATCCATCACCAAAACTAGGAGAAGAAGTAGAATACCGAATTAGCTTTAAGAACACGGTAGAAAACGGAAAACTAGAAAAGGTAATAATAGAGGATACAATTCCTAACGGTTTAGAGTATGTAAAAGGCAGTGAAAAGGCTGAAGGTGATAAACCAGCTCCATTAAAGTTAAGTGTGAAAGATGGAAAAGTCACTGCTGAATACGAAAATATTACGGATATGAAAGAAAGAAGTATTGTCTTTAAGGTAAAGGTGAAGGAAGAAGCGGAAGTAGGTAAGGAAATCATCAATAAGGCAATTGTGGATGATATGAAAGATCCGAAAGAACCAGAAGCGAAAATTACACCATTACACAAAGATGGAAAAATTAAAGCGAAGAAAATTGTAAATAATGAAACACCGAAGTTAGGAGAAGAAGTAGAATACCGAATTAGTATGAAAAACACGGTTAAGTACGGAAAGCTAACAGACGTGATAATAGAGGATACTTTACCAGAAGGTTTAGAGTATGTAGAAAATAGTTTGAAAGCAGAAGGTGCCGGAATAGATTCAGTAGAGCTGAAATTTGAAAACGGTAAAGTAATGGCAAAATATCCAGAAATTACGGATACAGAAGAAAGAAGTATCGTTTTTAAAGTGAAAGTAAAAGAAGAAGTAAAAGTCGGTAAAAAAATCATTAATAAAGCAACTATTGATGATTCGCAAAATAAGCCAGTTAATCCGACTGCGGAAATTATTCCTCAGTATAAAGATGGAAAACTTGAAGCGAAAAAGATGGTAAATAATGAAACGCCGAAGTTAGGAGAAGAAGTGGAATACCGAATCAGCTTTAAAAATACGGTAGAACATGGAAAGCTAACAGAGGTAAAGATAGAAGATGATTTACCAAATGGATTAGAGTATGTGAAAGATAGTGTAAAAGTAGAAGGTTCTAAGCCAGATCCAGTGGAATTGAAATTTGAAAACGGTAAGGTAATGGCAAAGTATCCTGAGATTACAGATACAAAAGAGAGAAGTATTACCTTTAAAGTGAAAGTAAAAGGTAAAGTGAGCGATTCAATTGTTAATGAAGCGATTGTGAGCGATACGAAACATCCGCCAGAAACACCGACAGCAGAAATTATTCCGCAACATAAAGACGGAAAAGTGAAAGCGAAGAAGACGGTAAATAATGAAACGCCGAAGTTAGGAGAAGAAGTAGAATACCGAATTAGTTTTAAAAACACGGTAGAAGACGGAAAACTAGCAGAGGTGAAAATAGAAGATACTTTACCCGAAGGTTTAGAGTACGTAGAAAACAGTGTGCAAGCAGAAGGTTCTAAGCCGGATCCAGTAGAATTGAAATTTGAAAATGGTAAGGTAATGGCGAAGTATCCAGAGATTACGGATACAGAAGAAAGAAGTATCACTTTTAAAGTGAAAGTAAAAGATGAAGTGAAAGTCGGTAAAAAAATCGTCAATAAAGCAATTATTGATGATACGAAAAATGAGCCAGAAACACCGACGGCAGAAATTACTCCACAGCATAAAGACGGAAAAGTGGAAGCGAAGAAAACGGTAAATAATGAAACACCGAAGTTAGGAGAAGAAGTGGAATACCGAATTAGCTTTAAAAATACGGTAGAAAACGGAAAGCTAGCAGAGGTAACAATAAAAGATGATTTACCAAATGGATTAGAGTATGTGAAAGATAGTTTACGAGCAGAAGGTTCTAAGCCAGATCCGGTAGAACTGAAAGTGAAAGATGGAAAAGTAATCGCAAAATATCCAGAAATTATGGATACAGAAGAAAGAAGTATCGTCTTTAAAGCGAAAGTAAAAGAAGAATTTAAGGTTGGTGAAGGCATTGTCAATAAAGTAGTTGTTAATGATACAAAAGATCCAACAACTTCAGAAGTAACAATTACGCCAGAATATAAAGACGGTAAGCTTAAAGCAGAGAAATTTGTAAACAATAAAAAACCGAAATTAGGAGAAGAAGTAGAATACCGAATTAGTTTTAAAAACACGGTAGAAAACGGAAAACTAGTAGAGGTAAATATAAAGGATACATTACCAAATGGTTTAGAGTATGTAGAAGGTAGCATCACAGCAGAAGGTTCTAAACCGAAACCAGTAGAGCTACAGGTGAAAAATAATAAGGTAATGGCAAAGTATCCAAAAATTACAGATACAGAGGAAAGAAGTATTGTCTTTAAAGCGAAGGTAAAAGAAAGCGCAAAAGTGGGTGAAGAAATCGTAAATGAGGCGATTGTGGATGATACAAAGAATGTACCAGAAGAGCCTTATGTACCGATTACACCGCAATATAAAGATGGAAAAATTGAGGCAAGAAAAGAAGTAAGTAATCATGAACCGAAGTTAGGTGAGGAAATCGAATATCGAATTATTTTTAATAATACGGTGAAAGATGGAAAACTAGCAGAGGTAAAAATAGAAGATAAAATTCCAGCTGGATTACAGTTTGTAGAAGGAAGCGAAAAGGCTGAAGGTGACGAGCCAAAACCAGTGGAATTGGAATTTGAAAATGGCAAGGTAATGGCAAAGTATTCAGAGATTATGGATACGAAAGAAAGAAGTATTGTCTTTAAAGTAAAGGTGAAAGATTCAGTTACAATAGGGAAGGACATTACAAATAAAGCGATTATTCATGTGGATGATCCGAACCATCCAGTAATTGATCCGACAGCAAAAATTACACCGCAATATAAAGACGGTAAAATTGCTGCTCATAAAAAGGTGAATAATGATAAACCGAAGCTAGGGGAAGAAATCGAATACCGAATTTCATTTAATAATACGGTGAAAGATGGAAAACTGGCAGAGGTGAAAATTGAGGATGAAATTCCGTCTGGTTTAGAGTATGTGAAAGATAGTCTAAAAGCAGAAGGTGATAAGCCAGCACCAGTAGAGTTGAAAGAAGAAGCTGGTAAGGTTAGTGCGAAGTATGAAAATATCACTGACTTGAAAGAAAGAAGCATTATCTTTAAAGTGAAGGTGAAAGATTCTGTTGAAGTGGACAAAGCAATTGTAAATAAAGCAATTGTTGATGATACAAAAAATCCACCAGAGCGACCAGAAGTAGAAATTACCCCGCAGCATAAAGACGGTAAAGTTAAAGCTGATAAAAAGGTAAATAAAAAAGATCCAAAGCTAGGAGAAGAAGTAGAGTACCGAATTAGTTTTAAAAATACGGTAGAAAACGGAAAACTAGCAGAAGTGAAAATTGAGGATCAATTACCAACTGGTTTAGAGTATGTGAAGGGTAGTTTAAAATCAGAAGGTAATGAGCCAGCGCCAGTAGAGTTAAAAGAAGAAGCTGGGAAAATTATAGCGAAGTATGAAAATATTACTGATACAGCTGAGCGTAGTATTAGCTTTAAAGTGAAAGTAACGGAAGTAGCAAAAGTCGGTAAGAAAATCGTGAATACGGCAATTGTGGATGATGACAATCCGAAGAATCCTCCGCAAAAACCAGAAGCGATTATTACGCCGGAGTATAAGGACGGAAAACTAAAAGCTGAGAAAACAGTAAATAATCCAGCTCCAAAATTGGGAGAAGAAGTAGAGTATCGAATTACTTTCCGTAACGTAGTAGAGCATGGAAAAGTAGCGAAGGTAAAGATTAAGGATGAATTACCAACGGGCTTAGAGTTTGTAGAAGGTAGTGAAAGAGCCGAGGGAGAGAATCCGAAACCGTTGTATATGAAAGTGAAAAACGGAATCGTTCTTGCGGAATATCCAGAAATTACGGATACGAAAGAAAGAAGTATCGTCTTTAAAGTGAAAGTGAAAGAAAAAGCTAAAGTAGGCGAAGAGATTGTGAACAAGGCGATTGTGGAAGATACAATAAATCCACCAGAGCAACCGAATATCTCTATTCAGCCTCAATATAAAGATGGTGCATTACAAGCAGAAAAAACAGTAAGTAATCATGAACCAAAGTTAGGAGAAGAAGTAGAATATCGAATTAGCTTTGAAAATACGGTAGAGAATGGAAAACTAACTGAGGTAAAGGTAGAAGATGAAATTCCAGCCGGTTTAGAATACGTACAAGATAGTATAAAATCTGATGGGCCGGAACCATATCCAGTGGAACTTAAAGTAGAGAATGGAAAAGTAACAGCAAAGTATCCAGAAATTACGGATACGAAAAAAAGAAGTATCATCTTTAAAGTGAGAGTACAAGAGACGGTACAAGTAGGAAAAGAGATTGTAAACAAGGCGGTTGTGGATGATAATAATCCGACGACTCCGCCAGTTGAGCCACTTATACCAATCACACCGCAATATAAAGGTGGGAAACTAGAGGCAAGAAAAGAAGTAAGTAATCATGAACCAAAGCTAGGGGAAGAAATTGAATATCGAATTACTTTTAACGGCACAGTAGATGGCGGGAAGTTAGTTGATGTGAAAATTGAAGATGAAATTCCAGCCGGTTTAGAATATGTGACAGATAGTTTGGAGGCTGTAGGTGATAAACCTGCACCAATAGAGCTTAAAGTAGAGAATGGAAAAGTAACAGTGAAGTATCCAGAAATTACGGATACGAAAGAAAGAAGTGTCATCTTTAAAGTAAAGGTAAAAGAAACAGCAAAAGTTGGAGGAGAAATAACAAATAAAGCGATTATTGAAGTGGATGATCCGAAACATCCAGTTATAGAACCGACAGCGAAAATAAAGCCAGAATATAAAGATGGTAAGTTAACAGCAGCGAAGACAGTAAGTAATAAAGAGCCAAAGCTAGGAGAAGAAGTAGAATACCGAATTAGCTTCAAAAATACGGTGGAAAACGGAAAACTAGATGTAGTTACAATAGAAGATGAAATTCCAGCCGGTTTAGAATACGTGCAAGATAGTCTTAGATTTGAAGGTGCTGAGCCAAATCCAGTAGAGTTAAAAATGGAGTTTGGAAAAGTAATCGCGAAATATCTAGACATTGCGGATATGAAAGAACGTAGTATTATTTTTAAAGCGAAGGTAAAAGAAGCACCAAGTAAAGGGATAACAAATAGAGCGGTAGTGGATGATGGAATAAATCCGCCACTTGAGCCTACAGTTACAATTTTACCGAAAACAAAAGAAGATTTTAAGATACCGGAAGAACCAGAAGTGAAACCGGAAGATCCGAAAGAACCAGAAGTGAAACCGGAGGATCCGAAAGAACCAGAAGTGAAACCGGAGGATCCGAAAGAACCAGAAGTGAAACCGGAAGATCCGAAAGAACCAGAAGTGAAACCGGAAGATCCGAAAGAACCGAAGGAGCCAGAAGTGAAACCGGAAGATCCGAAAGAACCGAAGGAGCCAGAAGTGAAACCGGAAGATCCGAAAGAGCCGAAGGAGCCAGAAGTGAAACCGGAAGATCCG
Source organism: Bacillus sp. EB V-12 (assembly GCF_056158125.1). Classification (NCBI taxonomy): domain Bacteria; kingdom Bacillati; phylum Bacillota; class Bacilli; order Caryophanales; family Bacillaceae; genus Bacillus; species Bacillus sp. EB V-12. The sequence continues at coordinate 29,640 of NZ_JBUXJL010000006.1, read as the reverse complement.
AAAGAACCGAAGGAACCAGAAGTGAAACCGGAGGATCCGAAAGATCCGAAAGAACCAGAAGTGAAACCGGAGGATCCGAAAGAGCCGAAGGAGCCAGAAGTGAAACCGGAAGATCCGAAAGAACCGAAGGAACCAGAAGTGAAACCGGAGGATCCGAAAGAGCCGAAGGAGCCAGAAGTGAAACCAGAAGTAAGATTGGAAAAATTAATTAAAGAGCCGCAAGTAAAAACAGAAAGAGAATTACCGAAAACAGGGGCAGCGTCTCCATGGATGATGTCAGTTGGTGCTGGAATTTCATTCTTAGTTGGCGGAGTATTATTCGTATTAGGTAGAAGAAGAAAACAATAATTTTTTTAGACGAAAAGCACACTGAGTTCGATAGTTTATCGAATTCAGTGTGCTTTCGTGGTATATAAAATAAAAGCTCCTTCCACGTATGGAAGGAGCTTTTATTTTTACATATTAAAACATGCTTGAGCTATGCATTGGTTGAAGTTTTGCATTTGGATCGAAGTAAGCTTTTGCATTGTTTACTGCTGTTGGTGCTTCACCGAAGCCGCAAGCAATGAGTTTTACTTTTCCTTCATATGTACAAATGTCACCAGCAGCGTAAATGCCAGGAATATTTGTTTCCATTTTTGAATTTACAAGGATGCTATTTTTTTGTATATCTAAGCCCCAGTTTTTAATTGGGCCAAGAGAAGAAACGAAGCCATAGTTTACAATTACGTCATCAACATCGATGATAACTTTTTCTTCCGTTTTTACATGTTGAAGAACGACTTGTTCAATTTTGTCATCACCAATGAGTTCTACTGGAACGTATGGTGTACTTACTTCTGCACGAGAATTCATTAAGCTTTCTACGCTATGTTCATGCGCACGGAATTTATCACGGCGATGAACGATTGTAACTTTTTCAGCAATTGGTTCTAACATCATTGTCCAATCAACAGCTGAATCGCCGCCGCCAAATACTACGACGCGCTTACCGGCAAATTTATTCATATCATCAACGAAATAGTGTAAGTTTTTCTTTTCATACTTTGCTGTACCTTCTAATTCTAAGCGGCGTGGTTGGAAAGCACCATTGCCAGCAGTAATAATAACTGATTTAGAATAGTGAGTTTGCTTATTCGTAACAAGTTTAAATATACCGTCAGCTTGTTTCTCAAGCGTATCGACAGCTTCTTCTAAACAAACGGTTGGGTCAAATTTCTTCATTTGCTCTTTTAAGTTATCAACTAATTCTTGTGCGCGCACTTTTGGGAATCCAGCTACATCATAAATGTATTTTTCAGGGTAGAGTGCGGATAATTGTCCTCCAAGTTGAGGTAAGCTTTCAATGATTTTTACACTTGCTTGTCTCATACCGCCATAAAATGCTGTGAACAGTCCCGTTGGACCACCACCAATAATTGTTATGTCGTAAACTTTTTGATTTTCTGCCACTTTCATTCCCCCTATAGATGGAATTTTGATATTGATTTCATATATTGTTCATATGTACACGAAAATCCTGCAAATGATGATACTTTCAAATAAATGATAGCATATTTGAGTTCATAATACTTCTGAAAACGACTGAATTGTGTGTAAGTTTTCGCATAGGTTCTTTTTTATTGTATAAAATATACAGAAAGGAAAATACATGAAAAAAAGGCTAAAAAACCCTTGAAAACGCTATGTTATTTTAAAATATTGATAATTCTCCAGACGCTTGAATTCTGGAATAAAACCGACTAATATAGGGAAGTATTATGTTAAATTTCTATGACAAAATTCGTACGATTTTTTGACTGCGTTTTGTTATGATATAGAATGTGATAAATTCCACATTCTTGACAAATAGAGTTTTTAGTACTTGGTATTATTTTTCATTACTATTATATAAAGAAAAGGGTTGTGATTTGGTGAAGACTCCAAAAATCGTAGTTTTAGGTGCAGGTTATGGCGGGATGATTACGACTGTTCGTCTGCAAAAAGCATTATCTGTAAATGAAGCTGAAATTACGCTAGTAAACAACAACAGCTATCACTACCAAGCGACTTGGTTACACGAGAGCGCAGCTGGTACATTACAAGATGAAAAAATCTGTCTAGATATTCAAGACGTTATTGATACAAATAAAGTGAACTTTGTACAAGACACAGTAGTAGAAATTAAAGCTGCTGAAAAACGCATTATCTTAAAAGACGGCGAGTTAGAGTATGACTACTTAGTAATTGGTCTTGGTTTCGAATCAGAAACATTCGGAATTACAGGATTAAAAGAGCATGCATTCTCAATCGCTAACATTAATGCAACTCGTGAAATTCGTGAGCATATGGAAGCTAGTTTCTCTAAATATGCAACTGAACAACGCGATGAGTTAGTAACAATCGTTGTTGGTGGTGCTGGATTTACTGGTATCGAGTACGTAGGTGAGCTTGCAAACCGTGTTCCTGAACTTTGCAAAGAGTACAATGTACCACGTGAAAAAGCACGTATCATCTGTGTAGAAGCTGCTCCAACAGCACTTCCAGGTTTCGATCCAGCGTTAGTAGAATACGCTGTAAAACAACTTGAGAAAAAAGGTGTAGAATTCCGCATCGGTACAGCAATTAAAGAAGCAACTGAAGAAGGTATTATCGTTGCGAATGGCGATGACACTGAATTAATTAAGTCTGAAACAGTAGTTTGGGCTGCAGGTGTTCGTGGTAACGGTATTGTGGAAGAGTCTGGATTTGAAGCAATGCGCGGACGTGTAAAAGTTGACGAGTACATGCATGCTCCAGGATACGAAGATGTATTCATGGTTGGTGACGCAGCGTTAATCATTAATGAAGAAATTAACCGTCCATACCCACCAACAGCACAAATCGCAATTCAACAAGGTTACAATATTGCACACAACTTAACTGTATTAGTTCGTGGTAAAGGCGAAATGAAGAAATTCGCATTTGATAATAAAGGATCTGTATGTTCTTTAGGTCATGACGATGCAATGGGCGTTGTTATGGGTAAAAAGTTAACAGGTTGGAAAGCTTCCTTCATGAAGAAAGTAATCGATAACCGTTACCTATTCTTATTAGGTGGACCTTTATTAGTTCTTAAAAAAGGTAAATTAAAGTTCTTTTAATATATATTAGAAAAAGCAGAAACGGCTAAGAGCTGTTTCTGCTTTTTTCATATTAAAAATATAGTATAATATAAAAAGAAAGAATATTCTGTCCGTTCTGAAAGAGGAGGTTATTACATCATGGAGAAACGAGGGAAGGTATGGCTAGCTGTTAGTGGTTTAGTAGCTACAAAAGATGGTAGGTGGCTATTTGTTAAGAAGAAATACAGTGGATTAAAAGGGAAATGGTCTTTACCGGCTGGTTTTGTAAATGAAGGTGAGACGGTTGATGAAGCTGTGAAACGCGAAGTGTTAGAAGAGACAGGCATTGTCGCTCATGTGAAGGGGATCATTGGTGTTCGATCGGGTGTTATTCGTAATGAGATTAGTGATAATATGATTATTTTTCTTTTGGAGCCTGAAGGAGAAAATATTATTATACAGGAGAAAGAATTGTCTGAAGTGGCGTTCTTACATCCGGATAAGATTGTAGACGATCCGAATACGTCTGTGCTTATTAAATATTTGTTAGAAGGAAGATCAGAACTACATCTTGAAGTGGACAAAACATTAAATCCAGGCGAACCATTTGGTTATACAGCTTATCACGTATTTACGGCACGTGCGAAGGAGAGGGGAAAAGAGTGAGTATACCGGTACTACTTATTTCAATGATGTTATTCTTTATTTTGTTCTTTGGAATTGGATTTTTACTCAACATGATTTTGCGAGCTACTTGGGTAATGGTTATTGTGTATCCGATTGTTTGTATGCTTATTATTAATAAAGCGAGTATGTGGGATTATTTTTCAAAACCGAAAGAAACATTTTCTTCATTTGGGAGAAGTGTATCGCACTTAGGACAAGCAGACGTATTTATTCTATCTACTGGATTAGTAGGGGCTGCTTTAGCAGGAGTCGTAATCAAGAAACTTCGGAAAAGCGGATATCAAATGTTTTAATCTCCAATTAAGTTGGAGATTATTTTTTTGCATATTCCTTCATGGTATAGGGAATGATTAACGATGAAGGAGTGTGGAATATAAAAATGTTAAAACGATATTGTATTCGCATTATGATGACTTGTTTACTTGCAATTGCATTATGCGTAACATGGAATGCTTTCACAGGAGTTTCTTTATTAGAGATTGTAAAGAAGTATGAGGGAACGAGTGCAAAAGAAGTACATGCAGCAGAAGTTAAGAGAAATGTTGCTCCGAGTAAAGAAGTGATAAATGCTTTAGAGCAGGCAAACGACTGGTCTAAATATCGTTCAATTGAAATGACTGCAACAGGTTATACGTCGGGAATCGAGTCAACTGGTAAGAGGCCGGGACATCCGGAGTATGGTATTACATATTCAGGTGTTAAGGCGAAAAGGGATTTATATTCCACAATCGCAGCGGACTTACGCGTATTCCCAATTGGAACAATTTTATTCGTACCAGGTTATGGGTATGGTGTAGTAGCTGATAAGGGCGGTGCAATAAAAGGAAACCGTCTTGATCTATATTATGATACGGTGAAAGATGTTTATAGCCAATGGGGTAAGAAAAAAGTAAATGTGTACGTAGTAAAAGTAGGAAATGGTAAGTTTACAGAAGAAGAGTTAACGATGTTAAATCAAGACGAAACGATGCAAGTGTTTCGTGGTCAATATTTAAAACAAAGATAGTCTAGTCGTAATTACGCTAGACTTTTTTTCTTGGCTTATTTCATAATAGAGGGGATTTTACACGTCATATAACTGTAGTTAGAATTGTCGCATTTTATCGAAAATAAAGTTATAATGGTGGTAGAGAAATTTAGGGGGTCTGAACATGTTTCAAGTACAAAAAGAATTAGCAGGTCACGAAGCAGTAATTGTCGCTTTATTTGAAGAAGAGAAAATGAGTAGTTTTGTACAAGAACTGGACAAAGCGTTTGAAGGACAATTACAAGTTTTACTAGAAGAGAAAGAATTATCTACGAAGAAAAAGGCCATTTCGAAAGTACATAGCTTAGGAAAAACAAATGTGAAACGTTATTACTTTGTTGGTTTAGGCAAGAAAGAGTTTTATACGACAGAAACGTTACGTGCGGCTCTTGGTAAGGCATTTAAAACACTGCAAGCAGCAAAAGTACAAGATGCAGCAATCTTACTTGATTCTTTCGTAACAGAGAAATTAGACGCGATTGATGTCGCTCATATTGCAGCAGAGGTACAAGGCCTTGGTACATATGAATTACAAACGTATAAATCAGATAAAAAGGATCGTGTAGAGTTAGAGAAGTTCACGGCTATTACAGCGGAAGATGCACAAGAAATTGAAGCCGCATTAACAGTTGGCTACGTACATGGAAGTGCAACAAATTCAGCTCGTACACTTGTAAATATGCCGCCAAACGTATTAACAGCGACAAAGCTTGCTGAGTATGCTGTTGAATTAGCGGAGAAGTATGATATGGACTATAAAGTTCTTGAGAAAGAAGAGATGGAAGATCTTGGTATGGGTGCGTTACTTGCAGTAAACCAAGGTAGTGTAGAGCCACCAAAAATGATTGCTCTTATTTATAAAGGAAAAGAAGAGTGGACAGATGTCATTGGATTCGTTGGAAAAGGTATTACATACGATACAGGTGGTTATTCTTTAAAACCACGTGAAGGCATGGTCGGTATGAAAGGTGATATGGGCGGTGCAGCTGCTGTATTAGGTGCGATGGAAATTATCGGTGAACTTCGCCCAGAACAAAATGTGATCGCTGTTATTCCTTCAACTGATAACGTTGTAAGTGGTACGGCATTTAAGCCAGACGATGTAATTACATCTATGAGCGGAAAAACAATTGAAGTATTAAATACGGATGCAGAAGGTCGTCTAGCTTTAGCTGACGGTATCACGTATGCGAAAAAACTTGGTGCAAACTACCTTGTTGATGTTGCAACATTAACAGGCGGTGTAATTGTTGCGCTTGGAAACTATACGACAGGCGCAATGACAAATAATGAAGAGTTATTTGAGCAAGTGCTAGAGGCTTCTATGGAAACAGATGAGCCAATTTGGCAACTACCGATTTTTGATCGTGATAAAGAACGCGTTCGAAACAGTAAGTTTGCTGATTTAAATAACTCACCAGGCCGTGAAGGACATGCGGTTATGGCAGGTACATTCTTAGGCGAATTCGCTGAAGATACACCGTGGGTACACTTAGATATCGCTGGAACATCAGAAACAAAAGGCGCGCACGACTTAGGTCCAGCTGGAGCAACTGGTGCAATGGTACGTACACTTGCAACACTTGTGGAGCGCTTCGGAGAAGAATAAGAGTATAAGTGAAGACTGTTCCAATATTTTGGAACAGTCTTCTTTTTATAGGTTTGTTTACCCCGCTATTTGCCGGGTAGTAAGACTCGCACCCCAAAATTCAGCGAAAGCAAAGCAGTTAGGTGGGGTTGTTGGTAAAAGCCCGATTGGTGAGGGCTGATTAAAGTTTCACTTTATAAAGAAATCGTATACAAAATCCCGTTTAAAGCAAAAGAAGTACGGCCCGTTTCTTCAGAGACAACTAATATAAGTGCATCACTCTTTTCTGATAAGCCAATTGCAGCTCTATGACGTGTTCCTAGCTCAGGATCAACTTCTGTACTTTTCGTTAAAGGAAGAATATTAGCAGCTGAGACAATATGATTATTTTTTACGAGAACGGCACCGTCATGAAGAGGGTTACCTGGATAAAATATTGATTCGAGTAATGGTGCAGTTAAATGAGCGTTTAATGTCGTTCCAGTTTGAATGAGAGCTTCAAGCGTCTCGTTTCGTTCCACAACGATAAGAGCACCATGTTTTCTGGCGCTTAAATGTTGGATAGCTGTCGTAATAAAAGATGAACTTTCCGTATAAGGTGATAAATATGCCTGAATGTAGTATGTAGCTGCCAATGTTTGTACATTTGCTAACATATGATGAATATCTTCCATTTTGCATAAAATACATTCGTCTTCTTTATCGATTGCGTTCCTCATAATCGATAGTTCTTTTTCAGCAATTTCAATCATTTGCTTTGTTTGTATTTTGAGCTCTTCTGACAAGCCCCATTCGTGCATAATCCTCATTCCCTTTAGTGGAGTATTTAACAATAGTGTATACAAATATTCCTAGTAAAATCCTACTAGATTTTATAAAATATTGAGATACAGCATGTTTTTTTCATATAATAAAGGTATGACGAGCGAGAGGAGAGAGAAGAATGAATTGGAAACAAGAATTTAGTCGCTGGCTTTCTTACGCACAATTAGATGCAGAATTAAAAGAACAGCTAGAAAATATGAAGCAAGATGAGAAGAAAATCGAGGATAGCTTTTATAAAAATCTAGAGTTTGGCACAGGTGGTATGCGTGGTGAACTTGGTGCTGGTACGAACCGTTTAAACGTATATACAGTTCGTAAAGCAACAAAAGGATTAGCAAGCTTTATTGAAAAATTAGGTGAGGAAGCGAAAAAACGCGGTGTTGTTGTAGCCTATGATTCTCGTCATAAATCACCTGAGTTCGCAATGGAAGTTGCTGCTACACTTGGGGCACGCGGTATCACAACATATGTGTTTGAAAGCTTACGTCCAACGCCAGTACTTTCTTTCGCAGTTCGTCATTTACATACAGTAAGTGGAATCGTTCTTACGGCAAGCCATAATCCACCTGAATATAACGGATACAAAGTATATGGTGAAGATGGTGGACAGTTACCTCCAAAAGAAGCAGATGAGTTAATTAGCTACGTAAATGCAGTAGAAGATGAATTAACAGTTGAAGTCGCTGATGTAGAGCAATTAAAAACTGACGGTTTATTACATATTATTGGACAAGAAGTAGATGATGCATATGCTGCAGAATTGAACAATGTCATCATTAATAAAGAAATGGTGCAAAAGGTTGGTAAAGACTTAAAAATCGTCTTTACACCATTACACGGAACATCAAATATTTCTGTACGCCGTGGTTTAAAAGAAGTTGGATTTACAGATGTAACAGTTGTAAAAGAGCAAGAGTTACCAGATCCAAACTTCTCTACAGTAAAATCACCGAACCCAGAAGAGCACGCAGCGTTTGAGTATGCCATTCGTGACGGTGAAAAGGTAGGCGCAGATGTATTAATCGCAACTGATCCTGACGCAGATCGTCTAGGTGTAGCGGTGCGCAATCATAATGGTGAGTTCCAAGTATTAACAGGAAACCAAACAGGTGCATTAATGCTTGATTACTTACTATCTCAAAAGAAAGAAAACGGAACGCTTCCGGAGAACGGTGTCGTATTAAAAACAATCGTAACGTCTGAGATTGGCCGTACAATTGCGAAAGCATACGGTTTAGATACAGTTGATACGTTAACTGGATTTAAATTTATCGGTGAGAAAATTAGGCAGTATGAAGAAAGCGGACAATATGAATTCCAATTCGGTTATGAGGAAAGCTATGGTTATTTAATCCGCCCATTCTGCCGTGATAAAGATGCAGTACAATCTGTCCTATTTGCATGTGAAGTAGCTGCATACTACAAATCACAAGGGAAAACGTTATATGACGGTCTATTAGAAGTATTTGAGAAATACGGCTTCTTCCGTGAAGACCTTGTATCGTTAACGTTAAAAGGAAAAGATGGAGCGGAAAAAATCCAAGAGATGATGGCAACGTTCCGTGAGAATCCTCCGAAAGAAGTAGCGGGCTTAACAGTCGTAGCAGTGGAAGACTATAAAGCAAGCATCGTTACATCTTTACAAGATGGACATAAAGAAGAGATTCACTTACCGAAATCAAATGTGTTAAAATATCAATTAGAGGATGGTTCATGGTTCTGCCTACGTCCATCTGGAACTGAGCCGAAGATTAAGTTTTACTTTGGTGTAAAAGATAGTTCTTTACAAAATAGTGAACAAAAGTTACTTACTATTAAAGAAGACATTATGAATCGTTTATAATACAAAGTAATTTTAAGTAGTAAGGAACAAAAGGGAGCGAAATCTCCCTTTTGTTTTATGTAGGAAATAATTGCTATTGATTCCGACAGGAGAGAGGGTATTTTGTGATGAAAAAAGTAAGAAAAGCGATAATCCCAGCAGCTGGATTAGGAACACGTTTTTTACCAGCAACGAAAGCAATGCCGAAAGAAATGTTACCGATAGTAGATAAACCAACGATCCAATACATTGTAGAAGAAGCAGTGAAATCGGGTATCGAAGATATTATTATCGTTACTGGTAAAACAAAGCGTTCTATTGAAGATCATTTTGATAATGCATTTGAACTAGAACAAAACTTATTAGAGAAGAAAAAATATGAGTTGCTTGAAAAAGTACAAGCTTCTTCAAAAATGGTAGATATTCATTATATCCGTCAAAAAGAGCCGAAGGGACTAGGGCATGCTGTTTGGTGTGCGCGTAAATTCATTGGTGATGAGCCGTTTGCAGTGTTACTAGGTGATGATATTGTCCAAGCTGAGAAACCGTGTTTACGTCAATTAATGGATGAGTATGAAAAAACACTTTCTTCTGTTATTGGTGTACAAACTGTTCCAGAGTCGGAAACACATCGCTATGGAATTATCGATCCATTAGAACAAGAAGGTCGTCGTTACCAAGTTCGCAATTTCGTTGAGAAACCAGCACAAGGTACAGCTCCTTCAAACTTAGCAATTATGGGCCGTTACATTTTAACGCCTGAAATCTTTATGTTCTTAGAACAGCAACATGTCGGTGCTGGTGGTGAAATTCAATTAACAGATGCGATCCAAAGCTTAAATGAAATCCAACGTGTATTTGCTTACGATTTCGAAGGAAAGCGCTACGACGTAGGTGAAAAGCTAGGATTCGTTCAAACGACAATTGAAATGGCCCTGCAACACCCAGAATTACGTGATGACATGGTTGCAATGATGAAGAAAATTTTAGAAGAACAAGCGAATCAAGAGTCATAATAAAAAAATGAGTTATTTCAGTATACTGAAATAACTCATTTTTTTATTATGAAATCGTCGAATGAGAATGCTGATAAGCAGAACGACGCACAGCATAGTATATGCGAGGTGCGATAATAGCACCGATAATTGTAAATGCAATATCTTTTACTGCAAACCACATCATAATCATCCAAGCAGCTTTATAGCTCATATTACCGCCCATAAAGAGATTGACTGCTCCGTACATGTAAGTAGTACCGATTATATAAGTTAAAATAATTCCAGTGAAAGAGGCAATTGCAAATGTAATGAAAGTTGGTCTTTCTTTTTGTTCTACTAGTTTTCCTGATACGTAAGCAACGATAATAAAGGCGATAATAAAACCACCAGTAGGATCTAAAAGTGCTCCAAATCCAGCTTTGAAGTTAGCGAAGATTGGTGCGCCGGCTAAGCCAACGAGCATATATACAGTCATGGATAAGGCACCAAGTCTACTTCCAAGAAGAAGACCTGCTAAAATTGCGAAAAATGGTTGCATAGATAATGGGATGCCTGCTACTTGTAAGAAAGGTGCCCAAGATACAATATTTGCACCGATGGCCATAAGAGCAACGAACATGGCAGCTAATGCTAAATCTAAAACATGAAATCTTCTCATAATGTTAACCTCCTGTTGTTTTTAGGTTAACATTATCGTAGCGAAAATATTTACTTGTTGTCAATCAAAATATTTTGATAAGAAGGCTTTAAATAGTCTCTTAGCAACGTATATGGAATACGAAATTGCGGAATTCCACTTGAATAGGGAGCAATCTCATATAAAGGGAAATAAATGACGAGATTGTCTGGCTCTAAAAAGAAGTGAAATTTTTTCATACTCATTACTTTTTCAGTTGCATCAGGAAAATAAATGCTTTCATTTTGTTTAATTTGTCGTACAATCTCTGCACGGATTACATCTTTATATTTATCCTTTTGTTGAAATAAATCGTCTAAGTGCAGCACCTTTTTTTCGTTTAAATCAAATGTATTTGCCTTCCACGTATAAAGACCGTGTGCTCCGCCAGTATATTGATAGTAATTCACATATAGGCTAAGAAAAGGTGGTTTGTTTAAAGAGACTTTATAATCAACATTTGCTACGTACGGATGAAAGGGTGTACTAGATCCTTCTGTCTCTTTATAATATTTTTTTGCTTCTTTTTCTAATTTGTTTTTAAATTTGTCAGTGGATTTTTTGTAGTATAAATTGAGTTTATTTTGAAATTTAGAATCAGAAAAGTTGTGAAAAGAAGGCCTATTTATTTGATATTCTATATAAGGTTTCTTACCTTTTTGCGTTACAGTCTTAACATCGATTGTCAGGTTAGATGCTTTGGCTGTTATTGCACAATTTGGTACAATAGTCAGCAAGGAGAACATAAGCAGTAATATACAAAATTTCTGTTTCATTTAGGTGAAGCCTCCTTATATAAGTGTTATAAGTAGTTTGAAAATAAATAGGTAAAATTATACATTTAATTAAAGTAAGAGAAGGGGGAAGCGATATGGCAAAAACTTTAATGGATTCACTTGGAATTGAGTTGTTAGAGATGACAGAAGATAAGGTAGTTGCTACGATGCCTGTTGATGAGCGTACGCATCAACCGTTTGGATTTTTACATGGAGGTGCATCGGTTGCATTAGCGGAAACAGTGGCAAGTGTTGGTTCATATAATTTAATTGATCAAGAAAAATGTATTTGTTTCGGATTAGAAATTAATGCAAACCACATTCGCTCAAAGAAAGATGGAATTGTAACAGCGATCGGAACACCGATACATAGAGGACAATCGACAATGGTTTGGGATGTTCGTATTATTGATGAAAATGATGATTTACTATGTATATCAAGATGTACAGTAGCAATTAAAGAAAAACGTGAAAAGTAAAAAAGAGGCGCTCTTATGAGCAGCCTCTTTTTCTTATAATTAGAACTGGATTTTCTTCTCTAAGAAACCTTTTAGTTCGCTAATTGGCATACGAACTTGTTCCATTGTGTCACGGTCACGTACTGTAACAGCTTTGTCTTCAACTGAGTCGAAGTCGTATGTGATACAGAATGGTGTACCGATTTCGTCTTGACGACGGTAACGTTTACCGATAGAACCAGTTTCATCAAAGTCTACCATGAAGTCTTTAGCTAATTCTGCGAATACTTCAGTAGCACCTTCAGATAGCTTCTTAGATAATGGTAAGATAGCTGCTTTGTATGGTGCTAAAGCAGGGTGGAAACGAAGAACTGTACGAGAATCGTTTTCTAATTGCTCTTCTTCATATGCATCACATAAGAATGCTAATGTTACGCGGTCTGCGCCTAAAGATGGCTCGATGCAGTATGGCACGTAACGCTCATTCGTTTGTGGATCAATATAGTTAAAGTCTTCGTTTGAATGTTCCATGTGACGTTTTAAGTCGAAGTCTGTACGAGATGCAACGCCCCAAAGTTCGCCCCAACCGAATGGGAATTTGAATTCAATGTCAGTTGTTGCATTACTGTAGTGAGATAACTCTTCTTCACCGTGGTCACGAAGACGCATGCTCTCTTCAGACATACCAAGTGAAAGTAACCAGTTTTTACAAGTTTCACGCCAGAATGCAAACCACTCTAAATCTTCACCAGGCTTACAGAAGAATTCAAGTTCCATTTGTTCGAATTCACGTGTACGGAATGTGAAGTTACCAGGCGTGATTTCGTTACGGAAACTCTTACCGATTTGGCCGATACCAAATGGAAGCTTTTTACGCATAGAGCGTTGAACGTTTTTGAAGTTTACGAAAATACCTTGTGCTGTTTCAGGACGAAGGAAGATTTCGTTTGTGCTAGACTCTGTAACACCTTGGAATGTTTTGAACATTAAGTTGAACTGACGGATTTCAGTGAATTCTTCACTACCGCAATCAGGACATTTTACTTCATATTCTTTCATTAAGTCAGCCATTTGGTCGAAAGTAAGACCGTCAACAACCATTTCGATGCCTTTTGCATCTAAAGCATCCTCAATTAATTTGTCAGCACGGTGACGAGCTTTACATTTTTTACAGTCAATCATTGGATCGTTGAAGTTACCAACGTGACCAGAAGCGATCCAAGTTTTAGGGTTCATTAAAATAGCTGCGTCTAAACCAACGTTGTGTGGAGATTCTTGAATGAATTTTTTCCACCAAGCTTTTTTAACGTTATTTTTTAATTCGATTCCAAGTGGACCGTAATCCCAAGTGTTTGCAAGACCACCGTAAATTTCAGAACCAGGGAAAACAAAACCGCGATGTTTCGCTAAGTTTACAACTTGTTCCATTGAATACATAAGAAAATCCTCCTTTTGAAAGTTAACGTATTGGCGATGACATACTCTGATACTTTGGAAATGAGCAGTATATGCTAAAAAGAACATAAAAAAACGCTCATCCCAAGGCTTATTTGCCTAGGGACGAGCGTTTGCCCGCGGTTCCACCCTAGTTGATACACAAAAGGTGCATCCACTTTATCATGTATTGCTCGGGACTGCCGTTTCCTTGCGGCTTCAGGCTTTCACTATCCCTGAATCGCTTTTTATGCAAGTACTTATAAGTCCGTCATCGCTACTTATATTAATAATAATGAACATATTCTAACACGTTCTTTTTTAAATCTCAATAGAGGAACGCGTCTATCTATGATAGAGTCTCGCCTATTTTTTCATTATTTATTCCGTAATTTTCTTTAATATGCTTAATTGCTTCACGCTTACTTAATGGAGCGAGCTCATTGTTTTGAACGTATTCCCAAACTACATCCGGACTTGTTTTTGCATATTCACGAAGGACCCAGCCAATCGCTTTTTGAATGAAAAATTCTTTTGAAGAATGTAGTTGTCCAATAATCCAGAAAAGAAGTTCTTCATCCATCTTTTGTTTATATTTTAGTTGGAATAAAATAGCGGCACGTTGTAACCATATGTTATCTGATGCAATCCATTTTGGAATATAGGCAGAAATTAATTCTGGATGTTTTAAAAAGATATCGCCTAAAAATGTAGGGACGATGCTATCGACAGAGTCCCACCAAGATTTTGTGACAATCAGTTCTTCTAAGAAGGGGATATGAGTTTCGTTTATATGCTTTTTATATTTTTGCATAATATCAAGTGCGGCCGCTTGGAATTCACGTTCTGGCAAGTCCCAAAGCTCACGTATGATAATTTGGAAGTCTTTTTGATCTGGGAGAGTATGTATTTGAATGATGTCTTTTAATAATTGGCGTCTTTCCGGTGTTTGAATACCTAGAAATGGGAAGTGATTTTTCATATAACGAGCCATAGGTTCTGCTTTTTCAGGATTTTGATGAGCTGTGAAATGCTCTTGTAATGCTTTTACAAATGGATGCATAAGTGTCGCTCCTCTCTTATTCTCTTTCTTCTCTTATTATACAAAGAGTTTGGATAAATTTTAAAACATAACTTGCAATGTAATGAAATATGTTGAAAGTAGAGAGGAGAGGATAAGATGGAGGATCAAGGCGTATTAGCAGGTTTCTTTGCTCTTAGTTTTGCGTTTATTCTTGTTATATTGATTTGGGCAATTATTTCATATTTGTTAACGGCTTTTGCACTTTATTCGATGGCGAAAAATGATGGTGCAACGGACGGGGTGCTTGCGTTTATTCCGTTTTTGAATAGTAAGACATGGGGTGACTTAGCGAAAGATAAATTACCAGATTTTTTGAAAGAAGAGGCAGGGTGGAAAGTATTCGGCATATATGTTGCATGTTTTATTTTTAATTTCGTACCAATTATAAGTTTACTAGCAACAGCTGTATCGATTGTATTGTCCATTTATCTTATCTACGCTATTTTAGACAGATACGGAACGAACTCTATATTATTTACGATTATTCATGTAATCACATTTTCGGTGTTCTTACCGATTCATTTATTTATTATTCGGAATGAACCGGTGAGATATAAAGAGTAGATTTTTCGTTTTGTTGATAAGTCGATATATTTTAGATATAAGTAAAAAAGCGCCCTGATTATCAGAGCGCTTTTTTTACTACATAAGGTAGCGTAAATAAATATAAATGTGAGAAATGATTAATGAAACGATCATAATTGGGAAACCGACTTTTAGGAAGTCCATGTAACTAAATTTATGTCCTTCGCGGCTCGCTATACCTGCAACGATTACGTTAGCAGAAGCTCCGATTAATGTTCCGTTTCCGCCCAGACAAGCACCTAGTGCTAATGCCCACCATAATACATCGATTTGTGCGTCAGATGGTGATAAGCCTAGCCCAACTGCCATATCGTTAATAAGTGGAATCATTGTTGCAACGAATGGGATGTTATCAATTGTTGCAGAGGCGATACCAGATACCCATAAAATAAGGATGGATGCGTAAGAAATATCTCCGCCTGTTATACCAATTACTTTTTGAGCTAACATTTTGATAAGACCGATATCGATAAGTCCTCCAACAAGTACGAATAGCCCTGCGAAGAAGAAGATTGTTACCCATTCTACGCTTGCAAATACTTCTTCAATTTCATGCTCTTTCACACCAATTAACATAAGTACAGTAGCACCAGTTAAGGCGATAATAGCGGCATCGATATGGAAAATAGAATGAGTCATGAAACCTACAATTGTAAGTCCAAGTACCGTTAAAGATTTTTTCATTAATACTGGATCTTTAATGTATTGTTTTTCATCTAAGCTCATTAATTTTTTAACTTGTACAGGATCGGCAATTAATTGTTTGCGATACATGAAGTAAAGTATTATCGCTGTAACTGCAATAATAATAATTACGATTGGTGCTAGATTCAATAGGAAAGCATTGAAGTCTAAATGCTTATTTGCAGAACCAATCATAATATTAGGTGGATCACCAATTAATGTTGCTGTTCCTCCTATATTTGAAAAAATAATTTCAGAAAGTAAATAAGGAACAGGATTTACTTGCAGTATGCGCGTAATAGATAAAGTAACTGGAACAACAAGAAGTACAGTTGTAACGTTATCTAAAAATGCGGAGCCAAGCGCGGTAAGTAGGGAAAGGGAAATTAAAATTTTAATTGGATTTCCTTGTGCCCCTTTTGCTGCTTTAATGGCAACGTATTGGAAAACACCTGATTTACTCGTAATGTTCACCAAAATCATCATACCGATGAGTAGCGTAATCGTTCCCCATTCAATATGTTTCGTAAAGGCGTTATGTAAATCGACGACCCCCACAATTACCATGAATGCTGCACCGAGAAGTGCGATGACAGCGCGATTAATTTTTTCAGAAATAATAATGGCATATGTAATTAAAAAGACTGCGATAGCAAAATAATACTGCCAGTTAGCGAGTTCTTGCGTTGTTTCGTGCAAAGATCTCATCTCCTTTCATTCATTTTTCTTAGTGTGTCAAATATTAACTAGATGAAACACACATAACGTCATTATAAAGTAGAAAAACTGCGGATGTAAATGAAAGGAGAGATTTTGTCATATTTTCTGCATAGGTCATTTTTTCTTATTTTTTAAAATATTTGTGGGCATTTGACATATATATAAGATACATCCAATCTGAATATTTAAAATGGAATTAGCATTCGAGCTTGTTCGTGTAGGAGTGTCAAATAGAAAGGAATGACAAAAATGATAAGGAAGGGATCGTATGGATGAACAACGATTTTTATTTTTAGACTTTGAGTTTACGATGCCCCAGCATAGAAAGAAACCGAAAGGATTTTTTCCAGAGATTATTGAGGTAGGACTCGTTTCAGTTGCTGGCTGTAAGGTAGAAGATACGTATTCATCACATGTCAGGCCGAAAACATTTCCCTCTTTAACGGATCGATGTAAGAAGTTTTTGGGAATAAAACAAGAAGTCGTAGATAAAGGGATTTCATTTCCTGAACTCGTTAAGAAGCTTGCAGAATACGAAACGAAATGTAAACCGACAATTGTAACGTGGGGAAATATGGATATGAAAGTGCTGAAGCATAATTGTGAGATGGCAGGGATAGCTTTTCCATTCTTCGGACAGTGTCGTGATTTATCGCTTGAGTATAAGAAGTTTTTTGGAGAAAGAAATCAAACAGGATTATGGAAAGCAATTGAGGCGTATGGAAAAGTAGGGACAGGGAAGCATCATTGTGCGCTTGATGATGCGATGACGACGTACAATATTTTTAAACTAGTAGAAAAAGATAAAGAGTATTTAGTAAAGCCAGCACCTCCAACATTAGGAGAACTCGTTGATTTTTCAAAAGTGTTAAAGAAAGTGAGCACACAGTAACGACCAAATTGCACATTATGTAATTTGGTCGTTTTGTTTTTTAGAGTTTGTAGTCTTTCTTTAACTGTTGTAATGTTTCTAGACTACGCTCTGCAAAAGGTGAATCATCTTCAAAAAATGAATTCATTTGAGTTTCTAATGCTAATTTTAGTGACTCGGTATAATCCGGAATTTCTCCTTCATATTTTTTCACCATTTGCTCTGGAATGTTCGTCTGTTCACGGAAAGCTAAAGCGCGTCTTTCATGGAAAAATGGTACGTCAGCCTGTTTTACGTTATGTAAGTCACCTTGCACCGGATGTTTTAAAACAGCTAATACTTTTACGACGTAACTGCCAGGGCGGCTATTTGTAACTTCGCCAATGTATTTTCCTGTTTTATAAATACCAGTAATGATTTCGCCAATTTCAAATGTTTCTCTCATATTTTTCACCTCAAGTTTATAGTAAGGAAAGTAGGAGAAGGAGTCAAAGAAATCATTTGCTTTCAGAACGCCCCTTGAGAATATGGATAGGTTCCACTATAATTTAAAATGATATAACAGAAAATTCTGATGTTTTATAAAGCCTATAATAAGGAGTGTTCTATATGATGCCTTTATATTTTCCGGAAGATAAAACAGAATATATTATTCCAGGGATTGTTTGCGTTCTATTTATTATCGGTGCTATTGCCACGTGGCGCATGTTTATTCGTGTATCAAAAAGAGAAGCAGAGCGATTGCAGAAAGTTGAAGAAAAACTATTAGCTGAAAAGAAACAGTAATGCATTTTTGTATGTTTCCCTCTATGCTCGGACAATCTAAGGGCAGAATATATTTTGGAGGGAATAGAATGAAGAAACGGCTTTTTTTCAGTTGTTGTTTATTATTTCTGATGGCAGGTTGTGACCAAGGAAAGCCGAAAGAAATTGAAGTGAAATTACATAATGCTTCAGGAGATGAAGTAGGGACTGCGAAAGTAGTTCAGCAAACAAGTGGAGTGAAAATTACGATTAAAGGGGAAGGTTTCACGCCAGGCCCGCATGGACTACATGTACACGAAATTGGAGAGTGTAAAGCACCTCGTTTTGAATCAGCTGGAAATCATTTTAATCCAGATGATAAAAAACATGGTCTTCTTAATCCGAAGGGTGCAGAAAACGGTGATTTACCGAACGTAGTTGCAGATGGTTCTGGAAAGATTAAGGCGGAAATTAATGCCCCACACATCACACTTGAAGAAGGAAAAACGACGATTCATAGAAAAGATGGAGCGTCTATTATTATTACAGAAAACCCTGATGATGGTATGACTCAACCGACAGGTAAATCAGGGGATCGAATTGCTTGTGGCGTAATTGTAAAAAAAGCATCGGATATGAAGAAAAAGTAAAAGCTACCGTGAATGGTAGCTTTCTTTGTGAAATGTAATTGAAAATATATTAGCGATTATTGGAATATATCGACTGTAACTCAAATTATATCGGCGATTATTGGAATATATCGACCGTAACTTGAAATATATCAGCGATTATTGAAATATATCGACTTACCGACAAAATATGAGAAAGGAGTCTGCCCCAAGAATGATTAGGGGCAGACTCCTTTCTTATTATGAAAACGTATGATGCAGTCTGTTTAAAATTTCTTCTAAAACAGATCGTGGACAGCCGATATTAATTCGAATATGTTCTTCGCCACCTAACCCGTATTTCTCACCAGGTTCAACAATGATTTTTCCTTTTTCCTCAAGTAATGCAGTACGCTCGTTTTGAGAAAGCTTTAGACGAGAACAATCAATCCATAATAAAAAGCTACCTTCTGGCTTCGTTACGGAAAGAGCAGGTATGTGAGTTTTAATATATTCACAAGCAAATTGAGCATTATCTTCTATATATAATCGAATTTCGTTTAGCCAATCATTACATTCTGTATAGGCACTTTGCATCGCTGTATAAGCGAAGATATTTAATCCGTGGAAGCCTTGTCTATATTGGATAGATGTAAAGGCTTGACGGAGTTTTTTATTTGGAATGATAATAATCGATGCTTGTAATCCAGCGATATTAAATGTTTTACTTGGAGCCATACAAGTGATAGTGCGCTCTGCTAATTCTTCAGATAAGGAAGCGAACGGTGTATGTGTATGATCTGCATAAATAATATCGGAATGAATTTCATCCGCCACAACGATTACGTTATATTTAGTACATAACGATCCGAGCTGCAAAAGTTCCTCTTTCGTCCAAACGCGCCCGATTGGGTTATGAGGGCTACAAAGAAGCATGAGTTTGATGCCTTGCTGAAACTGCTTTTCTAAATGCTTGAAGTCTATCACATATGTATCATTTTGTTTCTGTAATGGACTCACGTATAACTGTCTGTTGTTTGTTGTGACCATTTCGAAAAATGGAGGATAAATAGGTGGTTGTACGAGAACGGATTCGTTTTCTTTTGTGAAAGCTTGTATGCTCGTACTAAGAGCTGGAACGATTCCGGCGCTAAAGACAATCCATTCTTTTTGAATATCCCAGTCGTATTGTTGTTTTGTCCAGTTACAAATAATATTCCCAATATTTTCGGGAGGAAGTGTATAGCCAAAAATCGGATGTTCGATTCGTTGTTTTAAGGCAGCTTGGATTGGTTTTGGTACTTCAAAATCCATATCAGCAATCCAAGCATGGATAAGTTCTTCGTTTTTATATGTATCCCATTTTATACTATGCGTTCCACGTCGATTGATTGCTTTATGAAATAGTTGCATAAGTTTGCTCCCTTCTTCTGTAAAACCAATAAGTTATGAAAGTTCTCTCTCTTCTTATAGAATAGCTGATGTGATAGGATAAAGAAAACTATTAAAAAGTGAAAAGGCGGGAAGCGAATGGGTACATATGAAAAGATGATAGAGGTTGTGAAGAATTGGGATCCGTTTCAAATGGGACCGGAGTTTTATGAAACAGAAGCGAGCGATGTTGTGAACGTCATAAGTGTGTTTGACGATCCAAAATACATCGCAAAGAAGATTCAACATATATACTTTATGTCTTTTGAGGAAGTACCTGCGCTTGAAAAATGTGAGAAATTAGCTATGGAATTACTTATAATAAAAGAAGGTGGAAGCTGTTCATTATAGGCTGTCAGAATTTCCGACAGCCTTTTTTATATTATCCCGCTATTTGCTGGGTAGTAAGACCCTCACCTCAAAATTCAGCGAAAGCAAAGAAGTTAGGTGGGGGCTGATTAAAGTTTCATTTTATTGCGCGGAAAAAGCGATAATTTCTTCATAAACATGTTCAGGCTTTTCTTCAGGTAGTAAATGTCCTGTATTTTCATAAGAAATAAATTTTGAATTCGGTAAATCTTTGTGTAGACGATGACCTACATGTACAGGGACGACGCGGTCTTTTTCACCCCAAATGAGTAGGATAGGTGTTTCGATTTTTTGTAATTCAGTTGAAGATAAGTCACCTTCACGGTCTCGTATCATGCGAGTTAAAGCGGGAAATATACGGTTGTCATAAAAAGGAGCGGAGTAACCTTTTTTCATTTCATCGTCAATTAATGAGTGATCATGAACGACATTCATTAAGTTATGAACAATGCCGCGTCTAATAATCCAGTTCTTTACGTATAAATGAAAGAACGGTAAATAAGAAGAGTATAGTAAAGGTAAGGTTGCGCGCGCTAAATAGCTCGAGCTACATAGTAAAATCGTCTTTGAAATGAGTTCAGGACGTATACGGTTTACATAGAGAGAAATTTGCCCACCCATAGAATGCCCAACTAATACAATGTTTGAGAGAGATAAATGTTCAATTAAATCAATAATAATCGTTGCTAAATTGTGATAAGAATACTTAAACAGATGAGACTTATCACTTTTTCCGAACGGTGGTAAATCAAGAGCAATGACTGTTCCTTCCTTCGCTAGTAAAGGAATGAGACGGCGGTAACTGAATGAGGAAGATAAAAAGCCGTGAACGAGTACGAAAGTAGGGCGTTCTGTTTTATTATCATGTTCATACAATTCGTAATGAACAGTAGTGCCGCGAGTGGAAAAAGTGAAATAAGGACAAGTATATTTATGATTCATTTTTTGTCACTCCATTGATTTTTGTTCATATCATCTCCAAGGAAGAAGAAAATATGTTAACAAAAAAAGGCAAGATGACGATGTCATCTTGCCTTTCGTTTATTCAGTATTACCCGCGCACAATATTAGGCGGTGTTTTTCCTTGTAATCCTGCAACTAAATTTTCAGCGGCGGTCATGGCCATTTGCTGACGAGTTTTTAATGTTGCAGATCCGATATGTGGTAAAGTCACAACATTTTGTAATGATAAGAGTGGATTATCTTTTTGAATTGGCTCTTGTGTAAAAGTATCGATGCCGGCTGCAAAGATTTTCTTTTCTGTTAAAGCATGGATTAACGCTTCTTCATCTACTGTTTTCCCCCGAGAAGCATTAATGAAGATTGCTGTTTCTTTCATTAATGAAAATTCCTTTTCTCCGATAAGGTGATATGTTTCATCTGTTAATGGAGTAAGAAGAACAATAAAGTCAGACTGCTTCAGTAGCGTCTGTAAATCACAATATGTAGCATCGAATTTTTGTTCAGCTTCTTCTTTACGACGGCGGTTATAGTAAAGAACATTCATATCAAATCCGAATTTTGCTCGTTTTGCAACGGCTTCTCCAATTCGGCCCATACCGATAATACCAATTGTGCTATGGTGTACATCTAGTCCGAAGTGTTCTTTTCCGATTTCAGCGTTCCATTCACCATTTTTTACGTAAGAATCGAGTTCGCAAACGCGGCGCCCAGCTGATAGCATAAGGGCGAAAACGAGATCAGCTACTGTATCATCTAATACGTATGGTGTATTCGTTCCGATAACATTTCGGTTTTTCATCGCTTGTAAATCAAAATTATCGTAACCAACAGAAATATTGCTCACTACTTTTAAGTTAGGAGCCACTGTCAGTAATTCTTCATTAATAGCAGATCCGAAATTTAATAACCCATCTTTATCTTGTATTTTCTCTAATAGAACATCACGAGGCACTTTCTCATTTTGATCCCATTTTTCGTAATCACAGTGTTCTGATAAATAGTTTTCTACAAATGTCGGAACTGGTTCAGCAATATAAATTTTTGGTTTCACGGTTCCATCCCCTTTCGCTTTATCACGCATTTTTCCACTGATTAAAGTTTCACTTTACCCCGCTTTAACGAGCAGTAAGACTCCAACCTAAAAAGACG
Source organism: Bacillus sp. EB V-12 (assembly GCF_056158125.1). Classification (NCBI taxonomy): domain Bacteria; kingdom Bacillati; phylum Bacillota; class Bacilli; order Caryophanales; family Bacillaceae; genus Bacillus; species Bacillus sp. EB V-12. The sequence goes on along the minus strand of NZ_JBUXJL010000006.1, from coordinate 7,058 downwards.
GTTGAGACAAAGAAGTGAGGTGGGAGATCAACTGCTCGTAAAAGCCCGATTGGTGTGGGCTGATAATCAGCGGGGTGAAGCATTCCGCTGATTAAAGTTTCACTTTATTTTGACATAATTCAATAGAAAAATCTTCTTTTCAAACTGGAAAGGGTATTTGTATAATTTAGACACAAACGAAAAGGAAGGATGATTTATATGGTGACAGAAAAAGAATTAGAATTATTAGCTTGTCTTGAAAAGAGTAGTCGATTATCTGTAGATACATTAGCGAAGCTGTTAAATATAGAAGTAGAAGAAGTAAAGAAGATGGTTGCGAGATTAGAAAATGAAAAGATTATTGTGGATTATGTAACACATATCGATTGGACGAAAGTGAAAGAACATACAGGTTTAACGGCAATGATCGATGTGAAAGTTACGCCAAAGCACGGCGTTGGGTTTGATGCGGTTGCTGAGCAAATTTATCGTTATTCAGAAGTGAAATCCGTTTATTTAATGTCAGGGACATATGATCTTTCTATTACATTAGAAGGGAAAACGATGGGGGAAGTAGCGATGTTTGTTTCTGAGAAATTAGCAACAATTGAATCTGTCGTTTCTACAACTACTCATTTCATTTTGAAGAAGTATAAACATGAGGGCGTTATTTATGAAAAAGACGATGATGATAAGCGAATTGTGGTGACACCATGAAGCAATTTGAACTATCTAGATCAGCAGAATCTTTAAAACCATCTGGTATTCGAAAATTTTTTGATTTAGCAGCAAATATGAAAGGTGTTATTTCCCTCGGGGTAGGAGAGCCGGATTTTGTTACCCCTTGGAATGTAAGGCAAGCATGTATTCGTTCTTTGGAACAAGGGTATACGTCATATACAGCAAATGCAGGATTATTGGAGCTCCGTCAAGAAATAGCAAAGTATCTAAAAAAACAATTTGCAGTATCTTATGATCCAAGTGATGAAATCATTGTTACAGTTGGAGCGAGCCAGGCGTTAGATGTAGCGATGCGTGCCATTATAAATCCTGATGATGAAGTGCTCATTGTTGAACCAAGCTTCGTTTCTTATGCACCACTTGTGACATTAGCTGGAGGAGTTCCGGTTCCTGTGGCGACTAAGCTAGAAAACGAGTTTAAAGTACAACCAGAACAAATTGAAGCAGCTATTACAGCGAAAACAAAGGCGATTTTACTTTGTTCACCAAATAACCCGACAGGTGCAATGCTAAATAAATTCGAGCTTGAAGAAATAGCAGTGATTGTTGAGAAGTACAATCTAATTGTATTATCTGATGAAATTTATGCAGAGCTTGTATACGACGAAGCATATACAAGTTTCGCGAGTATTAAAAATATGCGCGAGCATACGATTTTAATTTCAGGATTTTCAAAAGGATTTGCGATGACAGGATGGCGTCTCGGTATGATTGCAGCTCCTGTTCAGTTTTCAGAATTGATGCTCAAAATTCACCAATATTCCATGATGTGTGCACCGACGATGTCTCAGTTCGCAGCACTTGAAGCGTTACGTGCGGGGAATGATGAAGTAATTCGGATGAGAGATAGTTATAAGAAGCGTCGTAATTTTATGACGACATCTTTCAATGAAATGGGCTTAACGTGTCATGTGCCGGGCGGAGCATTTTATGTTTTCCCTTCTATATCTTCAACAGGATTATCTTCAGCGGAATTTGCAGAACAGTTATTGCTGGAAGAAAAAGTAGCTGTTGTCCCTGGTAGCGCATTTGGCGAAAGTGGTGAAGGGTTTATTCGTTGTTCTTATGCGACGTCGCTTGAACAACTTATGGAAGCAATGAAGAGAATGGAACGGTTTGTTGAAAATAAAAAAAGGACAAAACGTAATACGTTTTGTCCATAAAAGGGGGGGAATACTAGAAAGCCATGTGTTAGTAGTCTATCCCAATATTGGAGAATTATACTTCTTTAAGGGAAATTTTTCATGAATTTTGAATGAGTTCTGTCATAGTGGTATAATTTACTAATATAAGGTATGCGCATTCTAGATATTGTTATCTAGAATGTGTACTAACCAATCGGATATTTAAAATAAATATATCTGCTTTGCTCTCTATAATTGTAGAGAGAATGGTAAACGTATGGGAGTGTTTCATATGTCAGAACAATATACAACAGGAGTGGTTGTAACAGGGAAAGTGACTGGAATTCAAGATTACGGTGCGTTTGTAGCGTTAGATGCAGAAACACAAGGACTTGTGCATATATCTGAAATTACAAATGGATATGTAAAGGATATTCATGACTTTTTAAAGGTCGGCGATACAGTAGAAGTAAAGGTACTTTCAATTGATGAAGAGCACAGAAAAATGAGTTTATCGTTAAAAGCGGCGAAAAGAAAACAAGGAAGGATTCTTATACCGAACCCATCTGAAAACGGATTTAATACGCTGCGAGAAAAGTTGGCAGAATGGATTGAAGAGTCCGAGTTAACAAAGTAAAAGAGGAACGCATATGAGCGTTCCTCTTTTACTTTATCTTATGATATATATTTGCAAATATGATTGCATGCAATCATATTCGTATGTCGGAGGTGAAAGGACATACTGATTATCGAATTTCGTTTGTTTCTGGGTGCGTACCAAGATTTTCAGATGGTTTAAACAGTAAACCAAGGTTGATAAGCCCAGATATACCAACAATGCCGTAAATAATACGTGCAAGAGCTGAATTTTGTCCACCGAAAATGGCTGCTACTAAGTCAAACTGGAAAAACCCGATTAGTCCCCAGTTCACAGCGCCAATTACAGTAAAGACTAATGCGATACGTTGTAAAGTACTCATGAAAAAGCCCCCCTTAATTGTGAAGCATGAGCAAGCGATGAGTTAATTAACTCTTTTATAGAATGGGGTAGTTATGTTGTTTTTATACATAAAAAATGTTTGAAAGAAGATGTATATACATCTATACCGAAAAATGCGAATTTTTATGCAAAAAATGAACTTTTTCTAAAAAATATATATTGGTTACGTTTACAATGTTTGAATCGCTTGATTTACAACTTCAGTTTCGCTAAAGTGAATACAGAAATACATATCCATAATTGGAGGGAAAAAGATGAGTACACATGTAACGTTCGACTATTCTAAAGCGTTATCCTTCATCGGTGAACATGAAATCACTTATTTACGTGATGCAGTGAAAGTAACACATCACGCAATCCACGAAAAAACTGGAGCTGGGAACGATTTCCTTGGGTGGGTAGACCTTCCGCTTCAATATGACAAAGAAGAATTCGCTCGCATTCAAAAATGCGCAGAAAAAATTAAAAATGACTCTGACATTTTACTTGTTGTAGGTATTGGTGGTTCTTACCTAGGAGCACGCGCAGCAATCGAAATGTTAAACCATTCTTTCTACAATACGCTTTCTAAAGAACAACGTAAAACTCCACAAGTGCTATTTGTTGGACAAAACATTAGCTCCACTTACATGAAAGATTTAATGGACGTATTAGAAGGTAAAGACTTCTCTATTAACGTTATTTCCAAATCAGGTACAACAACAGAGCCAGCACTAGCATTCCGTATCTTCCGTAAGTTATTAGAAGAAAAGTATGGAAAAGAAGAAGCTCGCAAACGTATTTATGCAACTACAGATAAAGCGCGTGGTGCATTAAAAACATTAGCTGATAACGAAGGTTACGAAACATTTGTTATTCCAGATGATGTTGGAGGTCGTTTCTCTGTATTAACGCCAGTTGGTTTATTACCAATCGCAGTAAGTGGCTTAAATATTGAAGAGATGATGAAAGGTGCAGCTGCTGGTCATGATGACTTCGGAACATCAGAACTAGAAGAAAATCCAGCTTACCAATACGCAGTAGTTCGTAACGCTTTATACAATAAAGGAAAAACAATTGAAATGCTTGTTAACTATGAGCCAGCACTTCAATACTTCGCTGAGTGGTGGAAACAGTTATTTGGTGAAAGTGAAGGAAAAGATCAAAAAGGTATTTTCCCATCTTCAGCAAACTTCTCAACTGATTTACACTCATTAGGTCAATACGTTCAAGAAGGGCGTCGTGACTTATTTGAAACAGTTCTTAAAGTAGGTAAATCTACACATGAACTAACAATCGAATCAGAAGAAAACGATTTAGACGGATTAAACTACCTTGCTGGTGAAACTGTAGACTTCGTAAACACAAAAGCATACGAAGGTACATTACTTGCACATAGCGACGGGGGAGTACCAAACTTAATCGTAAATATTCCTGAATTAAATGAGTACACATTCGGTTACCTTGTATACTTCTTCGAAAAAGCATGTGCGATGAGCGGCTACTTATTAGGCGTGAATCCATTTGACCAACCTGGAGTAGAAGCATACAAGAAAAACATGTTTGCTTTACTTGGTAAACCAGGATTTGAAGAATTAAAAGCAGAATTAGAAGAGCGTTTAAAATAATAAAAAGCGACCGGATTCCGGTCGCTTTTTATTATTTTATCGAAAAGTTCATCAGTATATTCAAACTAAAGTGGGTATGCTAAAGGAAAAGTCTAGGAGGGATGGGCTTGATTCCGATTCAATCAAATTTAGAAGGACGTACATATGCGTTATATAAGTTAGAAGAGATTATGAAACCACTTGGATATAGCATTGGTGGTAATTGGGATTATGATAAAGGATGCTTCGATTACAAAATTGATGAAGAAGATGGGTATCAATTTTTACGAGTTCCATTTACAGCCATTGATGGAGAACTAGATGTACCAGGCGTAATAGTTCGTCTTGGAACGCCGTATATTCTTTCGCACGTATATCAAGACGAACTAGATGATAATGTGAATACTTTAACAGCTGGAACAAGTGGAATGGATCAATTTGCTGAGCCGAAAGATCCAGATGGAGATGTGAAAAGAAAATATATCAATATTGGGAAAGTGCTCATGCAAGAATTAGAGCGTCATTTTACTAATGGTGAATAACAATGAGTATGTCGCTTTCAATGAGAACAAAGGAATGAACTGGATTAATCATATATTGTTCGTCGCGCTTTATACCTAGTAAGAGAATGTTTTGCTTTAAAAGAGTATAGCTACAATTGGCAAAAGTTTGTCCGGTGCAGGACGATGGAAGCTCCATCAGTTGTAATTTATTATCAGAGATTTCGTCGTAAAGTGAAAATAGTACACCTGAAATGGAAGGGAATAAAAGAGAAGCGGTAAATACATAGCTCGTTAATTTATTTCCTTCTATAATTTCTGACACGCCAGCTCTCGTTGCATTTTGTATTTGTTCAGAAGTAAGAAGTTCAGCGATGCAGTGAATGTTTGGGTTGAGCCCTTTTGCAGTTAAAATATTTAAAATGGACTGTGTATCCGCTAAGCTTTCGTTTTTTTCTTTATCAGCTGTTATTAATATGGTGTGTGCCGTTGCAATATTGGCCTTTAATAAAGTTTGATCGTGATGCGGACAACCTTTTATAAATTCTAAATGATGAAATGGTTTTGGGAGTAAAGAAAGTGTTTCATCAATTAAAACGATATCAAGGTTTGGTTGTAATACGTGCATTTGCTTTACAACATGTTTTGCGCGCTCATTCCAGCCAACGATAATCATATGACCGTTAGAAGTAGCGGCTTCTTCACCTTTAATTTTCATATATTGTTTATTAATCATTTCAGTAGCAAACAGCACCATATAATAAGAACAAAAGCCAGTTCCTAATAAAATAATACTTATACCTATTAGTTTTCCTATCGTTGTATGGGGAGCAAAGTCGCCATATCCAACTGTAAAAATGGTAACGATTGACCACCAAATTCCGTCAAACCATGTAGTGAAATGAAAAGGTTCTAATCTATGTATAAGAAAACCGGAAAAAGCAGTCAGTACAATAATAAAACAAATTAAACGAAAAATAATGGAATCACGAAATGTATCTACTAAATTCGGACGGGATTTCAATTGCCTATTCCTCCTTACTTTGTAGGACTACATTCATTGTTGCCATTATAGAAAAAAGAAAAACTCTCTAATTAAAGAGAGTTTGTTTTACGTTACATACTTTCCACTTCAGTTTGTTGGACACTTTCAAGATGCTGGAGAGCATAGTAAACATCAGCAGTATGTCTTTTTTGATCAATGGACAGTTTAAGATGTAAATAGTGAGAACCGTTTTCTAATGTTTTAAGCTTCATATTCTTAACTTTTATATCCATTTCTTTTATTTCTTCAATTACGATTGGGATATTGTCCATATTTCGTACAACAAGTTTCACAGCGATATCACGTTGACGAAATGATCTAGGGCCTACATATTTCATCGCGAGTGGTATAAGTTCGACACTAATCATAAGGAAACACATTCCGAATATCGCTTCAATATAGAATCCGGCCCCAACAGCAATACCAATACCAGAAGCACCCCAGATCATAGCGGCAGTCGTGAGCCCTGCAATGCTATCGTTGCCTCTTCTTAAAATTACGCCAGCACCTAAAAAACCAATTCCTGATACAATTTGAGCGGCAAGTCGAAGTGGATCCATATTCATATGATCGGTATGTGGTAAGTTATAAGCTGCTTTAATAGAAACAATCGTTAGGAGGCAACTAATAATAGAAATAACTAAACACGTTTTTAAACCAAGTGGTTTCCGTTTTAATTCACGTTCTAAACCAATGGCAAATCCTAAAATAGCCGAGAGACCTAGTTTGATTAATAAATCGGTATAGTCCATATATATTCCTCCCTGTATGATATGCTATATGAATAAAACGCTTATTATAGAAAGAAACGTCTTTTGATAGAGTAACTTTATATAAAATATATGTAGGAATTGCTCATACATGAAAGAGATATTTCGTTTAAGTATATGATATAAAAAAAGAAATGTGGGCAGTTTTAAAAAAAGTTTATAAAAGGTGTTGCATTTCATTTTTCACCATGATATATTAATAACCGTCGCTGATGCGGAAACGCAGAAAACGACAAAAAAGAAATTAAAAAACTTAGTTGACATCGAAAAACGAAGATGTTAACATAAGGGAGTCGCAAATGAGCGACCAAGT